>NZ_JBHVPB010000006.1:178149-479738 GCF_042887565.1 Paenibacillus sp. NPDC057934
CACCGGAATCCCGAATGTAACGCCAGCAACCGGGAATCACTTAGTAGTAAAAGTGTCCTCGACTATGATTGAAACGCCGAATACCGGCGATGCGGCACCAACAGGAGCCGGAATCATTGATCCATATACAGCGGGCAGCGATATCCCAGGAGTGGATGCGAGAGTTAACCGCTACGTAGGTATCTATGAAGTCGACAGCGAAGGTAAAGTTGTAAAGTTCAGCCTGATCGTGCTGGAATCCAAAGATATTAACAATGGAGCAGCCGTGCCGGAGTTTGAACCAACGCCAGTGCCACGTCCAGGTACTGAGCCGGGAACCACCGGAATCCCGAATGTAACGCCAGCAACCGGGAATCACTTAGTAGTAAAAGTGTCCTCGACTATGATTGAAACGCCGAATACCGGCGATGCGGTACCAACAGGAACCGGAATCATCGATCCATACACGGCGGGAAGCGATATCCCGGGAGTGGATGCGAAGGTCAACCGCTACGTTGGTATCTATGAAGTGGACAGCGAAGGCAAAGTCGTGAAGTTCAGCCTAATTGTGATCACAGACAAAGATGTGAAGTCAGGGTCTGGAGATCTGAACAATGATAAGAATAACTTGAGCATTGGTTATCAAGAGGGGGACAACGCAGAGCATGTGACCAAAACGCTGTACTTGCCTGCTAAAGGCGAGTCCGGGCACACAACGGTTACATGGACTTCCAGCCATCCTGAAGTGGTCAAACCGAACGGGCGTGTAAACCGGGCAGGAGCATACGATACGGATGTATACGTCACCTTGACCGCAACGATTACGGATGATCTCACAGGAGCTCAAACCACAAGAACCTTTATCGTTAAAGTCATTCGAATGTCGGATGAAGATGCTGTCCGTGAGGCGGCAAAAGACTTGAGTGCGGAGAAGGCATTTGCGTTCACAGAGGGAGATACGTGGGAATCCGTTACCAGTCAGTTTACGCTGCTGGGTCAAGGACTTTACGGCACCAACATCACCTGGACCTCGCTAGACACTGGAACGATCGGGGTCTCTCTTGAGAACGGGAAAGCCTATGGCTCCGTCAACCGACCGCAGAACAGCGATAAGAATGTACTTTTGACGGCTGTGATTAGAAAAGGGAATGCTTCCATTACTAAAACGTTCCTTATGGTTGTGAAAAATAAAACGGTCGGGAAGGAAGCGGATCAGACGAGACAGCCGACTGGAAGACAGGCGGAAGCGAGCGTCAACCCAAGCGGTACTTCCAGCCGTGACGAGTTCATGATCTTGCGGACAACCCTGAGTAATGGCTCCAGAATCGACACGGTTATCATCGACCCGTCGAAAGTAGAAGGTTTGACAGATGCTATCAATCCATCAGAAAAAGATGAGAGCAAACGTACAATTGCTATTCAGTTACAACATGCTCTGGTGGATAAGGCCGATGAATTCGCTATCGAAATTCCTTCACTGGCTGTAGCGGCTATAGCTGATAGAAACGCACTACTGGAGATTAGGACGGATGAAGGCAGTATCAAGCTGAGCGCTGCGGCATTAAAAGATTCAGCAGATAGAGGAACGGACTTATACTTCAGACTCGTTCCGATCAAAGATGCTCAGGAACAAAATGAAGCGAAGAATGCTCTCACAAGTAATAGTCTGGTGAATCAAAGCGCCGGAGGAAAGAGTATTCAAATTTTGAGCATTCCGAGAAAGATTGAAACGAATTTCTCAGGTTTTGCTACCAAGGTTGTCATTCCGCTTTATGGAATTACAATACCTGAACAGAATAAGCAGGCTTTCTTGGACGCTTTGAAAGTATTCGTTGAGCATACGGATGGAACGACCGAACTTCTGTCAGGTGTGGTCCAGTATGAAAATGGACAGCCGGTTGGGCTGGAAATTCAAATCAATCGATTTAGCCGCTTCCAGTTTGTCAATTTCACTTCAAATGAGACTTCAAATGGTAGCCCGAGTGGCGGCTCAGGTGGTGGCGGTACTGTAAAATTAAATGATTTTGCACCTTCCCCATCCCTTAACCCGGGCGGCACAGCTGGTACTACCAGTGTAATGGCTGATCATATCGGCAAAGGAAATCATTTGGTTGTTAAAGTGTCTTCCAGCACGATTACTGCCCCTAGAATCGGTGACGCGGCCCCTACAGGCGCAGGCGTGCTAGACCCTTACGTTGCGGGAAGCGATATTAAGGGAGCAGATGCGGAAGTCAATAAATACATTGCTGTTTATGAGGTGGACAGTAATAACAGAATCGTGAAATTCATGTTGTTGATTGTTAAGAAGGGTGATATTAAAGCCGTAAATGGCCTGATCGATCTATATATCAATGGTGTCATCCAAAAGGACACAGCCAAGCTTGAGGTTCGCGGGACTGCCAATAAGGATGTCACTACAATCGTTGTGGATAATGAGGCTATCATTCAAAAGCTTCAAGCAGAGAAGGCGGAAAGTACTTTGACTGTGCCTCCAGTTTCTGTAACCAATAACGTTGAAGTTGAGATCAATGGCCAGCTTCTAAAATTGATGTACGAGAAGTCAAACGTACTCCGTTTTGAAACAGAAAATGCAACGTATATTCTTCCAGTCACTGCAATCCATCTCAAGGGACTGCTGGATTCATTGGGAAGTCCGTCAGATATGGACAATGTGAAGTTCAGACTTGCCATTTCTATTGCAGATGCTACGACTGCTGCACAAATGAAAGAACAAGTTAAGAACGGCCAAGCGGACATGCTCATCACTCCAGTGAAGTTCGAAGTTGCTGGAAGTTATAACGGGAAAGTTGTGAACGTCGACGTATTTAACCGTTATATAACAAGACTTATCAAGCTTTCCAGCGGTATTAACCCAGATAACGTAACTACAGGTGTATATATCCGTGAAAACGGACAAATGGCACATATCCCAACCATGATCGAATCAATCAACGGGGTACCTTATGCCAAAATTCAAAGCCTATACAACGGTATCTTTACACTTGTGAACCACCCGCTGAAATTCAAGGATGTGGAGAGTCACTGGGCCAAAGCAGAGGTAAATGATCTGGCTTCCAGACTTGTGATATTTGGTACTGACAAAGAACATTTCACATCGGCTAGAGACATCACCCGTGCAGAATTTGCTGCTATTGTAGTACGGGCCTTAGGCTTGAAGCATGGGGATTCCAAAGGTAACCCGTTCAGCGATGTGAAGGATACAGCTTGGTATGCGGAGTCGATCCAGATTGCGCATGAGTTCGGTATTATTGATGGTTACAATGGCGGTGAATTTGGGCCGATGGATCCAATCACTCGTGAACAGGCCATGACCATGATTGCAAGAGCTATGACAATTACTGGCTTGAAAGTGGAATTTAAAGAGGGTGAAGTAGATACGCTGCTTGCCACATTTAAAGATTCGTCCCAATCCTCCGCATGGGCGAAGGAAAGCATCGCTGCTTCTGTAAAAGCAGGTATCGTTACAGGTAAGAGTGATACTACCGTTGCACCGAAGGATGCAATTACGAGAGCGGAAGTTGCCAAAATTGTAGCAAAGCTGCTGCAAAAATCTAGCTTAATCTAGTAATTGGATAAAAACGAGGCTGTCCCCAAGTTCTGGGAAGACCAAGCGATAAAAAGGCTGAGGGGGCAGTTTTCGTAAAATCAGGCTAGCCAGGAACTTCTGGCTGGCCTGATTTTATGTTAGTCCTAAGATGGTGGAGTAGCGTGTTTATTCAGGCATTCTACTGGTTAGTAGCTAAGTGTAAATTAAGCAAACCAATAACGTTAGGCGAAACACCTTCAGGTAGTATATCCTTATCGTCAAATAGGGAGAAGCTTGAAGATTTTTTGCGTAGACAGCCAGGATAGCTTACTGCTGTTCTGGTGTATGAAGATTCGCAATCGTTGGTAAGACCATCCCCTCTGTAAATACACAATTATTTTGGGTGTGTGTCGCTGCTGTTCCAGATTCAATCGCTGTTTGGTAAAACCAAATCTTATAATCGATTTTTTCCAGATAATTTTGCATTTCAGCTATTTTCTCAATCACAATCTTTTTGTGGTTTTCGAACACGTCAAGACGCTCAATTTAATGTAGCGTCTCCTTCCATAGACCATTCAATATACTGCCTGATCTTTTTCACGGGCATCCCGCTTTTTTTCAGACAGGTGATGACTCCTAGCCATTCAAAATCGCTATCTTTAGAATCACGATTCCCTACCTTATTCCGATCAACAAAGGGCAATAAGCCCTGCTTGTCATAATAGCGCAATGTATGTGCAGATATTCCTGTCATCTCGGCAACTTCACTAACTGTATATCCCAATCATTACGGCTGCTATATATTTCATCGCTTATTCACCTTTTCTAAAGTAGATTTGCAGCGGGTGCAAGAAGAACTCTAAGCTTGAGAGTATAGTGTAAGTCAAGCATCTGATAAGATACCTCGTTACATTCAAAATAAATAATCAAAAGAAAGTTAATTTCAGTAATTGGAGGGGTTCAAAGATGTGCGTATTCCGTATCATCTTGGCAGCTCATAACCGCACGTTACAGTAATCCTCTTTCGAACACGACCAGTCGAGCGTAATAGCTCTACTACCACTCTTGAAGTGAAGGAATAATGCGATTGCGAATTCATGATAGTCATTAGTTTATACTTTTAACTACAATTTGACATGAACTCTATTTTCATTGAAAATAGAGTTCATGTTGAATGTGATTTGACTTGGTTAGGAGTGGAAGGAATGCCTGAGAGTACGAAACAAAAGATTGGATTGCGCGAGCGGAAAAAAGCGAAGACGATGGCGAGTGTGCAGATGCATGCATTGAGGCTTTTTCAGGAGAAAGGTTATCATGCTACGACGGTTGAACAAATTGCGGAAGCCGCAGAAATTTCTCCGAGCACCTTTTTTCGTTATTTTGCAACCAAAGAGGATGTAGTGTTAACTGATAATTATGATCCTCTTCTTGTGGATGCTTTTGAAAATCAATCACTTGAGCTTAGTCCGCTAGAAGCTGTTCGGAATGCGATGATTTCGGGAATTACGGAGATTACGGATGAGGAATGGGAGACAACGCGCCAGCGTAATCAATTGATCATGGCGGTTCCGGAACTGCGTGCAGCAGCGATGAATAACTTAACACAGATGATGCTCTTATTAACTCAGATCGTTGCCAAGCGACTAGGACGCAGTTCAGATGATCCAGCGATCCGAACCTTTGGCGGGGTAATTGTCGGGGTCAATATATCCTTGATGGATTATAGTGCAGAAGTGACCCGATTGGAGTTCGCTAAATTATTGGAAGCGGCTTTGGAGGTCGTGGAGAAAGGCTTAATAATAGAATAAGACCGTGTCTACGATTCTTAATCGTAGGTGTAGGCTCCACAGAAGAAATCCCTTGTACATCAAGGGGTTTTTCTTTTTGCTGAAAAAGCTGAGGATAAAAAACGATTATACTATTTGTTACCTTGAGTTATGTTCCTGTATCATTGTTGTCGGGATACAAATATATATAAAGATTCCAATACATTCTATTATTTATAATTATTCTTTGCGGAACTTTGGTAAATCTGGGCTACCTGGAGGCTATACGAAATATTGTGGCGGGAGCGACGTCCAAATCTCTCCATCTTGTGTATTATGGAACTGACCTCGCTGGAATAACGATCGTTCTGCAGACGGTCATCAATATCATGCAAACTCAAGTCACAGTAAAAATTAAAAACGCTTCAATAACCAATATGCAAAAACATGATCTTCACCAACTTCACCTTCAAAAGGTAGAGCATATCGAAAGTTATCATAGCAGCGATATTGCCGGGCGGTTGTTGAACGGAGTAACGGATGCGCAAACAGGGGTAAACGATAAGCTGTTGGCGTTTATTACAAACGCGCTGCAGATTATGATGGCCATGGTGTATTTTCGCTGGCTCAGCTTGCCTTTAACGCTCGGGCTGGTTTCAAGAAGCGATTCAAGGCGCTGAAGAGGTACGAACCTATAAGCTGCAGCAACACTTTCAAGCTGTTGTAAAAGGAAGACTTCATCACTCATCGTCTAGGTCTAGTTCCGCTAGCCGATCGGATCATTGTCATGAATGAAGGTTGTTTGACTAATCAATAGAAACGAGAGGTTCCTAATGAATACGATCCTCATTATTGAAGACCAGGAAGATGTTAATCATATGCTGGCGGAGTCGCTGACTGCTGCAGGATACCGTGTTCAGTCTGCTTATACAGGCGCGGATGGATTGCGGGAAATTCACACCGGATTGTATGATCTGGTTCTGCTCGATATTATGCTTCCCTATAAAAGCGGAGATGAAATCCTGAAGGACATGCGCCAGTTCTCCGATGCCCCTGTCATTATCATTTCTGCGAAGGATCTGGTAGGTACGAAAATCGATCTCCTGAAGCTGGGCGCGGACGATTATATAACGAAACCATTTGATTTAGGGGAAGTGGCGGCACGTGTGGAGTCCAATTTACGCCGTTCAAGGCGGGAGCAATCGGGAAGCAGGGTACTGCGACACAAAGACCTGCTGTTGGATGAGAGTGCCAAACGCGTGACGGTGGGAGGTACAGAGGTCGAGCTAACTGCCAAAGAGTATATGATACTGGAGATGCTACTCAAGCATGGTGGTAAGGTGTTCACCAAAGCAAATTTGTACGAATCGGTCTGGCAGGACGAATACCTCGGAGATGACAATGCGGTGAAGACGCATATTAGCAATTTGAGGAGCAAGCTGAAAAAAGTGAGCCCGGAAGAGGAGTACATAGAAACGGTTTGGGGACTAGGATACAGGCTACATCACGGTTAACTTATCGGTTTCTTTACTTTTTCAATGTCAGCCTTAACCTTTTCTAAACTTGCGGTCGTTATACTGGGGGCAGAAAGGGCAGGTGAGTAGAATGAACTCGTACGTTGTGCAGACCCATCATCTGAGTAAAAACTACGGTGATTATACGGCGCTACGCCAAGTTTCCATCCGCTTAAAAGGAGGCCATATCTACGGTTTGATCGGACAAAACGGCGCTGGAAAAACGACGCTGATGCGTTTGCTGGCTGGCCTAGCCTTCCCTACAGAAGGCAGCATCGAGCTTTTTGGCCATAGCGGAGAGAACGCGCTTCAAGAGGAGCGGAAACGGCTGGGCTGCATGATTGAGCACCCTGGATTTGTTCCGTATATGACCGCCAAACAGAATCTGAAGCTGCATCGGGTGATGCGAGGTGTCCCTAACAAGGAGATTGAGGATGAGCTGCTGGAACTGGTTGGTCTGGCAGACACGGGCAGGAAGAAAGCAAGAGACTTCTCGCTTGGGATGAAGCAGCGGCTTGGGATTGCAATTGCCCTCTTGGGCAGCCCGGAAGTGCTCATTCTGGACGAACCGATTAACGGACTGGACCCGCTTGGTGTCATCGAAATTCGTAATTTGCTAAGGCAGCTCTGCGAAGAGCGGCAGATGGCTATTCTCATCTCCAGCCATAACCTGCCTGAGCTGTATCAGACTGCGACCAACTATATCATTATTCATAAGGGTGAGATTAAACAGACACTTACCCAGGAACAGCTTGATGAAAGATGTAGGCACCATATTCTTATCCGCTGTGACCAGCCGGAGAAGCTGGCAAGTGTGCTGGAGACGGAGCTTGGCACCTTGAACTATAAGGTTATGCCGGATCGGACGGTCAAACTCTATGATTTTCTAGATCAGCTGGAGCTGGTCGCCAAGGCCATCCATGAAAACGGCATTATTGTCACCAAGTTTAACGTTGAAGGTGAAACGCTCGAAAACTACTTCATCTCTTGTATAGGGGGTGAGCGTGATGCTTAATCTGATCCGGGCTGATGTGTTCAAGCTGATGAAATCACAGGCGGTCAAAGTTTTGATAGGTATATCAGCAGCAAGTGCGATCATTACGGCTGTAATGGCTTATCTTATTCCGCTTGGTAGAATTGACACCCGCATGACAGGTATCGAATTCATGTTCTCGGACATGAACATGATCTGTATTCTCGGAGCTGTGATCGCAGGTATGATCATATGTGGCGATTTTGAAAACAAGACAATTCACAACGCAATTTCTAGCGGCTCCCGCAGATACGCTATTATTGTCAGCAAAGCTGCTGCGCTAGCGATTGCCTTAATGTTGCTCTTGTTGCCCTATGCAATCGTTACGGTGGCTGGGCTGGGTACAGGGTACAAGTTCGACGTCGGTTCTGTGGGGATTGGCTTCCTGCATGTGCTGACGGCTGAAAGCGGCAGCGGAATCGGGATTGCAGAGATCGGGAAGCTGGCGGCAATTATGCTGACCTTGATTATTGTCTATATAGCACAGTTAAGCCTATGTGTGCCACTTGCTTTTTTTCTGAAAAAGCCTGTGTTCGTGGTTGCTATCTACTATGGTTTCTCTGTTCTGTGTGCACAACTGGCTGGAGGAAGTGAGAGTCCATCGGTGCTCAGCCGTATCTTTTCGCTCACCCCTTACGGGAACAAGCATGCGCTTATGGCGCTGGAGACAACCGCAGGTGATATGGTACGAACGATCGGTATCAGCCTAATTTTTATAACGTTAATGCTGACCGTCACCTATATGGCATTTAGAAAATCTGAAATCAAGTAAGGAGAGGCTGTGAAAATGTTGGCGATTGCATTGGGGGCTTTAATTGTAATGGTTCTGCTGCTGGGTGCGTATATTGTTTTTATTCAGCGGCAGCTGCGCAGCATCAATCGCCAACTGGGTAAGCGTCTGGCCGAGCATACACGGCAACCGGTCAGCCTGGACCTCTTGAGTAAGGAGCTTAATTCGCTAGCCATTCATATTAATCAATGCTTAAAGGCGGAGGAGAACCTCCGTCTTCAAGCCATTCGTGAGGAAAAGAACTTCAAGGAGCTTATAGCGAACATTTCCCATGATTTGCGGACACCACTGACCGCGGTTAAGGGCTATCAGCAACTGATGGCGAACGGTGATTTACCTTGTGATCAGCGGGAGAAGCTTCGTATTGCCCGGAAACATACCGAGGCATTGGGAGTGTTGATTGAGCTCTTTTTCGAATATGCCTATCTGTTGAATGCAGAACCAGAATGTCGAGCGGAAAAGGTGAATGTGGGTAACCTGATTGCTGAGGGCGTAGCGGCAGTGGTACCCTTGCTGGAGGAAAGGGGGCTGTCCGTTCAAATTGAGGAGACTCCGCCAAGGTTTGCCCTTGCTGACAGGGAAATGCTCGCCAGAATTGTGAATAATCTGATCCGTAATGGCTGTGAGCATGCCACAGGTCAGATCCAAATTAGCTTGAAGCCTTTCGAAAATAAGATTCTTCTCTCATTCAGTAATGCTGTGAATACTGGCGCTGCTCTTGATGTTATGCGGCTGTTCGATCGATTCTATACGGGTGATCATGCCAGAAACAGGGGAACAGGGTTAGGACTTGCTATTGTTAAACTTCTGGTGGAGTGGATGAATGGGAGTGTATCAGCTTCTCTACATAAGGGCCGCCTTGAGATTGTCGTTGAACTTCCGATTTATCATGAAAGTGACAGTGTAGACTGAGGAGGATTCGCAGCTAGAATAAATGCTTTAAAATTTCTTTCAAAAAAGTGTTGACAGGTGGTCTCAATTTTTATATGATATTAAAGTCGACTGAAGGAAATGATCTTCCTGATAAGACAAGCCCTTCGGGGCCTTAGCTCAGCTGGGAGAGCGCATCGCTGGCAGCGATGAGGTCAGGGGTTCGATCCCCCTAGGCTCCACCAAGAACATCATATGGACTCTTAGCTCAGTTGGTAGAGCAGTTGACTCTTAATCAATTGGTCCAGGGTTCGAGTCCCTGAGAGTCCATCACAGAAGAAACGGCAGAGATGCCGTTTTTTTGTTGTGTGGAAATTTGCAGATGAACTCCAATTAAAAAGAAGCTCAAGCATAGCTCATGCTTGAGCTTCTTTTTTTGTCTAAGGGAAGAGACTTTGTGGTACGGGAAAGAGGGGGAATCATCGATTGCCCCCTCTTTTAGTTAAGAATGTATGTTTGAGGAAGTTAGTTTTTGCGTAGCCGGACAACAAGTCCAATTAGGCCAATGGCTGCTATGAAGACTGTGACGATTGATAGTGGAAGGCCAGAAGGCGACATGCTTGAAGTGCTGGCGGAGAGTGCGTTTCCGCTTGAAGCTTCACCAGAGCCAGGCGAGGCTTCGGTTCGGGAAGAATTAGCCGAAGCTGATGATGTTGTGCTCGTACTTCCTGCGATGTGCAGGAGCGATGGAGTCAATTCAGGCGTTTTGCGATGAGGGGATGCCTGTTCCAGGTTATAGGCATATCCCAACAGTTTGGCGTCGCCAAACCGTGACCCGAGCAAACTGATGCCGACAGGGAATTTGTCTGCAAAGCCAGCGGGTACACTTACTACAGGACGGCCGGTGAAATTAGCCCATCCGCAATGTGTACCGAATTGCTCGGAATCGAGTAGTTCGGCAGGATTCTTATGAACTTTGGCAGGTGGGGCTGCAACTGTCGGGTATGCGAGTGCATCAAGCTTATATGAGGTGAATAGCTCAGTTACCCCTTGAGCAAATGTTTGACGGGCAGCAACTGCTGCTGCGAATCCTACCTTGTCTCGTGGCTTCTTGTCGTCCGCCATTAACCACTCTTTGGCAGTCTTCTCCATATTTGGGCTACCCGCAACGATATCGCCGAAATTAATCGCATTTTTCGGTTCAGTCCGTCCAGCTAGCCCTTTTGGCCAGGTTGCTTCTGTCTTTGCGAAATAACTTTCATGCCCGGTTGTTGCCCAGTAGGAAGCGTTCTGCGGGGCATACTTATTCCACCAGCTTCGGTTAAGCGGAATTTTAATGACTGTTGCACCTTGAGCCTCAAGTACTGAAATTTCCTTCTCCGTCGTCGCTAGAATGTTATCGGATTCAGGGCCTGGAGAATAATCGTAGCCTCCAAATGGGGCGATTACGTAACCGATGCGGGCCCCTTTAAGGGTAGAACTTTTCAACGAGTTCAGGTATGAAGCGGATTTGTAGCTGTTTGCTTTTGCGGTCCAGGGATCTTTAGGGTCTGTACCTGCTAGAACATCTAGTAGCATCGCTGCGTCTTCAACGGACAACGCTAGTGGTCCAATGGCATCTCCTAGCGGATTGTAATCAACTCCAGCCATGGAACCAAGCCCTACTGTGGGGCGGAATCCAACTAGATTGGTGAAGGAAGCAACATCGGTAATCGAACCGCAGGACTCGGTTCCAAGGCCAATTGCAGCAAGGCTTGCTGCGACTGCTGCACCGGTCCCCCCGCTGGAGCCGTTGATATTCTTTGTAGGATCATAAGGGTTATACGTCCTGCCTTTGACGGAGCTTACCGTATCCCAAAACATAGCGAATTCTGCCATATTTGTCTTGCCCAACACGATGGCTCCGGCATCTTTCAGTCTTTGGACAGCAGTAGCGTTGTACTTAGGCTGGTAGGTGGCAAGTGCTTGATTACCGTGACTAGTGGGCATATCGGCCGTATTGATGTTGTCCTTGACCAGTACCGGAATGCCGTGCAGTGGGCCGCGAATATGGCCGCTTGCCCGCTCCTTGTCCAGCTCGGCGGCTTCTTTTAAGGCATTCTTGTTAAGGGTAATAATTGCACCCAGACCAGGTTTATCCCCAATCTTTTTGTCGTAGGCTTTAATCCGATCCAAGTATTCCTGGACAGCCTCTACACTTGTAATCTTACCAGTCTTCAGGGCATCGGCCAGTTTTACGACACCCAATTCGGTTACATCCGTCTCGGATTGAGCATAGGCCATCAATGGATAGAGATTCAGACATAATATGATGCCGAGCATTACGCCTGTCAAAAGGTGCATAAGAGTCTTCGTGTGGCTTGGCGTACGTCTATGCCGGGTAGGTATGGATGTTTTCATAGTATGGCCCCCTCATGATGTCTTATATTATGTTACATATTAATACATAAAATTTTAAAAGGTCAATAAAAATTTACGAAAATAAGTGATTTTTCAGGATTTTGCGTAATAATATATTACATAAAAATTAAATATCAATAAAAAAACAATTTTATTTGATGATTAATCGGATTATATGTAATTATATATAACATTGAAATTGAATAAGAAATTGCCGTTTTGATTCTACTATTTAAAGCGGATTTCCAATATCGACAGAGGTAGATATAAGTAGTGGGGAATGGGTGGACGGACAATTTCTGATTTTTTTACGAAAAGTATTGACAGTGAAGATGATTTTTTGTATGATATAAAAGTCGACTGAAGGAAATGATCTTCCTAATAAGACAAGCACTGCGGGGCCTTAGCTCAGCTGGGAGAGCGCATCGCTGGCAGCGATGAGGTCAGGGGTTCGATCCCCCTAGGCTCCACCAAGAACATTATATGGACTCTTAGCTCAGTTGGTAGAGCAGTTGACTCTTAATCAATTGGTCCAGGGTTCGAGTCCCTGAGAGTCCATCACAGAAGAAACGGCAGAGATGCCGTTTTTTTGTTTTGTATGAACGAAAACAAAACAATCAAGTAATTGCATTGACAAATCTAACCATTAAAGACTATGATCTGAATGGAAAAATAATTATTCATTCATGGAGATTACAAAAGTGGAAGATAAAAAAACATTGATTTACGATTGTGGGAAAGAGATCTTTAGTAATAAGGGCTTTAAAGATACGAATGTCTCGGACATTACGAAAAGAGCGGGAATAGCCGTAGGGACCTTTTACAACTATTATCCCTCAAAAGAAAAGCTTTTTATGGATATTTTTCTTGAAGAAAATGTCAAACTCAAAGAAAACTGCATGCAATCTCTTGATATGAGTCTACATCCGCTGACAGTCATTCGGCAAATGATGGCACTCAATATGGAAGGGATGTTAGCTAACCCCATTCTAAAGGAATGGTATAACAAAAGTGTGTTTGGGAAAATCGAACAGGTTTATCGGGAAGAAACCGGAATTCAGGTGATGGACTTCCTGTATAATAGCTTTCTTGAGATTGTAACGCAGTGGCAAGCCGATGGCAAAATGCGAAGCGACATTGATAGCAAAATGATTATGATGGTTTTCGCTGCGATGATCAATGTGGACACCCACAAGGAAGAAATCGGGCTTGAGTACTTTCCACAGCTTCTAGACTATATGATGGAACTAATCATGAAAGGTTTAACGGACTGCCCATAACATACTAATGAGGCAGTTTTTTTTCACTAATGAAATGAATGAATTTAATATTATTCATTCACTAAACATGAATGAGAGGGGAATGTGGATGAGCAAGAGTGTAAGAAGAAAGGGGGCGATCAAAAAGTGGATTATTCCACTGATAATCCTAGGCGTGATAGGAGGTGTATTATTGGGGGGAATTCTCTCAAGCGCTCCGGGACGTCGTGAAGTTGAGAAGCTTACGATTGGTGTCATAGATTTTCAAAAGTTGCGTGATGGTACTTATGTGGGGAAATACATCGGTACAAAGGATCATTCCAGAGATACCAAGGTTCGGGCAACGATATCGGAGGGGCGGATTTCAGAAATCATCATACTTAAGGGTGCTTTGGATAAACAGGGGGCGCCAGCGAAACTGAATGGTGGTTTAAGCATTGGTGATTTGTTTGGGAAGGTGATGAAGTCGCAATCACTTCAGGTGGACGTTATTAGTGGTGCAACTCTGACCTCCAAAGTACATCTCAAGGCACTCGAAAATGCGCTGGAGCAGGCTCAGAGAAAATAATTCTTTTCAAGGAGGTACCACATGAGCATTATAGTCATTTCGTATTCATTCACTGGCAATAATGAAGCGTTAGCTAGCAATGTGGCGAAGGAGTTATCGGCTGAATATATTCGAATTTTAGAATCCAAGCCCCGGACGCTGGGTACGATTACGCTGGATATGATCTTTAGTAGGACACCGCTGGTACAACCGGCACCCGATCTATTAGGAAAATATGATTTGATTCTCTTTTTCGGACCTATTTGGATGGGGCAAGTGGCCACACCACTCCGCGCATATTTAAAGTACTTGAAAACAAATCGGTACAAGTATGGTTTCATTTCGATCAGTGGTGGAGCGGACGGTACAAACCCGAAGGTGTCAGGCGAGCTCAGAAAAAGAACAGGGACAGACCCTGCTGTACTTATCGACCTGCATATTGCAGACCTATTGCCGCCGGGCCCAATCCCTGCTCGTAAAGATACTTCCGCTTACCGGTTAGATGACGGGGATATTAAACAACTAAGCAGTACAATTGTGAAGAAGTTAATGGATGTGATTTAACTTGGGGGGGCTCCAGAGGTTAAAAACACTTTAAAGAAAACTCGCTATATTTTTATTAACCGTATAACCTGTATAATTGGATTAATATGGAACAAGTTATAATGGTAAGAAAGGAATATTGCCATGATCATTAGCAAACAGGAATTCCAAGTGAACGGGTTCCATTACACGATCCGCTCTGCAGTCAAGGAAGATGCGAAGTGTCTGTCCGATGTAAGGTTGCAGGTTGATGGAGAGACTGAACATATGGATCGAGTACCGGGAGAAGCTTTTATTGATGAAGCCGGATTTGAAAAAATCATTGAGACGGACACGGACCATCCGCGAAATATATGTTTGGTTGCGGAAGTGGCTGGCCAGATACACGGATTAGGCGGCAGAGATACCGTTTCTTTGTTATTTCGTAAAATAAGCTGCTTCCGGTCGAGTGCCAGAAGCAGCTTATTACATATTGGCTCCCGTGAGCAAATAAGTATTGATTTTTGTTATTATTCAGGATTATTATATAATGATTTTCATTTATAGAAGGCTAAAGGAATAGTGATTATACGAGGTGAGATCATGTTAACTAAAATATCACAATATTCTGGTAAACCTGAATTATATCGCCCAAGTACGGACAAGTTTTGGGATGATGAGCATATTTCAAAAGGCATGCTTGAGGCCCATCTCAATCCTGATTGGGATGCTGCAACTCGCAAGGCGGATTTTCTCGAACAATCGGTTAGTTGGATTTCAAGCATTGCTCCCCCAAAGCATTACTCGACCTTACTTGATTTAGGTTGTGGTCCTGGTTTGTATGCTGAGAGATTTCATAAGGCCGGGTATTCGGTAACAGGGATAGATTACTCCAAACGATCAATAGCTTATGCGCAGGAACAATCAACGCTTAGTCATTACAATATCCAGTATCATTATCAGGATTACTTAGACCTTGAGTATTCTGAAAGCTTTGATGTGATTACGCTTATTTATTGTGATTATGGTGTTATGTCTACCGAAGCCAGATTTCAGTTATTGGACAAAGTGTTTAAGGCATTAAAACCAAATGGTAAGTTTATTTTGGATGTATTCACTCCGGCCCAACATGAAGGCGAGAAGGAAAAGAAGGATTGGGAGTATAGTGGGGATGGCGGTTTTTGGAGTGATCAACCTCATCTTTGTTTGAACTCATTTTATCGTTATAACAAAGAGGATACAGTTCTGAACCAAACGATCGTCATTCATGAGAGCTCAATCCATTGCTACAATATATGGGATCATTATTTTACTGAAAATACGTTAATGGATGAGATGCGGCATATTGGGTTTAGCAAATATGAGCTGTATGGTGACGTAGCGGGGAAAGAATATTCGCCAGAAGGAAACATGATTTGTGCAGTATTAACTAAATAGGAATGTTGTTATCAGATGCGAGAGCCTCCACAGGTAATTGGGTTAGAAAAGGTATCTCCTTATTCCGATGAATTTACTTGATAAAAAAGATTGACAAGTGGAATAGTGTGTTTTAATATTGCTTTACGATATTCGATTATCGAATATTAATAATCATACTGATAACTGACCGGACAAACGGAGGTTTCATTTTCCTTAACTTAAGGGGAATGGAGCCTTTTTTTATGGGCAAGTGGGAGGAGAAGTTGTTGATGAAGTTACTTGGAAGAATTAGTGGATTAGGTTTGAGAAAAAAGTCGAGGTCTCTTGTTATGCTTGGGTTATCGCTCATAGTAGCATTGGCGGTAACGGGCTGTGGAAAATCGGAGGGTAGTTCCGCGGATACGATAACTATCGCCTCCAAGGGTTTTGGAGAATCGGACATTCTGGCTAGTGCCATTGCTCAACTCATTGAACAAGATACTAAACTTAACACCAAAATAGTTTCCTTGGGTCCAGTATGGGAAGCTCTTCAGCAAGGTGAGATCGATACTTATATAGAGTATTCAGGGACGGCTCTGATTAAGATTTTAAAGGAGAAGCCTGAAAATGATCCGCAAAAGGTCTACGATATTGTAAAAGAAAAGTTCAAGGAGAAGCACCAAGTCGAGGTGTTGGACCAGCTCGGATTTAATGACACTTACGGATTTGTAATGCGCAAAGAGGCTGCTGAGAAACTGAATATCAAGACGATTTCGGATTTAGCTGCTCAATCTAAGGATTTATTGTTTGGAACAAGCCAGGACTTTCTGCTGAGCGAAGATACATGGCCTGTAATCCAGAAGGTGTACAACCCACAGTTTAAAGAGATCAAAAACATACCGAACAGAGTGTTGGCCTATAAAGCCATCGAGCAAAATCTGATTGATGTGACCAATGCGTATACAACCGACAGTCAGATTCCGCTCAGTAACTTTGTTGTTCTGAAAGATGATAAGCAGGTGTTCGTACCTTACTATGCCATTCCTCTCATCCGCGGCGAAGTGCTGGAGAAACACCCTGAGTTGCGTGAAGTGATCAATAAGCTTGCAGGAAAACTTGATGATGACAAAATGCAGCGCTTGAATGGCGAGGTTGACGTGAAGCAGAGAACGCCGAAGGATGTAGCCAAGGAATGGCTGCAAAGCGAAGGATTGCTTAAATAATTTCAACACTACAGAAGAGAAGGGGATGTAGATTATGACTCCATTGGATCAAAAAACAGCTAACACTATTAAACGTGTACCATTTGTCATTACTGACGAGGAGCGTCAACTCCTTCCTCGCTTTGCCAATCGCCCACTAAGCGCTGCGCTTCCTCAGGAGAGTTCCAGTCTGACCCGCCGGTATCCTCCTTACCCTGAACGTTACACGTTCGAACCAAGTGAGCGTTGGGTGCGAGCCGTAGTAGGGGATGTGGCGGTAGTAGACAGCCGTTCGCAGATTCTAGTATGGGAGCCACGGCATAAGGTTCCTGAGTACGGTTTTCCTGTGAAACACGTTCGAACGGATCTCTTGACCCCTTCGGAGGGAGTGCCGGAGCCAGGGGGATTCTATCGACCGCGTACAACGGAGGTGAAGTGGTTTGATCTTCATTTAGGGGATAGACATATTCCTTTTGCGGCGTGGTCGTGGAACGAACCGGGGCTCGAAGGTTATCTCGGGGTTAACTGGTTTCTCGGTGTGCTGGACGGCTGGTTTGAGGAAGATCAACCGGTGATGACACATCCGCGTGACCCGCATAATCGGGTGGATGCGTTGCCGAGCAGCCGTCATGTTACTGTAAAGGTGAATGGCCGGGTGATTGCCGAAACGAATGATCCGGTGCTGGTCTATGAGACAGGTTTGCCGACCAGATATTATTTTCCGATAGAAGCTGTTGATTTCAATGCGCTGACGGAAACCGAAGATTGGAGCGAGTGCCCGTATAAAGGTTACTCTGATCGTTACTGGCGTTCGAACGAAGGGGAGGATTTGATCGCCTGGTCTTATTCCGATCCTCGTCCCGAGCTGTCGGTGATCGCTGGTCGTATCGCGTTCTACAATGAACGTGTCGAGCTTCTGGTAGATGGCGAAGCAGTGAATTGATAGTGCTTTGTATAGGAAGCCAATTATAAGAGAAGGAATCTGCCTCCACAGCGGAGCCAGGTTCCTTCTTTCTCGCTGTAGATAGCAAATCATTCTGTGGAAAATTGTCATTAAATTAGCTTTCTAAGCCGATGTTAACTTACAATAAAGTTATTTCAGCACCGCAATAAAGCGGTTATTTCCTAGCGCGTTACTTAAACTGACGCAAATCTTGCGAATTGTATTGACTATAAGGTGTGTGTTTGTTAATTTATTGATTAATAGAAAGTAATTATTGAATGGTGATAAAAAGGAGGAATTGGCATGGATAGAATTACAGCTGCTAGAGGTGGAGAGCTGCGGTGTAAGGGCTGGAGGCAGGAAGCGCTGCTAAGAATGCTCGAGAATGTACTTGAAAATGGCGAGAATCAGAAGGAACTTACGGTATATGCTGCACTTGCGAAGGCAGCACGGAATTGGGATTCCTATCATGCCATTGTTAATACTCTTAAATCCTTGGAAGAGGATGAGACCCTTGTTATCCAATCCGGAAAGCCTATCGGCATTATGCGTACACATAAGTATGCGCCCATTGTGGTCATGGCGAACTGTAATATCGTTGGCAGATGGGCTACGAGTGATAACTTCTATAAATATCAAGAGCAGGGCTTGATCGTGTGGGGCGGGCTAACCGCCGCAGCTTGGCAATATATCGGTTCGCAAGGCGTCATCCAAGGGACGTATGAGATTTTTCAATCGATCGCCAGAATGCATTTCGGCGGCAGCTTGGCGGGCAAGTTTATTCTAACCGCTGGCTTGGGCGGAATGGGCGGCGCACAACCACTGGCGGGTACGATGGCGGGTGCCGTTATTTTATGCGTGGAGGTATCTGAAGCCAGAATTGATAAACGCATTGAAGTCGGATATTTGCAGAAGAAGACAGCTAATCTGGACGAAGCGTTGCAGTGGGTTAAGGAAGCTTCTGAGAAGAAGGAGAGCCTGTCTGTAGGTTTGCTCGGCAATGCTGCCGAAATTTATCCAGAACTGATTCGCAGAGGAATACAGCCTGATGTGGTCACGGACCAGACCTCGGCGCATGATCTAATGTATGGCTACATACCTTCCGGTTATAATTTGGAAAAAGCTGCCGAGATGCGCAAATCTGCGCCCGATCAGCTCCAGGCTGATGCAAGGGCTTCGATCGCTGTTGAAGTTACAGCGATGCTGGAGTTCCAGCGCAGAGGAGCGATTGTCTTTGATAACGGAAATAATATCCGCTCACAAGCAGTGCAGAACGGCGTGGAAAATGCTTTTGATATCCCGGTATTTACGGAAGCCTTCCTTCGACCGTTGTTCTCGCGCGCCATTGGTCCTTTCCGCTGGGTAGCTTTGAGCGGGGACGCCGGCGATATTCAGAAGATTGATCAATATATATTGAAGCATTTCAGCGATAACGAGGTCGTAGTGAACTGGATTTCGCTGGCGAACAAGTATGTGCCGGTGGAAGGCTTGCCAGCGCGTATTGGCTGGTTCGGACACGGTGACCGGACGAAGCTGGCCTTGGCGGTGAACGAAATGGTTAAGACGGGCGAGCTTAGCGGTCCGATTGCTTTTTCACGTGACCATTTGGATGCCGGATCGATGACTCACCCGAATATCATGACCGAGAATATGAAGGACGGCAGTGATGCGATCTCGGATTGGCCGCTCCTGAATGCCATGATTAACTGTTCTTCGATGGCGGATCTCGTAGCGATCCATTCCGGCGGGGGCGGTTACAGTGGCTATATGACAAGCGCTGGTGTAACACTCGTAGCGGATGGAACGGCTGATGCAGATCTTCGTTTGAAGACAACGCTAGATAACGATACGGGACTTGGCGTTATGAGATATGCAGACGCAGGCTATGAGGAAGCATTAGATGAAGTAAGCAAAAAAGGAATACGTAGAATTGATACCACTGTGAAGGAGAATGAATCATGCGGGAATTAACAATAGCGGATGTACGTGCAGCAGTTAGAGGCGGAGCAGTATTTGCAGCTGGAGGTGGCGGCTGGGTTGACCACGGACTGGAGATTGGTGGTGCGGCAGTAGGTATTGCGAAGCCTAAGCTGGTATCGGTTGATGAGCTTCCAGATGATGCGATTATAATTACATGTACAGCCATTGGCGCACCCGCCGGAAATGAATGGGAGATGTGGGGCGTTGACTATATCAAAGCTGTTCAGCTCCTGATGGAGAACTTTGATGGCAAGGTGGTCGGTGTGATGACACCTCAGAACGGCATGTCCAGTACGATCAACGGCTGGTTGCCTGCTGCAGCGCTCGGCCTGGTGGTTGTGGATGCAACCGGTGATATTCGCGCGCATCCTACAGGTAAAATGGGCTCCATGGGTCTGGCTTCGCGCCTTGACTATCAGACCATTCAGGTAGTAGTTGGTGGCCGTAGAGACACCGGTTCTTACTTGGAGCTGGTTGTAAAAGGAACGCCTGCGAAGACGTCCAACATCCTGCGCACGGCTTCTGATATGTCTGGGGGCTTCATTGCTTCTGCACGTCATCCGATTCCGGCTTCTTATGTGAAAGAACATGCGGCGATTGGCGGGATTTCGATTGCACTTGACCTTGGCTACGCGATGATTGAGGCGGAGGCAAAAGGGCCGGAAGCGATTATGGAGACCGTCGTTCAGAAAACGAACGGTAAAATGATCGGCCGAGGCGTCGTGCTGAAGAAGGACGTTCATTATTCAGGCGCATTTGATATTGGTACCATTACGATGGCTGACGGCGCTGGCAGTGAATTGACGCTGCATGTCATGAATGAATACATGGCGGTAGATGATGCTAACGGGAACCGCTTAACGACTTACCCGGATGTCATTACAACCTTTGAGGTAGCTACGGGTCTGCCAATCAGTGTAGGCGGTGTGAAGGAAGGAATGGAAATTTCATTGCTCGCCATCGACAAGCAGCATGTTCCGCTTAGCTCCAGCGTGAAGGATCCTACCGTCTATCCGGAGGTAGAAAAAGCGCTTGGCATTCCGCTTGCGGAATACGGTCTGAAGGGCATCTAATATTTGATCCTTTATTACAACTGAGAAGGTGCTAGACTATGGACGGAAACATAGAAATGAACGTTACGGACACAGAAGGTCAATTGTCCGATTCTATAATTACGCTTGACGGACACAATCTCTCGATTCAGGAGCTTGAGCAGATTGCCAATAGCGGATGCCGGGTGGAAGTGTCTCCGGAGGCGCTGGAACGGGTTGAGGAAGCGCATGCTCTGATTCATGAGCTGGCTGCGGAAGGCATTCCGATTTATGGACTGAATCGTGGTGTTGGCAAGAATAAAGACCGTCAGATCACCGCCGATATGTATGAAGCATTCAATCGAAATCTGATTTACTCTCATTCATCTGGGGTGGGTCCTGCGGCTACAGAGCAGCAGGTAAGAGCGGTACTTGTCGCGCGCCTAAATACATTGCTGCTAGGTTGTACCGGTGTGCAGCCGGGGATTGTCCTGATGTACCGGGATATGCTTAATGCCGGTATCCATCCGATTCTTCCGGTACGCGGCTCAGTGGGGGCTGGAGATATATCTATTTTATCCCATATTGGTTTGACTATGATCGGCGAAGGGCAAGTAAGCTATCAAGGGAACACGGTCTCTGCCCAAGTCGCATTGGAAGCCAATGGGATTCTGCCGTTGAAGCTTGGACCAAAAGATGCGCTGGCGATTGTTAGCTCTAACGCCTTGTCGTCAGGCAGTGCGGCATTAACGGCAGCAGCGGCACTACGACTGCTGGACACGGCAGATGCCGTGTTCGCCTTGTCACTTGAGGCGCTGCAAGGTTGTACCAGCCCATTTGAGGAGGCATTATTCGAAGCTAGGCCACTGGAAGGAGCGGCGGAAAGTGCAGCGAATGTCCGAAATTATTTACACGGCGGCAAGTTGCTGCAAATGGATCAGCGGGAGAAGATTCAAGATCCATTAAGCTTTCGGAGTGCCTGTCATGTCCATGGCGCGGCTCGGGATGCGCTTGCGTATGCTTCCAAGCTTTTGTGCGTACAATTGAATAGCTCAGATGACAATCCTTGTGTTCTTTTAAAAGAAAGAAGAGTGGTGCCTTCATCTAATTTTGACGTGACCACCTGGACTGTTGCTTTTGAAATGCTGGCCATTGCACTTAGTCATGTATCCAAAATATCCTGCTATCGCTCGCTCAAATTGGGAACGTCGCGTTTCACTGGATTGGGGCGTTTTCTGGCTCCCAACGAAGGGACGATTGCTTTCGGCACGATGCAGAAGACCTTTACTTCACTGGATGCAGAAATCCGCTTGCTGTCTAATCCGGTCTCTGCGGACTACTTCTCTATTGCTGGAGACATGGAGGATCATGCGAACAATACCCCGCTGGTGATTCGTAAGACATCTGATATTATTGATCATTTATATTATATTCTTGGCATGGAAGCCATTCACGCCGCTCAGGCGATTGATTTACGTGATTCACACGCTACATTAGGTCAAGGATCAGCTGCGGTCTATGCACAGATTCGAAACGTGGTATCGCCTTTGACAGAGGATCGGCCACTAACCCCTGATATTAGTGCTGCATATGAATTAATGCGGGGCGGAATTCGATTGGAAGGGAGAAGTGATTCATGAGCTCACAATATGATCTTCTAGTTTACGGGAACCTCGTACTTCCTGATGGAGTGCTATATGATTCAGCGGTTGGGATCAAGGACGGGAAGATTGTCAGCATAGGTCAACAGGACCAAGAGGCCATCGCAGCAGACAAAGTGATTCACGCAGAGGGGAGTTTTGTGCTCCCCGGGGCTGTAGATGCGCACGTTCATTGTTATAGCTCTTTAGATGAAGGTTTTACCACAGCGAGTACATCCGCAGCAGCGGGTGGGGTTACTACGATTATAGAGATGCCTTACGATGCGACAGGCATGGTCTGTACGCTTGAGATGTTCGAGGAAAAAAGACTGCGGCTGGAGCGGGAATCCCTTGTAGATATCGCCATGCTGGTCACCATCCATAAAGAGGACGGCTACGAGCATATTCGCCAGCTGGCAGCAGCAGGAGCTTGTGGCTTCAAGGTGTCTATGTTTAACACGGATTCTTTCCGGTTTCCGCGGATAGATGATGGACAACTGCTGGATTCCTTTGCTGTCATTGCTGAGACGGGCTTGCCAGTAGGCGTTCATGCCGAGAACGATGAAATCGTAAGGCGCTACCTTGATAAATACCGCGATGACGGCAACGACCCTCGTTCGCATGGTTTGAGCAGACCGAAAGTCAGCGAATCCGTCGCTGCACTGACAGTAATGGAGCTAGCCTACGAGACCGGAGTCAAGCTGCATTTGTATCATTGTACGTATCCTCGTATTTTCCAGCTTGCTGAGTACTTCCGCTCACTTGGGGCTAAAATTACAGCAGAGACCTGTACGCATTATCTAACTCTTAGCGAAGATGACATGCCGCGCCTCGGGGCAAAGGGGAAAATCAATCCTCCTCTGCGTTCCAGATCAGATGTTGAAGGTCTCTGGGACTTGGCTGCCAAAGGCGCCATTGATATGATCACTTCCGATCATGCGCCATGGTTGCTTGAGCGCAAATCGGATGCGGACATTTTCAACAATTCATCGGGGGCTCCGGGCGTAGAGCATTTGCTTCCTGTCATTTATAGTGAAGGCGTGGCGAAGGGGCGGATATCGCTAACGGAGATGGTGCGACTGCTTAGTCAAAGACCTGCAGATGTATTTGGACTGGGGCATCGCAAAGGCAAATTGGCAGTTGGCTACGATGCCGATCTGGCGATTATTGATCCTTCTGTTGCCTGGACACTAGATGAGCGGGAGCTACATTCCAGTGCAGGCTGGAGTGCTTATGAAGGCATGCAAATGCAAGGGAAGCTAACCCATACCTTGGTCAGAGGGACTGTGGTGTACGAAACAGGAGCCGTTGTAGGCCAGCCTGGGTATGGTCAATTTGTGAGCGCAGAGCACCGGGCATAAATTCATTCTAGGGAGAAGGAATGGAACATGGAGATTCATGCAGGGATGGTACCTAACACATCCAGGTTGCAAAATAATATTGAGCAGCTATCCACGCTGATCAACCCGTCCAAGCCCGGCTGGACCCGCCGTCCATTCACGGAAGAGTATGATAGCGGGAGACGCTGGCTGACCGCGCAAATGCAGGACGCGGGACTGATCGTGGAGATTGATGCCGCCTCTAATTTGATCGGGGTTCTGCCTGGCAGCGATCCCAGCTTAGCTCCGATTATGATCGGTTCGCATACGGATACCGTGACGGGCGGCGGGCGTTTTGATGGCATTATCGGCGTGCTTGCCGGTATCGAAATTGCCCGTGTGCTGCAAGAATCGGGGCTGAAGCTGCGGCATACGCTGCAAATCGTTGATTTTACGGCGGAAGAACCGAGCGAGTTCGGCCTCTCAACCATTGGCAGCCGCGGTATGGTGGGGAATCTGACAGAGGCGATGCTGGAGCTGCGGGATGATACAGGTCTGCAGCTTGTTGATGCTATCAACCGGCAGGGCGGTGATGTCAGCCGTCTGCATGCTGAAGCCAGAAAACCGGGAGAGGTAGCACTGTATCTGGAGCTGCACATTGAGCAAGGCCCGGTGCTGGAGCAATCGGGGCATCGTCTGGGCGCGGTGCTGGGCATCGTAGGGATTCATCGCTATCGGGTCCAGATTACTGGCGCGCCTAATCATGCGGGAACGACCCCGATGACGCTGCGTAACGATGCGTTGGCAGGTTTTTGCGAGATCGGTTTGGCTTTTGAACGTCATTGTCTGCACTATGCGAAGGATGCGGTAGGTACAATTGGTAAAATGAACAATGAGCCTAATGCATCCAATGTTGTGCCAGGCTTGGTTAGATTTGATCTGGAGATCCGCTCGCTGGATCATAAAATCTCTGAGGCGGTATACTCAGCATTTGCTGCTGAAGCTGCCGAGATTGCAGCAAGACGCGGGTTGCAGCTATCCCTTGAGTCTTTATCGAAATCGGATGCCGTTATCGTCAAGGAAAAGGTGCTGGAGAAGGTGCTCTTAGCCTGTAATTCTGTGGCTCCTGCCACCTGTCTACCTAGTGGAGCAGGTCATGATGCCAACCAACTGGCAAGTATTGCACCGATCGGGATGATTTTTGTTCCGAGTAAGGATGGCAGAAGCCATTGTCCGGAGGAGTGGACGGAATTTCAGGACGTCGCTGCTGGAACACAGGCGTTAGGGCAAGCGTTGCTGCTATTTGATGAAGAAGATTTCAGTCGGTGGGAGGATGCTTAATCCCATATCTGTACAAATTAATAGCGAGCGTCTATGGAATTCCATTCAGGCTTTAGGTCAGATTGGCGCGGATGAACAGGGAGGCATTACCCGTCTTTCGCTCACCGATGAAGAATTGACCGGAAGACAATTTGTGATGTCTCTGATGGCGGATGCCGGGCTAGTGGTCCGGCAGGATGAAGCAGGCAATCTGATCGGGCTGCTGGCAGGTGAAGAACTGGATGCAGCAGTCATCGCTACAGGCTCGCATATTGATACAGTTATCCAGGGCGGGAGATTTGACGGGGCGCTGGGCGTACTGGCTGGAATAGAAGTGCTGCGTACCATTAAAGAGCAGGGCATCGGGCACGCTCGTTCTCTGGAGGTTATTTGTTTTACTGATGAAGAAGGCGTGCGCTTTGGCGCAGGCTATCTGGGAAGCCGGGCGATGAGCGGGGGCTGGGATAATCATTGGTTGGAACTGACGGACGCCAAGGGGATCTCTTTAAAGCGAGCCATGGAAAATGCGGGTGTGAATCCCGATGCCGCAGCATTAGCCAGTCGCAGCCGCCAATCGCTCCAGGCTTATGTCGAACTGCATATTGAGCAAGGTCGTGTACTGGAGGCGCTGGGGACTTCTGTTGGAATAGCTACTGCGATTTATGGACATAGCTGGCTTGAAGTAACGGTTCGCGGGCGTGCGGATCATGCAGGAACGACTCCCATGAAGCTGCGGCAAGATCCGTTGACGGCTACTGCGGCGCAACTGCTTGCCATCGAGCAGATAGCTGTTGAGCACGGTGGAGTGGCAACGGTAGGCACATTAAAGCTTGCGCCAGGAGCAATTAATGTTATCCCTGGAGAGGTCGTATACAGTGTCGACCTGCGGCATGAAGAAGCTGAGAAGTTGCTTCGGATGGAGCGGGCGATTAGAGGGGCGTTAGCTAGCACAGCTGAAGAAAAAGGATTGAGTCTTTCGATGATATCCACAGACAGTGCTCCGCCCGTTCGTTCCTCCCAGATGATTATGGATACCTTGGCAGAGAGCTGCAGAGTTAATGGGTTGCCTGAGCATTATATGGTCTGCGGCGCAGGCCATGATGCGGTTGCCATGAATGAGCTTACGGAAATCGGTTTGATTCTGGTCCGCTCACGCGATGGTATCAGCCATCATCCATTGGAATGGAGCAGTCCCGAGGATTGTGCGGACGGCGCCAATGTGCTGCTGCATGCTCTGATACAACTTTCTATATAAGTCGAACAAAAGAAAGTAACAAAAAGCGAGGAGGAACGAAGGGGGAAGTTTGGAACTGTAGGAGCGACAGCGCCCGCCTTTGTCTGCGGATTTCTACCGCGAACAGCGGTAATAAACCAAGAAATCTGCAGACAACAGCGGCCGGAAGTCCAAACATTCCACCGTAGTGACGACTGAGCTTTACGTTTGGAACTTAAGTTCGTCTTATATAAAGAAACAAAAAATAATTCCGATTGACATAATGGTATATATCGCTTAATAATAATGGTAATTAATTATTGCTATATGATAAATTAGGCGAAAGGAGCTGGATTACGGGTGAATGTTTTCCGTGAAGCTTACGAGTATGTGATAACCAATAGTGACCGGTTTCTGGAAGCGGCCAAGGTGCATTTGAGCATAAGCGTTTACGCGCTTCTTATAGCGATCGTCATCTGTGTACCTCTCGGTATTTTGTGTGCCAAGAAGCAATGGTTAACCGATCCGATCATGGGCCTTTTCAATTCCTTGCGAGTCATCCCAAGCTTGGCGGTATTAGTTATTATTCTACCGATCATGGGAACAGGCTTTGCACCCGCACTCGTCGCCTTGACGATACTTGCTTGCCCTCCAATTCTTATTAATACATATATGGGCTTTCGGGGGATCGAGCCGTCGATCATTGAAGCAGCATCGGGCCTCGGAATGGGTGAGAGAATGATTATGCGTAAGATCGAGCTGCCGCTTGCGGCTCCATTACTGCTGTCCGGAATTAAGACTTCGGCGGTAGAGGTCATTGCCAGTGCCACGCTCGCTGCGTTCATCGGTGGCGGTGGACTTGGCACGTTCATCATTAATGGTCTGGGGATGTACAAATTTTCCTTGCTGCTTGTCGGCGCACTTCCGGTAGCCTTTTTAGCCATTCTATCGGAGATCGGGTTTTCGGGAATCGAAAGATTAGTCACCAAATATCAGCGTTAATGTGAGAGGAGTATTCCTTTGAAAAGAAAACTATGGGCTTTGGCTGGTTTGCTGGTAAGTGTAGTTCTGGTAATTAGCGCGTGCTCCTCCAATTCCGGCAAGACTGTTGTGAAAGTAGGCTCCAAGAACTTTACCGAATCCCTGGTATTAGGTGAAATGTACGCACTGGCTCTTGAGGATGCTGGCTACAAGGTAGATCGGAAGCTTAATCTCGGTGGTACACTGGTTGCTCATGAAGCGCTTAAAAAAGGTGATATCGACTTTTACCCTGAGTACACAGGAACCGGATTGATCAACGTTCTGGAATTACCTCCGAAATCGGATGCCAAAACGGTGTACGATGAAGTAGCCAAAGGGTACAAAGACAAATTCAATCTGATCTGGCTCGAACCGACCAACGCCAATGATTCCCAAGGTCTGGTTACCTCTAAGAAAATTGCTGAGAAATATAATCTCTACAAAATCTCCGATCTAGTGAAGTATGCACCTGAGCTTAACATGGCAGCCGTGCCGGAATTCGAAGAGCGTGAAGATGGACTGAAAGGTCTGAATGCTACTTACGGTAAACTGAATTTCAAGAGCATGAAGCTGTTTGACTACGGTATCAAATACCGTGTTGTGCTGGACGGCGAAGCCGATGTGACTGTAGGCTTTACTACGGATGGTGATTTGACCAACAAAGATCTCGTGCTGCTGGAGGATGACAAGAAATTCTGGCCTCCATACTTCGTTGCCCCTGTAATCCGTGGTGAGCTTAACGACAAGGACCCGGAAATCGCGAAAGTGTTGAATACAATCTCCGCGAAGCTGGATAACGAAACTGTACAAAAGCTGAACGCTCAAGTCGATATTGAGAAAAAAGAATATGCAGATGTAGCCAAGTCCTTCCTGGAAGAACAAGGCTTGATTAAGAAGTAAGAATTGAAACAGTGGGGTTTCTCCAGCACGGGGAAACCCCCTTCCTACAGGAGTTGATCAGCGATGAAAGAGGCAATTGTTTTCGAGCAAGTATCCAAAACATTTCCGAAGGCCCCGAAGCCTTCTGTTAACGAAACGAGTCTAAGCATTCCCCAAGGTTCCTTTGTTACGATTCTGGGCGCATCGGGCAGCGGGAAAACAACCTTACTGAAGATGGTGAACCGCATTATTGAGCCGACCGCAGGTACCATTTCTGTGTTTGGCCAAGATATTCGAAGCTTACCTGTAACAGAGCTGCGTCGGAGCATCGGTTATGTGATCCAGCAGGTGGGGCTGTTCCCGCATCTGACCATTGAGCAGAACATTGCCACTGTGCCGGATATTCTGGGCTGGGAGCGGCAGAAGACAGCTGAGCGAATTGATTATTTAATGAAGCTTGTTCATCTTCCGGAAAATTATAAAAAGCTCTATCCCCGCCAATTGTCAGGTGGACAGCAGCAGCGGGTGGGTATCGCGAGAGCGATGGCTGGAGACCCGGCCATTTTGCTAATGGATGAGCCTTTTGGCGCCATTGACGCCATTACAAGAAAGAAGCTACAGGACGATTTTAAGCAGATTCAACAAGAGCTTGGCAAGACCGTACTGTTTGTTACACATGATGTGGAAGAGGCGATGAAGCTGGGCGATCAAATGATCGTCATGAATGAAGGCTCCATTCAGCAGTATGATACCCCGCTGGCGATTATGTCGAACCCTAGCAATTCCTTTGTGTCGAGCTTGATTCAAGCAGATGACTTATTCCAGCAGCTCCACCTGATCCGGGCTGAGGATCGAATGATCGCCTTGAATGACACTGTACCGGATAGCGCTCCTACCATTCAGGGTAGTGAGAGTCTAAAGACCGCGCTTCAGTCTCTTTTGCAGCACAATGCCCCTTATGTCGTGGTTGAAAATGATAAGGGTGAGCGAATAGGTCAGATTACGCTAGAGCAGTTGAATCTGCAGAATGGCAGGTGATTGGAATGCTGGACTATTTTTCCCGCCATTATGATGATTTGTTGATTTCTTTATGGGAGCATATCGTACTTACGTTTGTTTCTTTGCTGATCGCGATGCTTATTGCGCTACCGCTGGGCTACTGGCTAGCCAGAAGACGGAGAATTGCAGTACCTGTGTTGTCTGTGCTAAGTATTATTTATGCGATTCCCAGCTTGGGCATGTTCGCCTTGCTGATCCCGTTCGTGGGACTGGGTGCGAAGCCGGCCATCATTGCACTAGTTGTGTACAGCCAGCTAATTCTGGTCCGCAATGTCATCTCAGGATTTCAAGGCATTGATCCTTCTATTATTGAGGTGGCCAAAGGTATGGGGTACAGCGCGTGGAGACAATTTGTCCGGATTGAACTGCCGCTTGCCTTGCCGGTTATTCTGGGCGGGGTGCGAATTGCGTCGGTATCCGTAATAGGGATTACAACCATCGCGGCCTGGATTAATGCCGGAGGGCTGGGCGGGGTACTGTTCGAAGGTTTGTATCAAAACTCCATTCCCAAGATGGTGTGGGGCACGCTACTAGTATCTTTGCTGGCGTTATCAACGAATATGGTGCTGTTGCGACTTGAGAAAACCACCCTGCGCAGGTCACGCGGGGAACAGAGAGTATGATATACTGGTTCAGAGTTTTATAACTACGATCGTTTTATTTTGAGGTGTAATAATGAATGGTACTCAGACGCTGGAACGTGCTATAGATATCCTGTTTGTCCTTGCTGATTCCGGTTCTACGCTTACGGTAAGCGAGATTGCGGAGAAGGTAGGCATTCCGGAGAGCACGGCATATCGTTTTATTCAATCGTTAATTAAGAGTGGCTTTGTGGAGCGCAAGGGGAGGAGCAAGATCGGCCTGGGGCTTCGGATTTTTGATTTAGCCAGAGGATTGACTCAGCAGATCGAGAAGGAGCTTCTGGTCATCGCTAGACCAATCATGGAGGAGCTCACGGCTCTAACGAATGAAACCTCGGTCTTATTCGTCCGCTCCGGTTCCAAAGCCATCTGTCTTGAGAATGTAACCAGTCCAAGATTAATCAGAATGTCTATTGAAAATGGTCGGGTGTTGCCGCTGAATTCAGGCGCTTCGGGAAAAACACTGCTTGCATATGAGAACGATAAGATTATCGAAGACATGTGCAAGCTTTTTGAGGCAGATTCCACGCAGTCTACGCTGTTGCAAGAACTGCATAACATAAGGGACGCAGGCTATTGTTTTACCCTGGGTGAGGTAGATGCGGATGCGTTTGCTATTGCGGCACCTGTGCTTGACCCGCAGCAGCGAATTGTTGCCAGTCTGTCAGCTGCAGGACCGATTCATCGGCTTGGGGAAGACGAAATTCCGCTATTCATTGGGCACGTGAAGGAAGCGGCGTCTCGTATTTCGTGCAAGCTTGGTGGGCTGGGGTAAGTATTTTTATTAAATTGTATAAAGAGTGAGAGTAGCGGAGTGTAAGATGAGCCGCTTTTTTGCGTTGCCCAGGACTAAGTTCAGGTAACCTTTCTTCATTTTCCAACGTCTTGATTACTAAGGGGGAATGACCGTGAAGCGATTAATTGGAACTTTGTCTGCACTACTTCTGTTATCAGGATGTGCTCATCCTTCATTAGCTCAAGTTGATAAGACCAATGAACCTGAGGTAGTCCAAGTATCATCTCAAAGCTGGTCCTTTGACAAGATCATTACGTTTAATAAAACGATCTATGTGGGGACTGAAATAAAAGTAGCCTCTACCGATATTGAGGAAAGTATAGGGGAAATTAAAACTTACTCGGATAAGGAATCGGAGTCCAGTAAGGATGAGTTTTCAAATCACTATCCTGTTGGAACAAAGCTATACAAGATAAAGGATTTATCTACCCAAACTGCTATTGCGGTTGAAATTAATGAAGATATGTTTGTGTTGGCGCAAATAGAAAAGGAATAATAAGGCGAATTTATAAGAGGTCAGTTCAGGAATCGATGGGCAAACGTGAGCAGCGTACAGAGATTAAGACGGATATGGTTAGCCGTGCTGCTAACACGACTCCCAGTGCAATAGCCGCTTTTAAGGACGGTAGGCTCTAACAATCAGGAAACGTCAAAATAGACCGCATACCTTTGCGAGAGGAGGCGGTCTATTTGCGTTCAATGGACAGCAACGCTAATGAGTTCGATTATGTTAAATTGGAAAGACCCATGCCAAGGCGATTTTTGTCACAGTTTGTCATTTTGCTGTCATTGGGTAGAGATATACTTTTCATTGGCCGGAGTAATGAACCAATATAAAAACTCTGTAGTCATTGAGGGGGTATATCTTGAAGAACAAATTAATCAGAAAGTTAGTATCATACGTAGTTATTGTATGCCTATTACTTTCACCGTTTGGTATGACGTTTGGTGCCACGGTAACGGCATCAGCATCAGCGGCATCGGACATCAAAGGCCATTGGGCGGGAGATCAAATTTCCGCATGGATTGACAAAGGTCTTGTCACCGGATATGAAGATGGTAGCTTTAAACCAGAAAAAAGAATTACAAGAGCAGAATTTATAGTTCTCGTCAATCGTGCGTTTGGATTTACAGAACAAGCTGAGATTGCATTTCGGGATGTAACGTCAAATAACTGGGCCTATGCTGATTTAGCGAAAGCTGTAAAAGCAGGATATATTACAGGCTACGACGATGGAACCATTGGGGCGGGCAATCCGATCAGTCGACAAGAGGCTGCCGTGATTGTAAGCCGACTGTTGAAATTAAATGCGACAGATAACGAATCCGCGGCAGCATTTCTGGATGCAAGTGACTTTGCAAGCTGGAGCAAGGATGCCATTGGCGCAGTAGTAGCCGAGCAGATTATGACCGGCTATGATGCAGATCATAGTTTTAAACCGAAGGCCTTCATAACTCGTGCAGAAACGGTAGTTACTCTGGATCGCGCACTGATGTCGCAAGCAATCGTTTACAACAAGGCAGGTACTTACGGTCCTACTACAGGAATAGAAACTGTCAATAAAAACGTAGTTGTGAATGTAACTGGAGTAACGCTGCGAAACATGGTTATTAACGGAAACTTATTATTGGGTGAAGGTATTGGCTCCGGCGATGCTTTCTTGGAAAACGTCAAAGTAACAGGGACAGTCACTGTCAAAGGTGGCGGAGAGAATAGTATTCATTTCAACAATTCTGTACTCGTTGATATTGTAATTGATAAACAATCGGGGACAGGGATTGTGCGGATTGTATCGGAAGGAACGACAACGGTAGCATTAGTAGCAGTCAATTCTCCGGCAATCATTAAGGGGACAGGTTTTGAAAATGTTAACCTAAATACTGCCATTCCGGCAGGTTCAAAAGTAACCTTACAAGGTTCATTTAATACAGTAAATGTTAGCTCGCAACAAATTCAAGTTGATTTCCCGGAAGGTACCATTAAGAATCTGAATGTAAAATCAACTGCAACAGGAACGTCAATCAACCTTAACCAAGGTACGACCATCAATTCACTTGTCTTAGATGCAGTAGTGAAAATACTTGGTCAAGGCACAATCATAATCGCAACTATTAATACAGTTGGCTCGACGTTCGAGAATCCGCTGGTAACAACAGCACCAACAACACCAGCAACGTCAACAACACCAGCAACACCAACAACACCAGAAACGCCAGCGCCAACAGAAACGCCAGCGCCAGCGCCAGCAGAAACGCCAGCACCAACAGAAACGCCAGCGCCAACAGTAACACCAGCACCAACAGTAACACCGACACCAACAGAAACGCCAGCACCAACAGAAACGCCAGCACCAACAGAAACGCCAGCACCAACAGAAACGCCAGCACCAACAGAAACGCCAGCGCCAACAGAAACGCCAGCGCCAACAGTAACGCCAGCACCAACAGAAACGCCAGCGCCAACAGTAACACCGACCCCGACGCCAACACCGCATGCGCCATCTGCCGCAGGTGTTTCGATTAGTGGAACAGCGATCGTAGGGCAAGCTCTGACGGGAAGCTACACATACGCAGATGAAGATGGGGATATTGAAGCAGGTACCATCTATCAATGGTACCGTGCGGATAATGCGGAAATGTCTATCAATCGAACCTTGATTGGAGGAGCTACAAGCTTAACGTATATATTGCAAAGTGAAGATGCTGGCAAGTATATTTCATTTGCAGTAACACCGAAAAATGAAGTAACGCCTACAACAGGTTTAACAGTGGAAAGTGCAGCGACTGCATTAATTATAGCGGCTCCAGCAGCACCAACTGCAACGAATGTTTCCATTAGCGGAACCTTGATCGAAGGGCAAACCTTGACGGGCATTTACACCTATGAGGATGTAAATGGGGACTTGGAAGACGGGACAACCTATCAATGGTACCGTTCAGATGATATAGACTTCACAATCAATCATACTTTGATTGAAGGGGCGACAAGCTTAACGTATGAATTACAAGGCGAAGATGTAGGTAAGTATATTTCATTTGAAGTAGTAGTGAAGAATGAAGCAGCACCTACAACCGGAGTGGCAGTAGAGATTGCTGCAGCAACCAGTATTCTGGGCTTGCCTACGATTTCTATGGATGGCTCTCTTTCTAACTACATGCCAATCCTCACCATAGGACAACTATTAAACGGAGATAACATCACTGTTTATGACACAGACGGTACGACAGTTCTCGCTTCTGGTATCTCAGCCGGTGCAACTATGACGATTGCACTAGATGCCTTAACACCAGGAGCACATGTAATCACAGTGAAGTCAACAAATCAAGCTGGAACGGTCAGCGTCTACTCGAAAGAGCTAGACTATGACGTGAATGATATTGTGATAACGCCGCAAAATCAATTGTCCGAAGGTGCCGGGCATATCGCAGTCTTGGCAGCAAGCGGTCAAGTGTGGACATGGGGTGCCAATTGGAGTGGACAAATTGGTGATGGAACGATGACAGTCCATCCAGCCAAGTATGCTGTTTCAGGCTTGCCAAGTAATATAATTGCCGTGCAAGGTGGTTTTGATCATACGCTTGCTCTGACTTCTGAAGGTCAAATCTGGCAATGGGGTAGAGGTGCTTCTATCTTCCCCTCTATCGTCAATGGAATTGATCATGTAATCGCCATTTCAGCGGAAGGTGGTACGCTTTCCTTGGCATTGAAGAGTGATGGAACGGTTTGGACTTGGGATTCAGGCAGTAGACCTGTCCAAGTAGCAGGCTTAAATCATGTGATTGAGATACAAGGCAGATATAGCGCTTCTTACGCTTTGAAATCAGATGGTACTGTTTGGGCTTGGGGTTATAACGATAATGGACAACTCGGCGACGGTACAACTATTACCAGAAATAAGCCTGTTCAAGTAATCGGGTTATCGAATATCATTTCCATCAAGATGGGGAATCAGCATGGATTGGCATTAACCGATTCGGGAGATGTGTATAGTTGGGGATTTAATCAGATGGGTCAAGTAGGGAACGGAACGAACAATAATCAATTAGTTCCTGTTCAAATCACCGGTCTATCCGATATTACCCTAATAAGTGCAGGAGATTATAATTCTTTTGCTAAGGATGCGGACGGTAATATTTACTCTTGGGGATACAATGGGAATGGGCAGCTAGGGTTTGGTAATTACGTTTATACCAACATCCCAGCAATCATTAATGGATTGACCAATGTTCTAGCCATCACAGGCGGTGGCGGCAATACTTCTATTGCTCTAAAAGAGGATGGTACCGTTTGGACATGGGGAGATGGTAATAATGGTATGCTTGGTAATGGATTAGATGCTAGTCGAACCACCCCAGGAATGGTTGCTGATTTTAACTTACTATTTGCACCATGATAGTGACGGAGTTTCTTATGTTTACAGAAGAATAGGAGGATTGCTAGTTTATTGTGATGAAGCATGTAGGGGATTTTACTTATGAGAGCAATAGAATAAGAGCCTGACACCTTGGAATACTGATAATTAGGATTTTCATTCGACCGTTCCTTGAGGATGGGCGATGTTGTAATGAATCTTGATAGATCCATCCTCGTGGACTTCTATCTTTTGAATTACTTGACAGAGCAAATGTTTTAGAACTTGCTCGTCGTCAATATCAAGTTGTGCGAACAACGCAATTAGCTTCTGAAAGGCACGGAATTGCTCTTCCGTGTCTTTTTGTGTTTTGAGGACAGATTCCAATTCCGCTTTGCGTTTGGCAAGGGCTAGCTTGTTTAGCTCTTGATTAATGCGGATTGTTTTAGACCCCATCCAGTGCCGAATGAATCATATTTAGCAATCAGCGAAATGTTAACCTGTGTTTGTCTTATGGGATAATTTCTTGAAAGTTGTGTACGTATAGCCTATAGTCTTGGGAAATCATAATTATAACTAAATTCGCCATTGTGAAAATTTGAGGTATATTCTATAATTTAGATATCTTATACAAGGGAGAGATGCAGTATGAAAAGTCTATTCGTATATCTTCAAGAGGGAACAAAACAAAACTGAACTACGGAAGTTACATTTATACGATAAGATATTGATGTGCTTCCGTGGCTCTCATAACATGGAGGTATAACGAGTTGAATAAAAATAATTGGGAATCTTTTTTTGATGCACATGCTCCTCAATACATGAATAATGGGTTTACCGAGAACACAGTTTCGGAAGTTGATTTTGTGACTGAAGAATTGAAACTTCCGGAAGGAAGCTACATTCTTGATGTAGGTTGTGGCACAGGAAGACATTCCATCGAACTAGCAAAGCGTGGATATAAGGTAACAGGAGTGGATATATCATCAGGTATGCTTTTGGAAGCGAAGAAGATGGCAACTGAAGCGAATGTGAATGTTGAATGGGTTCATTGTGATGCTGTGAAATACACCCCAACAAAGACATTTGATGCGGTTATCTGCCTTTGCGAGGGGGCATTTGGTTTAGTTGGCAGAGATGAGGAGCCAGTCGAACATGATTTGGCGATTCTTAAAAATATCTCTGACGGGTTGAAGCCAAAGGGTCGATTTATTCTTTCAACCTTGAATGCATACTCAAAAATTCGCAACCTTACCCAAGAGAACGTTGATTCCGGAAGGTTTAATCCTGTAACCATGGTAGAACATTATATTGATGAATGGGATTTGCCCGAAGGAAAGAAACAGGTTGAGGTTAAGGAGAGAAGATACCTCCCGTTTGAATTGAAACAGATGTTTACTCAGGTGGGACTAAAGGTTGAGAACATTTGGGGCGGAACGGCAGGTAATTGGAAGCGTCAAAATATTAGCTTAGATGATATTGAAGTAATGGTTATAGCTACAAAAGAATAAATTAGAATGGGATTGCTCTTATAGGGCAATCCCTTTATTGTTTTTTCGAAGATAAGAAGAACACTATTCCTTTGGACGCATATATGTTTGTTGTCACTGTCTACTAAGCACATGTGGAGATGCGGAAACATATTACTTTTTCTTGGGGATGAACTTGGGACAAGAATCTTTACCAAGTATCATGATTGAACTGAATAAATCATACTCCAATATGGAGGGAGCGTACTCAATAAGCTTTCTTTCTGCATCTGGATACTGTAACATAAACGATCTCTATCACTGGTTAAGGGGTCAGGGGCTCGATCCCCCTTAGCCCATCCAAGGTCAGAAGAAGGGATTTTGAATATTTAACTATGAAGAGATAGAATATGCAGAAGGGACAACATGATTCGATGGAGTTGGGAAGTATCATCGACATTTGTGGCTATATAAACCGAACAAAAGAAAGTAACAAAAAGCGAGAAGGAAAGAAGGGGGATGTTTGGAACTGTGGGAGCGTTAGAGACCGCCTAAAAGCTTTCCACAGGAAAGCTGGCAGGAAGCATAAACTCTCCGGATTTCAACTGTAAACAGCGGCCGGAAGTCCAAACATTCCACCGTAGTGACGACCGAGTCTTACGTTTAGATCTTAAGTTTGTCTTGTATACCTTGTCCGCGCTCTATACTTCATATTTTTTTAGGAGGCTTCCAGTGTCACCGAGAAATGTAGAAAAAGATCAACAATTAAGAGAAGTGAGACGGGAGCATATTCTGGATTGTTCCCTTCAGGTGATTGCAAAACGGGGGATTGATTCCGCTAGTGTGAAAGATATCGCCAAGGAGGCCGGACTTAGCGTCGGCAACGTCTACAACTATTTTGAATCGAAGGAAGATATATTCAATGCAGTGCTGCAGCGGGGACAGATCGATTATGGCCGTCAAATATCCAACCAAGCTGCACTGGTTCAGGATGCACGGGAAAAGCTCCATCTCATCTGTGAGAGCTGGATCGCAACGCCTGAGAACTGGGCGTTTACGATCATGCTGCAAAGCATTCGGACAAACGAAACGGTTAACCCGGAGCTGCGAGAAGCAGCTACACGCAGATTCACCAAGAATCTGGAGCCGATGGCCGAGATTATGCGTCAGGGGCAGCACGCAGGTGTCATTATTGAGGGTGATCCGAAAGAGCTTGCGTTCTATTTTGTCAGCTTGATTCAAGGCTTGACGCTGCAATTAGCGCCCGGCTATGAAATTCCGGTAAAGATTCAAGCTGCAAATATCGTAACCTTATTTAGTGTGCCTAAGAAATGACAAAAAATAGTTTGACAAGTGATTTAAGTCGTTGCTAATATAACAGGTAACAAAACGAATACATATTCAGTTTGTGGATGAACAATTGAATATTGTCCAATCGACCAGACAACCGGAGATTGACGGGACAATACTGCCTGCAGGAATGCAGCAGAATGTACCGTGGCATCTCTTTTTTTATGTTTAATACCTAGTAATCATGTGAGATAAGTTTAATTAAAATTAAATCAATGGATGGGGGAATGAGAGATGAAATTATTCAAGATATGGGCTTTGATTCTATTGATAGCGGTGCTTACGGTGGGTTGCGCCAATACGGAAAAAAGCGCAGGAGTAGCCAAAGAGGCCAAAGATACCAATAACTATGAGGGATTGACCGTGAAGCTGGGCGTTCAGGGCAGTGGAGGGCTTTGGGGAAAAGCGCGGGAGGAGAAATGGTTCGAGGACGAGTTCGGGAAGCTTGGCGTGAAGGTCGAATGGGCAGAGTTCCAGAGCGGACCTCCCATGACGGAAGCCATTGCTTCCAATCATTTGGATTTTGCCGGGCTTGGTAACATGCCGATCATCGCCGCCCAGGCAGCGGATATTCCGTTCAAGGTCATTTCGCAATTGCTCGAAGGAAAGAACAATGTTGCGATCATTACTCCGACTAACAGCGCGCTTAAAACGATTGATGACTTAAAAGGTAAGAAAATAGCCGTGGCAAAAGGGAGTAATGCTTATAACTTCCTCTATCGCGGTCTAGACGAAGCTGGCATTAAAGACACTGATGTAGAGATTATTCAGCTTCAGCCGGATGAAGCACAGCCAGCATTCGAGTCGGGCGGCGTAGACGCATGGGCTACCTGGGACCCGTATATTACGCTTAATACGTTGACGGGCAAAGCTAAAGTGTTGACGGACGGCGAGCAATTGGGTGTATTGTCCCCGTCTTTCCAGATCGTGCGTAAAGAATTTGCTGAGAAATATCCGGAGCTCGTCACACTTTACTTGAAGGTGTTCGAGAAAACCCGGCTATGGGAAGAGCAGAACTTGGACGAAGCGTTGAACCGTTATGCAACAGAACGGAAGGTACCGGTTGAGGTGATCAAAGGAACACAGGTGCGGTCCAAAATAATCAATATCCCTGTAAGTGATGAGATCATTGCCGAGCAGCAGAAAACGGCTGACTTTCAGTACGAAATTGGAAATATCCGCAAAAAGATTAACGTATCCGAGGTATTTGATAATCAATACGTGAAAGAAGCGTTGAAATAAAGGGCGTATAGACGAGTTAAACGACAGATAACAACCAATAAGTTAGATGAATGAAACAAATAAAGCAAACGAAACAATCGGAACGAGGCGGTACTCATGGAGAATGCGGCAGCTACGCCGCTCGTAAAGGATAAAACGGGGACACCTAGGAGATTAAAGCGGCGGCGATCCATACAGATTACAAATGTAGCGCTGGGGATCTTGCTGCCAGTTGCAATTGTAGTGATCTGGGAGATTGCGGCTGGTATGGGAAAGTTGAATCCGATTTTATTACCTGCTCCTAGTAAAATAGTAAAGGAATTCGTCAGTCTGACGTCTTCCGGTGAGCTGGTACACCATCTCGGGATCTCGGCATGGCGGGCACTGCTTGGCTTCTTGCTTGGCGGGGGGTTGGGGTTAGCGGCTGGCATTTGGGTAGGTTTCTCCTACAAAACAGAGCGGCTACTCGATCCGCTGCTGCAAATGTTGCGTACACTGCCTCATCTCGCGATTGCGCCGTTGTTCATTCTATGGTTCGGCTTTGGTGAAACGTCGAAGATACTGCTGATTGCCAAAGGGACGTTTTTTCCACTCTATGTCAATACGTTTCTTGGTATTCGTTCGGTAGACAGCAAGCTGTTCGAAGTCGGCCGGGTCCTTCAATTCAGCAAATGGAACATGATCACGAAGCTGGTCGTTCCCGCTGCCATGCCGAACATTTTGCTTGGCGTAAGGCTATCGGTCGGGGTTGCCTGGCTGGTGCTCGTGGTTGCGGAGATGATGGGCTCTAGCTCTGGCATTGGCTTTCTGATCAATGATGCTAGATCATTCTCGTTGACCTCTGTCGTGTTCGTCGGAATTATTGTGTTTGCTGTTGTTGGCAAGCTGACGGATTCGCTGGTGAAGCTGCTGGAGCGCCGGTTACTGCGTTGGCAGAATAACTATAAGGGAGACAAGGGGCTATGAGTGGGCAAGTATTGGATGAGAAAAGGTCACACCCATCCGAAGAAGGTTGGCTTCGAGCGATTCCAAGGCCTCTCCACGGCTGGCTTGTGCCGGTTGCAATTGCAATCGTCTGGGAGGCAGTCGGACAGCTCGGTCTTGTGCCTGCATCTATGCTGCCCACACCGAGTGCCATTGTGAAACAGTTTGTGGAACTGATCGCCAGCGGCGAACTCTATAAGCATATGAGCATTAGCCTTTATCGGGCAATGATCGGTTTTTTGCTGGGCGCTGGGACGGGAATGCTGTTTGGTCTATTGACCGGTCTGAATAAAATCGCCGAAAAGACGCTTGATCCATCGCTGCAGATGATGTGGACCATTCCACTGCTGTCGCTAATTCCGCTGTTTATATTGTGGTTTGGCATTGGCGAGTTTTCTAAAATATTAATCATCTCACTGGGCGCCTTTTTTCCTGTTTACGTCAATACGTTTCTCGGTATCCGTAATGTAGATTTGAAGCTGTTTGAAGTCGCACGTATCCTACAATATTCGCGGTTGCAGTTGATTACGAAGCTGATCATCCCATCGGCGCTGCCGAATATTTTACTCGGTATCAGGTTGTCGCTTGGCATTGCCTGGCTGGTGCTTGTCGTCGCGGAGATGATGGGCACAAGCGCTGGCATCGGCTATATGATCCAGGACGCAAGAGCGTATATGCGAACGGATGCCGTATTTGTCGGCATTATCATCTTCGCCTTAATTGGGAAGATATCGGATTCAGGTGTCCGGCTGCTGGAGAAGCGCTGGCTTCGCTGGCGTGACACGTTCAAAGGGTGATTCATACCAAGGCAGGAGGGAGTTACGATGGGAACAAGAGATGAGCAGCTTCATCTGGGTGCCTTCATCTATTATAGCGGCCATCATCATTACGGCTGGCGGCATCCGGAATCCGGGGCGGAAGGGCTGTTTGACTTCAAGTTTTATAAAAGATTGGCGCAAACGGCTGAACGAGGGAAGTTCGATATGATGTTTCTGGCCGATCTGCTCTATGTTCGCGGCGTCGAGGATGCAGCTTCCGGCATGCTGGAGCCGGTTCAACTGCTCGCAGCCTTATCGACGGTAACGGAGAAGCTCGGATTGACGGCGACCGTATCGACAACGTACAACGAGCCTTATAATGTCGCAAGGAAATTTGCATCGCTCGACCATCTAAGCGAAGGGCGTGCGGGTTGGAACATCGTAACATCGCAGCTGGATGTTGAAGCTTACAACTATGGCAAGGACAAACACCCGGAGCATGGTCTCCGCTATGAGATGGCACGAGAATTTGTCGAGGTCGTCACCCGGCTTTGGGATACTTGGGAGGATCAGGCGCTGGTCATCGACCGGGAGGCAGGGGTTTTCGCCGACGGAGCGAAGGTAAAGGAAGTTGAATACAAGGGACAGTGGTATTCGACAAAAGGGGTGCTCAATGTTCCCCGCCCTCCGCAAGGGTATCCTGTGCTAATCCAGGCGGGTTCTTCCGCTCCGGGGCAGGATTTCGCGGCTGCGTTCGGAGAAGTGATCTTTACTGCGCAACAATCGCTGGAAGCGGCGCAGGCATTCTATGCCAGTGTCAAAGGGAGGCTTGAGGACAATGGCAGGCAGCCGGATAGCATCAAGATCATGCCGGGCCTCTCACCAATCATAGGGGCAACGGAAGCGGAAGCGCAGCAGAAATACAAGGAGCTTCAAGATTTGATCCCGTCCAATATAATTGTCAGTGCACTGTCCGCTACACTTAATTTCGACCTCTCCGGTTACCCAATTGAAGGGGAGCTGCCGGACATTCCTAACCCTGTCGAAGCGACCAACGGGATGAAAAGTCGCGTACAGCTCATTATGGACATGGCGCGCAAGGAGCGCCTTTCGATTCAGGATTTAGGAGGGCGTCTGATCGGTGCCCGGGGGCATATGCAGTTTGTAGGCACTTATGAGCAGTTGGCTGACTTTATGCAGCATTGGTTTCAGGAGTACGGCTGCGATGGCTTCAACATTATGCCGCCGGTGCTGCCGGGCAACCTTGATGAATTCGTTGATCATGTTGTGCCGATTCTCCAGCAGCGGGGGTTGTTCCGGAGGGAATATACCGGTAGCACACTACGCGAGCATCTCGGGCTGGAGCGGCCGGGTCTCCGCCATTTCCAAGCAGGCCATGAACGGGCGGCTGCATCCGCTGCAACGGCTACAACTTAAGAAACGATCCGCCTTGGCGTGGTGGCAGCTACCCGGACACCCTTCCACCAATACTGGCTCGCTTGCCAAGGTTATTGTGGTCGTGAAGATCGGCTAGCTGGGAAGTTCCTTTGGTAGCCAGTTGAATAATAAGGGCAGAACTTCATTGCTGAGTTCTGCCTCTATTATTTATCCGCTACTCGCAAATTTGGGTTCTAAAATATCACTAACCAGCAATGTCAATTCGTCAATGGGCATTGCTTTATTTTGTTTAAACCAATATACCAGAATACCAACCAGGCCAGATGAAATAAAGGCTAATGAGTATTCGGTGTCAGTTTGGCTAAGGTGCAGAACAGTACCGATTTCATTTAAATAATCATACAACTTTTGATTCAGAATATGGATTAAGTATATTGGACGTTTTCGATTTTATATTCAAAATGTTCATATTTAATATTTTGAATATTTAACTATAAAGAGATAGAATAGAATGATCAACTTGATTTGTTGTCGTTTATGATGGTACATGGGATTGAACTAAAGAAAAAACGAAAAGGGGAGAAGGAGTGGAGGGGAAGATTGGAACTGTAGGAGCGCTAGCGATCGCATTTGTCTCCAGATTTCAACCGCGACCGAAAGTCCAAGCTTCACCGGAGCGACGCCGATCCTTATGTTAATAGCTTAAGTTCAATATATAAGAGTAGACAACAAATACGTACTAGGAGGAAACAAGTAGTGGAAATTGGTATAAGCACCTTTGTCGAGACAACGCCTGATGTACATACTGGTAAGACCATGAGTCATGCTGAACGCATACGTGAAGTAGTGGAGGAAATCGTGCTGGCAGATCAAGTAGGATTGGATGTGTATGGTGTTGGTGAACATCATCGTCCTGATTTTGCTGCCTCAGCACCTGCTGTGGTCATGGCTGCGGCAGCATCTTTGACCTCTAGAATCCGGCTCACGAGTGCGGTTATGATTCTTTCGTCTTCTGATCCGGTGCGTGTATTTCAGGATTTTGCCACGCTTGATGCAGTATCCAACGGCCGTGCAGAGATCATGGTAGGGCGTGGATCGTTTATGGAATCATTCCCGCTATTCGGATACGATGTGAAAGATTATGAGGAACTCTTCGATGAGAAGCTGGATCTATTGCTGCAAATTCAGCAATCAGAGAAAGTCACTTGGAGCGGTAAACATAGAGCGGCAATAGATAATCTGGGGATCTATCCGCGCCCGGTGCAGGATCGCTTGCCGGTATGGATTGGCAGTGCGGGCAGTCCGGAGTCTGCCATTCGCGCCGGGGCCATGGGTTTACCTTTTGCACTCGCTATCATTGGGAATGTAAATCCTTCACAATATGCAGCGCATGTAAAGCTTTATAAAGAAGCGGCTGCCAAGGCAGGCCATGACGTCTCACAGTTGCCGATTGCCACCCACTCTCATGGATTTATTGCAGAGACTAATGAGAAAGCGCTAGAACAGTTTTTCCCTTCGACACATGCCCGGACGAATTTTAGAGCAGTGGAAAAAGGGCTGCCTCCCTATCATCGTGCAGATTATGATGCAGCGTGCAAGTTTGACGGGGCCTTATATGTAGGCGATCCGGAGACCGTTGCGAACAAAATCATTTATCTGCGCAAAGAAGTGGGTATTACGAGATTCCTGCTACATGTCCCACATGGTACAATGCCGCATGCAGAGGTGATGGAGGCCATTAGATTGCTCGGAACCGAAGTGGCGCCTCGTGTACGTGATGAAATTTCTCGTTGGGAGCAAGAGAAACGTTAATTTACCCAAACAAAAAAACAAAAAAACGGCAGAGATGCCGTTTTTTTGTTTTTTATTGATCCGTAGCTTTAAATCAGTAAACTCGGTTATGCAATTTATTGAAGAAGTCAGTATTTAGTGACTCTCCTCGAATATTCTTCCCTTCTCATTCCAACGAATCTCATGTGACAGTTTGGCAGCCATTCCCTTCATGAAATTTTGCATGACAGGGCTGACCAGCTTGTTCTTCTCCCGAATCATATAGAAGCGTCGACGGTACGTCCAATCTGGAACAGGCAGCTGATCCATGTCTTGTCTACACAGCCGGGGATAGAAGGCAACCAGCAGTGTGTACCCTTCTCTGTTCAGCACACACGGATTTTCATATGAGTTCTGCCGGTAGAATATTAACAGTCTCAGACATCCATGGCTATGGCGGGCTTCTGGAGAAGCTGCTTGAGCGTGCAGACTATCGCCCGGGGCATGACCGTCTCTTTTTGCTAGGGGATTATGTGAATAAGGGTCCTGATTCCGAAGGCACTCTGGCGCTCATTGAGTCGCTGTGCAAGGGGGGAGCTGTGGCATTAACGGGTAACAATGAGCTGAGATGGCTTAATAACAATGTCGCACCACGATGGTCTCCTTTTCTAAGAACACTTCCGCTTTGGTGCAAATATGAAGGATATCTCTTCGTCCATGCAGGCATCCGCCCCGGGGTCCCGCTGGAACAGTAGACAGCAGAGGATTTCACCGAAATCCGTGAGCCCTTTTTCTCAGGGAAACTGACGGTACAGAGACGGTAGTCTTTGGCCACACACCAGCTTTTCGACTGGGAGCACCAAGGGGAGAGGTTTAGCTCGGAGAGCGTAGAATGGGCATTGATACTGGAGCAGGACATGGAGAGAGCTTGACGCTTGTAGATTTAAGTGGAGGGATAACGTATAGCATAGTCGTAACCCCTGGCAAAAGTACCATTAGGATGTCACTATTGCCCTATGAATTTTGATGGTATGATAGATAGCGAGGTGAATTTATAATGACTAATGAGACACCAATCGAGGAAGAGAACAACAAGCAACCGGAAATGTCCGAAGAGGATTGGACTGAACTTCTGAAGGCAGTCCATCATAACAGCCTCGTAGCATTACGAATGAAATTCCAGGATGTTGAAGGACAAGTATTGAACATGGAAGCTTACGGTCCAGTTTTTGTGTACAATGTGAAGGATGAGTCCGGTAATGGATATTCATGCGGCTTTTTCCTGCGGGAATTGGTTGCGAGATTCCAGTCGGGCAATAAACCTGAAGTGTGGTTGGCTTCGTTCTACTATGAAATGATGAAGATTCCCGGGGGCAAGGCGCTTCCTAAACCGCCTGAGAGCGAAGAGGAAGCTAAAGCAGTCATCGATAATGTGCTGGTTCCGCATTGCATCGCGGCTGTGCAGGAAGAATTTGCACCCCAGCAAGTTCATGCAGGCCTGGCTTGGAATCAGGAGCACGGACCTATGTTCGAAACCGGATTTCCAGAGATCACGGAAGGCAGCAACGTGTGTGCAATTCCGCTTCATTTATTGCTAACCCATTTGCAACTGAACCGTGACCCTGCCGAACTGCTGGTTCAAGGCTTGTATCATATCCGTAAAGAACATGGATTGGACTAAAATTGAATCAACATAGGAAAGACATCGGAAAAACGGCAGAGATGCCGTTTTTTTGTATTTTAGAATAGGGATTTTGTTAAACTTTAATCAATTTAATTTTATACTGCCTCTCTTTTAACGTTCCTATTACATTCAGTTGATATAATAACGTGAATTTTTAATTGGGAGAGGGGTCAACTAACTTGAAGATAAGGAATCAGCGCTGGATGGCAGTCGTCCTTGTGGCGGCGATGGTCGTTCAATCATTGTGGTCTTTCGCAGGGACAGGCCATGCAGCAACAGGCCCGATAAATACCAATAATCTGGCGAAGAATCTAGTCATTAGCCAGTTTTATGGAGGCAAGAAAGACGATATCGCCGACCTATATACCAACGATTTTGTAGAATTATTCAATCCTACAGCAGACGCTGTTTCGCTAAACGGTTGGTCCATCCAATATGCTGATGATAAGAAAAAAAGCTGGAAGGCAGCAATATTAGGTTCCCCAACGGCTAAAATCCCAGCGTACGGTTATTATCTTGTTGCGCTTGGTAGCAATGGGAATGTTGGAAGCCCATTGCCTCAGCCGGATGCTGTGGAGGATTCTTTTAAAATAGGAAATAATAGCGGTAAGCTGGCACTCTTGAATACTACCCAAATCTTGACTTCCAATGACCCAATGAAGGACACGTTAAAAGACAAGGTCATTGATTTTGTCGGATACGATCCTGTCGTGGATGCCTCCTTGGGCAGTCCGGCGGCGCAAACGGGCAAGCAGTCGACGATACAGCGTTTAGTATTCGATCCGCTTGATCCGGAGAAAAGCACGACTTCAGCCGCAACTCCAAATCGGGGGAATAACTGGGATACTCGTTATAATAGTAAGGACTTTGAAAAAACAAAAGAAAGTAAGCCACGCAACTCCAGTAGTACGGCTGCGTATGCGATTCTGGAGAACGATCAGAACGTGCAAATGAAATCAGGATCAACCGTTGATCCGGCTCATAACAAAATTATTCTCACCGCTTTTAATGGTATTGTGAAGCAGGGGCCATGGGCTTCTGAGGACTTCACTGTGACCGGACTTCCTGCAGGATTGTCTGCGACGGCTAGTGCCAGCGGTGAGGAGATCGAGATTACGATTACTGGTGATGGAACGGCACACATTGTCGCTGATTCCAATCTTGCCTTTGAAATTAACCCTGGAGCTTGGAATCAATCCAACAAACCAACTACCCCAGTGAGCGTGTACCAAAAGAACAACACCGCGACATTGGTTAAATTCACACCGTCCAACAAAATTGCGGCGGTTCCAGCGTCATCTTCGATTAAGATGAGTGGTGCGAAGGATCTGAATGCCCGCCTACAACTGAATCTTACAGCAGGTATTCCGGCCAACGGGACGCTGAACTCCGATGCTTACAGTATGACAGGACTTCCTGCTGGGGACTGGAAGATCGTGGCGGAGGGGCAAAGCAGTGACAACACGATTACCTTCTCCATTTCGGGGACTTCTACCATTCCTGTGCTGGATACTGCGCAACTTAAGGTGATTGTGAAGCCGGAGGCTATGCAGGATAGTGACTGGTTAGCTTCTGATCCGATTAGCATCTCTCTACTTCGTTACAGCTCGCCGGTTCGTTCTGATGAGGCACGCAAGCAGGAAGTAGAACAAAGCATTGTAGAGGACAATACTAGTTTCAATGATGCAGTGACCAAAGAATATAAGTATGGAAGTAGTGCGATGGGAGCGAACGAATACACGTTCTTGCGCGGTACGCATTCGTTGTTCAAATCCGATCTTGCGTCAGGGCTGATTCCATCTCCTGCTTCGATCATTGCCGGGTGGAAAGACAAGGATATTCTAACCTACACGCAAGGCGATGCGCATATTCAGAATGTCGGTACTTTTAATGATAGCAAAGATCTAATGGTGTTCAGTCTGAACGACGTGGACTCTGCCGGAATTGGAAGCTTCTATGATGATTTAATCCGTTTTGTAACAAGTACTTATGTCGTAAAATACGATAAAGACAGCTCGGGTATCGCGAATTTGCAGGATGCTGATTTCCGCGACGTCTCCAAAACCTTCCTGGATACTTACAAAGATACACTAATTGAGATTAATAACGATAACAGAAAGAAAGCAACCAAGCTGACGAAAAGTAATGTCACTGCATATACCCAAGGTGTTATGGATAAAGTCTCCAAAGTGTCCTATCCCGAGGCGCTGCAAAAATTGCTGGGCAAACGGGCACTGAATGGGAGATTAAATATTGACGGCAATCCCGATAAGTTTGAACTAGCAAGTGAGGCTGAAGTGGCTTCACTAAAAGCGGATTGGGAAAATTACAAAGTCCAGGTCAGAGGCAGTTTCCCGAATCTTAGCGATGATCAGTTTAATGCTTATTTTACAATTAAGGATATTGTTCGGCGCATTCACCAAGGCATTGGCAGCATAGGGGTAGAACGTTACAATGTGCTGATCGAAGGCCCTAGTAATGCCAACACGGACGATATCTTGCTTGATGTAAAAGAGCAGACACGGGATGCTTACATCTCTAAAGATGCATATATCAAGACTGCAGTAGATACAGATGTTTATCTTGGCGTACTTGAAGCTTCGAATCGTTCATTCCTGATCCGGGAAGTCTCGCCGTTTAAGGGAGATTACACTGATAAGCCATTCAAAAATAAAGATGAACTAGAGCAATATCTGATTGACGCAGCTAAGGCTTATGCTTATGCGGATTCTCGTCAGGACAAGGTGTCCGATGAACTGAATTACAAGTTTGAAGAGCGTTTTGTAACGAATATTCTGCCAGTTTGGAACGACCTGGAGAATTTTATTCTTAATGCGGCTGAGGACTATTCGCATCAGGTGGTAGCGGACTTTGCACTGGTGCAAGGCGACATGCTGGCCGGAAAATTAATTGATGTTTCCACGCTGGACAAGTTGACTTTAGACACAGGTACGTTGTCTCCATCGTTCGATGCTGGAATTACCGAGTACAGCGTGACTGTCCCTCATTCGGTTGAATCGTTGAATATCACAGCAAAGGCTAGCGATGCAAAGGCGAGTCTGACAGCACAAGGCGAACCGTATACTAATGAAACAGCTCATACAATGAAGTTGTCTGCTGGGAAGAATGATATTCCTTTCACTGTGACTGCACGTAATGGCTCTACTAAGACTTATACTGTGACCGTGATTCGGGAAGCAGCGGAAGAAGACAGCAGCAGCGCTGATTTGAGCGACCTGAAGTTGTCCAGTGGAACCCTGAATCCTGTGTTCGACGGTGCTTTGACTCACTACACATCACAGGTGGACAATGAGGTATTGGGTATTACCGTAACCGCAAGCGTATATGATAGTGCTGCTACATTCACTGTGAATGGTACTGCAGGAACGAGTGGTCAAGCTAGTGGCTTGATCAACCTGAACGTGGGCAGCAATGAGCTCACTATTGTAGTGACAGCGAAGGATGGCTCCAGCAAGACTTATACTGTGGACGTGATCAGAAAAGCTGTGGAAGAAGCAAACAGCAACGCTGATTTGAGCAGTCTGGCCTTGTCGAGCGGTACGCTGAATCCGGTCTTTGCACCTGACGTAACCAGTTATGCGACTCAAGTTGACTACAAAGTATCAGGCATTTCGGTAACAGCGAATGTCTATGATAGTGCGGCTTCCATCACTGTGAAGGGTACTCCGACAGTTAGCGGACAAGCTAGCGGAGTTATTGATCTAAAGGTTGGAAGCAACATTATTCCGATCGAAGTGACAGCACAAAGTGGTTTCAAAAAGGCATACACTGTGATTGTGACCCGTGCCGCAGAGAGCATCCCTGATCCTACGGATCCTACAGGTCCGACAACACCGGATCCAGGAACACCGGATCCAGGAACACCAGGTCCTGGAACGCCGGATCCTGGAACACCAGGTCCTGCAGCGCCTTCGACCCCATCGACTCCGTCAGGTGGGACGAATAATGGAAATACTCCGGTTCATTCCGGAAGCATTGCCGTGAACGGTGGCGTGCTGACTTTGAATGGAGCAACGATCAGTGTGCCAGCGGGATCGATCGAGAGTGGAATCGAGATTACTGTTTCTAAAGTAACTTCATCCTCGAATTTGTCCACCGATGACACATTGAAACTATTGGGTGATGTTTATGAGATTACGAAGAATAAGGCTGGCGATTTTGGCCAACCGGTTACGATTACTCTGACTTTCGACCCGTCGAAGGTGAACTTCAATACATCGGTTGTAGGTTTGTACTGGCTGAATGAGCAAAGTAAGAAATGGGTACAACTGGACAACCTGAAAGTGGATCAAGCTAACGGAACAGTGTCCGGAACGGTTACTCATTTTACGAAATTTGCTGTTCTGGTATCCGACAAAGTAGAATCTTCGATTCCGAAGGTAGAAAAAGATTTTGCCGATATCCACGGACATTGGGCAGAGATCAGCATCAAGGAATTGGTGTCCCTCGGTGGGCTTAACGGTTACCCGGATGATACCTTTAGACCTGACAACAAGATTACAAGAGCGGAATTCGTGACGATGATCGTTAAGACCTTTAACCTTCAGGCTGCGAATGGAAAAGAGTTTGCCGACACTAAGACGCATTGGGCTCACGATACCATTGCAACAGCGGCAGCACTTGGCATCGTTAACGGTTATAGCGAAGATGCCTTCGGCCCGGATGAGTGGGTGACCCGCGAGCAAGTTGCGGCAATTGTTGTTCGAGCTGCTCAACTGGCTTTAGTTGACAAGAACATCAGCTTCTCTGATAGCTCCAAGATTTCCGCTTGGGCGCTTCCCGCGCTTAAGACAGCAATTGATCAAGGGCTAATTAACGGGTATACCGACGGTACAGTGAAACCGACCGGGAACACTACCCGTGCAGAAGCGGCCACAATCCTTCTGAGAGCACTCCAGTTAAAGAAATAAAGCATAGCTAAAAAGGCTGTTTCCCGGCAGGTAATACCTGTCTGGGGAGCAGCTTTTTTTTGTTTTAAATTGGATATTTTTAAAATGTTTGTTTCATTTTTATGAAACCTTCCAAATGCTAGTTGTGTTAAGTTAATTAGGGATTTTTTCAGTTTTTTAAAGAATAAATTAGTAAAGGAGACGTTATAGTGATGGTAAAGAGAATTACTGATCTCCAGAATCTGAAGAATCGGTTAGACAGAAAGTGGTCGCTCATTTACTGTCAAAGGGCTATAAAGAAGATGATTTTAATATCGATGTTAAATATTATAAAACGGGAGAAGACAAGTTCGGAGGTCCATACGCTATTAATGTAGTTTTTAACGATGAACCGAACGTAAGATATAGTTATAGGTATAATTATAAATCAGATAACAAGGAAATAACTCAAAACGGTATTTCGCCTATGAAAGGCAAGGATGATAAGAACTTTAAGTATGCTGAGTAATATCAAAATTTGAGCGAATCCCTATGGGGAGGACCCTTGTGCTAACGGGCAGAGTACGTTAATAAAGGAATAGAATATACTCCTCACGAATAATCAGATATCCCTTTAACGAAGGACAATGGATGAGGAGTGATCTTGTGAAGCTATATAAAAAAATTGATTATAGGTTGAGCAAGAAGGATACACCGTTAGTGGTGATCGATCGGATCGGACAAGCTTTCTGTGATGCTGCATTTGATCCACAGGACATCAAATTTTTCGTTGACGGCTTTACGCATGGCCTATCTGGAATCGACAGGCTGCTTGAACATAACCCAACACTCGTTCCTTTTCATCATACGGCCGAGACATCGCTGGGCCATGAGAAGAGACTGACCAACCTTCCCGCACGTTGGGACGGGGCAAATCCGGACGCTAGCAACGCCTCGCTTCGGATGCAAGAAGTTTTTGATATCGTAAGTGGGATTCCGCGCCGCTATCGATTGAATAAGGCGACTTTTGTGTTCGATCATCTTACAATGCTTAGCCGGAACCCTGATTCAGCTAAAGAGGAACCAGTCCCATTCATCGCAAAAGGGGATGTTTGTTATACCAGGTTGTTTGCACCCAGGATAACAGGATGGAGTGACTACCCTTCGCCGTGCATTAGGCTTCAGAGCGATTGGTGGATTTCAGGAAGAAGAAATTTTCTGGATGCGATTGTGGAGCTTGGAGATATCACGGACAGTGCTCCGCAGCTGGAGCTGAATGAAAGCGAACGTCGCCTTTTGGAGACTATCGGAGAGATTTACCACGAGCGAGTATTTTGCGCTCCCTCTACTGAGGAGGAGGCTGCAGCCGTTTTTGAGAACATGATTGCAGGCGAGCGGATCGTGCAATCATGCTACGAAGCAGGGAATCTGGTCGGAGTCCAATTTCCATATCAACTGAAGGCACTTAGGAGTGAGGACTTCTTCTCTGAACCGTTATCGGTCAAAAAAGCGATCAACCACTTTTTTAAAAAGCGCGGCTTCATCTACAATACCAAATACAGCGGCAGTGGCGTCTTTACGATTACAAAAGTAACCAAGCATAACCATCTCGTGAAGCTCACCTTCACTCGCGGCCAATTCGACGTGAACGTCTCGTGCGTAGGTAGTATAGAAGGCCCACTGTGGAAACATGAATTCGTACTTCCTGCCTCTGTCGATTACATGAGGCCTCACGGAGTTACCCGGCAAATTGACGTGGATCACCAGATCGGCAACATCGCTGCTGCTTATGATGCTGTAGAGAAGCGGATCGTCGAGGCGATCGATGATCTGTACGGCGCAGGGCCAGCATGGCTAACTTATTTATAAGTCTACGAGTCCGAAGTAAGGAGAGTTATTTCAATAACTCATGGGAACAAAGTTGCAAACATGGAAAGATGATCTCTACAAACAACGTAAAAAGAAGAAATCTGGGTACAACAGCGACAGTCAGGACTTCTTACTCGTCCAAGGCTGCCGCTGTTTCTTTTCATGAAGTCAGTTTTATATCATTAAATACTTTACTTTAGCTTTACTTAATGGAAGCCTCATAAATAGCATGAATGGACTTGGACAGCAGGGCGTTGAATGCCTCGTCTGTCTGCCCGGCACCTAATCCTTCGGATAAACCGCGAGAGAAGCTGGCGATTAGTCCGTGATGGCGGGCCAGCCTTTCGTTGGCTTCAGATTGGCTGTAGCCGCCTGACAGAGCCACTACGCGCAACACATGTGAATCATTTATAAGATCCCGATAGAAATTATCTTCTGTCGGGATGGAGAGCTTAAGCATAATTTTCACGTCAGAGCCAAGGTTAGATAAGTGTGCGGTAAGTTCTTCTTTTAACAGTTTCTCTGAAGCTTCTTTATCTGCACTGTAGATATCAACTTCAGGTTCGATAATCGGAATAAGCCCGCTATCAAGGATTTGATTGGCGATGGTAAACTGCTGTTCAACCACTTGTTTGATTCCAGCGGGATTCGCTTCCTTAATCACCGAGCGCATTTTGGTGCCGAAAATATTTCGTTCGACTGCCCGCTTCAGAAGCTCGTCCAAGCCAGCAATAGGCTTCATAAGCTGAACTCCGTCTTTCTGCTCAGCAAGTCCTTTATCGATCTTTAAAAAGGGTACAATGCCTTTCTGTTCCCACAGATAATCGGCGGTATATTGTCCGTCAATGAAACGGTCCATTGTGTTCTCGAATAAGATCGCGCCCAGAATATACTGTGCATCAAAAGCCGGGCTCTTAATAATGCGTGTTCTCATCTCATGGACTAATGCATACATTTGTTCTTCGTTCGAATAGCGGTCTTCTTTAACACCGTATTGCAGTAGCGCTTTTGGCGTACTTCCGCCGCTTTGGTCTAAGGCCGCAATAAATCCCTGTCCCGAGTGAATTCGCTCCAGTTGCTTCGTATTCGTATTCATGAATGTTCCCCTTCCCTTTCGTGGATTGTGGCAATCATGTATGCTTTTATTATAGCACTTATAATAGAAGGTATACATTTTTAGAGATACCAGAGCAGCTTGCTCGAATATTCTACACATAAAGGAAAGATGGATATTATGAAAGTAGATTTAGGCAACGATAGTATAGAGGTTCATGTGCAGTATGGAAAAAGAAAGAAGCTTAAGATCCAGATAGATACGATTGGTCTCGTTACCGTTAAAGCGCCCAGAGCGACAAGTGAAGAAATGATTAAAAGCGCTGTGGCACAACACGGGGCATGGATATTGGAGAAGAAACAGAAGATTGCTAAGGCTATGGCGGCCCCTAAACCAAGAGAGTATAAAGAACAAGGCAAGTTTCTGCATCTTGGAAAAGAGTATGACCTTCATGAACTCATAGATACGAGTGAGGGAAGTGAAGAGGAGCTTAAAACGAACCTCAAAAAGTTCTATTTTTCAAGCTGCAAGAAGATCGTTGGGGAGCGAATCCAAATTTATCAGACCCAATTAAGGGTAAAACCGAAGACCATTGATATCGTGGAGTCTAAAACGAAGTGGGGCAGCTGCAGCTCTGATAAAAAACTCACCTTCAACTACCGTCTGGCTATGGCTCCGCTTGAAGTGATAGATTATGTAATCATCCATGAACTATGCCATCTGCTGCATATGAATCATGACCGGTCTTTTTGGCGACGGGTTGGGAGTATCATGCCGGATTATAAAGAAAAGGAAGAGTACTTGGCAAGATATGGACATGCAATGACACTTTGAAATAATCGTGTACAGACGCCCCTTTTTATGATATCCTTATGTGTTACGTTTTAAAATGAAAATTACGTTTGATTTATATATGTACGTAAATTAAGGAGACAAAATGACATTTAAAGACTTGAACATTATCGGCCCGATCTTAGAGGGTTTGAGCAGAGCGAACTACACTTCCCCAACACCTATACAAGAACAGGCGATTCCAGCCGTGCTGGCCGGTAGAGATCTACTTGGTTGCGCGCAAACAGGAACAGGGAAAACGGCAGCATTTTCTGTGCCGATCATTCAATTACTATGCGAAAAGCCGAATGCTCCCAAGCAGGTACGCCGTATTCGTTCCTTGATTTTAACGCCTACCAGAGAACTGGCTATCCAGATTTCGGACAACATCAAGGCGTATAGCCGGTACACCGACATTCGTTGTGCTGCTATTGTGGGTGGCGTTTCCCAGAAAGTGCAGGAGCGGGCGCTGAACCAAGGCGCAGATATTATTATCGCAACGCCAGGTAGACTTATTGATCTAATCAATCAAAAGCGTATTGACTTGCAATATGTGCAAATATTGGTGCTTGATGAAGCTGACCGGATGCTAGATATGGGCTTTATCCATGATGTGAAGCGAATTATCTCCAAAATGCCGAGCAAGAAACAAACCCTTTTCTTCTCTGCGACTATGCCTCCGGAAATCACTAAAATGGTGAAATCGATACTGGTCGATCCTGTGAAAGTAGAAATCACCCCGGTATCCTCTACTGCAGAGCGCATTGAGCAATCGGTGTATTTACTCGAGAATGGTAAGAAACAGAACTTGTTGAACCATATTCTACAGGATAAATCGATTGTTTCAGCGTTGGTATTTACTCGTACTAAACGCGGTGCGGACCGTGTTACACGTGATTTGTCGAAAGTGAATATTACTGCACAGGCCATCCATGGCAACAAGTCTCAGACGGATCGTCAAAAGGCATTGAATAATTTCAAAAGCGGAGTTACACGCGTGCTGGTGGCGACGGATATCGCAGCAAGAGGTATTGATGTTGAAGAGCTCTCGCATGTAATCAACTTCAATCTTCCTAATATTCCTGAAACGTATGTTCACCGTATCGGTCGTACGGGCAGAGCAGGGAATAGCGGAATGGCTATTTCTTTCTGTGAGATGGATGAAGTTCCGTTCCTTAGAGATATTGAGAAATTGATCAAGAAGTCGATTCCTGAAGTGAAGGATCATCCTTATCCGATGACGAGTGTGCCACCGCAGTCTTTTACAACTAGCAAAGCTTCGGGAGCAGCCAACAAACCGGCCAAGTCCAAGGCGAACCCGGCACGCAAGCCTAAATCCGAGTGGTTTAAAAAGAGTGGCAATGCCAGCCACGATAAAACGGGTGGCAGTAAAGCTAGTGGCGGTAGAGCCAGCAGCGATAGAGCTAGCTACAACAAACCAAGCGGCAGTAAACCAAACGGCAATAGAACAAACAGTAATACAACAAACAGCAATAGAGTAAGTAAAGTTCACTAAGGTGAACTCTAACGGATAAACATAGCTCAATAGAACAGCGGTAGCCTAGGACTCTTGTTTCACGTCCAAGGCTACCGCTGTTTTTTATTGGGTCAAATGTTAATTTTCAGGACCAAAGAGTCGATACTCATTTTATGACTATTCATTGGCCTTCAATTGTTTAGAATGCTGTGATAATGTTGCTTGCCAATTGTAATAGTGTAGTATAATTACCAATGTTGTACTGTTTCATTTTCATTTCAAATTTTATGGAATAGAAGGAGAAGAAATATGATTGAAGAACGGGTAGAAACCTTTGCGTCCTATGATATTGAAATTGTAGCAGTGGAGCAAATATCACTGCCTCTGACACAGAAAGGGAAGCAGCGAATTCTGGTTGCATCTAGCTATGCAGATTATTTAATGAGAAATGACGAGTGAGATTTATGGTGGGATTAAAGATTTCTATTAGGGTTTGAAGCCTTTTAAATTAAATCCACACTAAATTAGTGCGAATAGTTGAAATATAAATAAAATAGATTTATAATCAGTTAATCATCAGTGAGTAACGATATGAGAGATTAACTGTTTATAAAGTGAGAGGATGTTATGAATGTCATCATTTGAATGGACATCTTTACAACTCGAGCATGAACTGCTCTCTACAATTTCATTGGTGGGGGAGCCTGTGGGCGCGAGCACACTGGTTCACACAGTAGGCAAGAAATATGAGCTCAGTCAGGCAACAATCGGCCGCAAGCTAATGGAATTAGATATGAAAGGTTATGTTCAGCTAGAGGGAAGAAAAGGTCGTATTCTCACAGAGAAGGGTGCAAATCGGCTCTCTCAACTGGAGAAGAGGATTCATCAGGAGACCCTCAATTCCCGTCTGCTGGAAGTGCTCAATGTGTCCGGGCAAAAGGCCATGATTAATGTGCTGGTCGCCAGAAGGGCACTTGAACGCGAAATTGCAAGCCTCGCTGCGCAGCGAGCCACACCAGATCATATCGAGCTTTTACGAAATTCCATACAGGAGCAGCTTGAAGTGTTATCTGAGAATCAAATTCCTTATGAAGGAGATCGGGAGTTCCATCATTTACTCGCATTAATTGCGCGCAACGACATCTTGATGCATGCGGTTCAGCTAGTATGGGATCGAAGCCGCGAACTGCCTGCTACAGCTTTCATTCGTAATTCTGTCGGCAGCAAGCTCGTTGTAGACCATCAAAGAATCGTCGACGCGATTGCAGAGGGCTCGCCTGAGAAGGCGGAGCAAGCGATGGTTGATCATATCAATCAAATGATTGAGGATGTAAAACGTTATTACCAATTGAAGCAGGATTCACAATCGCTATAGTGGCTTTGCGAAGCAAAACTTAAGCATGTAAGCTGAACAAAAGGAAGTAACGAAAAGCGAAGAGGAACGAAGGGGGAAGATTGGAACTGTAGGAGCGAAGCGCTCGCCTTTGTCGCCAGATTTCAACCGCTAGAAGCGGTTTATAAAAAGGAAATCTGGGGACAACAGCGACCGGAAGTCCAAACATTCCACTGTAGTGACGACCGAACTTTACGTTTGCTTCTTAAGTTCGTCTTCTATAGATGCTTACGAAGTAGTTTTGCTTCGCAAAACTTAGGTAGATGCTTACGAAGTAGTTTTGCTTCGCAAAACTTAGGTAGATGCTTACGAAGTAGTTTTGCTTCGCAAAACTTTAAGGAGGAAGAGAAAGTGGAACAAGGCTACCGGCTGGGCATAGATATCGGAGGCACATTTACGGATGCGATGGTCGCGGATGCAGACGGTCGCGTGGTCGCCTCGCTAAAGACGCCTTCCATACCGGATGCCCCGGAACAAGCTATTTTTAATGCGTTGGAGCAACTGCAGAAGGCTTCTATTAATATTGCGGATATTGGCCTGTTCGTGCATGGGACAACACTGGGTGTCAACACGTTAATAGAGCGGAATGGAGCGGTAACCGGACTCCTTGTAACGGAAGGGTTCCGGGATGTGCTTGAAATTCGCCGGTTACGATTAGAAAATACTACGAATCTATACGGCGACAAGGCACTTCCATTAGTGCCTCGCCGTTTGGTCAAAGAGATCGATGAGCGTTGCCTCGCTAGTGGCGAAGTCTTTCGCAACCTGAATGAGCAGCAGCTTCTTCAAGCCGTTGAAGAGCTGGTACAAGAGGGCGTAACGGCCATTGCGATCAGCTTCTTGCATTCCTATAAAAATGCCGGGCATGAGCAGCTTGCTGAGCAGCTCATCAAGCAGCATTATCCAGAGTTATTTGTCTGCACAAGCAGCGGCGTGTGGCCGCAGCAGCGCGAGTACGAAAGAACGCTGGCTACGGTCATGAATGCCTATGTCGGGTCGCAAATGGGAGGATACTTCCAGCGGCTGGAGCAGGGCGTGCAGCATTATGGTCTGACTGCCAAGGTGCTGTCCACAATGTCCAATGGCGGAATCATGTCCTCCACCAGAGCGTCAAGCGAGCCGGTGAAGACATTGCTGTCCGGACCAGCTTCCGGGGTTATTGGGGCCACGCATGTAGCTCGTATGGCAGGACTGAATCAGGTGGTTACGTTCGACATGGGTGGAACTAGCGTGGATGTTGCGTTGATTGACGGGCAGCCCGCTTACTCAGTTGATAATCAAGTTGGTGATTTTCCGGTGATTATCCCGGCCATCGATGTGACCGCTATTGGAGCAGGTGGCGGCTCCATCGCCTGGGTAGATTCAGCGGGCGTATTGAAAGTAGGTCCCCGCAGCGTCGGGGCCCGTCCAGGACCGGCCTGTTACAATCGCGGCGGAACACTACCGACCACAACCGATGCCTATCTGCATCTGGGCATTTTGCAGGCAGATCGTTTCCTGGGCGGTCAGATGGAATTAAGACCGGATCTGGCTCAAGCGGTGCTGAAGCGTCTAGGCGAGCAGCTCGGAATGAGTTCCTATGAAGCCGCACAGGCCATACTGGATGTGGCAACAGCCAACATGTATGCCCAGTTCACACCGCTTATGGCCCGCAAAGGCGTCGACCCGCGTGATTTTACACTGCTGGCTTACGGCGGTGCCGGACCTATGCATGCATTTCTAATGGCTCGTGAGGTTGGGATTCGCAAGGTGTTGATTCCGCCTTCACCCGGAACACTGTGTGCGATGGGCTGTGTAGTAGCCGATCTGCGGAATGACTTTGTGCATTCTCTGAACAAGGTTAGCGATGAGCTGCAACCGGATGAGCTGGCACACTGGTTCGAGCATCTTGGGGAGCAGGGGAAACGCTGGATCGATGAGGAAACAGAGCGAGGCATTGAGCTGGACCATACGTATCTGATGTACAGTGCGGACATGCGCTATGAAGGACAAGCCTTTGATCTCAGCGTGACACTTTCCAGTGAAGCGTACGGAGATATGACCGATGCCGAGGCAAGATTCCACCAGCAATATGAAGCGGTGTTTGGGACTAGTCAACCTGAATCCCCTGTAGCCCTCATGAACCTGCGGGCGACTATTATTGGCGTCACTCGCAAATCAGAGACTGTTGTTGTTCCAGCGCCTGTAAAGACTGACTATGAAGCAGAGCGGAGAACGATTGTTTTTGATGGACAAGAGTATCAGGCCTTCATTACGGACCGGGAACAATTGAACGTAGGTGAGTTGTTGTCAGGACCGGTCATTATCAATGAGTATGATACCACCGTATTCGTTCCACCAGGATACAGCCTGACTAAGGATCGTTTTGGAAATATCATCGGGGAGGCCGAATAGTGATGACAGACAAGGTCTTTCTTGAGATTTTTAAGAATCGGGTACAAGCCATTGTAGAAGAAATGGCCAATGTCGTTCTTCGGACAGGCTTTACAGCATTCGTCAAGGAAACCGGGGACTTCGGAACCTACCTGCTGACACCGGCTGGAGAAACCTTTGGTTCGCCGCTGGATACAGGCTATAATCTGTCCCTTGGTATTCCGGCGGGCGAAACGATTGAAGCCATCGGAGAGTGGAAAGAAGGGGATATCGTCATCACGAATGATCCCTATGCCACAGGCGGAATGGCGACCCATCTGCCGGATGTGCATCTGATCAAGCCCTTTTTTCATCAAGGAAAGTTAGTAGCATTCGGGATGTGCTTCGTGCATTCTTCGGACGTTGGCGGCAAAGTGCCGGGTAGCGTCTCGCCGACTGCTTATGATATTCATATGGAGGGCATCCGGATTGCACCGGTGAAGCTGTATGATCAAGGCGTCCTTAATGAGCAGGTACTTCGTCTATTCCTGGATAACAGTCGTATTCCCGATCAGAACTGGGGCGATCTAAAAGCGCTGATGGCAGCACTACATCGGGGGGAGCTACGGCTTCAAGAGCTGATAGGCCGTTATAGCCTGGATAGGGTCGAGCAAGGAATTGTTGATTTGCTGCAATATTCGGAGCTTAAGGTAAGGACCATTATCCGTGATATTCCGGATGGTTCCTATGATTTTTGGGATTACCTGGAGGATGGTCCTGGTGGCTATCCGATCCGTCTTCGCTGCCGGATGGACATCGCCGGTGAAGAAATCTTCCTTGATTTTGATGGAACTGATCCGCAGGTTCGAGCTTCCTTTAATATTGTAACTGCGAATAAACAAGGCCACTATATGCTTGTGCCGGCACTGATTCGCTATTTTCGAACCGTTGACCCTACGATTCCGTGGAACTCTGGCATGATCCGTATGGTTCGTAATGATGCACCTCCAGCGACGATCCTCAATCCTGAACCGATGGCGGCGGTTGGGGCCAGAGCTGCGACCTTTATCCGCGTCATGGATGTGCTGACAGGTGCGATGAGTAAGGCACAGGGAGATAAGCTCCCCGCCGCGGGAGCTGGACAAGCCTGTATCGTCATGCTGTCGATCACAGACCCTGTCACAGGCCGGAAGAAGGTTGGCGTGATTCAGCCAATTTGCGGCGGATCGGGTGCGCGGCCGATGAAGGACGGGATAGACGGCATGGACTTCGCTGTCGGACATTTGCGGAATATCCCTGCGGAAGCGGTGGAGGCTGAAATGCCGATTTTGATCGAAAGATATGGCTTGCGCCAGGATTCAGCAGGTGCGGGCAAGTATCGCGGTGGTAGCGGTATTGATCTGAAAGTGAAAATCCTTAGCCCAGATACGATCATGACGGCGCGCAATATGGAACGGATGCAGTTCCAGCCTTGGGGCCGGCTCGGCGGCGGTGTAGGGCAGGTTGGTGCAGCGATTCAAAATGCCGGGATGGCAGATGAGCGTTCCTTGGGAAGAATTGATGAGCTGCTGCTTCATCCTGGTGACACGGTAACGTTCCTGTCACAGGGCGGCGGCGGCTATGGTGATCCTTTCCTGCGTGATCCGCTGGAGGTACTGGAAGATGTTCGCAGCGGGTTACTTACGGAAGACGCAGCTGCGACGCTGTACGGTGTTGCACTCGTTGGGCAGAAGGTAGATGAGGCGGCAACATCCATTCTTCGGAACAATCATCAGGAGAATGTGGAGGATTTCAGCTTTGGCAGCAAGCGCGAGCAGTTCGAGCAGCTATGGAGCGATGAAATGCAGCGGGCTGTCGGACAGGCGCTTCGGCAACACCCGCTTGCGCTCCGTGATTATCTGAAACGAAGAACGATGGATAAAGCTGAAGCACTGGCACAGCAAGGCGTGCAAATCGCCCCCGATGATATCGAAAAGCTCATGCAGGATATAAAGAATCAAATCGGAATGTACTAAGTTATAAGGCTATATTCAATGAAATTAACATGCAAATAGAAGACTAGGCGTTACTCTGGTTATGTCAGGACTCTAGGAATGAAGTTAGGGCTCTTCGACGCATTCCTATCCACTTCACTCGTCTTCATAACAGAGTATGGATGAAATTGTAGGGGGGTGGTCGGAATAACAGGAATTTTTCCTGTTAATGTAGCACATTTCTGCAGAATGCGCGAAATAACTGGAAAAACTCCCGTTAGTCAGCGCGTTTGAACAAAATTAGATGAAATTAGACGAAATAACAGGAGTTTTTCCTGTTAATGTGCCCCATCTCTGCGTAATGAGCAAAATAACTGGAGAAATTCCCGTTAGTTAGCTTGTTTGAACAAAATTAGATGAAATTGGACTAAATAACAGGAATTTTTCCTGTTAAAGTACCACATTTCTGCAGAATGAGCGAAATAACTGGAAAAACTCCCGTTAGTCAGCTCGTTTGAACAAAATTAGATGAAATTGGACTAAATAACAGGAGTTTTTCCTGTTAATGTGCCGCATTTCTGCAGAATGAGCGAAATAACTGGAGAAATTCCCGTTAGTCAGCTTGTTTGAACAGGCTTAGAATCCGATTAGAGTACAAGTCCAAACATCACTGTAATGACGACCAAGCTTTACGTTCGGATCTTACGCTCGGGCCTTACGCTCGGAGCTTACGTTCGGATCTTACGCTCAGTTCCTAAGTTCATCTTGTATGGATTCATCTTATATAGATTCATTAGATAAAAGGAGAGATTACCATGAAATTGAAGAAACGTTCCCTGGCTCTGTCTGTACTTACCTTGGCAACTGCGGTGGCTATCACAGCTTGCGGCAGCAATGCAGCTTCTAACAACGGATCTAATACGGGCAGTAACACAGGTTCAAAACAAAGCACTAATACTAGCACTAGTAAGGAAGACAAAGTTAAGTTGACGATGTTCATCTGGGCAGGCTCCAATCAGGATGTAGTGCCTAAAGAGGTTGTGGCAAAATATGTAGCTGCCCATCCCAACGTCGAAGTAACCTTCGAGGAATCATCCAACTCTGTAATGTATCCGAAAATGGTTGCTGGCAAGCAAGCAGATCCGAACAATCCGATCGTTAACTTCGGTTATTTTAACGCGGACGCTTCAGCCAAAGGCTTGAAGGACGATATGTGGGAATCGCTGGACCCTTCTATTGTGACGAATCTGTCTGACATTCCAGAGCAATATCATCAAGCTGACAACAAAGGGATTGTATGGGGGATCTCCAGCTTTTCACTGGTATATAACAAGGATCTTGTGAAGACCCCACCAACCAGCTGGAATGATCTGTGGGACAATGAGCAGTTCAAAGGCAAAGTTGCGCTGTGGGATTACATGTTCTATCCGGTGATTTCGCCGCTGATTGCCGTTAAAGGCAACGAACTAGGCGCAACGTATGACAATCCGGAACCTGCCTTTAAGTTCTGGGGGGAGCATAGCAGCCAAATTCAGACCTTGGTGACCTCAAATGATCAGCTTAAGAGCCTGCTTGATTCAGGGGATGCTCTGATCGCACCATTCAGTGCCCAAGTCGCGCAGACCTGGATTGATGGCGGTTCGCCGCTTGCAGTCGCCTATCCGAAGGAAGGCGCGATATCCTTCCCTTACTCTCTGCAAATTGTAAAAGGATCTACACCGGAACAAGCTCGTGTGGCTAATGAAATTATCAATGAGCTGATCTCTGCGGATGCGTTGACCCGCTATGCTGAAGAGACAGGCACACCATTCACTAGTACGAAGGCGACCGTTCCAGACAAGTATAAGAATGATCCATCCTTCTCCGCAGAGGTGCAAAGCAAAGGCATCAACCCGGATTGGAGCAAAATGGCCCAAGATAGCTCCAAATGGAAAGAGCTGTGGGATCGTCTCGTCAAAACAAATCTGTAAAAGCTGTAAAGTAAGTGGAGGAAGGTGGGATTGGCATCATGAGCAATCAGTATGCTGAGACAACAGCCATCGAGGCCCGTAATATTGTGAAACAATTCGCTGGGCAGACAGCCTTGAATCAGGTTTCACTGGAGGTGAAGCGGGGGGAGTTTATCTCCCTGCTTGGCCCCAGCGGCTGTGGCAAAACAACGCTGCTGCGGATTCTAGGCGGATTGGAGCATCCAGATGGGGGAGTCGTTCTGCTCTCTGGTAAAGATGTTTCCGGAGTGCCGGCTTATGGACGCAATACGAATATGATTTTTCAACAGCTAGCGCTGTTTCCTCATATGGATGTATACAACAACATTGCGTACGGCCTTAAGGTGAAAAAACTGGGCAAGGCTGAAATCAAGAAACGTGTGGCGGAGGTGCTGGAGCTTGTGCAACTGTCCGACTACAGCAATCGCAGCATATCGCAGTTGTCCGGTGGTCAGGCACAACGGATTGCCATTGCACGCGCTTTGGTCAATAAGCCGGAGGTGTTACTGCTGGACGAGCCGCTATCTGCGCTTGATATGCAGCTGCGTTTGGATATGCAGCATGAACTCAAGCGTATACAGCGCGAATTCGGCGGGACCTTTATCTTCGTTACACATGACCAGAATGAAGCGATGAATCTGTCTGACCGTATTGCTGTTATGCGTTCTGGTGTCATTTTGCAGTATGGTACACCTAGTGAAATCTATGAGCGGCCGGTAGACAGCTTTGTAGCCAAGTTCATCGGTGATACGAATCTACTGGAAGCTAAGGTGATTGAGAGTAGCGGCTCTAAGCTGATCGTGGAGTGCTGCGGCAGAACGTTTGAAGCGCGGAACCCGGGGGCAGCTGGCGTGGGATCAACAGGTCATCTCTCGTTGCGTTATGAGTATGTTCAGCTAGGCGAAAGCGCGGGACGCTGTGATAATCCGTTGACCGGAAAAGTTCTGGAGAGTGTATATGGCGGTGCGAGCATCCGCTACAAAATAGATATTGGCGGCGGCTATGAGTTGACAGCTAATGTACAGTACCAGCCCGGGAATCCTATATATGGCGTGGGGCAAGAGATCGCGCTTGGTTTTCAGCGAGAGCATGCGCTGTTCCTTGATAGCTCGAGGGAGGCGTAATCATGACAAAAGCGTCCAGCAAGCCTGTTAAAAGGCCACCGCAGGGCCAGTCTTCCTGGCTTATGCGCTTGCTGTTATTGCTGCCTGCGCTGCTGCTGATGGGGATTATTTATTTGGCTGGAATGCTGATTTTTAGCCGATTCAGCTTTGATGCTTTTGAGCAGGGGACTATTGTATCGGCCTGGCGCACAGATACGTACAAGGCATTCCTGAGTGATCCGTATTATTGGAAATTGATAGGCTCGACCTTCCGTCTTGCGCTAAAGGTGACCTTCTGGAGTTTGCTGCTGGCCTATCCGCTCGCTTATGTCATTGCAGGGGTGCGCAGCTCCGGCTGGCGGCAAGTGATGCTGCTTGTGACCTTCATGCCGCTGCTGATCAGTGCTGTGGTCCGTTCTTATGGATGGATGATCATCCTTTCCCGCCAAGGCTTCCTGAACTGGATCTTTGTGAAGCTGGGTCTTACGGAGACGGGCTTTAATCTGATGCATAATGAGACAGGTGTCGTTATTGCGCTTGTGCATATCTTCCTGCCGTTCATGGTCTTTCCGATATTGAGCGTACTGCTTCAGAATGACGGGGTGCTCAAGCATGCCGCACATGACTTGGGAGCTGGAAAATGGCGGACCTTCTTCACGATTACCTTTCCGTTATCGGCAAGGGGAATAGCGAGCGGAGTACAAATCGTATTTACGCTGTGTCTAACGGCTTTTACTACCCCTCAACTGATCGGGGGCGGACGTGTGATGACCTTGCCCGTGTTTATTTACCAGCGGACGCTGGATACGAACTGGCCGATGGCTGCGGTAGCGAGTCTGTTTCTGTTCGCAGCTTCGATACTGGTCTCCCTACTAGTGAACCGATCGGCTGAATGGTTGATGTATAGACGCAGTTCTGTAGGAGGTCGATAAGATGCGTACAAGGAATGTTAGCTTCAAATGGGTACTGTACGTTGCAGCGATCTTGATCTGTCTGTTTCTGACGCTACCGCTGCTGATTATTATCCTGACCTCCTTTGGTGCGGGCACTTCCAGTGTGTTTCCGCCCAAAGGCTTCTCTACAGAATGGTACAGTCATTTAGCGTCACAGAAGCAGTTTGGTCAGGCTTTTGTTAACAGTCTGATTGCCTCCAGCGGTGCTACTCTGCTTGCCCTGGTTGGTGGGACTTTGGCGGCTATGGCGATTCTGTATTATCCCTTTCCAGGGAGTGGCGTTCTGAAGGCTTTCTTCATGTCACCGATGGTCGTTCCGAAGATTACACTGGGCGTAGCCTATTTGATTCTTTTCTCCAAAATGCATATCGCAGGCGGCTTGTTTGCGCTGATTTTGGGCGAAGCAGTGACAGTGTTTCCTTTTGTGATCTCTATTGTCGGAAGTGCGCTGGCGAACTTGAGTCCTGCGGATCGTGAGGCTGCCGCTGATCTTGGTGCCAAGCCGCTGAGAGTCTTTTTCACAGTTACGTTGCCGCAACTGAAGATTAGCCTCTTGATGGCGAGTGCGATTTCGTTCGTCTTTACCTTCGATCAGGTGGAGACAGCGTTGCTCATTTTGCGTCAGGGCAGCTATACCTTGCCGATTCAGCTGTTTATTTATATGGAAAAATGGCAGGACCCTACTATCGCCGTTGTCTCTGTCATGATGATTGTATTTGCCCTGCTGCTCTTCTTTGGCATTAAAGTCGCGCTGAAATCAGCGCCGGCCATGGAGAAAATGTTAGGGAATAAAAAATAGGAGGTTGTTGTTCCCATGAGTGATGTCGTCATTGCCAACCGCAGCCGGGCAGCGGCCTATATGGAGCTTCATGGCTTGTCTGCTCTCATTGCAACGACACCGGAGAATGTAGCTTATACCATTGGCTCACAGCTTCGCGCGACCAACTGGACAATGCAGATTTATGCGGTCATGCCAAAGAATCCAGAGCAGCGTCCATGCATTATTATCCCGACGAACCGGCTGGGCGTGATTGCCCAGCTGGGCATTTCAGGTGCGGACCTTTATGTCTACAGTGATTTCTTTGTAGAGGGGGCTATCGCGGGCAAGCCTTCAACGCCTGATATTGATCTTTTCTATGACCTGCTGCAGACAACTCCATCCTATGCGACTCCTTTCGCAGCGTTGGAAGCGGCTCTAACACAACTAGGTATCAAAGGACAACCTGTCGGCGTCGATGAGATGCGTATGGCTCCGGATATTTATAGTAAGCTGACTGACCTGTTGCCGAGCGGTGGAGCGTTCCCGGCGTATGGCCTGTTCCGGCAAATTCGCGGGGTGAAGACAGATGCGGAGATTGCGCTGTTGAAACAAGCTGCGGCGTTGAACGAGCAAGCGGAAAGCGAGCTGATCGCGATGATCGCGGCAGGCGTGCATGAAGCGGAAATTGCGCAGCATTATCGTCTGTCGGCAGTAAAAGGTGGAGCCGTTCCGGCGATGACCGCCGTGGGTGCCGGTCCTCGCAGTGCCTTGCCGCTGATCGAAAATTATTTTCACACCATTGCACCGGGAGATCTGGTACGCTTCGACCTTTGTCTGCAGCTAGGCGGGTATTGGGCGGATACCGGACGGACAGCTGTACTAGGTGAGCCGACGGAGTGGCAGCACAACCACTTTCAATATGTCAAAAGCGGCTGGGAGCGGGCGCTCGACATGATCAGACCTGGTGTCAAAGCCTCCGAGGTGTTCGAAGCGGCGCTGACCACTGTGCAAAAGGAAGGGATTCCGCATTACCGCCGTCAGCATGTAGGCCACGCGATTGGTTTGGAACTTTACGATGGCATAACGTTATCGCCTGGTGATCATAGTGTGCTGGAGAAGGGAATGGTCCTTTGCGTAGAGGTGCCTTATTATGAGCTTGGTGCGGGTGGTTTCCAAATTGAGGATACCGTTGTTGTGACAGAGGATGGCTTCGAATTTATTACTCACATGGAGCGTAGACTGTATCAACAATAGAAAAGGCACGAAGCATGAATTAATCAACGAAGGATAGATGTAATGGGAATACAGCAAGGAACAAAAGAATTTAAACACAGCAGTCTAGCGTTGTTCGCTGGCGGTTTCAGTACATTTGCACTTCTTTATTGTCTCCAGCCTATCATTCCTGAGTTAACCTTGGATTTCAAGATTACACCTACTCTGGCGAGCCTGGCGATGTCGGTCACGACCATTGCTATGGCGCTTACGATGCTGTTCGTTGGTGCACTGTCGGATGCTTGGGGAAGAAAAACGATCATGACTGCGTCGCTGGCGGCAGCTTCAGTAATTACGGTGGCCTTCTCTTTTAGTACCAGCTTCACCATGCTATTACTGTTGCGTATCGTGCAGGGCATTGTGCTTGCCGGGTTGCCTGCCATTGCAATGACCTATTTGTCGGAGGAAATGGATAAGAATAGTCTGGGCTATGCCATGGGCTTATACATAAGCGGAAATGCGATTGGTGGCATGGCTGGGCGGATTATAAGCGGGCTGTTGACCGACTGGTTCGATTGGCGTGTGGCGACAACAGTGCTGGGAAGTCTCAGTATACTGGCTTCAATCGTGTTCTGGCTGACCATTCCGGCTTCCCGGAGCTTTGTGAAGCGTAAGCTGGAGCTTAGCAGACTGGTGCCGCTGCTCTGGACGCAACTCGTTAACGTGAGGCTGTTATGTCTGTACGGTTTGGGGTTTCTGTTCATGGGCGGATTTGTGACGTTGTTCAACTATATCGGGTTTGAGCTGCTCGGGGCACCGTATAATCTAAGTCAGTCTTTGGTAGGTAGTATTTTTGTCGTATATATCATGGGTTCGATCAGTTCGACCTGGATGGGCAGAATGGCCGACCGCTATGGACGGATTCCGGTCATGCTGGCAGCCTTGGGTATTTTTTTGAGCGGGGCATTACTTACCGGCTGTGGAAGCTTAGTATTTAAAATACTTGGGATCACGTTGTTCGTGTTCGGCTTCTTCGGTGGGCATTCGATTGCCAGCAGTTGGGTTGGCCTAGTCTCCAAGGAACATAAATCGCAAGCCAATTCATTGTATCTGTTCTTCTACTATGTAGGCTCCAGTCTGAGCGGTACAGGCGGCGGTCTGCTGTATCATGAATTTGGCTGGTCTGGTATTGTTGGCTTGATCGCAGTGTATGTCGCTATCGGCATTCTGTTATGTGCCGTTCTTAAACGGCTGGGAGCTGGGGACACCAGCATTTCTCCTTTAAGTGGTTGACATCGGTGTCAGAATTCACATATACTGTCTGTATTCTAATATACGATATACGTTGAAAGAGCCCAGTAGCAGCTTAGTCCCTGTCACAGAAAGCCGGGGGTGATGGAACCCGGTACACACTAAGTCTGTCGAATTACACTCTGGAGTATCTCGGGTAATGCCGAGCGGAATGGCGATCGATACTTCGCTAAGAGTGGCAGCATTGGTGTGCGTTAGCACAAGAATCCATCGCTGCAAGCTGGGTGGTAACACGGTTATTGAATCGTCCCTATGTCTACAATAGACAAGGGGCGATTTTTTTTCGTGGAATCATGTTTGGATACTAGATAACTATGACTGAGGAGTGGAATGATTTGAATATTATTGACGAATTGGAATGGCGCGACGCCATTAATCAACAGACGGATGCCGAGGGACTTCGGGAGCTCACGAACCAAAAAGCAGTCTCGCTATACTGTGGGGTAGACCCAACGGGTGACAGTATGCATATTGGTCACTTGATTCCGTTCATGGTACTCAAACGTTTTCAGTTGGCTGGTCACCGTCCGGTGATTCTGATTGGCGGAGCTACAGGAACGATTGGTGATCCAAGCGGCCGGCAAAGCGAGCGTTCCCTGCAGACGCTGGAGCAGATTCAGGACAACGTGAATGCACTGGCGGCTCAATTGAAGAAGCTGTTCATCACCGAAGGTGACAATCAGATGCGTATGGTGAACAACTACGATTGGACCCATAAGATCAATGTGATTGAATTCCTGCGTGATTTCGGTAAAAACTTCAGCATCAACTCGATGCTGGCGAAGGATGTTGTGGCGAGCCGTCTGGAGAGCGGGATCTCTTTTACAGAGTTCTCTTACCAGATCCTTCAGTCGCTGGATTACCTGCACCTCTTCCAAAATGAGGATGTACAGCTGCAAATCGGCGGCTCCGATCAATGGGGCAACATTACTAGCGGTCTGGATCTGATCCGTAGAAAAGAAGGTTCTGAATCGAAAGCGTTCGGTCTTACGATTCCGCTGATGCTAAAATCGGATGGCACCAAGTTTGGTAAATCAGCTGGTGGAGCGATCTGGCTTGATCCGAACAAAACAACGCCTTTCGAATTCTACCAATTCTGGGCAAACACTGACGACCGCGATGTCGTGAAATACCTGAAATACTTCACCTTCCTCTCGAAAGAGCAAATTGATGAATTGGCTGAAAAGGTACAGACCGAGCCGCATAAACGTGAAGCGCAAAAAGCGTTGGCTGAAGAAATGACGAGATTCGTTCATAGCGAAGAATTGCTGGAGCAAGCAAAACGCATTACAGCGGCGCTGTTCAGCGGCGACATTAAATCGCTGACAGCCGATGAGATCGAGCAGGGCTTCAAGGAAATGCCGACATTTGAAGCGACACAAGAATCGAAGAACATTGTCGATTGGCTCGTCGATCTCGGCATTGAACCATCCAAGCGTCAAGCACGTGAAGACATTACCAAAGGTGCAATCTCACTTAACGGTGAGCGTGTAACCGATGTGGCGTTAGAAGTAACGGCGGATCAGGCGATCGGCGGCCGGTTTATCATCATCCGTAAGGGTAAGAAGAACTACAGCTTGGTGAAATTGTCTTAGCAGCTTGTATCCTTATTGCTGGTATGTCAAAATTTACGAATCTTGATGTGCCAGCAATTTTTATAAGGAGAGTGTTATGCTAACCTATCTGAATAATTCTGACACAGCTATTGTCGTTGTTCATGAGATTTATGGGATAAATGAGGCCCTCTGCTTATTTTTATTAAGCTAACGGGGAGCATAGTTTAATAATATTACGAATACTTTTTAGGAAGTGTTGTTTCAGTGAACCAAATTAGAAGAATTTCATAGTAGAGAGGTGACTTAAATTGTATTTATTGTATTTACCGACGGAGTTGGCACTGAACCTCCATAAGTTCTCACTTAATTATAGTAATCTTCCAAATCAAATTTCTCTATCTCAAATCAGGACGATGAATAAAATTGGATATATTCCAAAAATAAACAACATCATTCCAACAAGAGTCTTAATCTCAAATAGGAAATATAAAGAAATCCCGTGTAACATCGTTACTGTAGAATGTTATAGTTATAAGGAGCGTAAGTGGTTCCCTGTCGATGAGTATGAGCCACAATAACGTTAAAATTGTTGTTGTAGGTAGAATTCCAAATGTACACGCATTAAGGGTTCTAATTATCTCTAAATCACCTTGTTAAGCTCTAACGGGAAACAATCGCTCGATGAACCGCCTTTTCATCAAGGTGGTTTTCTTATGGTCAAATATTAATATTAGAATTTAACATAGATTTATCCTAAAGGGGAAACAATCGTTTAAAGTTGAGGAATTAAGCTCGGCATTAGATATGAAAGATAACGTCCGTGTTGAAGTTATAGGTCCTAAACATGGTTTCAGCGATCCTGGTTCGAGCCATTATTGTGAAGAGTCAGCGTTGAAAGCTAATAGTAAAATGATTGAATTTAAAAAGGCACTTCAGAAGTAAGCTTCTGAAGTGCCTTTTTTGCTGCACAAAACCAACCCGAATATCCTCCAGATAAAGATGCTGGCAGCAACTGCTATAGAGTAGGCTTACAAATGGGAGGAATCGAATTATAATCTTGTGAAATAGCAGCGCTTTTCCCTCTATAGCTCCAAGGTACCTGGGCACATAGCATTATAGAAGGCACTTCCAGGATCAGATAAAATAGATTTATGCCTATGATCTGAGGAGGACTGCTTTGAACCTGAATGAAGTTAACCGCAAACGGCTGGAAAGCTTGATATTGGAACATCAATTGACACATGCCGCGCCCTATTTGCTGCAAAATATAAGACAAACCATTAGCTGCACTAAGGCTGATGTTGAAGATTACATCACGCCTGGCGTGTCCAGAATCGGGGGAGATCCGGATCTCCCACCTCATATAGAGTGGCCTTTAACGACAGATGGGGTGCCGATGACCTTTTTAACACAACTGAACCTCAAGGAATGCTCCGGGCATGACGAGTCGTCATTGCTCCCGGCTGAGGGGATGCTTTATTTCTTCGTAGGCTTGGATGAGCCGGCGTACAATATTGAACATCGTGTGCTTTTTGTGCGGGAAGATCAGCTTGCTGGTGCAGAGCGGCGTGTAGCTCCCGAAACGACCGTGCTGGAAGAGAAGTTCAACGGTTATCAGCTGGATATTAAAGCCTCGCTTGAAGCGCCGAATTACGCTTATGTCGATAACGACAAGATCGAGAACGAAGCTGTGGGTTATGAGGAATATGAGGAGTTTGGTTATGAACTGAGTGACCGTCAGAGCAGTGAGGTAGCGCGGATGTTCGGTTATCCGATCGGCCAGCATGATGATGCGGAATATGAAGCGGCGTTGATGCTGCTGACTAATAAGAACTACAACTATAGCAAAGAAAAGGCGCTGGCGCAGATCACTAATCATTTTGGCGGAGATGAGGCAGCAGCTATGCAAGAAGTTCAGGATACGCTGATGCTACTTGAGCTGGAATCAGATAACGATGTGGGATTCTGCTGGTGGGATGCCGGATTACTGCACTTTTTTATCCGCAAGGAGGATTTATTGGCAGGGAATTTTGAGCGTACATATTGTTCGCTTTATTCTAGTTAACGGCAGGAGGACAATTAAATTATGACTGATGTTATAGATGAGCAAAAGGACTTTGGCTTCGCAAGAGTTTACGGCATTGAACTGAAATACAGCAAGAAGCCGAAGCTGGACAGAGATTTACTATTTGCGAAAATGGAGGCCTACACGGGCCAAGTCGAAGGTCCAGTAACCGAGGGGGAAAATGATCCCAAGCTTGCTGTGTGGGAAGCTAATGAAGCGGAACAGCAGGAAATGCTGCATTTTTTCCATTTAAATTACCAGGTTCAATATACGGATGGGGAGGTTCCTGCTCAGACTTGTCTGATGGAGGTGGACCACCATTCTGTGGATCATTACGCGACCGCTATTCAGCAGGCTTGGCATTGGCCGGAGGCAGCGCAAGCGCTGGAAGGTTGCCACTACTCGTTATTGCTGACAGATCTGATGAATTCCGGGCTAGAGCCAAAAGCCAGATTGCAGCTGTTCACTAGGACGCTACGAGCCATTCTGGAAACGGCACCTTGCGAGGCCATCTATTTTCGGGAAAGTGATAAGCTGGTGGAACCCGGGGCTTATCTGGCTGCGGTGGAACAGGGCGCGATTTTGTATGGGGCAATGAATATACGCTTCTACAATGTCGAGGGCACCGGAAGCGGACGGCGGGAGGGCTTGATGGATTCGCTGGGACTGGCCGCACTGGGGATACCCGATGTGCAGTGTCATTTCTATGATCTGGAGCCAGGTGAAGTAGCTGGACAATTGACCGACATCGCTTATTATCTGTTCGATCAGGGAGACGTTGTTGGTGATGGGGAGACGATTGGTTTCACCGAAGAGATGCGCTGGTGCTGTGAGCACCAGTATGCACTGGCAACGCCGCATCGGGTCGTGTTGGATATTGATCCAGGCGAGCCTTATTATGCTGGAAGACAGGGGCATGGGGAGCAGTACACAAGACGATTAACATAAGATAATCTGCGATCAACCACCTGCTCCAGCAGGTATGGAATAGAGGGGGAGACCCCTCTTTTCGTGCTGCTAAAATACGAGGTGTTAGCCTTTGATGATGGCCCGGTACACAAATTTGGGAAGGGCGGATTGTCTGCGCCAGCGTGATTTTTGACCTTTTACAACAGGGACAGTCAGTAATCTATGTAACCACTCCAGATTGAGCGTCTTCCAGATTCTCGGAGTCGGGTTTACTTTTCCCGCAATAACGTCCAGACTTCCTCCAACGCCAAAAACCACCTTTACTTGACTCAGCTCTTGCTTGTGCTTATAAATCCATTTGTCGGAGTAAGGTGCCCCCATCGCAATAATGAGTATATCCGGCTTGGTATGCGTTATGTTCTTAAGGATGCCAGCTTCTTCTTCCCTGTTGAAAAAGCCATTATGCCGCCCTGCAATTTTAACATTTGGATAGCGTCTGCTGATTTCCTCTACTGCTTTGTGGTTTGTCTCCTCGTCCGTCCCCAGAAAAAAGAAGCTCCAATTTAATTCATTCCCTTGTTCCAAGAGCTGAAGGAGCAGATCATAACCCGTTACTCTTTCAGAAATAGGCTGTCCTTTTCTTTTGGAGGCAATCACTATGCCAATTCCATCGGGAGTAATTAAATCAGCCTCTCTTACGATGGTTTGAAGTTCAGTGTCTGTTTGATGTGTTATTGTGATTTCCGGGTTAGCTGTAATTAGATGATACAGATAGCTCTGTTCCTTCTGGATGTGCCTGGCTAGTTGTTGTGTAGTTTCATCAAGAGTTAACTTGGAGAAGGGAACACCTAATATATTCACTGTACCTTCCACATAATCACCTTCCATTTAATATTATAGAATATTGTAACATATTAGAGTGTTTGAGCTTATATCTTGCTATTTACCGTCGTAACTTTCTCGTATCAAATCCATCATTAGTGATCTCGAAGCTGGAAGATACTCCTCTTTTCGGAGCTGAAGCAGGCCAACAGGGATCGTAGAATCATGCATATCGACCTCTATTTTAACCACCCCTTCCGGCAAGCGCGTTGAATCCAGAATAACACCAACAACATCCAACTCTCGCACGAAGCCTGGAATGGCGGAGATTTGGCTTACGGTATTGAGAAATGGTGCTTTGTCGAATCGGGATAACTCTCTGGATAATCGCAAAGAATATAAGCAGGTGTGCCCACCAGCTATGAGCGGGAAATTCAGCAGGTCTGTGAATGATAGATCCACTTGTTGGGCTAATGGGTGGTTGGCAGGAACGATAAAGGTGATCTTTTCTTCATACAATGGTTCAAAGTGAAAAGAGGACAAGTCTGCCGGCTCGCCGCAAATGGCAAAATCCAGTTCCTTATGCAGCAACGCTTGTGACAGGAAATCGGTATTCCCGATGATGATGTTGCACGCAATCCGGGGCTTACGCTCCCTGAATTGGCGTAGTACGCCAGGTAGCACATGACTAGCTAAGGATTCCAGCCCACCGATGGTCAGGGTTCCAATTTCATCTTGATGCAAGGCTCTGGCCTGCTCCGCTGCATAATTCCAATGCTGGATCAGCTTGTCTACCTCTGACGCATATATGACTCCTGCATCCGTTAACTCCGCTTCCCATCCTCGTTTAAAGAGCTGGATACCGAGTTCTTTCTCCAATCGCTGAATCTGATTCGTAATGGTGGATTGTGCGTAGTTTAATTTTGCCGCCGCTTTGGCGAACGTTCCCTCTTGAATAATAGTGTGAAACGCTGTGAGTTCTCTTAGATCCATGGTTGACACCTCCATCTATATTTTAGAATAAGAATATCAATTTATTCAATTATATAGATGAAGATAGAAATCGTACAATGGAGACATCCCACAAAAGGAGCGAAAAACCATATGCCATTTATTCGTGTAAGCTACCAGGACGGTCAGTACAAGCCTGAGGAGTTGCCTTTGATCAGCGAAGTGATCATGGAGGGACTGGTAGAACATTTTAATGTGCCGGAAGATGACTTTTTTCAAGTCTTTCATGCCCATAAGCCTTATGAATTTTACTACAACCGGAACTATTTGAATGTCGACCGGAGTGATCGGCTGTTGTATATTCAGGTTACTTTGAAGTCGGGCAGAAGCACTGCGCAGAAGACAGGTTTTTATAAAAGCTTGGCTGAAAATTTGGCGAGCAAAGTGAATATTAGACAAGATGATGTATTTGCAATATTAATTGAAACGGAGTTCGAGGATTGGACGTTTGGCAACGGCATTGCGCAGATGCTACAAACTACGGAGAGCCGGAAGGAGGGTGGCTTGGCATGAAGCATCCCCTTATCCAATCGAGTGCGCGGGGTTCTTTTGGAGAGATCGCTCCCGCTTTTGTCCAATATTCCGAAGACGTTCTCTTCGGGGATGTATGGAGAAGGACAGAGCTGTCGCTTCGTGAGCGCAGTCTGATTACTGTAGCTGCATTGGTTGCCGGAGGGCAATCGGAGCAGTTGCCTTACCATCTCCGGCTGGCCCGGGAGAATGGTCTCACAGAAGGCGAACTAGTCGAAGCGATAACCCATCTTGCCTTTTATGCAGGCTGGCCTCGGGCCGCTGCGGCGTTACAGATTGCGAAGGAAGTGTTCGAGTGAAGTAGAGGGTGCCTCAAAGCCATGGGCTTGGGGCGCTCTTTTTTCATTTTGTGCGCTGCTGGAAGAGGCTGGTGATTGGGTGGGGGAAGACCCGTTGGTGGTGGGTAGATGACGTGTCGGTGCGGTTAAGTAGCTGGAAGTTGATGGTGGTGGCTGAGTGAAAGTATTCGTTGGTGGAGGATAGATGGTGTGGCTGGGTGGGGTTAGGTAGCTGGCAGTTGGTGTAGCGAACTAAGAGCATTTTTGCACCTTAATTTCAATCAAAACAGCATTATCAGGGAAATAAGTGCAATATTGTACTCTATTTTCTCAGGATGAGCTTTTTTTCGTGTACACTGCAAAATTAACATACATTTTGCCTCTAAATAGCATTTATACGAAATATATGAGAAATTAACATACGTTTTTGCTCTTAATTCTACTTTACACCAACACATTCCAATCAAAGCGGCTATGTCTCTCGATTGAACGGTTCCTCAGAGCGCTTTATGCTCCAGGGACCGTTCAATAGTTAGATTTTCGTACAAATTTGGAGCTCAACGCAGCAATCAGCACGTTCCCCAATAGCAATCCTACCACTTACGCCGCAAGCAGCGCTTTAGCCTGTTGTTTGCCTGCTGCTAGCAGGCTGTCACTCAACTCGGCATCGTTGACAGAACGGGCCAGTACAACCGTGCCAACCATGGTACTGAGCAGCGCACTGCCGACGGACTTGTCCACCTCTGCGATATTGGAGATAAAGTCAATCATCCGCTCCAGCTCTTGGGTGAAAATATGCCGGACTTCCTCTGAGGCGCGGGAGATTTCGCTGGAAAGAGCGGGCAGTATGCAACCCATCTCTGTGCGATCGCGGTGATGCTGGCTCAAGTAGTAATGGACAACAGCATGAATTTTAGGGCTTTGCGTTTCCTCATCGGCGGCTTTTTGCAAAAGAGCAATTGTGTCACTGATGGCATACTGACAGACTTCGGCCACTAATTGTTCTTTATTCTCAAAATGTGAGTAGAACCCTCCATGAGTCAGTCCGGCCCCTTTCATAATGAACGGAACACTGATCTCACGGATGCCATGGGTGCGAAAAGCCTGGGCTGCACTTTCGATGATTTTGCCGCGAACCTTTAACTTATGTCCTTCGGGATAAGGCATGGCCATCACTCCGTTGTTAAATATAAATGAATTCTTAAAATATTATAATCATCATAATAAAGGGTGTCAAATTGTCTTTACCAGCCTGCTATTCATAAGAAAAGTAAAAAGTGGGCTATTGACGATTCTAAAATATGATGATAATAATATATTACGGTCATAATATTTTAAAAATAAAGGATCGGAGGTAACAAAACATGAGTCAGGTTGAAGTGGTAGATACATTAGTTATTGGATCAGGTCCAGGGGGATATGTAGCAGCCCAGCGTTCCGCCCAGCTCGGATTGAAGACGGCGGTTGTCGAACGTGATCGTCTTGGCGGTGTCTGCACCCATGTGGGTTGCATTCCCTCCAAAGCATTAATTGCGGAGTCACATCGCTTCAGTGCATTCAGAGAGTGGGCGACCGTGGATTCATCAGCTTCCTTTGGAAGTGCCCAGACATTCAAGCAAGCGGTTGTGAATAAGCAGTCAGGTGGAGTAGGTTATTTGATGAAATCTGCCGGAGTTACCGTACTGGAGGGCGAAGCAAGCCTGCTGGATCAGCATACAGCACGTATTGTCCAGGATGGGAAAGAGCAAGTCGTCACTTTTAAAAATGCGATTCTGGCAACAGGTTCTCGTCCAATTGAACTGCCATCACTGCCATTTGGCGGACGTATCCTGTCTTCGACCGAGGCGTTGTCACTCTCCGAGATTCCGCAGAGTCTGGCTATCATCGGCGGAGGATACATCGGCGTGGAGCTCGGTCAGATGTTTGCCAAGTTCGGAACGGAGGTTACGATTCTCGAAGGTGGAGGGCAAGTGCTGCCGGGATTCGAGGCAGAGCTTGCGGCACCTGTGATCAAACAACTGAAGGCTGACGGTATCCAGATCATTACCGGGGCAATTGCTTCTAAAGCTGACCAGAGTGAGGACACCATTACATTGTATTATTCAAAAGATCAAGAGCAGCATCGGTTGACCGTACAATACGCGCTGATTACTGTCGGCAGAAAACCGAATACAGACGGAAGTCTGGGACTAGAGCGCATTGGCTTGCAGGTCACGAACAGAGGCCTGATCGAGACTGACGCACAATGCCGGACGGCTATCCACAATATTTTTGCGATTGGAGATATTACGGCCGGTCCGGCGCTTGCGCATAAGGCTTCTTATGAAGCGAAAATTGCTGCGGAGGCCATTGCAGGACATGCAGCGTCCATAGTTGATTACAAAGCTCTGCCGCTGGTCGTCTTTTCTGAGCCGGAGTTAACAAGTGTTGGGTTAAGTGAGACAGAGGCTCGGAACAAAGGGATATCCGTGGTCATCGGCAAATCACCATTTTCGATTAATGGTAGAGCTCTGGCCCTGAAGGCCGTGGATGGATTCGTGAAAATCATTGCCGATGCGGGCTCGGGGATTGTATTGGGTGCACAAATCGTTGGTGTAGAGGCGTCCACCCTTATTTCGGAGCTGGGACTGGCGATTGAGATGGGGGCCACGGCCTTGGATCTCGCCATGACGATTCATCCCCATCCTACTTTGGGAGAAGTGATTATGGAGGCTGCCGATAGTGCTGCTAGGAAAATTAAGATTCACGCATAGAAACGATCAGATCAAAGGGGAGTCAGAATAATGAAATTGAAAGCAGGTTTATCTATTGGTTTGGCGGTTATATTGATCACAGGCGGCATACTTTTAACTGTCAAAGGCAAGGATGCTGTGACTCAGGCGGAGCACAGAAAACAGGGTATACTGGAGGCGGAGCAGACAACGGTCCTCTATGATAAAAGTCCGGGAGCCATTGTAGCGGTCAACGCGGCCGTAGGCGATTCCGTCAAGCAGGGGCAAAGTCTGTTCACAGTTCAGACGGCAGATGGTGCGGAAGCAGATATCGTCTCGCCGGGAGAGGGTCAGCTTAATAGATTGGTAGTCAAGCCAGGAGATAAGCTACAGCCAGGAATGCCGGTAGCACTCCTGCAAAAGAACACTTATTATACCGATCTTTATGTCCAAGAAGAGGTTATTCAAAAGCTTAAGCTGAATCAGAATGTTACTGTTCATTTCCGTAATTTGGATGAGCCTGTTGAGACCGAGGGTGTGGTAGCTTCCATTGCGACTGCGCCACAATTCGCGAGCCTGCGGATGACACGTGAGAAAGGGCAAGCTGATTTAAGCATGTTCCTGGTCAGAATATCTATGGATGCCAAGGCTGAACTGCTTCCCGGCATGACAGCGGAGGTCGATCTTGATGAACTCGCTAATTGACGAGTGGAAATTCGTAGCGGGCAGCAAGTATGTCCGGATGATTTTCATCGCTCCGCTAATTGCAGCTCTGTTCTTTGGTTTAATGTTCTCCCATAATCAGATTAACAAGTCGCCCGTTATAGTGATTGACGAGGATCACAGTGCCTACTCCAGATCGCTGATTAACAAATTAAATGCATCCCAATATATGCAGGTCACGAATGTTTTTCCTAACCGAATGGAGCCTGACACCTTGTTGGCTAACGAAAAAGCAGTAGCGGTTATTATGCTGCCAAGCCAATTAGAGCTGCGCCAGCTGCAGGGGAAATCATCAAATATCGGCATACTAATGGATAACTCCATGCCTTCCGGATTAACGGGTATCCGAGCCGCGATTTCTGAGGTTATCCAGACGGAAAATACGACCATCTCCCTGACCCGACTGGGCCAAAGTGGAATGGATGCCGATTCTTCCAAGGGACTGGTGTCTCCGTTAGCCCTTCAACAACGAATGCTGTACAACCCGACCACAAGCTATGTCAGCTTTATGGTCTTGGGCTTCGTAAATATCGTTGTCCTAATGATTACTACTACCGCGGCGGGTTCCGTCGCGCCCCGGCTCAGACGGGAAGGGAGACTGTTCGCAGATGGCGTCAATCCGGCACAGCTGTGGCTCCGCAGCGTTCCCTACGCTGTACTGAGTGCACTTTCCTTATTCTTGAGTTACGGACTCCTTAAACAGTTAGGTAGTATGCGCTTTGAGGCTTCACCGTTTCTATTCTTGATTCCGTTATTGGTCTATTCATTTGCCTTATCCATTCTGGGAATGCTTCTAGGGTATTCTGCAAAAGATATTTCCAAGGTCGGTTCCCGGACCAGTATTGTACTGTACCCTTCCTTTCTGGTGACGGGGATACAGCTGAGTCCGCTTGCGTTCCCGAAAGCTTTTCAAATTTCCGCCTGGGCCTTGCCAATGAATTGGCTTAACCGTCTCATTCGCGGAATGGGGTTCCGCGGGGGCTCCCTGACCGCTTACAGTCTGGAAATCGGCGCGTTGTTGATTATTATTGGTGCTGCGGCTTTGTTCATTGGTTTACTAATGCTGCGGGAAGCGGGGAAGACGAACACTGCACTGGAATAATAGTGAATTGACATAACACCAAAAGGTGTTATAATCGGATGTGAACCCAAATGGTGTTACATTGAATACTGGAGGCCAGTTATGTCAACTCAAGAATCATTACCAGAAATCCGTCAGACTATTGTTCTTAATGCCCCAATCGATAAAGTATGGAAGGCTGTTGCCACGGCAGAAGGAATGGCCGCATGGTGGATGCCAAGTACATTTGAACCCGTGTTAGGACATGAATTTATCCTTCATGCCGGGCCATACGGCGATTCGCCTTGTAAAGTAACGGAGCTTGATCCACCGCACCGGCTCGGTTTCAACTGGGGCAAGGATTGGCATCTGGCCTTTGAATTAAAAGAAGTCGACGGCAAGACAGAATTTACCCTGATTCATTCCGGCTGGGACCACAGCAAGATAACCGAATTTGGACAACCCCATCCAATCGTCCGTGGCTTCATGAACAGCGGCTGGGAGAAAATCGTGCAGGAGAAGCTTCCTGCCTACCTCGAGGCCTAATATGCCTGTCGCTGAATCTGGTCATGATGTCTTTCAAGCCATCGCAGATCCTACTCGTCGCAGTTTGTTAAAGCTGCTAGCCGATAAGGAGATGTCCATTGCATCTATTACGGATTGCTACCCGATCAGCCGAACGGCTGTCAATAAGCATCTGCAGGTTCTGTCCGATGCACAGCTTGTCAGCAGCCAGAAGGTCGGACGGGAGACCCGGTACAGACTTCAGCCGGAGCCTTTAGCGGAGCTACAGGAATGGCTGACCTTTTTTGAACAATACTGGTCCAATAAGTTACTGGACCTTAAAGATTATGTCGAGGCTGACTCTGATGACAATTAAAAAACCGGGAGGCGTGTGATTGCACGCTTCCCGGTTTTTTGTTGTACATGTCGCTATCGGTTGCGCCTATCAATATCGGCTACTTCTGCCGCTAACAGTTATACCTAACGATATCGGCTACATCTGGCACTAACGGTTACACCTATCAGTATCGGCTATATCTGTCGCTAACAGTTGTACCTAACGATATCGGCAACTTCTACCGCTAACAGTTGTATCTGTTGCAAAAGCCCCAAATGTTGAGGAATCAACCTAATTGCTGGGCTTTCGCTGTGCCGGATAGTTCGCCTATCGCCAAAGAAGCCAGAATAACAACAAGCGCAGCGATGGAGGTCCAGGCCAAGTGATCCCCCAGGATCAACGTACCAAGCAGGATGCCGAATAATGGAACCAGGTAGTTGGTTAACGATGTGAAGGCGGCGCCGGTTCGTCTAACCAGTGTGTTGTACAGCATGTACACTAGCCCGGCATGGAAAATCCCAAGGATGATGACATATAGAACCTGCTGCCCGCTTAAGTGTAGCTGCATTGGGTTCTCAAAGATAAAGGCCAGCGGCACAAGGACAACCGATGCCACGAGCAGAACGTTGCGCATCGCCAGAATCGACGATATGGGTGGCAGGCGCTTGATCATCAGCAGGGAAGCCGCGAAGCTGACCGCAGCGCCGAGCAGTGCAGCATAACCGACAAAGCTTCCTTTTCCAGCCAAGGATGTCGATGACAGATCAGGAGCGAACAGCAGGCATAGGCCTGCAAAGCCGATCAGTACACTCAGCCATTTTTGCCAGGAGACCTTCTCGCTGGGGACAAAGATTTTCACAAAAACAATGGTGAAGATCGGTATGGAACCTAACAAAATTGAAGCAGTGCTGCTGTTGATGTATTGCTGTCCCCAGCCAATCAGAACGAAGGGAACCACGGCTTCAAACAAGCCGATTAGGATAAAGGACCTCCAGGTGCCGGTTGGCAGAGGGGTACGCTCCTTTTTACCTGTGAATAGATACAGTACAGCTAGGGTAATGGTGCCCAGCACAGCTTTGCTGGCCGCCAGTGTAATCGGCGTAATGTTGCCAATAACCAGATCCACAAAGAAGAATTGGGAACCCCAGATCAGGCCGATGCCTAAGAGAAGCATGTAGTTTAATCGTTTCATCGTTCAATCCCTACCTTCTTCTATATGATGATTGTCTTCATCATCTTAGAGCGGAGTGGTCCTTGATTCAATGCATAAAAAGGTCATCTGTACCGATACAGTTTGGTTTTTCTAGACAAACGTACTTTTATTTCTTGTCCACATTTATACCTTTCCCAAAACGGTTCAATTGCATTTAATAAACAGTATCAAAATTAAGGGAGGTTTTGAGGATGGGAAATAGAAAAGCTGTTAGAGGTTATGACCCTGTTCAGATCTATAACTCTACTTCGTTTAATGCGTCTGGGAAAGTTGAATATGCATCTATTTTTTGTAGTGATGACAACTATAGTGTTCAGCGTGACGAGACTTGGACAGCTTCTAGCCGTGGAGTCTGTTTGGTGACTCAAATCTCCGCAACGGTTAAAACGCCGAGTGGAAATATTCAAGCGGAGCCTTATACTTCTTCCGGTACTTCTTACAGCAGGTTTGCCATTATACAGGTAGGGGTAAACAAGTTCCAAGTGACGCGCATTACAAGTGCAAAAAGACGCAAGTAAAATCCAAAAGCGAGACATTAGTAAGATTAGGTACCAAAATTAAAAAGACGACTAGCCAAAGATAAAAGGCTGGTCGTCTTTTTTCACGTTAATGTTCCTTATACCATAATATTCTGCGATGCATCGAGGGATCTTTCAAGAGCCGGAAAGGGCGCAAGTCCGGTTGGTAATTGCCTTCGATGATCCAAATCCGACGCTTCCTGTCGATACCTATATCGAACCCGACTTGTCTAAGCTTGGGGTAACGCTCACCCAGCTGTTTGGCAGCCAATAGTGCGATCCTTTCTGCTTTGACAAGCAAGCTCCGATCTCCAATCTCGGCTAATTTTAGCGCTTCAAGCACTGGAATGGTGCGGCTAGCCACATTCGTGACTAGATATCCTTGCGCCGCAACTTTTGCGTATGAGCCTGTCACATTCCAGGTGGATGAAGAGCCTTTTTTTCGCTGAACCATTATCCGAATGTCGAACGGCTTGCGCCCAATTTGAGCAAGCTGCAGACGCCTTTGGACAATATATCCACGATCACTGTTTGTTTTACGAAGCCATTTAAGTAATTTATTGGTGTCTCTCATAGTGACCGCATTCTTTTCGTTATGAATACGATAAGCATTCGGACCGTTCCGTTTAATGAACACAATATCCCTACCGTAACGCCCATCGCGAGGTTTCAATACAACGCTTCGATATTGAAGCAGCATTTTCGTTAAAGCGTCTTTCGTAAACAACTGTGTTTCTGGCAACCGTCCGGCGAGAGAGGACCCATCGCGAAGGATGCGATACTGCAACCATTTGTCTCTTTTCATTAACATCGGAATCACAGCCTTTTCCAATCTTCTACGGTAATTCTAAGTCAAATTAGTGATCAACATCAGTGGATATTCGTCCATATTTATGTGGCAAGGGCTTGTAAATCCTGCAAAGGATGGCCCAAAAACTTGCCGTTACAGACAGCGCGGTGAACCGTATTACAAATAGTGGTAAAGCGAAGAGTGGAACTAAAGGTAGACGTTGCGACGCTAAATCTAGAGAAGGACATATTATAAATATTGACATCTCGCACACTTGCTCGGTATAATTCCAACTAATCGGGTTCGATTTATATGTGTTACATTGTTGACCAGTCCACTGGAGACAATTATTCGTTTTTGCGAATAATTGTCTCTTTTTCGTTTACTGGTAATTACCAGATTACCACTTGATCGAGAGAGAGACCAAAAGGGGGAATATTCTTGGAACTGTTGCAAGAGGTGGTACCGTTGTATCACCAGCTCAAAACGTATATCAAACAACAAATCGAAAGCGGCCAATGGCAGCCAGGTATCGCGATTCCAAGCGAGCGGGAACTGGAGAAACTGTTGGGATTGAGCCGTACGCCCATCCGTCAGGCCCTTGGAGAACTTGTTGCGGAGGGATGGCTTGAACGCAAACATGGAAAAGGCACTTTCGTTGCACAGCGTACTTCCGCCGCTGTCACGACGAAGCTGGTCGGACTAGTCGAGCAGCTTCGCAGCCAGGGATTATACCCGACCATTGAAATCGCGGAATTCGGATACTGCGAAGCGCCGGCCGCCGTATCACAGGCACTCGGCATTCCGGCATCTACGCAGATGATCCGTACGGTTAGACGAATTGCGGTATCCAGCGGTCATGTGATAGTGGATGAGAACTATTTCAACATCAATTTATCCGGGGTCATAACGGAAGAGCGGCTTGGGCGCTCAACTGTCTTGGATCTGCTGGAACAGAGCGGAATGAATGTCAAGAAAGGCTCGCAAGGCTACTCAGCAGTCAATGCCGACGCCCGCATCGCCAGACTGCTCGAAGTTCCCGAAGGCACCGCATTGCTAGTCATACAGACACTGTTGTTCAACAACCGCGATCAGCCTTTGCAATATTCCTTGTCTTATTGCAATCCAGAACGCTACACCCATGAGATATTGCTCAGCCGTTAACAAATTCAAAGGAGATGGAATGTCATGAAATTATGGAAAATAGTAACTTTATCTCTCGTCACCGCAATACTAACCATCGTAACGGCCTGCTCGGGCAGCAGTAATAACGGCGCAAAGCCGGTCAATCAGGCAGGCAACGTTTCAAAAGATAATCAACAACAACAACCAGCCTCATCGGAAGAAAATATCGAACTAACGTTTGCTAACTGGATTTCAACGGAGGATGCGACGAAGGATGCCTACAACCAGTTAGTAGAAGGTTTTGAAAACGCCCATCCGAACATCAAGATCAAGTCACTCGGCATCCCGTTCAACGAATACAAAGATCAGGTACTCATTGCCTCTACCGGAGGCAATACGCCGGATGTGCTGATGGCAAACCAGAGCTTCACGCCGGCATTCGGCAATGCAAACATCGTACAGCCGCTAGAAACAATACTTGGCGGTGACATCATCGACGATATTTTGCCTTCGAGCAAAGCAGGAGTCACCTTTAACGGAAAAGTGATCGCTATGCCGTGGGCGCCGCATCCTAATGCACTGTTCTGGAACAAGACGCTGTTCGCCAAAGCGGGTCTCGACCCCAATGCGCCGCCAAAGACGTGGGACGAGCTTCTGAAATATGCGGAGGCAGTCGCAGCGCTTAAACAAGACGATAAAGGCAACCCAATCTACGGTATCGGCGAAGCAAATAAAACCGGCGCTTACACCGGCCAAATGCTGCTCCGTATAACGCTCTCTCATGGCGGTAAGTTCGTTGACGATCAGGGCAAGCTGATCGTCAACCAAGGCTCGGCGCTCGTAGAATCGCTGCAATACCTGCGCGACATCACCAATAAGAATGTTGCCCCGGTCGGCGCCGAGATCAAAGATTTGCGCGCCATGTTCGGGACGGGTTCGCTGGGGATGCTCGTCGACGGCGACTTCGGCCGAAACACGTTCCGAACCACTAGCGGCAAAGGGGAAGTTTTCGATAAAGAGTGGGGCGTGACAACCGTGCCTGTCGGCGCGACCGGACGTTCCGAGACCGTCTTCACCGAGCATCAATTGCTTATCTCATCGTCGACCAAACATGCCGAAGCAGCCGCTGAGTTCGTGAAGTATCTGGTATCTAAGGATGCCATGATTTTGTACCACAAACTTAACGGAGTCATGTCCTCCCGCGCCTCAGTTGCATCATTGCCCGAGTTGAACGAGGACGATTACGCCAAGGTATTCAATGAGCAGATGAAAACGGCGAGCCCATTCCCGACGGGCAACCCTGCGTTCGAACAGGCTATGAAAGAAACGTCCAACTTGACTGTGCTCGCGACAACAACAGCCGAGGATATTCCAGCTATTATCGCCAAGATACTGCCGAAGCTTCAAGAACTGTATGCTGCGAAGTAGGCAATGGCAAACCTTTATTTCAAACACTTATAAGCTAAGGGGGAGGCAGTCTATGTCAATCAAATGGTCTCGCACCCTTAAAAATCAGGCGTTCGGCATGCTGCTTGTCGCGCCCGCGACCCTGCTGTTGTCTGTGACGATTCTAATCCCGTTGGCTCGTTCCATTTCGACGAGCTTCCGGGGCGCTTCGTTGCTTTCGGCTGAACAGCCCTTTATTGGTCTGGCCAATTATAGGGCGTTGTTGTCGGGACAAGAATTTTATCATGCGCTCTCCATTACGCTTCGGTATGTTGCATGCACTGTCGGCATTGAGATTGTTCTTGGACTCGCGAGCGCTTTGCTGCTGAACAGCCGTATCCGATTTCGGGCGTTCTTCCGCAGCATTTTGCTCATCCCGTGGGCGATCCCAACGCTTGTCGCAGCGCTTGTCTTCCTACTGATTTATCAGGCTGATTATGGAGTTTTGAATGGCCTGCTTATCCAGAGCGGATTAACGGACAAGAAGTTGAACGTTCTGAATGATTTAAACTTGGCGCTGTATGGCATCATGGGCGTTGCGATTTGGCGCCAGACGCCGCTGGCCGCCGTAATGACGCTTGCCGGGCTGCAGGGCGTCCCGCGCGACTGGTATGAAGCTGCAACAATTGACGGTGCAAGCAAATTAAAAACATTTTTGTATATTACTCTTCCCGCTTTGAAACCTGTACTCGCTAATGTGACGCTGTTGATGGTCGTTGCCAACTTTCAAATGTTCACGTTATTTTATGCTCTTACCGGAGGCGGACCGGCGGACGCGACTCAATCATTGGCTATTTACACGTACGAAACGGCGTTCCAGGCCTACGATCTAGGTAAGGGCTCGGCAATCGGCGTAATATGGATGCTGTTGCTGCTGCTCATCGCTGTTCCACTTAACCGTGTGGCGCATCGGAGTATGTCATGAAGGGGGTATATCGGCTTCCCACTGTTCGACGTCATCTGCTGACCCGCAGCAATATCGGTGTTTATGTCCTGCTTGCGGTTATTCTCTTGTTGTTTCTATTTCCGGTTTACTGGTTGGTATCGGTCTCACTGCAGACGAACGGCGATCTGTTTCAGTTTCCACCCCAATGGGTTCCGTTCAAGCTGACGATGCAAAGCTATAAGGGTGTCCTGCTCTCGGCGAACTTTCTTACTTTTTACAAAAACACCGCGATTGTCGCGGCCGGATCAACAGCACTTTCAATTGCCGTTTCGATTCTCGCCGGATACGGCCTCTCGCGCTTCCGGTTCCGGGGCAGCCATCTACTGCTCGTCTTCTTTCTATCGTCGCAAATGTTCCCCGCCGTGACGTTATTGATCGGACTGTACACGCTTTACAGCAAGCTTCATTTGCTCAACACCCTGCCTGCGTTGATGTTAGCTGCAACAACGACAGCGCTGCCTTTCTCTATTATGATGATGAAAACATTCATGGACGGGATCGCCGGCGAGTTGGAAGAGGCCGCGGAGGTCGACGGCGCGACACGCCTAAAGGCGCTTATCCATATCGTTTTGCCGTTGACCAAGCCAGGGATCATGGCGGTAACAATCTATTGTTTTCTCGTCGCGTGGGACGATTTTCTGTTTGGCATGACGCTTGTTAGCGATCTCAATATGCGGACTCTCAGTCCGGGGCTGTCCCTTACCTTCCTTGGCGAATTAAGCACCAACTGGTCCGGGGCGGCTGCAGCAGCTGTCACGGCTACAGCCCCGCTGCTCGTCTTGTTTCTGTTTTTGCAGCGGTATATGGTGGAAGGTTTAACCGCAGGAGGAGTTAAAGAATAAGCAAAATGCTTGAAAGGAGAAGAAGTATGGCAACCGTCAGCAAACCGAATGTCCTCATTTTTTTCACCGATCAACAGCGCTGGGACACCACGGGCATCCATGGAAATCCACTGGGGCTGACGCCTAATTTCGACCGAATGGCTGCATACGGTACGCATTTGGAGCATTCCTTCACTTGCCAGCCCGTATGCGGTCCAGCGCGCTCCAGCCTGCAAACCGGTGTTTACGGCACTACATCCGGCTGCTACAAAAACGGTATTCCATTGCCGGAGCATTTAGGGACGCTCGGACAATATTTCGGGCAGGCTGGCTATCAGACCGGCTATATTGGGAAATGGCATCTGGCAGACGAGGAGCCGGTGCCTGCGGCCAAACGTGGTGGCTATGATTATTGGCTTGCCTCGAACGTGCTCGAGTTTTCGTCGGACAGCTACCGAACGGTTATGTACGATAATGACAGCAATCCGGTACGGCTGCCGGGATACCGGGTTGATGCGCTTACCGATGCTGCAATTCGATACATCGACAACCATCAGGAAAATCCATTCTTTCTGTTTGTATCGTATTTGGAGCCTCATCATCAGAATCATATTGACGACTATCCGGCCCCAATTGGCTACCGCGAGCAATATGGCGGCCGCTGGGTTCCGCCCGATCTCGCGGCACTAGGAGGCACCGTCCATCAGCATATCGGCGGTTATTATGGCATGGTTAAACGGCTAGACGAAGCGCTCGGCCGGGTGCTCGACGCTCTTAAAAGCTTGGAGCTGGACGAGCAAACAATTGTACTGTTTACCTCCGATCACGGCAACCATTTCAAGACGCGGAACGAGGAATACAAGCGATCTTGCCATGACAGCTCGATTCGCGTCCCTACAGCTTTTAGCGGCCCTGGATTTAGCGAAGGCCGCAAGCTGCGGCAGCTTGTCAGTCTGATCGACCTGCCGCCTACACTGCTGGATGCCGCAGGAATTAAGGTGCCTGCCCAGATGCAAGGGAACTCGATAATGCCACTCTTGAACGGCGCGGGCTCTTCTCAGCCTTGGCAGGAGGAGGTGTTCGTGCAAATCAGCGAAAGCAGCATCGCTCGAGCGATCCGCACGCGAAAATGGAAATATTGTGTCGTCGCCGAGGGCAAGGACGGTAACGCGCAGGCCGGCTCGGAGGAGTATATCGAGGCTTATATGTACGACCTTGATGCTGATCCGTATGAACTAACGAACCTGATTGGTCTGGACTCTCATCGCGAGGCTGCGGATATCCTGCAAGCCCGTCTGCAGCATCGCATGGCGGCCGCGGGGGAGAGCGTGCCGATCATCCGGCCGGCGCCGGCCGTGCCGGGAGGCCAGCGTCATGTTTCGTTGCAGGAAGCGCGGAGCTGACAACGGAAAGGGCCGCTGTCCTTCTTGCCGGATCGCTTTTCGCATCGCTTGATCTTAATTGCCAGTACTGGTCTCCTTCCGTGACGGGCGCGACTTCCGCTACCTGTCGGTGAAGCCCGCAGCTGCGGTACAATTCCCTTGCTCGCCTTGCAAAGAGTGCCGCAGTGCGATTAAACCTACACTGAACGAAGGAGCTGTTTTCCAAAATGATTCGTCAACTAGTCCGATTACTGGTTCTATTAGCGTTGTTAATTCCCGTCTTTGGCCCGATAGAGCGCGTACCCTCCGTTTTCGCGGCCGGCATTTCCTATTATGTGGATTGTGCTGCTGAGAAAGCCGGCACAGGAACCGAGGCCGCTCCATTTCACAATTTGGCGTCAATTAATGCGGTTCATCTTACCCCCGGTGATTCCGTTCTGTTCAAACGCGGGTCGATCTGCTCCGGCACTTTTGCGCCGGTAGGAAGCGGGAGTTTCGCCGCACCTGTCACGATTGCTGCCTACGGTCCGGGCTTGGCAAGACCCGTTATTAACGCGAATGGTCAGACCGACGCTATTTTGCTTCGTAATTTGCAATATATAGAGTTAAGCGATCTCGAACTGACAGCTTCCGGCGATAACAAGACGGCTAGACGGGGGGTACACGTTCTTGGCGAAAACGCAGGCGACTTATACGGCATTACGTTGCGAAACTTATATATTCACGATGTCCGCGGCTACATGCCTTCAACGGTCAGCGGCAACTATCACGGCACAGGCAAATACGCGAACGCTTCAGGCGGCATCGTTATTGAGGTGCTTGGCACAGCGGTGCCGACCGCTTTTCATCAGGTGCAAGTGTTGAACAATCAGATTGCAAGCGTAGACCGTCAAGGGATTTATGTTTGGTCTAATTATTGCCAACGACCGGGACTGGTGGAGTTTTGGGGGAGTTTGTGCAACGGGTCGTGGAAGCCGATGACCGACCTCTACATTAGCGGTAATACGCTCTCGGATATCGGTGGGGACGGAATCGCACCAATGACGGTTGATGGGGCGCTGGTCGAATCCAACACCTTAACCGGTTTCAATATGCGATCCGACTCGCCGAACGCAGGTATGTGGACGGCGAACGCAAACAATGTCACCTTTCAATTCAACGACACGTCCGGCGGCAAAACGACTAAGGATGGTATGGCATATGACATCGATCATTCCACAAGCAATATCACATTCCAATACAACTATTCCCATGGAAACGAAGGCGGATTTTTTCTGATTTGTGCCCAGGGAAACAGTAAGGCGGTCAACTTCGTGATCCGATACAATATTTCGGTCAACGACCGGGCGCGTATGTTCCAAAGCTGCGGCGGCGAGGTGGTCTCAAGCCATATTTACAATAATACAATGTATATAGGTTCCGGCCTTGCGCCCGTTATTTATCAAGAGACGACGAATCAGCGGCAGGCGATCCAGTTCCGGAACAACCTCATATACAAAGAGGGTGGCGGTCAGGTTACATGGACGCTGGACGATTTGAATTTCGTTATCGACAATAACGCGTTTTTCGGAGTGCCGGTTCCAGCATGGGCGACTAATACGGTAACAACTGACCCTTGGCTGAACGGCCCCGGCAGTCTCAACCAGGCGGGTTACAAGCTGGGAGCCGGCTCGGTGGCACTGAATGTAGGGGCTGTGATCCCTGCAAACGGAGGCCGAGATTATTTTGGTAATGCTGTTTCTTCTACGACAGCGCCGAGTATCGGAGCTTATCAAGGGCCAGGACTTGCACCTGCATTCGTTAGTCCGCTTGCTCATTTCAAGCTCGATGACGGAAGCGGCGTCACGGCCGCTGATGCAGCAGGTACGAATAACGGCAGTTTGATAGGCAACCCGGTCTGGAACAACAACGGCAAAGTCGGCGGTTCGCTCAAGCTGAACGGCAGCGGCGATTACGTGAGCGTGCCGGCCGTACTGAATCCGGGCTCAGGCAATTTTACCGTTGCGGGATGGGTCAAGCTGGATACTGCGGCTGGTGTTAACCAAGTTATTTTTCAACAGGAGGGCGTTTTGGGGCGCACATTACTATACCGAGTAACTTCGACCGGCCAACTCGGTACTTTTCTTGGCGGAAGCGCCTTGCTCTCATCTGAGACGATTCCTACAGGAGAATGGACGCATGTAGCGGTTGTAAATCGGGGCGGAGCCGTCACGCTTTATGTGAATGGACAACCGGTCGGATCGGCAACACGCACCATCGAATCGCAAACGTCCCCGTTCCGCATCGGGGCCCATAAATCGCCTACCGATGCCAACGACTATTGGAACGGCAGCGTAGATGATTTCCAGCTATACAATACTGCGCTGAACAGCGCCCAAGTGTACCGGCTATACAACAGTTAAGTTTAAGCTCTCTGTCCGTTAGTACGGCCAGGGAACTTTTGCATATTTGAATACTGCGACAGGAGAGATAAAGATGAACCATCCAATTCCCAAAGCATGCTGCTCGGTGAGCAGACAGCATACGAATGATAAACTTATACAAGCAGCAGAACCGGTTGCGACTCGATGCACTCTCGGTGCTCCGTCTAGTCTCCGATTTGACTGGGTAAGTTTAACAGGTGGTACGTTCGAGATGGGAACGAATGACTCGGAAGGCTTTCCGGACGATGGGGAAGGGCCAGCTCGAAAGATTGAGATTAATCCGTTTTACATTTCGGCTTATACAGTCACAAATGCGCAATATCAAGCTTTTGTTGAGGCTACGGGTTACATAACGGAAGCGGAGAAATTCGGTTGGTCTTATGTATTTCATCTTCTGGTGTCCGAAGAGACAAGGAGCAAAGTGAAGGGTTCCTCGCAACAGGCGCCCTGGTGGTTGGCGGTAGAAGGAGCAAATTGGAGAAGGCCGGAAGGAATAGAGAGTGGCATCACGGATCGAATGGATCATCCTGTCGTTCATGTCACTTGGAATGATGCAATAGCGTTCTGCAAATGGTCAGGGACAAGGCTGCCAAGCGAAGCGGAGTGGGAATACGCAGCACGTGGTGGATTGAAAGGGAAAAGATACCCGTGGGGAGACAAACTGAAGCTTGACGACCAGCACATGTGCAACATTTGGCAAGGAAAGTTTCCTGTTAAAAACCATGCAAGCGACGGTTATATCGATACGGCTCCGGTTCATACATTCGAACCGAATGGCTATGGTTTATATCAGATGGCAGGAAACGTATGGGAGTGGTGCGCAGACTGGTTCAGCCCGGCTTATCACCAACAGACGCAAAATGTGAATCCGATATTTAACATCGATACAGGACATAAATCGATGAGAGGAGGATCTTACCTTTGTCACCGTTCCTACTGTAATCGCTACAGGGTTGCTGCTCGAAGCTCGAATACACCGGATAGCTCAAGCGGTCATTGTGGCTTTCGAGTCGCAATGGATGCATAACAGTTCCAAGGGACTACCGGAAATTATGATTTGGAAATTTCGATCTATTTGGGAAGATCACTTATGGAACGCAAAAAGCTTTCCGAAACGGACCAGCAACGTGGCTCGTCTTGAAAAGCTTTTTGCGTTAGCTGGATCTAGCCGAAAATATGACGAAGCTCGTCCGGCACCGGACGGCTTTTTCGCGTCGCTGGGTCCATTGCTACACTCGTTACTAACGTTTCGGAACATAGTTCGCCCTGGATGTTGAGAACGATCCTGAACAAAAAATATCTTTGTATGGCCAAGAAGGAACACTGTCTTTGGACCCCACAGGTAATGCTGTTGTAGAAGACTTTGTCACGCAAGCCGGATTAAAGGGTAAGAAATATACCAGTGAGGATCAAGATACGATCTCCATTTATTATGCGTTTGATCAGAATCAATTAAGGGATCTTGGATACAATACAAGAGCTTTAGGCGGGAACATCCATATGACGAAGGACGTTTACGAGCAAAACAAGGACACTATTGAACTTATCATTCGGAGTATCCGCCTCTCATAGCTAGTGAAAATATCCCGGCAGTCTCATCGGCGTGACCTATCTCGCGTCCGCTGAGCAATTGATTGAAATAAGTGCCGTCGCACACACGAACTAACTTGGCCATCGTGGTCGGCGCAATAGGGGCGGTCGGGCTTCGGATAGGCGCGACCGCCGTTGGTGCAAAGCAGAACGGTTTCGCCAAGTAAGTGTAAAATAGTCTCCGCTCTGATCGCTAGGTGGAGACTATTTTTCGATTATGGTGTTCATCCAGTCTACGTTATAGATCTATGCTCGAACCTACATATCTCACATACAGATTTGGTCAGCTATTAAAGCTGGCTTTTTTAGCATAATCTTGTTTTCTTTTTTATAGAGCAGAAAGAATCCTTACCCAGATTGCCTCCATATTAACGAACAAGTAGCAACTTCATCTGCACGTCCATTTGGCTATGCATGGAGATGGGATCGCTGACAGCGAAATGCTCCGGGTCTATGAAATAGACGCGATTATTTTGTACAGCTTTTAACTGCTTCCAGATAAAAGTCTTCTCCAGCGCTCTGAAGCGAACCGGATCAATAATGCTCACGAATAACCGGTCGCCTGCGTATAGTGGCAGTTGCTCCTCCGTGATCAGGCGGTAAGCCTCACGGTTAAGCATCTCTTGCTCAATAATGGGAGGGGCCGTCATATCCAGTCCATCGTATAAATTATAAGCTCCACGGCACCAAAAATTGCCAAACACATAAATGGAATCGGTGCGTATTTCGATAACAGACACCGTTTCTTCCTTAGATATGAATCTCCGCAGTTCGGTTCTGTGACGCTCAGCTTTGTGTTCATATTGCACAATAAGCTGCTGCGCCATCCTCTGTTTGTTAAAAGCTTCGCCAAGCATCGCCAGTAAAGTCATTGGTTCATGGTCGTTTTGTGAGAAGATCATCGTAGATGCAACGGTTGACAGCTCTTCACATTCCTGTTGGTTCGATACCAGTATATATTCCGGGTGCAGCTCGGCGATCTCTTCCAGTTGATAAGGAATATTGTTCACCCGGTGAATATCCAGACTAAGGTTTCGCAAGTAGGGTCTGTTGGTCAAATTCTTTGCGGCTGCAGTGGGACGGATGCCAAGTGCGTGTAAATGCCCAAGACAGGTTAACGCACAAATATTAGCTGGTTTATTCTCATAGTTGCGGACAAATTGTCCAGGCGTTAGGCCCTCTGTCTGCTTAAAGCGGCGGTTGAAATAGAATTCATCCCGATAGCCGACCTTGACGGCGATCTCTTGCAGGCGCTCACCTTTTAATAAGAGCTGTTTGGCTGATTCCATCCGTAAGGCCGTGATGTACTCGATAACCTGCTTGCCAGTAATTTGCTTGAACCAGTGGGTGAATCTGCGTTTACTAATCTGGGCTTGCGCAGCAAGCTCCTCTACGGATATCTCTTCGGCAAAGTGCTCTTTGAGCTGTTCAATAATGGCTATTACGGATTGACGTGTGGTTTCAGCAGCTGGCTGATTTTCGGTGCTCTCTATCATCATTCGCATCAGCTTTTGGAATCTTGCATGATTGTCCATTTGCCGTGCAGCAGACTTATCATCCTGGAATTTGCTGATTTCCCTGATAATGCGCAGCGGAGCTTTAATAGAGGAAATACGGCATTCACCGATCTGTAAATAGGTCGTGACGGGTCTGGTTGTGTTGCCTAGGATGGAAAAGCTGAGCAGCCAAAACGAGCCGCCTTGACCGTGAAATATGCTCATGTCGATAATCGATCCAGGATTAAACAGCCAACAGATTCCGGTCTTTAGCGTATATTCTTCATCGTCCCATCTTAGCGCGCCCTCACCTTCCTCCATGATCAACAAGGTATAAGAGGTTAGCGGCTGCGGGGGAATTCCACTTGAGGGGGAAGTAACGACATGTTGTAAATGGTGCAATTCGAAATAAAGGGTATGTACCGGCCTTGTGACCTCCAGACCATTCCTGTTCAAGTGAAAACCTCCAAGCTTAGTTGAGAATTATTATCAATTAATACAGAGAGATGGGCGGAGACAAGAATGGTAATCCAAAGTAAGAATATTCTGAAAGGTCTAGCTGTGCTTTGTATCGCAATGGCATTGAGTGCGTGTGGCAATAGCGGCGGAGGCAGTGAACCAAAAGCAGAATCGACAAATACAGCAGCGGCTGTAACAAACCAAGGAAGCGAACAAAAAAATGTGTCAGCAACCAAGTTTGTGACAGATGCTTACGATAAACAAGTAGAGATTCCAAGTTCGCCCAAGCGGATTGTGTATACAGATAACACGGTCGGGGATATTTTGCTATACGGCGTTAAACCTGTTGGACTGATTCAGGAGGGACTTCAATATGCCGTGTACAGGGATGAAGTGAAGGACGTTGCCGATGTGGGCTGGCCGCCGAGCACGGAGAAATTGATTGAACTGGAGCCTGATCTGATTATTACCTCGATGACGGATGCACAGCAGCTTGATGTTATGAGAAAGATTGCCCCGGTTATTCAGACGAATGAGTGGGACCCCATGCCTGTACGTGTCAAGAGAATTGGCGATTGGCTAGGTTTTGAGAACCAGGCGGATGAATTTCTAGCGAAGCATGAGGCAGACATTAATGATATGTGGGATTCTCTGCTGCAGAAAGGCACCATTCAAAGTGGTGAGACAGCTTCCGTCTTTCAATATATGTTAGGTCAAAAAAGACTTAGCGTGTATACGACCAGCTATTTGCCAACGTTTGTCTATCATGAGAAAGGATTCAAGCCAACGGCAGGTATCCAAAAGCTGATTGATGACCCAGAGAATTACGGATACTCGGACATATCGGCTGAAGTGCTTCCGAATATAGCAGGAGACCGGATCTTTATTGTTTACTTTGACGGTCCTGAGCTTGAAGCGGTGAAGCAAATGATCAAAGAATCAATTTGGAAGGATTTGCCTGCTGTGAAAGCGGGGAAAGTTTATTTTGTAAACGGGGGGCTGGGCATCACAACCGATCCGCTCGCGAGAGAAGAGCTAATTAAGCAGCTTCCGATTATGTTAGGAGGACAGTCATGAGCCATTCTTTGGAATTATTCGATGTTACGATTATTGGCGGCGGCCCTACAGGATTGTACACGGCCTTTTACAGTGGTATGAGAGAACTGAAAACCAAGCTGATAGAAGCTCAGGACGAATTGGGCGGACGTATACTGACTTATCCGGAGAAAATGATTTGGGATGTTGGAGGGATCACGCCTATCCGCGGGGAACAGCTGATCAAGCAGCTGGTTCAGCAAGCACAGACCTTTGAGCCGACGATTGTTGCTCGGCCAACGTATTCAGCATTGTGACCGGCAGGATGATGGGGGTTTCCTGCTGACGACAGATGATGGCCAGCAGCATCTCACCCGGACGATTATTCTGGCCATCGGTTACGGCGCCCGCAAGCCGGCAAAGCTGGAGATCGAGGGCGCAGATCGTTTCGAAGTGACCAACTTGCATTATACGGTGCAGCAGCTAGACGGTTTTCGCGGCAAGCGGGTATTGATCTCTGGCGGCGGTGATGCTGCGGTGGATTGGGCCGTTGCGCTGGAGCCGATTGCAGCCAGCGTGACGATCGTCCACCGGCGCGATGAATTCGGAGGACATGAACGGACCGTAAGCCAAATGAGACAGTCTTCCGTGAGAATCCTTACCCCCTATACGGTAGAAGCACTTCATAGCCAGGACGGCACGACTATAGACACTGTCACTGTAGCTCATACCGTTACAGGCGAGCAGCAGAAGCTTGAGGTTGACGCGGTGGTTGTTAGTCACGGAATGAGATGTGATTACGGTTCGATCCGCGAGTGGGGACTTCATATGAATGAATGGAATATGCAGGTAGACGACCAAATGCTTACCAACATTCCGGGTATTTACGCGGCAGGGGATTTCGTTACCTATCCGAGCAAGGTGGAGCTGATTGCGGGTACCTTCACCAGTGGTGTTTTAGCGTTAAATAGTGCGAAGCGGTATATGGAGCCGAATGCCCCTTACATGGCCTACGTCTCGTCCCATAACGACCGTTTCAAAGAGAAGAACCGTGCGCTGGGCGTTGTGGAGGAAGAGGAAGGCGCCTAATTCATCTCTCTGATGGTTCGTAGTGACCGAGATGAGACAATATTGCTCAAACCAAATAAAGTTGCAGAATCCCCTAACCAAGATAACAATCAAAATTCTTGGTTAGGGGGATTTTGTTTATGGAAAGATAAAACTTGTAAGGGATAATTATCTATCATATTTTTTAAATAATTTCGAAAGTCTTCAACATATGCTTTGGGCTCTATGATGGTTAGATTTGTACCGAAACTTGCTAAAAAATCAAATCCCGTACTGTTTTGAGGGACATAAATGGTTGCTAATAAATATTCAGCACTATAGTTTTCAATACTCTTCCGACCGTACCGTTCAATGAATTGGTCTTGTATACTAGGCGAAATCAATGCCTTAATAGCGACTAGTTGCGGTTGATAACTTGCTTTTTGCTGCTGTTCCAACAAATCGTCCCTAAGGTTAAACGTTTGTTCGTTCATATGAAGATTATCGATCCGAGATAATTTGAACGTTCTATATCCCATACGATCTAAACAGAATCCTTTCAGATACCAACTTCTTTCGCTAAAATGAAGCTGATAGGGCTCGACCATTCTATTCGATGTAGCGCCATCTTTATCTATATAATCAAATGAAACTAACCTTCTCATTAATATGGCTTCTTGACATGTCCTCAAGGTTTGAAGGATCTCCGACCGCCCCTCCCAATCATAAAATGACAGTTGAATTGAACTTTTCAAAGATAAGGGGCTAACCATCGCTTCTATTTTTTTAAGAGTAATTTCAACTTCCTCGCTAATTAGAATTTGTTCCAATCCGCCGAGCGCAGTTAATATATTCTCTAAGTCGGAGCTGCTTAAAAGACGTTTATCAACCTTGTATTCCTCCATAATACCGTAGCCGCCATTAACTCCATGGGTAGCATAGATCGGGATGTTTGATACACTCAGTGTCTCCATATCACGTAGAATCGTTCTTTTGGAAACATTAAATAATTGCGCGAATTCACTTGTTGAAACGATATTTTTTTTCAGCAAAATCATTATTATAGAAATAAGTCGCTCAACCTTGTCCATATTTCCTCCTCTTAATTCTCCACATCATTTAAGAACGGTGACATACAGTTGTCACCTTTTGTAGATTATACTACATTTATCACAAGGAGGAGGGATTACTTTATGTCAGCTATCGCATATTTGAATTTTGATGGAATCACAGAAGAAGTGATTGAATTTTACGCGGAGGCTTTAAGCGCAATTGAAGTAAAGAAAGTGAAGTTTGGGGATATCCCGCAAGATCCAAACTACCCCATGCCGGAAAATGAGTTGAATATGATCATGGAGTCTTCCATCGAATTCGCAGGCGGGAAGCTCATGATGTCGGACATTCTGCCTTCCATGAAGGCGGTAACAGGTGAACTGGTGATAGGGAATAATATTCTGATTAGTCTGGTCATCGAAGATAAGCAACAACTGGAGGAATACTTTAGCCGTTTGTCCATTGGTGGATATGTCACCATGCCGTTATCCAATTATCCTTGGTCTTCGTGTTTTGGAACGCTGGTTGATAAGTTTGGGGTCAACTGGAAATTTAATAGCGACGCAGATAAATTCCTAGATCAAGTAATATCCAACACACAGTAACTCATTCTGAAAAATGGTCTTCCAACTGAAGGCCATTTTTTTATATACCGATGGCACGAATTATGAAAAATAGCTATTCTTCGCTTATCTTTTTTATGGCTTTAGGTATATTTGGCATTATAACAACTGAAATGGGCATGATCGGAGTTCTTCCCCAAATCACTCAAAAGTTTCACATAGCGCCCTCGGAGGCCGGATACCTTGTGAGTGCATTTGCGTTAATCGTGGCCATCTCTAATTTGGTGTATGCTTATACTAGCAGCTTCGAAGTTATGCTGGCTTTCCGGATGGTTCCTGCGTTTTTTCATCCTGTCTTTTTTTCGATTGCCCTTGCGACCGCTGCCAGCCTTGTTTCTCCCGAAAAGAGCGGCAAAGCGGTCACCCAGGTGATGGCCGGAGTAACCGTTGGATTCGCTTTTGGCGTGCCGATCACATTACGGATCGTTGATAACTGTGGAGAGGAGTTTCTTTTTATATATGAAAATGGATCATTTGACTCCCGTAAAATCGAGAGAAGAGCTGAGGTTCTGGCTACAGGAAAATAGTAAGACTGAAAAATGTTGTTGGGTCTTGGTTAGTATGACACCTAGATGGGATACGCTCTTCTATTTGGACGCGGTCGAGGAAGCTTTGTGCTTTGGATGGATTGATGGCGTCAAGAAGAAAATATCTGAGACGGAGCTAGCTCAGAGACTGTCTCCCCGAAGTAAAAAAAGCTCATGGACTGAATTGAATAAAGAACGTGTCCGCCGCCTCGAAAAGTTGGGGCTCCTAACAGACGAAGGAAGAAGGGTTCTTCCTGATATGGATTACGATTCTTTAAGAATAGAAGGAGTTATAGAGGAAAGGCTCAAAGAAGAAAGGCAAGTCTATGAGAATTTCATGGCATTTCCAGATCTTTATAAAAGAGTCCGCATCGACACGATACAAAGCAATAAGAAACAGCCAGAATTGTTTAATAGTAGATTAGACAAATTCATAACAAATACTAGAGAAAACAAAATGTACGGCCAATGGAATGATCATGGACGTCTGCTAGATTATTAAGATGCTCTGGGCCTTTTAATTTGTTATGGGTTCCCATCACAGCATAAAGGGCAAGAGTTTGTTTTAAATAAAGTAAAGCTGGGCACCTTTAGAGGTACCCAGCTTTTTTTGCGAATAGTCTTATTTGAAGGGGGCAGGCCTTCAGAATACACTAATTCGTATAGTTATCAAAATATCCTTGAATAAAGATAATTGGCGTACCCTTGTCTCCACTGCCGGAAGTAAGGTCTGATAAAGAGCCGATCAGATCGGTCAATCGTCTAGGTGTCGTACCTTGTGCTTCCATAGCGCCTACCAGATCGGCTTCTTTATTGTTGATGTATTGAGAGATGGCCTGCTGCAATTCCTCACCTTTCAAGCCAGCGAAGTTGTTATCAGCAAGGTATTTCAATTTCACCTCGTTTGGTGTGCCATCAAGTCCTGCTGTATAAGCAGGCGATACAACCGGATCAGCTAGTTCCCATATTTTACCGACCGGATCTTTGAAAGCTCCATCCCCGTAGATCATCACTTCGACGAGCTTGCCCGTTTTTTCTTTGAGTCTGCGTTGAATGTTATCCACGATTGGTTGGCAATTGCGCGGGAATAGTTTTATGCTATTTTCTGTCGACTTATTAGAACCAAGCAGACCATAGCTTTCATTACATCCACTGCCATCCACCGATGCAGCTAATATGTCATCAAGGCTATATACTTTTTCTCCGCCATTGGCCTTCAAAATTCTCTTCGTTCTGAATCTTGTATGGATATCGCAAGTCAGTACATGTTTAGTATACTGCAGGATAGTCTTTGGATTATTGGAGAAAATGACTTCACATTCCACGCCGTATTCTTCAATTAATGATTTATAGTAATCTATATAATCGATGCCGGTAAAGGTGTGCTTCTTATATCCGAACAACTCGCGGAATTGTTGCTCTGTCAATACATCGGTCCAAGGATTAACGCCTTTTTCATCAAGCTCGTCCAGATCCACTAAGTGGTTGCCTACTTCATCCGACGGATAACTGAGCATAAGTACAATTTTTTTAGCTCCTTTGGCAATGCCGCGAAGACAGATAGCAAAGCGGTTCCGGCTTAGGATGGGGAAAATAACACCGATCGTATCATCTCCAAATTTGGAGTTTACATCTTGTGCAATATGATCAATGGTAGCATAGTTGCCTTGCGCACGTGCAACGATGGATTCCGTAACTGTAACGATGTCTTTATCCTGAATGGCGAAGCCTTCCACTTCGGAAGCTTTTAGAACGCTATCTACAACGATGTCTTCTATGCTGTCTCCTTGATTAATGATGGGGCAGCGAAGGCCTCTTACCACTGTTCCGACGACTCTTTCCAATTTAATCGCTCCTTGCATAATTTGGATTCCTATTTGTAATATACACTCATCAGGTGGTATAAATGAAATTAATATATTGAATATATGATATAAGAGGTGCTTATAGCAGTGAGCAAGTTAGATTTATATAAAGTGTTTTGTACGGTAGCTAAGAGCACAAGCTTTTCCAAAGCGGCTCAAGAGCTTTACATGACACAGCCGGCTGTCAGCCAGGGGATTATGCAATTAGAAAGGGAACTCAATACTCGATTATTCACCAGAACATCAAAGGGTGTATTTTTAACGGATGAAGGTCGCCTCTTATTTGACTACGCCAATTCGGCCATGAATTTAATTCATGTCGGGGAAGAAAAGCTGCTCGAATTGAAAAATTTAACGTCAGGCGAGCTGAAGATAGGGGTAGGCGATACGATTTCCAAGTATTTTTTACTTCCTTACCTAGAAGAGTTCCATAATCGTTACCCTAATATTAAGTTCAAGATGGTGAATGGCACTACTCTTGAGATTTGTGCGCTAATTAAATCAGGTAGTGTAGATATTGGCATTTGTAATTTTCCGCTGGAAGATCCGGCACTAGAATTAATTCCCTGCACTGATATTCATGATATTTTTGTATATGGGGAGAAATTTAAGAGCCAGTTATCCGGAACAGTTACCTTGGATCAGGTCGTCAAAATGCCGCTAATCTTCCTTGAATCCAAGTCTAACTCCAGAAAATATGTCGAAGACTATATGCTGTCTAAAGGAATAAAAATTTCTCCCGATTTTGAACTGGGCTCACATCATTTGTTATTAGAATTTGCCAAGATCAATTTAGGCGTAGCTTGTGTAACGAAGGAATTCTCCCAGAAGTATTTGAATAATGGAGTATTGCATCAGGTTTCATTAACTGAGGAAATACCGAAGCGGAGTATGGGCATCTCTTTTCTGAAAAGTGTATCTTTATCGCCAGCGTCGACAAAATTTGTGGAGATTATAAAGAACAGGTTAGTGGATTGATTTTAGGCTAATAAAAGTTCTGGAAATGGGTGAGATGAATACGAGCGCACCGCATCACCCGGGCTTTTTTATGGAGAGTATAGTTTAGCTATAATTATTTTCGCCAAGTCATAGAATTTAATAAATGATTATGATGAGTAAAAGGACATTTTCCAGAAGGAGATATTTCATGGACACCCATACTCATTATCAAGCAGAGGACAATACATTTAGCATTGACTGTCAGGACATCATTTTAAGAGAATACATAGTTACTGATCTTCTGGATGCATTTCATTCGCTTACCTGGCAACCTGAAATACATGAATTTTGGCTGGAACGTAGCCAAAGAGCAGCGGGAAGAATGGCTGATACATTACGAAATCCCAGAGAACGGGCAGTTTCTGAAGACTGTAGCGGAAGGTGGGGATATTGGTGAGCTCCGTCTTCGATTGGGGATTGTTTTGAAAGAGACAGGAGAGCTAATCGGATGGGGCGCCTCAGGGATAAAGGATGAATTGCCGGCCCCAAACCGCGAAATCATGTACGCAATATCCAGGGATCATAGGGGGAAAGGGTACGCAACACAAGCCGTACAAGGGATTATTGAGCTCGATAACGAAAGCTATAATCATTATAAGCTTGATAGAAAAAATTGGGTAATCCAAAAGTAGAATTCCAAGGCAAACTAAGGTGTCAGGGAGGCCGGGTATGGAACAGCGAATGGTGATCATTACTGGGGCAAATTCGGGGATAGGTAGGGCGGCGGCGCTGAAGTTCGCCAGTGAGGGCTATCATGTGTTGATGGCCTGTCGTAGTTTACAGCGGAGCAGGGGCGTTCAGGCGGAGATCATACAGCTTTCCAGTAACGAGAGTGTTGATCTCATGGAGCTTGATATGTCTTCTTTTGCATCCATCCGTGTATTCTGTAAAGCTTTTATAGCCAAGTATTCCCGTTTGGATATCCTCATCCATAACGCTGCTTACCTGAATCATGGTGAAAAAGAGTATAAGCTCAGCCCCGAGCATATCGAGCTGACCTTTGCGACCAACACATTTGGGCCTTTGCTAATGAGTCATTTGCTGCACGGCCTGCTTGAACAATCGCCGGACCCGAGAATTCTGCATGCCAATACGACGAACATTAAGCATTTCTTTGATCCCAAACGAACAATTGAGTTCGATAATTTGCGCGGTGAGTTCCGTGACACCCGGCCTTTCAGCATGTATAAGCAGTATGGAGATTCCAAAATGGCATTACTGCTGCTGAACTTCAAGCTGGCCGAAGAGTACAAGAGCCGAGGAGTTAACGTGAATGCTTTGCAGATTAATCGTGTAAAGTTGTCTCCAGCGACGATTAACAAAATGAGTCCCCTGTGGCGAGTGCTGGCACGAGTCCAAAATCTGACTAACCCACTGCCATCCGGCATGGCTGATCACTATTTTCATATCTGCACCTCTGACGAATTCAAGTCTGTTACCGGGCAGTTCATTAATCACAAGCGAGAGATTATGCATCCGGCAACAACGGAGACAGGACTCGCACAATTGAAGAATATCTTTGGATTGGAAAGCTATCCGGCTTATGCTGCGGATGTGCAGAACATAGAGAAGATATGGGCGCTGGGTATGGCGCTGATTGAAGAGTAGAGCGGGGCATGACCCGTTCACGTAACGGGCCTGAATTCAAGGCCTACAGTGGAAGTATCCTGCTCAGTACTTTAATGAAGAAAGCAGATTGCATGTGCAATCTGCTTTTTGAGCTGTCGTACCCTGTTAGTTGAAATGTCGACTTTGCAAATTATTAAGTGGTTTTCATCGAAGTTTTGAATCCCGTCTGTTATACACTAATTAAGCATTTGTTTTATATTACCTGGTTAATTTTTCAAGTTTGATTACAAGTCCAGCATCACCAAAACATAAAAGCTTAAAGGAATTATTACATTATTATAACTTTGCGGTAACAGCATAGCGAAAATTTTTTCGCACATAATGATTACAAATTGTGGCGTGTGGTGACGGAATACTTTTTTCTCAGAAAAAAATCGATAGAACAACCAAAATAAGTGGTACTTGCACTTAAAAGCTTATTTTAAGGTTTTAAAGTATGGGTGAAAAAGGTCCCCCTGTAAAAGAATCTATTGGTTACGAAAACGATAGAACAGTTAAATTGGAGTATCAAAATGTTCATTATTATCTTCATCAGTGGACATAGTTGGTTTCAATTATAATTCTACATCTATATTTCTATATGAACCGCAATAGATGATAAAGAGTTCTAAACCAAACAAATGGAGTGTAGGGCCTTTTATTTATAGGTTTATTACTTCCGATAAAAGAATTAAAAACCTAAATAATTAGATAAAGAATCCTCCCAAAAGTATTTTTTCATATACACAACTTGACAACGCTGCATAGCTAATATATTCTTTGATTATTCCAGTAATATTATTTTTTATATTCTCGGAATATAGAAATTTTTTCTATTAAATTATTGGAGATGATGGTTTTGAATTCTAGTGGCCTTTATTTGAAAAACCTTAGAATTTCGAATGGTTACAAAACACAAACGGACCTTGAAGTTGCCACGTACATCGTGCAGGGACATATCTCAAAGATTGAGTCTTCCAAGACTAACCCCACTATCGGTACTCTCATGATTTTTTCCCGCGCATTTAGAAAGTCTAAAGTAACCTATGAAGAGATTATACATCAGTTTTCCCCGCGCCTCCTCGTTGAAGACGTTAATCAATTAATGAGAATTCGTAAACAACAAGAAATTGATGATACGTTTATGAATCTTCTTGATGAGATCTATAAGCGGATTTTATTCGACGATGGAAACAAGCAATTCCTTGATCAATACTGCGATAGTCTCTCTAATTGCATAGGCCCGTCTTGTACAATAGCCTTGCGTACAAGAGTAGAAACTTTTATTACTAACATGACAACCGATGATTCCAAAAAACTGGAGAAAAGTGAAAAGAGTAAATTCTACGAGAAATTTGTTGAGCGGGAGTCGATAAGAACATTTTCTGTGTTCGAAAGATCTTGTCGCACTGATACACGTGCTTCCTTTATTACGACTCTACAAACCTTGTTGGCGGAACAACACAAGGCAACAACGATTCCTGTGCAGAGAACGGAGTTTTCAGACGAATCTGCACCGGTTTATCTCGACTCCGTTATGATGTCGATAAAAGAACGTAGGCTTGTAATAGAGTTGATTCGGGCACATCGTAAGATTGAACTGAGTCTTACGAATGAAATTGATGAATGAAAAAATAGACTAAACTAAAGGAAATTCTTAGTTAAATTGTTTCAAATGAACTATAAATCTGAACCGGCGTGCATCAAGATATCTGTGTGAAAATTTTTATCTTGTGTGTATGTTACTTGTAGTGTCTACAAAAAAAGCTATAATGCAACAAACAGAAAGGTGTTTTCATTCTGCTTACATGTCGGAAGACAAGAACCTTATCTCATAAGGGTTGCGTAAATCGTGGTTTTTTATGGATAAAGTTCTTGTTACGTGCCATTACACTAGGGTCCGAAAGTCTAAACCTCCCCGCAGCGAGAAACAGTCTTACGTTACTTACATAAGCCCAGCTTAAAAAAAGCATCCCCACGCCCATAGCTGGTGGCGGGGATGCTCATTGTAAGTGCGCTATTTTCTAGTATTGAATCACAACCATTTGATGACATGCCCACAGCGGCACAGTATAGCTCAAGTTGCCGTCAACTTGGCTGAATGGAAGACTCTCGTTTTGAGGTGCCAGATACACATCTTTTACTTGCGCTGCTGCCTCAATGGTGACTTCTGTATTCATGAGCGGCAGCAGATCTTCGATTATTTCTACGCCTTCACCTCTCCGTACCGGAGAAGCATACAGCAGATGATTGATCCATCGATTGGAGGCCGGCTGCGTCTGTAATGTGGTAACACCTTGCGCAGGCAGGTTGGTAGTTAGCGATTTATGGTTTCCTAGCAGGCGATCCAGTGCGTAGCAGATGATTTCCTTCACCGGCAGGCTCCCTTTGACAGCATAATCCTCAAACACATGCCAAGCTACATAGATGCCGTCCCGTCCTTCTGCTATGCCTACACCTGCCTCTTGTAGATCGGAGGGGGTATGCTGGTGCGAGCAGAAGGTGAACAAGTCGCGGTTAAAGTATGAATTCTCTTTGCTGCCGAGTAGAGTACCGCCCGGTGAGAGCACTGCGTCTTGACCTTCGGTATAGATGACAAAAGAGGCCGTGCGCAGTGAAGGAAGCTCGAAAGCCGGTCGCAAATACGAAGGATGGAACGCAGATACTCCCTGCCATGCAGCCCCTAAATCCAGTGTAAATCCGCTGCCGTCCTCGGACAGGCCGGAACGTCCGGTAGCTAGGATTTTGCCGCCGCCAGCAATAAAGTCATCTAGCTTAGACTTAAGTTGCGCTGTGATTAGAATCTCGTCTGGTAGAATCAGCACCTTGTATGATGTCAGATCGGCCTCCAAATCCACCACGTCGAAGAGATAGTTACCCTCCAGCAAAATCCGCACAGCCCCCGTATCATGCTTGTTGTGCTGAGGGATCGGACCATTGCCAGCAGCCCATGATGCAGCTTCGAGCGACAACAGGGCGATATCAGCTATGCCTGTGGTATCCCGGCACCATGCTTCCTTGGCTTCTACCTCGCGGTAAGCTTCGCCAATCAGCGTGTAGGTGGCGAGATCCATCTGGCCGCCGGGATGTAGTTGATCTCCTATGGAGCAGCGCGCCCCGTTGGCAAGGCTCAATGCCGCTTCATAGCGCAGCGCATTTGGATGTTTGTACCCGCCAAACTCGCCCCAGGAGGTATGGAACTTTCCGGTCATGCCGAGGAAATCCATGCCCATCGTCTGCGCATAACGTGCGGAGAGCGGGAAGTGGTCATAGCCCCAACCCCCTGTCGGCAGAGACTCTAGCTCCAGATGGGTGTTGACATGGGCAAGGTCACGCCGCCCGCGGTCAACGTGGCTACTGTTGTGGAATACCGGCAGTCTAGGCTTCACCGCGTGCACGGTTTCGTTCATTCTTTTTGCGTACCGGGCGTAGGTCTCTTCCCACAACTTCCTCATATCCTGCAGGTTACGCGGGTCCGAGCCCTGCTCACGGATGTCAGCCACACAGTACTGACAATAACATTCCCGGACGCCGACGATATCCAGAAAAATGCCGTCCGCATCGTAGTTCTTCACCACTTCCTCCACCTGCTGGGCCAGCACGTCAAGATAAGGGGTGTTCATACAGAATTGATGATATCCTGGTGTCATGAAGTCACCCGTCCAGCTAATGACCTCCTGCTGATTGCGAATCAGCCACTGTGGATGCTTGCGGGCGAGACGCTCATCTAGTCCGGCGGAGAGATAGACTGGCGTCTTCACGCCGATTTCATGTGCAGCTTCAATCTGGGCGCCCAGTAGGTCAAAATCCAGATGTGGATGCCTTTCATTGGCGGTTGTTGGGTGATAGGCCCAGCCATGATGACATTTGGAGAAGATGGTGATGGAATCGACATGCCCGGTCTTGAGCATCTCTTGGAATTGTTGTTTGGAAAAGTCCCGGCCAATGCCTTCAATGGCTTCGGATGTATGGAAATCGAGATGCACCTGACGAAATTTCATGCTTGCGTCCCCCTGGTCATTAAATGATAGAATCATATTATATCTACCACTCTAATGGATTATCAGATGACATACAGCCGACAATTCCGACTTTGTATAGTACAATTTCGGTGTGTTTGAATCAGGAGGACGTTACATGCTTGTGCTTGAACTACCGGTCCCGCCCTTTCCATTGCTGGCGGCAATCGGTCATACGTTATGGCAGCCCGGCGTGCAGCATGCTCAGCGCCAATTTGAGGTATTTGATCTCATTATATGCGCCAAAGGGGTGTTGCACATGGAGGAAGATGGTATTGGTTATGAGGTTGCCGAAGGCATGATGCTGGTTCTGGAGCCTGGCAAAACCCATCGCGGCTCACGGCCGACCGAGCTGGAGACCGAGGTGTACTGGATTCATTTTCAGTACCCTGTGTCTGTGGAACCCATGTTGAAGGAGAAGACACATTGGCAGCAGCCGCTGCTCCAGCGTAGTGATCAGGATACGGAAGCTCCACCGGGAGTCATTGAGATTCCGAAATTCGCTGCTGTGGATCTGCGCTCACTCCAGCCTCTGTTGACCGAGATGCTTGAGCTGCACCATGTGTTGACCCTACAGCGTTCCTTTGAGCTGAATATCCTGCTCGGTCAATTTCTCCTGCAACTGCAGAACGGGATGCGACGCAGCAGTCCGCAGGCCCGTTCCTATTTTCTCAGCGAGAAGGTGGCGGCTTATTTGAACCAGCATTTGGAGCAGCCGTTCGATTCCGTGCAAATGGAGCGTGATCTGCTCTATCATTTCGATTATCTGGCTCGCTGCCTGAAGCAGTATACGGGGATGAGCCCGCTACAATACAGGCACCATCTTCAGATCGAGAAGGCCAAGCGGCTGCTGGCGCATTCCGAGCTTTCATTGAAACGGATCGGTGAGTTGTGTGGCCTGCAGGACAATAACTATTTTACACGCTTGTTCAAGCGCCAAACTTCACTCACACCTGGGGAGTACCGCAAGCAATATCAGGTGTTTTTAATAGAATAGAATCATGGAATAGTTCGTCAACGTTGTATCCCCAGCATCAATAAATATGATGGAATGAGGTGTCGTATCCCTCAAAGAAGAGGCCTTCTGCAGGATCATATCCAGACCCATTCTCCGTAACTTATTGGAGGATGGTTTTTTTATGCTTGGCTTCCAGTGTATCTCCTTACAAATCATACAAATGGATACTCCAGTGAACGAATGGTTAGGTCCTGCCCACTTGTAATGATGGTATACTAAAGCGGGATTATAGAGGTCCTCTAGGTGTTAGGGGCACAACAATAGAGCGGAAGCGGAGGAGAGCCGATGGAGAAGAAGGGTATGAGAAGCTGGAAATGGTTTAGGTTCAAAGGCGCTTGGCCGGCATTGTTCTGGTCCTATATCTCAATACTTCTGCTGCTGCTTGTTCTTGGCAGCGTACTTTATTGGAGCGCCAGGGAAGTGGTGGTGAAATCCGTGGAGCGCAGTAATTCGGCTATGCTAGGGCAACTAAGGGAACTGGCCGATGGGCAGCTGCAAATGATCGAGCAGTTGGAACAGCAGATCGCCAATCATCCTAAATTACTGCAGCTAATGAGCAGTAGAGCGCCCTTGTCTGATAAGGAGCAGTACGAGATGATTTCACTAGCTGAAGATTTGAAGCGCTACAAGCAATTGACGCCATTCATTAATGATTACTATATATATCTGCCCAAAACTGGAACCATGCTGGGGCCGGGCGTGAAGACGACACCGGAGATTTTGTTTGAACAGGCTATTCGCTTTGACGGGTTGAGTGCCGATGAATGGGTGCAGAAATTTGAAAGCGGATACCATTTCCGCACCTTCGAACCCTCGCTGCATGCAAGAAGCAGTATCGGAGAGCCTAGCGACATTCTTGCGTATATGCAGACCCTTCCGCTCGGCAACCGTTCCATGGGATTAGCCACGTTGTTCATCATGATTAACGAAGATGAGCTACGCAAGATGTTTCAAGGTTTGGCAGATGCCGGACAAGGTAGAATCTACATTGTGGACCGCAATAACCGGATGATCAGCACAACGATGGTCAGTGATGTTCCGTTATCATTTGCATATGGAGACATGCAAGGCGAGCAGGGCAAGCTGGAGACCCGGCGTGAGGGGAAAGAGATGATTGTATCCTATGTGATTTCTAGCGTCTTCGGGTGGAAATATGTTCTGGAGGTTCCCCGGGTTGTCTTTCTGAAGGAAGTGAACGAGGTGCGAAGCTGGGCTTTGTTACTGCTGATTTTGGCTGCGCTTTCAGGAGCGGCTGTATCTGTTTATCTATCCTATCGCAATTTTCGCCCACTCCGTGATCTGGTATCGGTTGTGACCGGTAACAGCACCGCCCTGCCCAGCAAGGAGGGACCGCTGGAATATCAGTTCATACATACATCGATCCAGTCGGCCCGTATAACGGAAACGGAACTCAGGGGCCGTTTGTCGCACCAGACACCAATTATTCGCCTTCATTTCCTGAACCGGCTGATCAAAGGCTATGCAGATTCTCATGAACTGCAGCCAGAAGCATTGGAATTCATGGACATTGTCTTCATCTCCGATACCTTTGCGATCCTGCTGATTGATGTGGAAGATATGAGTGCTTTTTCTACTGCAAATGACCCTAAAGAATGGCTCTTTATCAATTTCGTCATTTCAAATATTGCCACTGATCTGGTGGGTGAGCGACATATCGCCTACACCACTGAGCTGGATCAAGGTAGAATTGCTCTCCTGATTAATTTCAGTGAAGTCGATGAGGCGGCATGCAGGGCAGAACTGACGGCGATCACAGAGCAATTGGAGCACATGCTGTGTAGGCGGTTCCGCTTAAAGGTAGCCGTAGGCGCCAGTTTCATTGCGCGGGAAATAAAAACAATCGGTGAAGCCTTCCGCGATGCCCTAAAGCGGCTGGATGAGGACGCTAAGCAGCAGGCCATGGATCACGCAGTTGACCGATTACGGGAGCGGCCGCCGGTATATTATTATCCGCTGGATATCGAACAGCAGCTGACCAATTATGTGAAATCAGGTGAGGAAGAGAAAACAGAGCAGCTTCTGAATGCTTTGTATTCCGATCATTACAGCACTGACGGCAGCAGTCCGCTGGTTGGCTCGTATTTCCTGCTGCATCTGTCTTCGACGCTGTTCCGGATTGTGCAGAATACGCCGAATGCGGACGCGGAGCTTGCCATGCGGCTGCTGCAGAATCAGTCCGACGGCAGCGCGAATGCCCACCGAACATTTCAGCAGTTGAAGAAGGAGTTCCAGACCGTCTGCCGACTCTGGCGCGAAGGGCGTAGCGACCAAGGGAGCCGGATGCTGGAGACGATCAAACGAATGGTTAAGGAACGTTACAGCGAGAACATGCTGAGCGTGAACCTGATTGCAGATGAATTGGGAATCACGCAGCCGTATCTCTCCTCTTTTTTCAAAAAGATTACCGGTCATACGATCCTTGAATTTATCGCGGAGACTCGTCTGCAGGAAGCTAAGCGGCTGCTGAAGGATACAGATCGTACCGTTGCCTATGTAGCGCGTGCGGTCGGTTATTCGAACGACATTGGTTTTATCCGTTTTTTCAAGAAGCATGAGGGAATTACACCCGGGCAATATCGCACGAACACACAAACGGAACATCGATCTTAGAAATATGCAGTCTCCGATCTTTCAATTGGGATGGTGATGTAACATCCAGGCCATATTCAGCAGCAACGTGACACGGGTATGATGATGTCGGAGTTGCGAGTGGACGCACCATACAGTAACCAGAGGGGGGAATATATTCATGAACTATGGTAAAAGAGGCCTGATCACCATACTGGCGGCCATGACGGCATTGACCGTTTCCTTATCGGCTTGCTCAGGGAGCAACCAATCAGAAGCGCCTACGGATTCGCCATCGGGAACGGAGGCCACAGAAGCGCCGAAGGATGGAAAGATTGTATCCAACCCGCTTACATTAACTTATTACGTGCAAGGTTTGGGCAATGCTGCCCCAGGGATTAAGACTCATAATGACATCGCTGCTTATCAAGAGACAGAGAAGAAGACAGGAATCCATATTGATTTCCAGAGCCCTACAACCGGTCAGGAGAAGAATCAGTTCAATCTGCTGATGAGCTCAGGTTCTTATCCGGATGTTATTGAATGGGGCTGGAATGATTATCCGGGGGGTGGTGTAGGAGCCATGAACAGCGGCGTCATTATCCCACTTAACGATTACATTGAGAAATACGCCCCGAACCTGTCCAAATTGCTGGCGGATCATCCAGAGATCAAGAAAGAAGTGTCCACGGATGATGGGCGGATCTACGCGTTTCCGTTCCTGCGGGCAGATCCGTATCTGCGTACGTACTTTGGCCTTGGCATTCGTCAGGATTGGCTTGATAAACTAGGTCTTCAGGTACCGACGACAATAGATGAATGGCACACTGTCTTGAAAGCGCTTAAAGAAGGCGATCCCAACGGTAATGGCAAAGCTGATGAAATTCCGCTCCTGATTAAAAAGGATACCATGCTGAATTTCAGCAATGTTTTCCTCAATGCCTGGGGAATCACCAGCCAGTTCTATTTGAAGGCTGGGAAAGTGACTTATGGTAACATTCAGCCGGAATATAAAGAATTTTTAGAGACAATGCGAAACTGGTATGCGGAGGGCCTCATTGATCGCGATTACGCGGCAACGGACGACAAGCAAAAGGATGCCAAGTGGACCGGTGGGCTGCTGGCTGCATCCGAACTCGCGGTAGGCGGTGGGATCGGCAAATATATGACTGCCATGTCCGAGAAAGATCCTGGATTTAATATTGTAGGCGTACCTTATCCAACGCTCAAAAAAGGCGACAAACCGGTTCTGGGACAAATCACGCCAATCTTCAACAGCGTAGGAGCGGCAATTACCAGTAGTAATAAGCATATCGAGGAAACAGTGAAATGGTTGGACTATAAGTACGGTGAAGAGGGGAGCATGCTGTTCAACTTTGGCATCGAGGGTAAGAGCTATGAGATGAATGACGGCTTTCCTACCTATACCGATGATATTATGAAAAATCCGGATGGCATGGCCTTCGCCACTGCGCTTGGCAGATATGCGATTCCATTCGGAGGTCCATTTGTCCAGGATAAACGCTATCAGGAGCAGAACGTTTCGCTGCCTCAGCAGAAGGAAGCACTCAGTACCTGGATGAATGTGGAAAATGGGGATTGGCTTCCGACGTTGTCTCTGACCAATGATGAATCGGTTCGATTGGCGGCCATTATGACGGACGTGACTACCTATCGTGACGAGATGTTCGATAAGTTCGTTATGGGTGTGGAGCCAATCGATAATTTCAATACCTTCTTGAAGACCGTTGAAGGTATGGGCATTCAGGAGGCCATTGATATTCAGCAGGCGGCTTATGAACGGTACTTGAAGCGGTAATCAGTAACACTGTTGTGGGCGGGTTTCTGAGGCTATTTTTGCGCTGACCTGCGCCGGCCCGGAACCCGCTGTTTTTTTACCCTTGTTCATGAAGGAGGTCTATGTGTTGAAGCTGCGGAGAGATTGGTCCCGTCATAAATACATCTATATCATGCTGCTTCCAGTTGTGATCTACTATCTGGTCTTCATGTATTTCCCGATGTACGGATTGCAGATTGCTTTTAAGGATTTTTCTCCTGTCAAAGGAATTCTGGGCAGCGAGTGGGTCGGCTTCAAGCATTTTGTATCTTTTTATAACAGTTATTATTTCTGGAGATTGATTCGTAATACACTGCTGCTCAGCTTTTACGAGTTGATCTTTGGCTTCCCGGCGCCAATCCTTCTGGCGCTCCTGCTTAATGAAATCCGGGGCCGGATATTCAAGAATGTGGTGCAGTCCATTACGTATCTCCCGCACTTTATCTCTATTGTGGTTGTGGCGGGGATGATGGTCGACTTTCTTTCCGGGAACGGCCTGATTAATCAATTGACCGGCTTGTTCGGCATTCCTTCGGTTTCTTTCCTGATTGCGCCTGAATGGTTCCGGACTATTTATGTCTCTTCAGGCATCTGGCAAGGAATCGGATGGGGATCGATTATTTATTTGGCCGCGATTGCGGGTATTGACCCAAGTCTGTACGAAGCAGCCAAAACCGATGGTGCGGGGCGCTTCAAACAAATTTTCCATATCACACTCCCGGGCATTATGCCGACAGTCATCATCATGCTGATCTTGCGCTTCGGCTCACTCATGGCCGGGGGGAGTCTGGAAAAAATCCTTCTGTTGTACAATTCGACAACCTATGAAACAGCAGATGTGATTTCCACTTTCGTATACCGGCGTGGGTTGCTCCAGATGGATTACGGGTTCTCGGCGGCAATTGGCCTATTCAACAATATCATTAACTTCCTGCTTCTCGTCTCGGCCAACAAGATCAGCCGGAAGATCAACGACACAAGTCTGTGGTAGTCCATTCCTGGGGGTGAATGTCCTTGAAGTCTCCAATTTCCTGGGGTGAACGGCTGTTTGATATCTGCATCAACCTGTTTATGTTGGCGCTTATGGCCGTGACCCTGTATCCGTTTCTGTATGTGTTGTTTGCTTCCTTCAGTAATCCTTCCGATTTGATTCAACACCAGGGGTTACTGTTGATGCCGACTGGCTTCAGTCTGGAATCCTATAAGCTGGTATTTGAGAATCCGATGATTTCCATCGGGTATCTGAATACTCTGATCTATGTCGTCGTCGGAACGGCGTTGAATCTAACGCTTACTAGCTTTGCTGCCTATGCGTTGTCTCGCAAGGGGGTACGATTCGTCGGACCGATTATGTTCGCTATCGTATTCACGATGTTCTTTTCCGGGGGGTTGATACCGACATATCTCAATATGAAAAACCTGGGACTGCTCGATACGCGGTGGGCGATGATCCTGCCATCTGCGATTAGCACCTGGAACCTGCTGGTCATGCGTACTTCCTTCGCGGGTATCCCCGCAGCGCTGGAGGAATCGGCGCGGATCGACGGAGCTAATGATTTTCGTATCCTGTTCCAGATTTTTATTCCAGTTTCATTGCCCATAATGGCTGTAATGACCCTGTTCTATGGTGTAGGGCATTGGAATGCCTATATGGATGCGCTGATTTATCTGCGTAACAAAGATTTGTACCCACTGCAATTGGTACTGCAAGGGATTCTGATCTCGAACAGTACGGACTCCATGATGAATTCTGTGGCGGATGTTGATAAGGGGCTGATTCAGGAGACGATCAAATATGCGACGATCATTGTTGCGACGGTGCCGATCCTGCTGCTATATCCTTTCCTCCAGCGGTATTTTGTCAAAGGTGTCATGTTAGGTTCTATTAAAGAATGAGTAAGACACGGAAGTGTTGTTAATGGACTACATCTCAATCTTAGCCGAACCATAACTGGGCTCTGGTGAGACTGTGAGACTGTGAGACTGCCCAAGAGAGAAACGCCAAGCATCGGATTTCTGATGCTTGGCGTTTTTTTGAGCAGGTTATGTTGATGAATCATGAGAGGGTTTGAAGTGTTGTATCAGAAAGTCTATTTTTATTATGTGGACTGCCTGTGTAAAGGTATTGGTGGCAATAGTGTGTCGCCCGAAGCTGAAAACGTAATATTACACTTGTTTTACGAAGAATACAGGATTGTTAAATGCTTTTGGGAAATCTAGAATAAAATTAGATTTGGTATTATCTTACTGCCGACTGATTCTGCGAGTCAGAGCGGGGTGTGGATCATGCATATAAAATCATTCTAGGAGGTTGTCACAGTGAAGCGAAGGCTTTTTTATGTGATTCCGATTTTGCTTATTGTTCTAGGTACCTGGCTATTTCTGCATAATCGCGAGGATCATAATGTTTCTGATAACCAAGAAAAGGAGGTGGTATCCGTGGATCCTGTTAATAACAGTGCGGCACAATCCAATGTTAAGGTGATTCATGAGCAAGAGCCGGTGCAGTATTTGACCCCAGCTTATGAAGTTGATGTGAAACGCGATATTTTGTATGCCAAGAAGAAGAATGAGACAGAGGCAGAAGAAGCGCTGAAGCTTGACCTGTACCAGCCAATAGGTGATAGCAACAAGCAAAGACCAGTCTTCATTTTCATCCATGGGGGCGGTTATTCAGGAGGGAGCAAGGAAGGTCCCGCCGATTTTGCTACGGTGATGGCCAAACGGGGATACGTGGTCCTGTCTGTGGATTACCGGTTGAAAAAAGACCCGTTTAGTAACTTCAACCGCACGCTTACTGACGCTTGCGAGGACATAGGGGATGTGATGCATTGGATCAACGACAATGCAGTGACATACGGACTAGATGCCGAACATATTGTGATCGGTGGAGATTCTGCGGGAGGCCATCTTGCAATAAACTTTGTCAATCTATCTTTAATTAGTGATCCATCCATCGTGAAATCTGTCTTTGCCGTTCTGGATATTTATGGCGGAGATCTGACCAGAAGTGCGGATAACAATCTTCCACCGTTTCTTATCGTTCATGGGACTATAGACAAGTTAGTACCTTATCAACTAAGTGTAGAACTGGCTGAGCAATTGAAGTTGAAAGGGATTTATCATAATCTGCTGACGATGGAGGGCGTAGGTCACGACTTCACCAATGCGAAGTACATAGACGAGATTGTGGAGACCACTTCGCATTTTTTATGGAATGTCAGGAACAGCCGAGACCTTGACCGATTGCCAGAGAATTCCGGCCTCACCGTTGCATCTGGTGATATCTTTGAAATCAAATTGCCTGAAGCTTACGGAAGAACTCCCGGGGAGCAGCTTAATGTCACTTTGCCGGATGGATGGGAGCTCATAGGAGAAGAGAACCACACGCTTAAGATCCAGACTCCGGAGGACGTCAAGCGAGGAAATCTATCCGTTGATGTATGGCAGGGCCAAGGCCGCGAAACCGCCCAGGGATTTACTGTTAATGTGAATGTCATCGATCCGCTGGAGGCGCATTATACGACTTTCTACGATCCATCACGCCAAGGGGTAAGAACTCATATGGACGTTACCAACCAGTCCAAGAACAAATTCAGTGGGTTACTGGAAGTGGAGTATGAGACAGCACAATCTACCCCAGGCACTTTTACAACAGCAGTAGCATTACAACCGGGCGAGAGAGTACGCATAGATCTACCGGAATTGGCAAGAGGTCAGCGAACACTGAAAGCTTCTAACGACCAGGGTACACTACTGCAGACAGCGTTGGATACCTTCAATGCCCTTCTTATCCCAAAGCTCAGCAAGCCTCTGAAGATCGATGGCGACCTGTCGGACTGGAATAATTCTGTTAGATTTGCTGTGAAGGATGTCAGGGTCAATGACTGGAAAGGAGAGCAGGATCTTAGCGCCACCGGCCAGCTTTCCTGGGATGCGCACAACCTGTATCTAGGGGTAGAGGTCACCGACGACAAGCATGTTCAGTCAGCATCGGGGGATGCCATCTGGAGCGGGGACAGCATTCAGATCGGGATAGGCGTAGCCAATTCAGATGGCACAGTTCCGTCAGAGTATCATGAACTAGGTGCCGCAAGGGACGATAACGGGACGTTGTACAAGTGGCGCTGGATCGCGCCAAGCGGCTTCCCGGTGGGCGATGCTATAGACCTTAAATACACAATCAAACGGGAAGACCCAAAAACCACCTACGAGCTCGCAATTCCGTGGGAAGAGTTAAGCCATGATACCTCACTGGTCAAGAATGGCCTGAAGCTGAAATTTTCAATCCTGGTCAATGACAATGACGGGGTAGGACGTAAAGGTTGGGTAGAATACAATGGTGGCATAGGTACCTCCAAGGATATCGATGCTTTTGGCGACCTGTATTTGACTGAATGAGAGAGGCTATAGGAGGATCTGATTAAATTGAAATTCCTAAGTGAATAGATTCGCATGATTCAAAAACCGAATATTAAAATATATATATTGACTATGATCGTTCCGTTGCTATTACAGGGGGATATACACAATGATTAGCTAAGTCAGCCTTCATACACCAATTAAAACTGGAGAATAGGCAGCCGAACAGCCCGCGAAAAATACCGCGGGCTGTTTCGGTTAAACAATAAACGTGAGGAAATGGTATCTCTCAGCCTTTGATATGTAGCGGGGGAGGGATCAGCCAGCCTTTTTTCTTGTTCATGTGCAGGATTTTTATACCGATAGCTGCTTTAGTGAGATGATACTTGGCGAACAAGGCCCCGATATCTTCGCGTATGGACATTCCCATAATGGTACTACAACCCACTAGTCCGGCAGCATTATCTGCAGCGATTTTGGAGGCGATTTCCATATCGGTGAACCGGGCACCTGCGGGAATATCCTCCACCTTTACTTCCGGACGGTCAGGGAGCGTCGGGACTGAAGCAATACCGACTGTCCCAAGGAGCGCGTCACACTCACTGCTTTCCAGCTCAGACTGGTTAATTAAATCTCCCAGTACTTTTTTTAGATCATCATCACCAGCATGGGATTGAAATGCCCGATAGAGTGATACTAGCCCTTTTGCAGCTGTTGATGACATCCATACATTGAAAATCTCTCCATAATGCATGGGCTCATCTTTCGGATTACCGCCTAAAATACCAGCCATACTCAAACCCCTCTCAATAATTGAATCGTACTGGATTAGTATGGGAATCTGATGAAGAATGTATTCTTTAGTAGCAGCTGCGAATTAGAAAAAATAGGGTTGATCCCATAATCGTGGCGTGATATTATCCAATAAACAGGAGATGATCTGATGAATTCTAAAGTTTCATTCAAGACATTAAATCGTCCCAAACTGGTGGATGATGTGGTCAATCAACTGCAAAAGAAAATTTCCGACGGGGAACTCAAGCACGGTGATAAAATCCCCACGGAACCGGAGCTAATGGAGCAGTTCGGCGTCGGGCGTTCGACGATCCGCGAGGCGGTCAGAGTGCTGGTGCACGCAGGTTTATTGGAGAAGCGGCAGGGATTTGGTACTTTTTTGACAGCCGATCCTATTATTCACGAACCACTGGTTCACCGGTTACGGAGAGCTGAATTGCTGGAGGTATACGAAGTAAGAAAGATGCTGGAGCTGGATATTTCCCGATTGGCTGCCGAACGGCGGAGCGAGAAGGACCTGGAGCACATGCGGACTGCACTGGATCAGAGGTTGCAGGCATTGGAAAACGACGATATGACCGCCTATCTGAACGCCGATATTGCTTTTCACTTGGCAGTGGCGGTGGCTAGCCAGAACAGTATCGCTGCCGATCTGTACAGGACGTTCTCGTCTGTGCTGCTAGACTCGCAGCATACGCTGGCCAAAGATCAGGAAGTACATGACCCGCATCATCTTTTCCACGAGAATCTGTATCTGGCGATCCGGGACAAGGATGTGGCTGCGGCCGAGCACTGGACCTTACAGAATTTGAACGGTACAGTGGGGCAGCTCAAAAGATTTTTGAACCAGGGTTAGATTTTTTTGATTTTAAACATCAGATGATATGCTGAATGCCTTCCATTTTCCTTCAAGGAGTGATTATGCAGATGACGAATGTGATCGAAGTGAACAATGTAAGCTGGTATCGGGAGAACAAGACGATTCTGGAGCAAATTGACTGGACCGTGACTAAAGGGGAGCATTGGGCGATCTTGGGACTTAATGGCTCGGGTAAAACGACGCTGTTAAACGTCATCAACGGTTATATCTGGCCGACCAAGGGTCAGGTGTCTGTGCTCGGACACAGATTCGGGGATGTGGACCTTCGGGAGCTGCGTAAGTCCATCGGCTGGGTCAGCTCCTCATTACAAGAGAGATTACATGCCAATGATAAGACACAGAATGTAGTGATCAGCGGAAAACATGCCTCGATCGGGTTATATACCGATCCGAGCGAGGAAGATTATGAACAGGCCCGGAAACTAATGGAACGTCTGTCTTGCCTTCATTTGCTGGATCGTGCTTATCAATCCTGTTCGCAAGGCGAGAAGCAGAAGATTCTGATTGCCCGGGCATTGATGGCTTCGCCAAGACTGCTTATTCTGGATGAAGCAACGAACGGACTTGATTTCCTGTCCAGAGAAGCGCTGCTGACGAGCATCAGTGAGTTGGCCCAGGAGCCAGATGCTCCAACGCTATTATTCGTTACCCATCATATTGAAGAGATCTTGCCTGTATTCAATCAGACCTTGCTGATTCGGCGGGGTGAGGTGTACTCCAAAGGCCAATCGCAAGAGGTTCTGACCAGTGCTAACCTGACGGCCTTCTTTGAAACCCCGATTCAGGTGAGCTGGCAAAATCAGCGGGCCTGGCTCTCCATTCCTGAAAATAACTAAGACAAGCTTTTATGAAGACATAGCCTAAATGGGCTGTGTCTTTTTTCTTTGTACCATAAGAGAGGCGTTCTTAACGTATTATTGCAGGTCCGGGAGGGAAAAATGCCTGCATCAGGCATTTCAGATGCTTTTCCCAAGGTCCATCTCCGGATGGAGTGTGAGCATCCACCTGCGGGTGGACTCCATGGAACCTTAATTTCGGTACAATCATGTTATGCCTTTCAAATTGTTACAGAAAAGAGGAATTCAAAAATGAGTATGACCAACTATGTGATTGTGGTGATCCTTGTTGTAATTTTAAATCTGCGGGAAAAAGAAATCAGACCTTCCCGTTTATGGATTACCCCGGCTCTCTTTGCATACTTGATGTTGTCCAGTGTGACCAAAATCGATCTTACTCCTGGCAGCTTGCTGATCTATCTGATCTGTATCGTCATAGGTCTTGCTCTGGGCGCCTGGAGAGGCAAGCTTCAGAAGGTGAGAGTGAATCCTGATACGGGCAAAATCACTTCACAGGGCTCGATAGTCGGCATTGTGATTTTCCTGGCCGTGATGCTGATTCGCCATCTTACGGAGTACTGGGGTGCGCACCATGCTGTGTTGTCTTTAAGCACAGGGTTGCTGTTCGTTTCGCTTGCCAACGTCTGCGCCCGCCGCTATTTTGTCTATCTGAAATACAAACAGTTGGCATAAATGAGTAGAAATGAATATGGAAAATACGAAAATAGGATTAGGCTATTTTGAAACGCAGGCGATTCCGTTGGATTGGCTTGCGTACGGAGCGCAGTCCATCGCCCAAAGGGCAGGGCGAGCTCAATCCGTTGGTTATATAAAAATTCAGGGTGGAGGCTTTTATTGTGACTACAAATCATGTGTCTTCTTTATTGATTAACATACTGCGTTCAATTGTCCTTATTATTGGAGGTTTGGTGAGTATCGTGGTAGTATTTGCTGCCCTCACTCTATTTGTTCCCGCTAAAGGGAATTCATTAATAACCATTGGGATCATGACTTGGTCGGTATTGGGTCCGCTCTTTGTTGTTGCTAGTTTGGCTGTGGTTATCGTTACTTTTGTGTTGCGCAAAAAGGTGAAACGCTGGTTTGCGAATACAACCGTTGTTTTGTCCGTGCTCGCCTTGTTGTCCTCCAGTGGGATCGTTGGGAATTTTATAAAGGTAACCTATGACAATGACGGTTCGATAAATGTGCTATCGACGATTTGGCCATTCTCGACAAAACCAGCCGTTCCTGATATCACCAAAACTTATCAGGTGGCAGAGGGTAAAGAACTGAAGGCACTCGTGTATAAGCCCCGAATCCAAACAAATGCAGCACCGATTATCATGTATATCCATGGCGGTGGTTGGATAAGCGGTGAGGCATCAGATTTGTCTTCCACCATGAGGTGGTATGCAGATCAAGGTTGGCTAGTGGTAAGTGTAGACTATCGTTTAGCTTCAGATCAATATGCTACATGGGATAAGGCTCCTGCTGATGTTGCGTATGCGCTAGCTTGGGTTTCCAAACATGCTGAAGAATGGGGGGGAGACAATAATAAGCTAATTGTTATGGGAGACTCAGCAGGCGGTAATTTGGCTGTCAACCTCGGTTGGGCGGCAGCAACTAACGAAGCTATGCAAGATCCTTCTGATTTTAGAACAATTCCAAAGCCGAAGGCAGTAGTCGCTGGATATCCTGTTGCTAATCCCGGTTATTCCTATGACTACGGGCAAAAATGGTGGAATAATCAAAGTCCGAAAGATTTTACAGCAGATTACATCGGTGGTTCGCCTAAAGAGCACCCAGAGCGACTTGCAGCTATCTCCTCGTTAACCTACGCATCTCCTTCTGCACCACCTACACTTATTGTTGCGGCAGAAAACGATGACTTTATTCCAGCACAAGGAACTTATGAGGTAGTGCAGAAAGCAAAGGATATGGGCGTTAACATAACATTAAGAAAGTTCCCATCTACACATCATGGATTTGATGTAATCCCGGGAACCCTTGGAGACATGGCTAAAAGGTCAGTTGTCACTCAATTTCTAAAAGAACAAGGACTTGCTCCAACAACCGTCAGATAGAGACAAAGATGATATAATGAAATATCATTCTAAACGACAAGGATCCTGCTATGAAAATTAAACAAAAGCCCGGTGCGCTGCTAGATTTCCTGCTGACCCACCAGCGTAAGATCGTATTTAGTCTTATACTGCTGTATACACTAAATGTTGTTCCCCAAACCATAGTGCATTCGTCCAGGTTCCCCGCAGCAGGCCCAGTTGTGGGAATCCTGGCGGTACTGATTTATTTGGTCCTCTTATGGTTTCCAGCGTCGATTGTCAAAGCCCACTGGCGTGGAATTATGATTCTGCTCAGCTGGCTGCTGACAGTGCTCTATTGCCAGATGTTCAGTACCCCGGCACCGCTGATTGTCTTTGTTTTCTATCTTATTGGCTATGCTACGCTTCGGCTTCCGTTGTTTTTTTCAATCCTGCTGGGCGTATTGATGATATCCGGTGATGCTCTTATTTTCTTTCTGTTCGGGGTGCAGAAGAATGATATCTTAGTCGCTTCTGTCCTTCACTTGGGTACGTACATTATATTTTGGGGAGTACGGGTCCGTAGGGAAGCTACCCAGTCTAGGATGCTCTATTATGAGCAATTGCAGGCGGTTCATACGGAACTAGAGCAGGCACATCATCAATTGCAGCATACTCACAGTGAACTGGAAGAGGCTACGGTGCAACTGCTTCGTTATGCTGTTCTGGAGGAGCGGACCCGCATTTCCCGCGATCTTCACGATAGCATCGGCCATGGCCTGACTTCTGTCATCGTACAACTTCAGGCGTTGCCTTTTATGATGAAAAGTGATGCCGCGGAAGGCGAACAGGCGCTGCGCACCGTCCTTGACGTCGCCCGTCACTGTCTACAGGATGTCCGCTCGGTCGTCCGGCAGATGGCGACGGATGAGGCACGACTTGGCCTGGTGGCTTTGCAAAGTCTTGTTAAGCAGGTGCAAGAACAGGCTGGGCTTACGATCGGAATGTCCGTTGACGGGGACGATCAGGAATGGGGGACAGAGATTTCTGAGTTGTTGTATCGGGTGCTGCAGGAAGCACTCACGAATGTGATCCGGCATGCGCAGGCATCCCATGTTGAAGTGAACGTTACCAGCGATGGCAGGAGGTTGACGCTGACGGTTGCGGACAACGGAATCTGTCAGCCTGCTTCATCGGTGCAGCTTGGGTTCGGCCTGGCCAGTATGGAGGCCCGTTGTGAACGGGCCGGCGGTAACTTGCAAATACAAGGAGTTCAGCCGCACGGCATGAGACTGGTGGTTACAGTGCCACTGGGTGAAGGGGAAGAGAAACAGGAGGAGAGAACATGAAGGGATCTATGATCCGTGTCATACTGGTAGACGATCAGCAGCTTGTTCGTCATGGCTTGCGTTACATCATCAATGCGCAGGACGATATGGAGGTGGCCGGGGAAGCGGAGAGTGGGCCGGAGGCCGTGGAGCTTGTCCGGCATATTCGTCCTGACGTAGTGTTGATGGATGTTCAGATGCCAGGTGGCAGTGGAATTGCAGCAACACCTCACATTCTGGAACTTGAGCCGGATTGCAAAGTTGTCATCCTCACCACCTTTGACCAGGAAGACTACGTCTATGACGGCATCCGTTCTGGCGCGGCTGGCTATCTGCTTAAGGATGCCGCTCCCGAAGATATGGTGGATGCGGTGCGAGCGGCATTTCGTGGCGAGGCCATTTTCCGGACAGCAGTGGCCTCTAAGGTGATCGGGAGGGCGATGAGCTCCAGAGCGCCGATCCCTCTGGAGGACCATGTGCCGGACCCTTTAGCAGCCTTCGATCCACTGACTGACCGGGAGCTAGAGGTTCTCCAGCAGATGGCATACGGGCTGCGCAATGAAGAGATCGCAGCTGCGCTCTATATCGGAGAGAGTACGGTGAAGACCCATGTCCACCGTATCCTGCATAAATTTGATGCCGACGATCGTACTCAAGCTGTTGTATTCGCTATCCGCAATCGAATCGTTAAGTAACCCTTCTTTTACAAAAGGAGGGTCTTTTTTTTACAGGAACTCATTTACAAATATTCGTGCTCTGATTATACTCATCCATATATTTCAATTTTTATAGAGAGATCCCCCAACAAAGGAGAGTTGAAAACGTTGAGTGCAGTGCCTAACGCATCGAAATCACCAAGTCTTCTCAGCAACCGCTTCATCCAGACGATCATATTTTCTAATGTTTTGCTACAGATCGGAATCTGGGTCCGCAATTTTGCCATTTTGCTGTACGTTGCGGAGAAGACGAACAGAGATCCATATGCGATCTCGTTGATCAGCCTGGCTGAATTTGCGCCGATCTTTGTGTTCTCCTTCATCGGCGGAACGTTTGCAGACCGTTGGCGGCCCAAGCGGACGATGATCTGGTGTGATTTGCTGTCAGCGGTATCCGTATTTGCTGTTCTTTTGACCATTCATTTTGGTAGCTGGCACTCTGTGTACTTTGTAACATTCATCTCGGCGATCCTGTCTCAATTCTCGCAGCCTTCGGGGATGCGCCTCTTCAAGCAGCATGTGCCTGAGGAGCAACTGCAGCAGGGCATGGCACTATTTCAGTCGCTGATGGCGATCTTCATGGTGCTTGGACCGATGCTGGGTACGTTTGCTTACAGCAATCTAGGTTTGGAGTATTCGATAGCGGTGATGGGGGTTGTGTTCCTACTGTCTGCGCTTGTACTGTTCAGGTTGCCGAAGGATAAAGTTGAGCCACGGGCGGCTGATACCAAGGGACAGTTCCGCAAGGAATTGAGTGAGGGCTTCCGTTACGTATGGCAAAGCCCGGTTCTGCGCATGCTTGGTGCGGCTTTTATTATTGCCGGGCTGGCCGTTGGTGTAGCTCAGGCCTTGAGTTTATTTATCGTAACGGAGCGGCTGGGCAAGCCGGAGGATTTTCTGCAATACATGCTGATCGTGAACGGGGCGGCTATGTTGATTGGCGGCGGAGTTATTGCTGCTTTCTCAAAACGTGTGCCTCCGCAGGCTCTGCTGGGCTTTGGTATGCTGGTTAGTGCCTTGTGTACGGTCGTTATTGGTCTCTCGACAAGTGTAAGTATCACATTGATTGCGCAGTTTGTGAACGGTCTGGCCTTCCCTAGCATTCAGATCGGGATCAGCACAATGATCTTGAAATGGTCGCATGAATCCATCGTGGGCCGGGTGAACGGGGTGCTAATGCCAATGTTTACAGGGATGATGGTCATCTCCATGTCTCTGGCTGGCACATTGAAGCATGCCTATCCGCTGGTCACGATCTATGGTGGAGCCGGTGTTCTGTTCCTGCTTGGCGCACTGCTGATGATCCCGATCCTGAAACAGAGAGCGCCGGAGAACTTGCAGGCTGTGCCGCAGCAGTAAGGGATTTAATGTCGTAGATAAACAAGGGCCGCTTTCAGTCTGCTCCTCCTTAAGATTAATAGGGGAAGGGATGAAAGCGGCCTGTTCTGGATGGAGTTGTGGCATGAGGCGGGAAATGCGGTAGACCGTAATCATCCCCCAAGTGAATAGAGCGATGCTACAGGCTGCAACAGGGATACTGTAGGTGGAATATTAAAGGTAAGTTATTTAATATTTTTTGATTCTTAATGGGCAGTAATTACTTACAGTTTTCGATTTGGGGGGCGAGTTACAGCTATCATAATTTTGGACTGGCCACAGTCTCCAGATGGTATTTCATCTGATACTGATACAACTTCGTGCCAGTATAGAATCTTCAACTACTGCAATGGGTGTGAAATACAAACCAAGGCGAAATACTGTGAACGGCAGTTATGATTTTTACTGGCTGGTGACGATATCTTGGATTATGGGGATGTTTAGAAAGTGGAATTATACGGATTAAAAAACAGAAGTTTCCGCAATAGATTACGGATACTTCTGTTTTTTTGGAATTTAGTAAAAAATAGTATTTTAACGTTATTTACTTTTTTTATTTTGAAAAAAATAACCACCAGTGAGGGCTGCAATGATAATAAACATGGTGAAGGTTGGACTTAGTAATGAATTCTTGTACATATAACTTTGTATTAAAAGGCCCGCAAGTCCACAGATTAATATCACTCTCATGACGTGTGCTGCCAAACGATTAGGATTGTTAGTGCGTCTTAAAATAACAAATATCACACACCCTACAATTAAAAATATAACCATTGCAGCTAGAAGCGTGATAAATATGGACATAAGTTTCACCTTTCAAAAAGCATTTATTATAAATAATAACACATTAGTAAGGTTTTTTGCTATTCATTGTTACTTCATAATAAGGGAGAGGTAACCAATGGACATTTAACGTTACGCCATTAGAAGTATTGCCATTATGAAATTCAACACTAGAACCGACCATCTCACAGCCGGCTGTAACTATTGCTCCTGCTGCAGCTGCTGAGAAAGTCGCTGGGTTAGGGAAAATAGCACTTAAGAGGGTGGCTACTGCTGCCTCTGCGGCATATCCTTTTGCAATTTGTTTTAGACTATAAGCGAAGTATGAAGCATCAGATTTATTCATTGTTAATGCAACTCCCCACCAATAGGTGTTGGAGAATCCAGACATAATGGAAATGCCACCAGCTGGGGAACTAGATTTAGCAACAACTAAACCATTTGAAATAGTTGTTGAACCTGTAATTAGAGACTCATTTAAAATTGAAATTCCATGTTCAACAATTTGGTATGTCTCATTACTCACAATTTCTTTACCAGCAGGGTCAATATGTAAAAGACCATCCGAGCCTTCAGAAATATAGGGATTTAGTAGATTCGATTCTGCTATAACACTCGAATTGAAACTACTGCCACTAACAGCGGTTGCCTTGATAATACGAGACTCGGATGTTGATATAACTTGGGTTTTAACTTGATCATTCTGTAAAGACGGACTTGCAAAAATCATTGATGGGACTAAACTCCCCATGATGCTAATTGATACAATGCTACATACAATTTTCTTTTTCATTGTAAGCCTACATGATGTGTTATATTTAATTACGGTAATAATACTAACATTTTACAACAGAGGTTTATTTAGGGCTAAAAAACCATTTTAATATTTAATTATCCTAATTTATTGAATATGCATATATATTGTATATAGTTAATAGATACATTTAGTAATAAGCTATTTTCACGCAAAATCAAATGGGAACTCATAAATAAATTGGAATTACAATATGAATATATTCCTATTTTTAATATTTATTTAAGAGAATTCCCTGATTCCTGAAGTTACTAAGCAACTGTAGCGACTGCAGTATATGCTTTAATGTAAATGTTTAAATTAGAACTCAATCCTATAAACTCACCTAAGGGACTATGACCACATTGTAAAAGCCCTTTTCCCGGAGGGGCCCAAAATTGCAGGGGAGCGATATTCTAGGAGTTGGTTTGAATTTAGATTACACATAGAATAAGACCCTAGAGGAAATAGCAGGGTCATATCTATGTGTGCGCCCGGCATGGGTGATAGCTTGGCAGTAGGAACTGTTAGCCAAAGACAAGGGTGTCCGTCGCGAGACGGAATATGAAGGAAGCGGATGAGGGGAAGGTTATCGATCTTACCCGGGAAGATCTCACAGACGTAGAGTAGGAAAAAATCCGAAAGACGGAGTAAAGCTTGCTGTGAGAAGTCAGCAGAGGTCATACTATCGAAAGTTTTTTTCGGGAAGGGCCGAACAATCGTAAGTCTAGAATATATACAGGAAGGAGAGTCGGCGCGATGAAATCAGAATACCAAAAAGGCTGCCCTCAGAGGGAACGTGTGGAACACGAAGAGTATGTGGGAGTGTGGAGTGTCGGGATTCGGATTTCAAAAGGAGTGAATATATAGCATTTATTTACTTTTGTTGTTTTTATGGTAAATTATATTCTTTAGCTATTTATTATTTGTTGGAGCTAAAGATAGTCCATTACCCAGCGATGCAAAGGCATTTAAAATCCTCGAGAAGAAGAAGCTATTTGAAACGAAGCTCAATGTGAATGGTTAACATGATATCCTACAGCGTGTACTAGCTAGTTTTACAGATTTTGAGAAAAATTTAAACAAGACAAAAGACGTGATCGGACTGATGGTTCTCAGCGCCAAGGATTCCAATGCTGGTCTCATGCATACACGACATGTTGCCAAAGATTAGTGCCCATATCACTATGTCGCTCTGAGAAAATTGTTATGACAATGCCTCGATGGAGTGTTTCTTCTCGATCTCAAAACGGAAGGACTCTATTCTTACAATATTCGAAATATGGATGAGACATAATAGAGAATTGGGGCTTATATTCATTTTTACAACCAACATCGGCCTCAACGAGATTAATTTAGATACCTCCGATCCTGTACCAAAAGCAGTTTATAGCCTAGTATATTTATACAGTGTATATAACATTTTGTGATGGTTGTATATTGCATTAACCAGCCCACCTATGAATAATCTCATCGGCAGAGAACTTGGCGAAGAAAGGGTTATCGAGGGTGAAGGACTGCTATTGGTTTAAAAGCTAGATTAGTTTGCGCGTAACACGATACTCCAGCATGACCGCGAAGCTCTCTCATTAGAGTTTTCGGTCAGATCGACATACAACGGCATGCGGAGAATGGGTGTGTTTTTTCAGCCCTTAGGTAGCAGCTGATTCACGCCAGGAGCGAATACTCCGGCTTGGTGGAAGGTGGCTAGAGGGTAATAGATCTAGCCATCGTCGTATACGCCAAGCCGGATATTCCCCCTTCATAGATTAATTTCGTTCGAGTTTGGCTGAAATGCCTGTCAGAATAATTGCAGCGAAGACCATGACGGCACCGATCCAAGGCGTATGCACGAGACCTAGATGGTCGATCACTACGCCACCGACAACTGAACCAACAGCAATACCCACATTGAATGCTCCAATATTAAGCGCAGAGGCAACATCGACCGCTGAAGGAATATACTTCTCCGCAAGCTGGACAATATACAATTGAAGGCCAGGCACGTTCATGAAAGCGAACCAGCCCATTAAGATGACGCCGATGATGCCAGCAATTTTGAATGGAGCAAGGAATGTCAGCAGTACTAATACCCCGGCTTGAATTACGAACATCCAGAATAAGGCGCGGATAGGATTCTTGTTCGCTAGCTTGCCGCCAAGAGAGTTGCCAAAGGCAACGGCGATACCGTAGACGATCAGAAGAATGTTAATGACTCCTTGGCTAATACTGGTTACATCATGCAGAAGTGGCGTTAGATAAGTGAAGGCTACGAATGTGCCGCCATACCCAAGAGCGGTAATGAGAAAACCGAGCAGTAGGCGCCCATTGGTGATCAGTCGGAACATGTCACTGAACTTGGCAGGTGGAGATTGTTTCAGATTCCTGGGAATCAAGATGCTACTAGCAATAATGGCGATCACGCCAAGCGCAGCCACACCCCAGAACGTTGCCCTCCAGCCGAAGGCTTGACCGATATAGGTTCCGAGCGGAACGCCCGTAACAATAGCGATGGTCAGACCCGTGAACATTAACGCGATAGCACTAGCTTTTTTCTCAGGAGAAACGAGCTGAACAGCAATGGTCGCACCAATGGAAAAGAAGACACCATGCGAGAAATCCGTTATGAAACGTGCGATGAGCAGCACCGTGAAATTAGGCGCTAAGCCCGCTATTACGTTGCCGACTATGAACACTATCATCAGGGACATTAGCAGTGTTTTGCGGCTCATCCGGTTCGTAAGTGCAGTCAGAATTGGTGCGCCAATAGCGACTCCAAGTGCATAACCGGAGATGAGCAGGCCAGCTAGTGTAAGGGCAATATTTAAATCGTCAGCAATGGAAGACAGGAGGCCAACGGGTACAAATTCAGTGGTGCCGATCCCAAACGCACTGATCGCGAGGGCAAAAAGGGCCCAGCTTCCTGATGATGACCTTGTATTCTGATGAGACTGTGAAAGAGACGAACTCATGTTAATCCTCCTAGTGTTGTTGTGGTAACCTATGCAGAGTAGTCATGCTGCCCTGCGAACGAGAGTTATTATATAACCATAGGAATTGAAATTATAAGTACGTACTTTTAAGTGCTATAGGTACCTATAAGTACCCCATGTGGCCTGGCGGGGGTTTTCCATACTTACGAGAGTCAGTGGGAATAAGAAAACAGATGCAGTCTTGCGAGTTCATTAAACTCCCGAGACTGCTTTTTGGCATGTAACTGAACTGTGACAAAGGAGAGTGTTAGAAGAGATGTGTTTTTGCGGAATATATCGTAAACTATAACTATATGAATTTTTACGGGAAGAAGAGGTAAACGGAAGTTTATCATTTTAACCTAATAGATTGGAGCAATGACATGAGCTATCGCAATTTGGAAGAATGCATTATTGATCTGGAGAAAAACGGACATTTAGTTCGTATTACCGAAGAAGTGGACCCGCATCTGGAGATGGCCGCCATTCATATGAAGGTATTTGAAGCGGGTGGACCAGCATTGCTATTCGAAAAGGTGAAGGGTTCGAAATTCCGTGCGGTATCCAACCTGTTCGGAACGGTGGAGCGCAGCAAATTTATTTTTCGCGATACGTGGGATTCCACTCAGAATGTTATTGCACTCCGCAATGATCCAGTGAAAGCACTGAAGAATCCGTTCAAATATATCGGCACCGGACTTGCGGCAAGAAGAGCGCTGCCACTGAAGAAATCCGGTAGCCTACCATCTGGCTTCCAGGAAATACAGATCTCCGACCTTCCGCTGGTTAAGCATTGGCAGGGAGATGGCGGAGCTTTTGTAACATTGCCTCAGGTGTATTCGGAAGATCCGGACAAGCCGGGCATTATGAATTCCAATCTGGGAATGTACCGTGTTCAGCTTACAGGGAATGAATATGAGCTGAACAAAGAGGTTGGCATCCATTACCAGATCCACCGCGGGATCGGCATCCATCAGGACAAGGCCAACAAGCAAGGTAAGCCGCTTAAAGTAAGCATCTTTGTCGGCGGTCCTCCGGCACATACGTTGTCGGCAGTGATGCCATTGCCGGAAGGGATGAGCGAGCTGACCTTTGCAGGGCTGCTGTCCGGGCGTCATTTCCGCTACAGCTATGTGGATGGCTATTGCATCAGTAATGATGCGGATTTTGTAATCACAGGTGAGATCTATCCGGGAGAGACGAAGCCGGAGGGGCCATTTGGCGACCACTTGGGATATTACAGCCTGATTCACCCTTTTCCAGTGATGAGAGTGCATAAGGTGTATGCCAGACAGAATGCCATCTATCCGTTCACAGTGGTGGGCAGACCTCCGCAGGAGGATACCGCCTTTGGTGCGCTGATTCACGAATTGACTGGGGGGGCGATCCGGCAGGAGGTTCCCGGGGTAAAAGAGGTTCACGCCATCGACGCTGCGGGTGTGCACCCGCTATTGTTTGCAATCGGAAGCGAGCGTTATACCCCTTATCAGAAGATCAAGCAGCCTGCAGAGATTCTGACCATTGCCAACCGGATTTTGGGCACAGGGCAGCTCAGTCTGGCGAAATTCCTGTTCATTACGGCGCAAGAGGAGAAGAAGGTCAGTACGCATGATGTTGAGAACTTCCTGACTTATATTCTCGAGCGGATTAATCTGCGCCGGGATATCCATTTCCAGACCAACACGACGATAGATACCCTTGATTATTCAGGGACGGGATTGAATACCGGCAGTAAGGTGGTTTTCGCGGCGGTTGGAGATGTCAAAAGAGAGCTATGCCGTGAAGTACCGGGCATTCTGAAGGAGCTCCCGGGAGCCGGACACGCCGGGCTGATCATGCCAGGCATTGTGGCGCTCCAGACATCCCCGTTTAGTAGCTATGACGAGGCGCAGCGGGAGATTGGAGAATTATGCAAGTCTATTGAGCAAAGAGGATCACTGCCTTCCTGTCCGATGATCATTCTCTGTGATGACAGTGAATTCATGAGTGCAACGCTGGATAATTTCCTGTGGGCTACCTTTACGCGCAGCAATCCGTCACATGACATCTACGGTGTGAACAGCGGATATGAGCATAAGCATTGGGCCTGTGACAATGTTATTATCGACGCCCGCACCAAACCGCATCAGGCGCCGCCGTTGATCGAGGATCCTGTAGTGCAGAAGAATATTGAAAGAGTGTTTGTGAAAGGTGCAAGCCTGGGCGGTATCCGGACAGGGGAATAAACTATTTTATAGAAATTATCCAAGATTATAGGTAAGTAGTCACAGCAATTTCTTAGAATGAGAGACGCATTTATATACCTCCTGGCTCAAGCCCGGGGGTATTGGCGTGTGTGATAAACTGGGAGGAACACGCTGCTTGACAGTAAAGTAAAAAAGATTAATAATTACTTAGGGGGGCTAAATAAGTGGGTCATCCATTCAGTGGATATATCGTGTATTGGAATAAACGGATTTACCGCGATCTTAACGCTATGTATGACAGGAAGTTGGCACCCTACGGTCTTACTTCAGGACAGGTGAATGTATTGGAGCAATTGTGGACCCTTGGAGATGGCATGACGCAGAAGGAATTACACGAGCGGCTTGGCATTCGTCCGGCATCACTTACGAATCTGCTTAATGCTCTTGTAGAAGGCGGTTGGGTGGTTCGGAAGTCCGATCCGCAGGATGCAAGGTCCAAACGGATTTATCTGACAGAAGCAGGACTGGCTCAGAGCAAGATCTGTATGGAGATTATCACGGAGCTGGAAAGCGTGGTCCGGCAGGGAATGTCCCCGGAAGAGATCTCCCTGATGCTGGTGTGGATGCAGAAAAATCATAACAATGTTTCCAATGAGGAATAAAAAACAATAGAGAGGAGGGAGGTTTTTTTTGAGATTATATTTAGCCTAGCTAAATATAATTCTGACAAACCCATTCTGTAATAGAAAGGAAGATAATGATGAAGATCAAACCAGTAGTGGATGGAATCTATTTATTACCTCTGAAAAATGTAAATGCCTACCTGCTGGAAATGGAGCAAGGGCTTGTACTAATAGATACAGGATTACCCGGGAGTGAGCATGAAATTATAACAGCCATTGAATCGCTGGGTCACAAGCGTGAGACGTTGAAGTCTATTCTGCTTACGCATTGCCATACCGATCATGCTGGAAGTGCCGCAGCACTGAAACGAATGCTTCCACATGTTAAAATCTATGCAAATGCCATGGATGCCGACATTATAGAGAATGGGTTGCAGATGCGGCCGATGACTTCGGCTCCGGGTCTGCTAAACAAGCTGTTGTTCCGTCTCTTTGGCAAGGGAACTCCCGTCGAACCTGTTCAAATTGATGTTAGGTTGGCAGATGGTGAGCATCCTGATTTCTCGAATGATTTAATGGCTGTTCATCTCCCGGGTCACTGTCTAGGTCAGCTTGGTTTCTTGCATTCCGGGCATGGCGGAATTATGTTCGTAGCAGATGTGGCGACCAACATGACGGGACTCGGTTTCAGTATGGGGTATGAAGATATAGAGGTTGGGAAACAAAGTATTCGACAATTGGGTCAGTACGATTTCGGAATTGCCTGCTTCGGTCATGGCAGACCCATCATGCGGGAAGCCTCACGCCGGTTTCAGCATATGCTCCGGTAATCGCTACGATAGTACCCAGCTAGTTAACGCACAGCAGCCCTCCGGGTGGAGAGGCTGTTTTTTTACGTATATATCAGAGATCAGTAAAAATAGTTGTCCGTGGTCATTTGAGGAATTGTCCAATATAGTTAATTTTTATAGAATACAAAAGAAGCTCATATTCATCGACCACTAGGAGGCTTAGGGAGAACATATGCTGTTAGCAGAAGAAGATTATCAGTTTAGAGATACATATTTTGTAGTGTGGCATGGAGATGGGCTACTTCTCATCTTGTATATTGTTGTTATCATTGCAGTGGGTTTGTTTTGTTGGAGGAAAAGCATAAAGCGGAGAAAGGGATAAACTGAAAAAAACAGAGAACTGAACCCTTTGGTATGAGCATTATCAAACTAGATTCATTGCTCTATGTAGTTGCTTAAAAATTGATCCCATGGACATACTTTAAACAAATTTCCTTTTTTTAAAAGGGATAGTTATGAGTAAGAAGCAAACCGCAATCCATAAGTAAACATGTCCGACTAAGGCGTGTTAATATGTAGCTGTAAACTTATTTTAACTTCAAAGGGAGCGATCGCGTTGACAAAAGAATTGTGGATTAACCTTCCGGTAAAGAATCTTCAGAAGTCACGGGAGTTCTTCGGCAAGCTTGGTTTTTCGTTTCATCCTAGGCATGAGAACAGTGATGAGGCCGCGGGGCTGATCGTTGGGGATAAGAATGTGATGGTGATGCTGTTCCCTGAGGAGACCTTTAAAAGCTTCACAGGTCACGAGCTTGCAGATACGCAACTGGGGACGGAGGTCTTATTGTCCATTGATGCAGAGAGCCGGGAAGAAGTCGATGAGCTGGTGAGCAAGGTGCTGGAGGCTGGCGGCATGGTCTACAAAAAGCCCGGAGGCGAGGGCTGGATGTATGGTGCCGGATTTGCTGATCCAGACGGTCACCGCTGGAATGTGTTGTACATGAACATGAGTCAAATGCCGCAGGGATGAGATTTATCCTGAGTGGTTTAAATAATAGATAAGTCTTGATAGCAGTAAAAGCAGGAGAATGGAGGCAGTATGGCAGATTTCGAGTGGTACAGAAGCTTCTGCAACATCTATAAGCATAACTCGGTGTCCGAAGCCGCGAAGACACGCATGATGACACAGCCGGCGATGAGTCAGCATCTGGCCTCTTTGGAGGCCGAGGTGGGGGAAGCGCTTTTTATCCGAACGGCACGAAAGATGCTGCCCACTGAACGGGGGAAGGAACTGTACTCACAGTTGGCTCCTCTAATCGAGTCGCTGGAGGAGGCGACAATGAATTTCAGAGCGGCTTCGCTGCCGACAATTACAGTGATAAAGATAGGGACGGCACATGAGTTCTATGTAGAAAAAATACTTCCACGGCTGCATCAATATGATTTGCGCACCATTACCCAATTTGGGACGGCCAGTGAATTGCTGGAGATGTTGAAAGAAGATAAGGTAGACATCATCATTACCTCACAGAAGGTGCAGACGCCGGGAATTGAGTACCTGAAATTAATGGACGAGGAATTTGCCATTGTAGCACCGAGCCATTATGAGATACCGGATACGGATGATCTTAAGGCAAGGGAGCAATGGCTGTCTGCGCAGCCATGGATGAGTTATGGACTGGAGCTGCCGATCATTCGGCGGATTTGGAGAGAGCATTTTAACAAACGCCCTCAGATCAAGCCGGTTCATGTCATTCCGAATTTACATATGATCCTGAAGGCGATAGGTAACGGTACAGGTCTTAGTGTTATAACAACATATTTGACGAATGAAGCCGCCAGAATTAACACGAAAGAGATTTATGAAGATTTAAAAGTGAAAAACGAATTGTTCTTCGCTTATAAGCTTAAGCACAAGCATTTGCCGCAGATCCGCGAGATTATGACGGTTATCCGTGAAGAAGAATAGCGATCGGCCAGTGTCAGCTGGGCGGTCTTTTTTTATATCAACAACTATAAAAATATTTATGTTTAAACCTATAATTCATAATTTGTTTTATGTATTGTGGAGAACTACAATAGGGAGGCAATGTACATTTAATATTCACCAAAGCGGGGATTGAACACTCAGGTTAACCCGTATCTATACAAAATATATAGGAGGAGAGACACAATGAAAGTATTTGTGACAGGTGCAACAGGTTATATTGGCGGGTCTGTATCTAAGGTGCTGATTGATGCTGGACATGCAGTCTATGGGCTCGTACGTGATCCGCAAAAGGTGGGAGCTCTTAAAGAAATAGGGATTGAACCCGTACTGGGTACGCTTGAAAACAATGAAGTGCTAACGAAGTATGCTAAGCTAAGCGACGCGGTTATTCATACCGCCGACTCGGATCACAGAGGAGCAGTGGAGACCTTTATCGCTGCCTTGAGTGGTACCGGCAAAGCTTTTCTGCATACATCGGGTTCCAGTGTGGTGGGAGATGATGCGAGGGGCGATTCCAAAAGCGAAAATATTTATGACGAGGAGACACCGTTTGTTCCGATGGATATCCGGGCTGACCGGGTAGCTATCAACAATCTGGTGCGCCGAGCCGGAATCGACGAGTGGGTGAGAAGCGTGGTTATCGTGCCTTCCATGATCTACGGTGATTCACTTGGCTTACCGACACAAAGCGATCAGTTGCCGCAGGTTATCCGCAAATCGAAGGCCGTGGGAGCTGGTGTTCATGTGGGAAAAGGTGTGAATCGTTGGTCTAACGTCCATATCAAGGATCTGGCGGAAATGTATCGACTGGCTCTGGAAAAAGCACCTTCTGCTTCGTACTTCTTCGCTGAGAACGGGGAAGAATCTTTCCAGGATATCGCCAAAGCGGTCAGTGAAGCACTGGGCTTTGGAGGCAAAACAACGAGCTGGCCGGCCGATGAAGCCATTGCAGAGCTGGGCGACTGGGCTCGCTTTGCCATCGCCTCCAACAGTCGTGTGCGTGCGGTACATGCAAGAAATCTGTTAGGCTGGCAACCTTCGGAAGCACCCATGCTTAGCTGGATAAAGAGCATCTCATAATCCTGAATTCATTCTTAAAAAACGGCAGAAATGCCGTTTTTTTGTGTGCGGAAATCTATCATGTTAAAGATATGAAACAATATTAAATAGATTTAATGTTAGTATATATAACATAAAATCGGTATATGGATATTGAGATTTCGTTCTATGTCATTTTAGTGCAACCAATTCCTATAAGAAACATTAAACGATATAAAACGAAATAGATAGAATAACGCCGAAAATAGCAGATAATTTGAGATAAATAACTATGAAATCGCTTTTTATTAAGAATTTTATGTTTGTTAGGAAATATAACGCCAAATATAATAAGGGGGAATTACTAGTCAACTAGATTACATAACTTGAAAGCGGGGGAGTCATCATGTTCAGAAAATCCAGATTTACTATCATCTCCGGTCTAGTAACAGGAGCCTTGATGTTGTCCGTTCCGTTGTCTGCTTTTGCAGCACCAACAGTGGCAACTTCGATCAAACCGGTTACTTCACAGGAATTAGTCTCCCTGATGAACGATGCTAGTTCACGGGCTGGAAGTACCGTTTCGTTTCAGTTGAAAGAGGCCCCGAGTGTGTCCCGCGAACAGTTGGCTGTTATGCTGGGGACTTCGCTCAAGCTGGCAGATGCCAAAGAGCCATTCGTCGATGTACCTGATAATTCAGCTTCCGCAGGGGCAATTGGAGCCCTGAATGAGAAACAGCTTATGCAGGGAACGAGTCCAGCCCGCTTTGAACCTAAAGCGCTTTTGACAGAGAAGCAGGCTCAGGTGCTGGCTGACCGTCTCTATGATTATTTAAAGCCCTTTGAATTGTTGGAAACAACGATTGCTGATATTCAAAAAGCTGTCGGTCAAGGGAAGCTGACCTATAAACAGCTGACCCAAATGTACCTGGATCGGATCAATAAGTATGATCACCAAGGTGTAAAGTTAAATGCGATAATTACTGTGAATTCCGATGCCCTTAAGACTGCCGAAGCAATGGATAAAGAAAGAGAGACCAAAGGCATTCGCGGACCGCTCCACGGGATTCCAATCATACTAAAAGATAACTACGCTACTGCTGATCTGCCTACCACCGCAGGCTGCCTTTGTCTGAAGGATGCTATCCCGACACATGATGCCGAGATGGTTAAGAAGCTCAAGGATGCCGGTGCTATCGTGATCGGCAAATCCAATCTGGATGAGTTCGCCTCGGGTATTACGGGAGCCAGCTCGCTGGGTGGACAGACCTTGAACCCTTATGCTCCTGACCGCAATCCTGGTGGGTCCAGCGCAGGCACCGGCGCATCTGTAGCGGCTAACTTCGCTTTGGCTGGCCTTGGAACGGATACCGGTGGTTCGATCCGCATTCCATCTTCGTATAACAGTTTGGTTGGTATTCGTCCAACGATAGGTTTGACAAGCCGGGATGGTATTATTCCACTGGCCCTGACCCAGGACGTAGGCGGCCCGATAGCCCGTACCGTAACGGATGCAGCGATTCTTCTGGGAACCTCATCTGGTTATGACGCTAATGATGTAGCAACAGCCTATGGCGTTGGTCGGTCCAAGACCGATTATACGAAGGACCTGGATGTAGGTGGTCTTAGAGGTGCCCGCATCGGGGTGGCTACTGAGTTATTTGGCACCAAGCCGGAAGAAATGCCCACTACCAATCTGATGAATGCTGCTGTTACCGACATGAAGAAGCTAGGGGCGATTACAACCCCGATCACCATCCCGAATCTGGCGGAAATCATGAAATATCCAAGTCTCAGTGGATATGAATTCAAATCTCAGCTGAATGAATACCTGGCGAATTACCAACCGGATGCGCCTTACCATACGCTTACAGAGATTATCAACTCCGGACAATTCTTAAAAGGGAACGAAAGTACCTATAAGCTGCGCGATACACGAGATCTGGAATCTCAAGAGTATAAGGATATCGTTCTGAAACGCACCAAGCTGACACGCGATGCGCTCTTGAAGGTAATGGCTGACAATAATCTGGATGCCATCATCTATCCATCCACTGTACAAACTACTGTACCAATCGGCGAATCCTCCAAAGCCGGTAACAATAACCGACTTAGCCCTTTCAGCGGATTCCCTGCGATCTCGGTTCCGGCTGGATTCACGTCGGAAGGTCTGCCGGCAGGCGTGGAATTCCTGGGTCGTCCGTTTGACGAGGCTACCCTGATCAAGCTGGCTTATGCTTATGAGCAAGGTACGCATAACCGCAAGGCACCTGCACTTTTACCTTAAAGTATTACTTCGATAAGCCGATTTCATAAAGTTATAGCAAAGCAGCGAGCCTTCTGTCATAGGGGCTCGCTGCTTTGTAATTGTCAGATCATATACAATGCATCACATCCGGAGATTGTTGTCTCTGAGTTTGTCTTTAAGATAGATGTTGTTTCGGATATTAATCTCAACCTCAATTTTGGATTGCAATTTCGGGTACCATCTCTCCTTCCATTCCTTCAACTGTGCTACCGTCATCTTCGGCTTGAACAACTGTCCAATCCCAAGTACGTCTGCTTTGAGCGTATGCAGCTTGTCGATGATATTGGCGCCTCGTTTCTCAATAGATGTCTTGATCTCCTGGGTAATTTCCTGATTGGAGAGTTTTTGCTTATTCTCGGATACCTCTATGTCCAGCTTCAGTCTGCTGTCTAACTCCGGGCCGGAGTCTCCCCATTTTACTCGATGGCGTACTGTAGCTTTCTTAATGAGGATGCTGGCATCTTCAGATGTCTCAATGGTTCCGCCGGTATATTTTTCTGCAAAAATATTGTTGATCAGCGTCTCGTCTGGCGTTAGTGTGCCTACCATCTTGGAATTCCTCATAATGGCGGAGCCCCTGAATTCATATAACGTGTCTGTTCCGGCTTCCACCAGCGGAATAGCTGTATCTTGTGTATAGGAGCGGCTAACTTTATAAGCTTCCCATAACCGGACAAGCGATACATTGGGTGTCCAGCCGGCTTCTTCACTGAAGTAATCGTAGGAGGACACCTCTGGCGTCGGTCCGACTTGATGATGCAGTGCCTTCTGGAAGTCCCCGGTAACAATAGCTACCATGCCCTTGATGGAAATATCATCGGCCCGAATGGCGTAGTCTATAATATCCTCGATTCCTTTTTCGGCCATTTTTTCACTAATCAGGATCAGTCGTAGATGGAGAAGATCGACATGCTTTTCAGATTTGGTCCGGATCAAATCGAGGGCTTTACTGATGGACTTAGCTTCCTGCTCCAAAATTTGGGTCGTTCCGGTTACGGTAGGAACCTGAAGGGTTACATGGTAAACATCACTTTTGCCATCACAGATGCCCATCACCACTGGAAGATAACGTTTGTTGATATCTTTAATATCCCAGCAGCCGCTCAGCAGCCAAGGGAGGCAGAGTGTCAGTAGCAGCCTGGGAATGATTCTGTGCTTCAAGCGGAGGCCCTCCTTTTCTTTAAACCGGACAAGAGCACGGCAAGAGGGAGCATAAGCATGCTATAAATTCCAGGGATGCTGTTCCATATTAAGTATTGGTTCAGATCATGATTGTTTCTAACCAGCATGCTGAGAAAAAACATGGCTAAGGTCAGACCTGAAGCAATCCACACTTCATTGATAGGGAGAAACAACTTTTTGATTAGAGTGGTAGCCGTCCAAAGTGTTGTAGCTGCTTCTAGAATGCCCAGTCCAGTGGAGGAAACCACCGAGAAGGTAGGCAACCAATCGAAAACGACCCATTCCAGATCAATGGTGTCTGAGGCCAGCACATCGGGATATTGAAAGGTAATGGCGACCTCCTCGCTGAAAATAAGCAATGGGACATAGACAGCGGAGAGGTAGAAGAAGGCAAGGATAATCATAACCAACATTAATTTGCTAGGTTTGAAAGGTTTGTCGAGGGATAACATGCCAAGAAACAGAAAGCCAGAGAAAGAGATGAGGCTGGAATAATAGGTAGGTTGGGCCAAAAAGGTCATTTTCGGGTCCCAGATCGGAAAGACATTATGAAAATCAAAGTTATGAACACTGATAAACAGGGAGAAAAGCACAAACGGAATGTAGAAGATGAATAACGCCGCGCTTATGCGGAGGATGACAGAGAATCCTTTGCACGCTGCATACAAGGGTAGAGCCATATACAGCAAAGTGAGGGCCCAAAGTGGGGTCTCCTGAAGCAATACTACGTTGATTTTGAATATTTGGAACCGGTTTAACAAGGTGAGATGGAAGAACAGAAAGACTGCGAAGGGAAGAAGTATCAGTCTGGCCATCCATTTTCCCGCCGCTTCGGAAATGACTTCAATCATGTTTTTTCCGGGGAATCGCGATAAGCCTTTCAGGTAGACCCAGACCAGCAACATCTCCAGCACACAGTCGAGTAGAATGGCCTCCCAATGGGCTAGCGTGGTAACCTCCAGGATTCTTACGGTAAAAATGGATAGCATCGCTGTCAGATGCAGTTGGATAAACAGCATGACAACCATGGGTTTAGTCATCCGGACTCTTTCCTTTCGTGCTAAGGCTTAAATAGGGCACCGAAAACGTCTTGAGTGCGGCAAAATAGATGAACAGCCAAATCATCGCTACCTGTAATCCCAAGATGCCATAGATCGAGCTGAGAACCAGAACGACGTATTTGAAGATGCGAATTCCTATCGTATTGAGATAACCAGCCATTGTGAAATTGGAGATGGTCGTTGCGGCCAGGATAATAATCAGCAGATTGCTCACCAACCGGGCTTGTACAATCGCCTGCCCGAGGATAATGCCTCCAACCATCGTGATCGTGGGACCGATGTTCTTGGGTAGCCGGATGGTAGCCTCAATCACCATTTCCATGAGGAGCAGCATCAGCATCACCTCTACAAATGAGGGATAAGGGACGCCTTCTCTGCTCTTCGCGACAGAAATCGCCAGCTGAATCCGTAAAAGTTCTGGATTTACAGAATTAAGCACAACATATAGCCCAGGCATAACGATTGCGAAGGCAATACCTGCAATACGAATACAACGGAAGAACAAAAGATACAAGTAAGGATAGTTTAAGTCTAGCTTGAAGGACCACAGATCTTTGACGATGGCTGGAAAAGAAAAGGCATTAGGAAACAGGTCCATCAGAATAACCACTTTTCCATCCAGCAGGTTCTGTGCAGCCTCTCCTGGCAGTTCTGAAGTTAGATATGTGGGGACGAGCGAATATTTAGGCTGTTCCAGCACTTGCAGTAGACCATTCACATGGATGACATCTTTATGCTTGTTTCTGGAGAGTCGTTCTTTGACAGATTGGACAACCTTCGGACTAGCTGCATTTTTCATATAGATCAGTGCGATTTCCCTGTGGGAATTGGTGCCCAGGATATACGATTCAACGACAAGCTCTTTATTGCTGATTCTTCTACGAACCAGACCGATATTAGTATCCAGCTTCTCAGTAAATCCATCGATGGAAGACTGAATCGGATTCTCGTTCTCTGAAGCTGAGATGGAGCGGTTTAGCGGCCACATATCTGCATCCAGTACGAGCGGATTACCGGAATCTGGGTCTTTAGCAATCAGTTTGCCCTTGACGAGGGAATCGGCGACTTCCTGGTAGGAGCCATCTACCGTAAACTCCAGCGGGAGAAGGTCTCTCGCGAGGGAGTGATCTTCTTCTCCGGTCGCCGAAATGATTTGATCCCATGTAACTAACGTACTCGTAAGATCCACGAGCGAGCTGAGATAATATACTTTTACTGTTTGATCGAACAACGTGACCGTCTTCATGGAAAAATCGCTGTTCAAATCGAAAGTGTGAATCAAATCCTGCTCCCAGTCCTGCTCGATCAGGCTGCTCATCATAACCACCTCGCTCATATTCTGTGATGGTTTCCATTTTTTTATCCATTCGTGGGGACAGGGAGTTCAGGCACAAAAAAGGACGCCGGAAGATGGGTTCCGCGGCGCCTGTTTTTTTGTAGTTCAGTTGAGCTAAAAGAGCGGATACGAAGCTGCTGGTGTTACTTGCGTGTGGACTCTTTTTCCTTGCGCATTCGTAGCTCCCGTTGGTAGTTATAAAGGGTGGCCTGGGAGATAGAGAGCAGCTCACAGACTTTGGGGACCGCGTCTTTAACGTCGAAGACACCCTTGTCGTCCAGTTGTTGGATAATCTTCAGCTTCGCTTCCTTGGAGTCCATAGAGAATGGCTTGGCTTTAAAGATCTCCTCCATAATGAGCTTCGTCGTGATTTGTTTGATAGTTTCGCCGCCGGGCTGTACGTCGGTCACCTCATAAGTAAAAGTGCTGGTGAGGTGGGTCAGTAGATCCATGGCGCTTTTGTAGGCGGAGATATCTTGGTTGACACACAGCGTGTATTTGAGGTTGCCGTCTAAATCTTTGATGAAAAGAGTGGATGATTTAAGTGGCTTGTTGCTCTTGGCAGTGCTTAAATACCCGATCAGGGTGCTATTTTGCTCAGCGCTTTGAGAGAGTAAGGTAATGGTATTGGCATCCTCCAAATCCCCTACCTGTCTTTCGGTAATATGACCGTTTTCAATATGAATGATTTCCGCCTGTTCCATGTCATGCACAACCACTTCCGTAGAAGGCCCCATCAGGGCTGCGATCATAACTGAAATGCTCTTCAGCAGCCCAGTGACATCGATGTTATTCTGCATCTGAATGACTCCTGATTCCATTGGATTTATAAAAAAATTATAACATATAGCAAGAGAGCAGGCGAAGCTCGTACTGTTCATTCAATTGGAGAGGATATACGTATAAAATTACCAGTGTTCAATAAAAGATTGACAGGGAAGGTTATGTCTTATAAATTTGTTATAAATGTTGTAATAAAATTATAACAACGTTATCTCTTAAAGACAGGTTGTGAAGTGGGAATTATGATTTCTAGCTCTAAAGTTAACACCGGTAGGACAGCGAAAGCCAGCCGCCTATGGATTGCGTTGATTCTGGGGGCGCTCACGGCTTTTGGGCCGCTGTCCCTTGACATGTACCTGCCCTCACTGCCGGACCTGGCTAAGGATCTGCATTCCAGTCCGTCACTAGCCCAGCTCAGTTTAACAGCATGTTTGGTGGGTCTTGCAGTAGGGCAGCTGGTCGCCGGACCGCTTAGTGATGTGCGCGGTCGGCGGATGCCGTTGATCGTTGGTCTGTCGCTCTATGTGATTACTTCGTTTCTCTGCTCGATGAGCACATCGATTGAAGCGCTCATTATTCTGCGGTTCATTCAAGGTCTGGGTGGCTCGGCGGGGGTTGTAGTAGCCAGAGCGATGGTAAGAGATATGTATTCCGGGACAGAGTTGACCCGGTTCTTTGCTTTGTTAATGCTTATTAATGGTGTGGCTCCTATCGCTGCACCTATTGCTGGCGGCCAATTATTGAGATTCACTTCGTGGCCGGGTGTGTTTATCGTGCTTGGTGTGATTGGGCTTGTCATGCTGGCCTCCGTTCTATTCGGTCTGCGTGAGACCCTGCCAGAGGCGCAGCGGTCAGGGGGAGGGCTGAAGAGTACACTGGCTACCTTTGGGCGTCTGCTGAGTGATCGGATGTTCATGGGATATGCTCTTTCGCAGGGACTGGTCTTCGCCGCCATGTTTGCTTATATTGCTGGTTCGCCGTTTGTGATTCAGAATTTGTTCGGGGCAACACCCCAGATGTTCAGCTTGATCTTCGCCGTGAACGGTCTTGGTATTATTATCACTGGACAGGTTACGGGTAAATTGGCGGAGCGGTTCGGTGAGACGAGGCTACTGGTCGCCGGACTGATCTACGCTGCAATAGGTGGTCTGCTGCTGCTTACTATGACCTTGCTTGGAGCCGGACTAATTGCTACTCTGATTCCACTATTCATGGTGGTATCCAGTGTAGGGATTGTCAGCACGGCAGCCTTCTCTCTGGCAATGCAACAGCAGGGACAATCTGCGGGCAGCGCTTCTGCTCTTCAAGGACTGCTGTCGATGATAGGAGGGGCGTTGGTAGCGCCTCTGGTTGGCCTTGGCGGCAGCGGAACGGCACTGCCGATGGGGATTGTCATCGCGGCAGCTGATGTTGGCGCTATTCTCTGTTATGTGCTCATGATTAAGAGATCGGGGAAGAGGTCGTAAAATAGCAATTGATAAGAAATTCTGCATGCTGTCCCGTGATATACTTTGAGCACATTCCTTTCAGTTGAAGTGCTAAGTCAGTCGGGATGGTGATGGAGGGAGTTCATGCGCAAAGTAGTGCTAAAAATGAGTATGTCCCTGGACGGATACATCTGCACGCCAAGCGACGGGGTGGACTGGGTCTTCCGGAGTTTTGATAGTGGGCTGGAGCAGTATATAGTAAATCTGCTTTGGCAGGCGGATATCCATATTATGGGCAGGAAAACCTATGATATGATGTTTGAATATTGGAAAGCTTCTACAGAAAGCTATGCTGCGCCATTGAATGAAATTCCCAAAGTAGTGTTCTCCAGAACCCTGATGGAAGCGAACTGGAAAAATTCACGACTCGGACAAAGTGACCTGGAAGAAGAATTGGCGTACTTGAAGCAGTTGCCTGGCAAGATGATTCTTGCGCATGGGGGCGCTGGCCTCGCACAGTCCTTGATGAAGCTTGGGTTGGTCGATGAATATCAGCTGATGATCCATCCTGTAGTGCTGGGCGAAGGTATTCCGCTCTTTAAGGACATGCATCAAGCGCTGCCCCTTAAGCTACTAGACACGCGAGTATTTGATGCTGGGGTGGTGCTTCATGTCTATCAACCGGCCAGCAGCCTGAAATATCATCATTGAGCAGTGATAAGGCCTCCACAGAGTTGTGGAGGTTTTTGGTTTATTACGTGTCAAAATTATGATAAAATAATGGCGAACTTACGTTCTTTTTAGCATAAAATATTCCTGGAGGGGTGCGCCATGCCTATGTCCAACCGGTATGCAGAAATAGATGGGATTATTGCCTATATTCACCGCCACCTTTATGAACCCCTGCCACTGTCCCGGCTGGCTAGCTATGCGGGTTACAGCCCTTTTCACTTTACGCGTATATTTAAACAAAGAACCGGCTTGCCGCCGCTCTATTATGTTTCTTCCCTTCGTCTGCAAAAAGCAAAGGATCTTCTGTTGCGAACGAACCTGAGTGTCCGTGATATCTCTCTTGAAATTGGTCAGCAAAGCCAGGGTACCTTTGCGACCCGTTTTGTCGAACGTGTCGGGGTAACACCGTCTGAATTCAGGCATTCACGGTTTCAGGCGGAGGAACATCTGAGATCCCTGCAAAGTCTTGGAGGTTGGAGAGAGTGGCAGTCTGGGGCCACTCGGATAGGCACGGTAGAGGGAACGGTGAGGTCAGAGGTTCCGTTTCAGGGAGTAACTTTGGTTGGGTTGTTCGCCAGGCCCATCCCTGAAGGTCTGCCGCTGCATGGGATGCTGTTGCACAATATGGGCGATTTTCGCTTTACGAATGTAAAGCCAGGTAGCTATTATTTGATGGCTACCGCTGTCTCCTGGGGGATGCAGGCCCTTGATTTTTTGCTGCCATACACCACCTTGCGAGCCCGCTTCAGGGAACCGCTAGTTGTAACATCGCATTCACCGATCCCTTATCAGGAGATTACTTTGCATCCTCCCGAATTTGGTGACCCTCCGATCCTGATTTCCTTACCACTCTTGATGAATCATTTTCTTAACAGAACGATGTATGTCGGGAAGTAAAAACTTGAAATGTATTATATAATAGAGGGAAGAGAGGCGGGGACTCATCCCCTCTAAGCAATTGAAATATAGAGAGGATTATTCTATTGACCTTACAACAGTTGAAATATGTCATTGAAGTGGCAAGCCGGGGGTCTATGAACGAAGCGGCTAAGCGCTTGTTTATTTCCCAACCGAGCTTGTCCAATGCCATCAGAGAGCTTGAGAAAGAACTGGGGATTACGATCTTTGAACGCACCAACAAAGGGATCTCGCTCTCTCTGGAGGGAGCTGAATTTCTTGGGTACGCAAGGCAAGTATTGGAACAGGCGGAACTGCTGGAGAATCGCTATCTCGATGCGAAGCCGTCTCCACAGCATTTTTCCGTGTCCACACAGCATTATGCCTTTGCGGTTAATGCGTTCGTGAATCTCGTCCGTGAATATGGTCATGATGAATATGAATTGGCACTGCGTGAGACGAAGACCTATGAGATTATTGAGGATGTCAAAAGTCTGCGTAGCGAGATCGGCATCCTGTACTTGAATGAGTTCAACGCCAAGGTCATCAACAAGCTGCTGCAATCGGCAAATCTGGAATTCCACAGCCTGTTCCTGGCCAAGCCGCATATTTTTATCAGCATTAACAACCCGCTGGCAAAGCAGTCCATCGTAACGGTTGACCAGCTTCAACATTATCCTTACCTGTCTTTTGAGCAGGGGGAATATAATTCCTTTCACTTCTCTGAGGAGATTCTTAGTACCTTGTCCCATCAGAAAAGCATCCGGGTGAATGATAGAGCAACCCTCTTCAATCTGCTGATCGGTCTAAACGGCTATACCATTTCTACCGGGGTACTCAGTGCGGATCTGAACGGCAATGAGATCATTCCGGTGCCTCTGGATTGTGACGAGACCATTAATGTCGGCTGGATCAGCCATAAGAATGCGGCGTTGTCCAAGCTTGCTCTTGCCTATGTCGAGGCGCTTCAGCAGGCGATTGCTGAATAAAGTACAGATCGTTCTGTTGCGTGTGAATATTGATTTAGAATATAGGGAATAGGTTAAGTAACGGTTATTGCTCCTAGAAGCAATAACCGTTTTTTTATAGATGGAGACAGGGAATAAATTCTTCCGATTGACAACATGTATATACAAGTAATACTATGGTAAGGCTAATGAACTTGTATATACAGGATTAATTAATTTGCTTGGTAAGGAGGACTAAACTGTGATTATTTCAAAAGCGCAGGATTGGTGGAGGCGTTCTACAGTTTATCAGGTATATCCCAAAAGCTTTATGGATTCAACAGGCAGCGGTGAAGGTGATATCCGGGGTCTAACAGGCAAGCTCGACTATTTGCAGCAGCTTGGTATTGATATTATCTGGCTTCAGCCGGTTTATGTGTCTCCCCAAAATGATAACGGATACGATGTGGCGGATTATTGCCAAATCAACCCGGAGTTTGGAACGATGGCGGATTTTGATGAGCTGATGGAAGGTGTCCAAAGCCGTGGCATGCATCTTATGCTTGACATCGTGGTTAACCATTCTTCAACAGAGCATCGTTGGTTCCAGGCGTCCAAGAGCTCCAAGGATAATCCGTACCGGGACTATTATATTTGGAAGGACCCGAAGCCGGATGGTGGCCCGCCGAATAACTGGCAGTCCAAGTTCGGAGGTTCGGCCTGGCAGTATGATGAAGGCACTGGCCAGTATTTCTTGACCTTGTTCGACAAGACGCAGGCTGATCTCAATTGGGAGAATCCGGCGGTGCGTGAAGAGGTCGTTAAGCTGATGAAATTTTGGGCGGACAAAGGCGTTAGCGGTTTCAGAATGGATGTGATCAATCTCATCTCCAAGAACCAGGCGTTCCCGGATGATGATGGCAGCGTTCTCCCCGGTGATGGACGGCGCTACTATACTGACGGTCCAAGGGTGCATGAGTACGTTAAAGGATTGTATGAGCAGGTATATGGTCCTTACAACGCGATCACGGTAGGAGAGATGTCTTCCACCACGCTGGAGCACTGTCTGCGTTATTCCAATCCGGATGAGAAGGAATTCTCTATGACGTTCAATTTCCACCATCTGAAGGTGGATTACCCAAACGGGCAGAAGTGGGAGCTTATGCCGTATGATTTTGAGGCGCTGAAAAGCCTTCTGTCCCGCTGGCAGCAGGGTATGCAGGAAGGCGGGGGCTGGAACGCGCTGTTCTTCAACAATCATGACCAGCCGCGGGCGTTGTCCCGTTTTGCCGATGATGGACGTTACCGTGTAGAAAGCGCTAAAATGCTGGCGACGACCCTGCATGGTCTGCAAGGTACGCCTTATGTCTACCAAGGGGAAGAGATTGGTATGCCCAATCCTCATTGGACAGACATGAGCGAGCTGCGGGATATTGAGTCCCGGAACATGTACGGTATTCTACTGGAACGGGGGAAAACGCCAGAGGAAGCAATGGACATTATCCGGGAGCGTTCCCGCGACAATTCCCGCACACCGATGCAGTGGAATGACAGTCCACAGGCTGGATTTACTACGGGGACGCCGTGGATTAAGGTGGACGAGCGTTACCAGGAGATCAATGTGCAGCAGCAATTGGCCGATCCGAATTCGATTCTCCACCATTACCGCAAGCTGATTGGCTTGCGCAAATCGCTGGCGGTTCTGACCGATGGCCGTTATGAGCGTCTGGATGAAGGTCATCCGCAGGTATTTGCTTATGCACGGCTCTCTGACAAGGAGACGCTGGTGGTAGTCTCCAATTTCAGCGGCCAGCCGGCGACATTCACGCTGCCGGAGTCTTTTGCAGAAGCTGCGCTGGCGGGTAAGTCGTATGAACTGCTCATTGCCAATACAGAGATGGTTCCAGAACTGGGAACAGAGATGAGGCTGTCGCCTTATGCCTCGTGTATGTGGGTTATAAACTAAGAATCGATACGGAAATACAGAATAAAGGAGTGAATCCCATGGCTGTTGATAAAAAAAGTGTAGAAGAGATTGTCCGGGCCATTGGCGGCAAAGACAATATTGAAGTGGCTACCCACTGTGTCACCCGGCTTCGCTTTTCGTTAGCCGATGAAGAAAAGGTTGATCATGCGCTTCTGGAGAGTAACGATCTCGTTAAAGGCCATTTCTCCTCCCAAGGCCAGTTCCAGGTTGTCATTGGACCGGGACTCGTGGACAAAGTATATGATGAAATGATCGCAATTACAGGTGGGCCGCGCTCATCCAAAGAGGATGTCAAGAACTCAGCCGGGAAGAAGCAGAATCCGCTTCAACGGGCGATTAAAACGCTGGCGGATATCTTCATTCCGATCCTTCCAGCTATTGTAACTTCAGGTCTTCTGCTGGGACTTAACAATATTCTGACCGGTCCGGGGATATTCTTCGAAGGCCAGTCATTGGTGCAGGTTTATCCTGAGTGGACGGGCATCGCCTCTATTATCAACCTGATTGCCAATACTGCCTTTACCTTCCTTCCTGCGCTGATCGGTTGGTCAGCAGTGAACCGGTTCGGCGGCAGTCCGCTGTTAGGGATTGTACTCGGTCTGATTCTGGTTCACCCGGATCTGCTTAGTGCCTACAGCTATGCTGAGGCTTCTACTAAGGGAACGATACCGGTATGGAACCTCTTCGGCTGGCATATTGAGAAGATCGGCTATCAGGGACAGGTGCTGCCCGTTTTGGTCTCCGCTTACATTTTGGCAAGGATTGAGGGCTTCCTGAATAAAAGAGTGGCCGATTCTATCAAGTTACTTGTTGTGGCCCCGGTCGCACTGTTAATTACCGGCTTCCTGGCCTTTACGGTGATCGGTCCGGTAACTTTTGCCCTGGGTAATGCCATTACCTCCGGCCTTGTACATGTATTTAATACGCTACCAGCACTCGGGGGATTGCTCTATGGCGGGTTATACGCTTTGCTCGTAGTTACGGGGATGCAACATACCTTCCTTGCGGTCGATGTGCAATTGATCGGCAGCGAGGGCGGAACGTTCCTCTGGCCGATGCTGGCACTCTCCAATATCGCTCAAGGTGCAGCGGCACTTGCGATGATGCTTGTACTGAGAGAGCAAAAGGCGAAGGGGCTCGCAGCCACTTCTTCGATCTCGGCATTCCTTGGTATTACGGAACCAGCGATCTTCGGGGTGAATCTCCGTTATAAATATCCATTCATTTTCGGGATGATCGGCTCGGCAATTGGCGGCGTACTGTTAACCATAAACCATGTGTTGGCCTCCTCGGTTGGGATCGGGGGTATTCCCGGCTTCCTGTCGATCTTCCCAAAACAATGGGGTGTGTTCTTCATCGGGATGGGCATCGTGCTAGTTGTGCCATTTGGTTTAACCGTATTGTATGGCAAAATTGTCGGGCGTAAAGAAGGGGCGATTGCCGCAGGATCAGCTGGTACAGCTGCGGTAACAACTAAATCAGCTTCCGAGAATCACGTTGTGCGTGCAGAGACTCCTGTACAAGGCGCGAAAGCTTCCGGTAGCGCTACCGATAAGGTTGATGCAGGTTCGGCTACCTCCGTGGCGGCTGAATCCGGTATTCCATCTTTCGGCATCGTTACAGAGGAAGATGGTACCCGGGTACTGAATATTTATGCTCCACTGACGGGTCAAGCGGTACCGCTGGAGAACGTTCCCGATCCGGCTTTTGCCGAAAGACAGATGGGGCAAGGGATCGCTATTGAGCCGGAAGAGGGGCGGGTAACCGCGCCATTCGATGGAACAGTGGCGCATATCATCAAGAGCAAGCATGCCGTCATTCTGGAGCATAGCACTGGCGTACAGGTGCTGATCCATGTCGGGATTAACACGGTGTCCCTGAAAGGCAGCGCTTTTACAAGCCATGTCAATATCGGGGACGAGGTCAAGGCTGGGCAGCTCTTGCTAGAATTTGATATGGCGGCGATTTCTGCCGCAGGGTTACCGCTGATTACACCGATCATCATTCCGGACGGTCAGGATATCATTGCAGGCGTAGAAGAAGCTGCGCCAGGCGCAGTAGCGGCTGGGCGGAACGTCAGCTTGAAAATTCGCTTGAATGCAGAGTAAGAGAAAATCAATCATCGTGTAAGCAGAAACGGGTATCGTCCAGCAATGGACAATGCCCGTTTCTTTTTTTAACATAGAATTATGGTAAAATGGTAAGCGGTGATGGAATTGAAGGAAAATATATATCAGAGCATTTTTAATACGTATGCAAAACGAATTCAGTCAGGCAAGATTCCCCCGGGGACCAAACTGCCTTCGGAGAATGAACTAATGTGTTCATATTCTACCTCGCGGGAAACCGTCCGCAAAGCGCTAAATTTACTAGTACAGCACGGGTTTATCCAGAAAATTAGAGGCAAGGGTTCATATGTGCTGGATATCGGGCGCATGAACTTTCCGGTTACGGGGCTTACCAGCTTCAAGGAGATGTCGGGAAAAATCGGCCGTTCGACGCGTACGCTTGTACAAAGAACCGTCTGTACCGAGGCTTCGCCGTCTATTGCGGATTATTTGCAGATAGAGCCGGGGGCGCCTGTTTGGGAGGTGATCCGGGTCCGAGAGATTGAAGGCGAGCGTATCATCCTGGACAAAGATTATTTTCGGCCGGACAAAGTTGTTCTGCTGACAGAGGAACTAGCCGCAGGCTCTATCTATGAATATCTGGAGCAGACATTGAATCTTGTGATCAGTTATGCCAAAAAAGAAATTTCTGTCGAAGAGGCTACGGACGAGGATCGGGCGCTACTGGATCTGAACGGACTGACCCATGTGGTGCTTGTCCGCAACTTTGTATTTTTGGAAGACACAACTCTGTTTCAGTATACGGAATCGAGGCACCGCTTGGACAAGTTCCAGTTCGTGGATTTTGCCCGGCGGATTCCTTAGGATTTTTTTAGTTAGTGAAGACAGAAAGGATGAACTTTTGTGAATGAGGTTATACGAACGTTAACGAACCACCGCTCTTACCGGAACTATTCTGACCGGGCAGTGAGTACTGAGGATTTGCAAAATATTATTGCTTCGGCTCAAGCCGCACCTTCCTGGGTCCACGGTCAACAGTTCACGATCATCGCAGTCCATAATCAGGAGCGGAAACAGCGGCTCTCAGAGCTGAGCGGTAATCAAAAGCATGTGGCAGACGCACCGGTGTTCCTTGTGTTCTGCATGGACTTTTACCGTGCGGGTTTGGCAAGCGAGATGGAAGGTCAACCCTTTGAAGCAGCTTCCGATGTGGATGCTCTGCTGGTTGGGGCGGCAGACGTTGGTCTCGCCATGGCTGGCGCAATCACGGCCGCAGAATCGCTAGGTCTCGGAACCATTCCGATCGGTGGGGTCCGCCGCAATACGAAGGCTGTGATTGAGCTATTGCAGCTACCGAAGTACGTTTTTCCCATCGCAGGTCTATGTGTCGGTTATCCCGGCGCGGAGAGCCCGAAGAAATCCCGTCTGCCTATGGAGGCCGTCTACCACGAAGAGCAGTACAACCCTGATCAGACTGGGATACTACAGGCTTATAATGAAACGCATCGTCAATCCCTGCAGCAGCAAGGTCTTCCTGAGCGAAGCTGGACGAGTTGGGTCGCCCATTTCTATGCCAATAATCCTGTGTACGGCGATGCCCGGAATACCCTCAAACAGCAAGGGTTTATGTATGATAAGGAGCGGGAGGAGTAAGACCGGACCGCTGTGTAGGAGCAAAGAAGCATTCCAAAGCCGTATTTGGCAGGAATGCTTCTTTTTATACTATATAGAGTGAACTAGGAAATTTAACATATGGGTAACGGAATGGAGGGGATTTTGGAACTGTAGGAGCGAAAGCGACGCCTTTGTCTCCGGATTTTATCCGCGAATAGCGGTATAATCCCAAGAAATCTGGAGACAACAGCGGCCGGGAGTCCAAACATTTTCCGCAATGACAACCTTAACCATATAAAAATCTTAAGTTCAGTTATAATTACAATTTTCTTGCCACCAGCGGTTTCCGTGAAATGATTACTGCCGCTACCAGCAAGGTAAGAGCCACCAGAATTCCGGACTCTCCAGTCCAGAGCAGTGCATGATCTCCTTTGGAGAAGGCATCAAAGACATCTTGAATGATGGCATTCCATGAGGCATGCAGGAACGCCGCAGCCCACAAGCTACCGGTTGTTAGCCGTATACGCCCAATGACATATCCCATGGAGGTAACCGAGATCATAAACAGGAGCACGGAGAGCACGGGATAAGGCCCTGAATAATAGTTCCCGGCAAGGATCAAGGGGAGATGCCACACACCCCAGATAAGCCCGCTGAGAAGTATCGGTTGGGGAACGCGGGCGTCAATCAGTCGAGTAAGCATATAGCCGCGCCAGCCCAGTTCTTCGCCGACACCACCGATCAAACCCTCCAATGTGCCAAGGAGCATTTGTGCAAGTAACAATCCTATGAATACAACAACAGGTGATGCTTTAATGAATGTATCTGGTGTGACGAATTGTACCAGACCTGTGATCCAAGCGATTCCGTAGCCGACGAGACCAATAACTACAGGAAACAGTAGTATAAAGGGCAAGGTCTTCAGTGTACGTTTTCCGCCAATCTTCAAGGAGATATCTGATATACCTTCACGCAGTATCAAGCGGGTGAAGATGGAGGCCAGTCCCGGTGTCCACATCAGGAACAGGACGAAGATCTCTTGTTTCATTGATAGCACATAACCAAGGATAGAGAGTGGGATAAGTATTGCAAAAAAGACAAGTAATCCCCGTCTGGCGGAGCGAACACGTTCCATATCCCCGTTTGTACTTGTGGCAGGCGTGCTGCCAGCGTTTGTTTTCATGATGTGATCCCCTTTAATCAAAAAGTATGTATGTCCAAGTAGAAGTATAGCAAGCGTTGTGCCTTGATCAGAACAATCTCAAGTCCAGAATTTTCCCCCGACCAAAGTCGAGCAGGAACGGACCTTCGGTCGAGGGAAGCACCTGGACCCGATATAGGTGTACCTTGCACTTTCACACATTGTTAAAACATTCTTTACGTTCACCGAACAAAACTGTGCGGAACATTTAATATCTGGCTCCTACAATCAATATGTGTTGGTAGAATGTACCTACTGGCACTTGAGGCTTTTGATGGAGGGATGATTCTTTTGAAGGTAACCCGCATGCATCTTTCGATGAAATGGAAGCTGATCCTGAGCTTTTCCGCTGTGGCACTGATTTTTTTAGGGGTGGCTGTTTACCAGGGGTACAAAATCAATCAGATCGAAAAATCCATGGAAACACAGAAAACAGAGATGGAAAATAGAATCACAGTCTCTACGCTTACGCAGCTGCTACAGGAAATGAAGAGTGTGGAAGCCTCGCTGGCCGGCACAAGTGATCTGGAATGGGCCGATGCTTTCAAGGAGAAGGAGAAGAAATTATATGCGGAAATGGCTAAAGTAGAGTTTGGATCGGGTACTTCCGCACAGGAGGGGCTGCAGCAATTGCAGGGCCAGGCCCAGGAATATACGGGCGTTGTCGACGAGTTGGTTCAGACTTTGAATGACAGCAGTCTCGACCCGATGACCGTTCTAGATAAAATCGATGAATTACATACGAAGGCACAGGAACTAAACGGCACCATGCTGGAGAGCAATGGGAAGTTGTACACTGCGGCGGCAGAAAATGCCGAGCAAGCCCAAGGAGTGTCCTTTGATCTGCTGAAGAATACCAATGCAGTTGTGCTCTATGCAGCTATTTTTGTACTGATTTTCACGCTTGTGATTGCTATAGTGTTGATTCGTTCGTTCCTGAATCCTGTTCGTAAACTACAAACGGCACTACGCAAAATATCCGAAGGAGACCTGCGTGAGCAAATCAATTCTCCATATAACGATGAGCTTGGGCGTTTAAGTCATCATTTTGACCATATGGTGGGCCGGGTTAGAGAAATGCTGCAACAGACACAGACGGTGGCTTCTTCGCTGGCGGATTATTCGAATTCTTTCCAACAGTCGTCGGCCATTACTGCTCATACGAACCAGGATATCGTCAGAACAATCCAGGATATTTCATCTGGTGCTGATCAACAGGCCGGGCAGTCTGAGCAGAGTGCGGGACTGATTCAGGAATTGGAGCGTGGAATCCAAGAGATTACGGAGTATACAGAGGTCATGTTGACGACAAGTGAAACGGCGAATCTAAATACACGCAGTGGTTCGGCAGCGGTAACCGCCCTTCGGGAAGTTTCCGGGCAATCCCGTCAATCAGTGGGCAAAGTGTATCTTACGCTGGACAAGCTTGCTGAACAGTCGCGGGATATTTCGCGGATTACCCAGACCATTACGGAAATTTCCAGCCAGACGAATATTCTGTCACTGAATGCTGCGATTGAAGCTGCAAGAGCCGGGGTGCATGGCAAAGGTTTTGCGGTGATCGCAGATGAAGTTAGACAACTGGCTGATCAGACGAAGGTGTCCTCCGGGCATATTCGCGAGATTATCGCTGAACTTCAACAAGGGATGGAAGATTTCCAGCAAGATATGCTGGAGACACGTGGAAATCTGGAGGAGCAAGAAGAGAAGGTTGAAGAGACGCTGGCATCTTTTGAGGCGATTGATCAGTCGATTGCCGAGATTAGCAAACAGATCGGCCATATTCATGACAAGGTGGATGAGACGCGCGGGATGAATACCCGGCTTGCTGAGTCTGTGCACTCTGTTGCCGCTATTGCCGAAGAGACCGCTGCAGGGGTACAAGAGGTGAATGCTTCCAGCATTCAGCAGGACCAGTCCATCGCTGCCATTGCCCGGCAGGCTGTTGATATTCATGAAATCTCACAGAAGCTGTTCCAGGAGATCAATGTGTTCAAAATTAATAGCGGAAGTGATTCGGCCAATCAATCCGAATCACTTCCGCTAGGGCGACGGGCAAAAGTGGAAAGTGGCGATGCTACATCTTCCACTACAGAAACTGTTGTTTCTTACCCCAAAGCAAGTTCAGCTTAGAGCTGAGTTTGCTTTAAGATTTTTCTTTAAGATATTACCCGGGCAATTTTTCGCTATAAGCTGACAATTTTATTCATATGAGCGGTTTAGCACAGTTATCAGTTCTGGCATCCATGTAGCCAGGTCGAGGAAGGAATATCCTGCCGACCTGGCTTTTGTTGTGTCCATAAACCACGGCTGATGGATATAGAATGGTGAGCTATGTTCTATCGGAGCATCTGCCACAATCACAGCCTTTTTCCCGACGACCGTTTCAATCATACCGAGCAGTTCGCCCATCTGTAGGGCGCCATTCGAGCAGGCGTTGACCGGTCCGGTGATATCGGAACCTCCAAGCCAATACAGAAAATCTGCGGCTTCATCGGAACGGATGAAGGACATTTGCGGCTTGGGATCAATTGCAATGGGCTCACCGTTGCGAATGTGTTCAATATGAAAATGCAGCCGGCGTGTATAGTCGTCCGTGCCAAGCACGATCGGAATCCGGACAGTTACTACAGGAAATGAGGCTCGTTGGATCAGAACGGCCTCAGCCAGTCTTTTGCCTTCTTTATAGCTGAAATCCTCTGCTTCGCCATATTGCAGCGGGTACGCCGCCGCATCAAAATCTCCTTCAGTGATCACTTTATCGCTGAAATCATAGACCGACAGACTTGAGGTCAGGATGTAACGCTTGGCTTTGCCATCAAAAATGGCACAGGCCGCTGCGGCATCGTTCGGTGAAAAGCAGATGTTGTCATAAACGACATCCCATTCCCGGTCTCCTACCGCTTCAGCCAGAGCAGCTTGATCCCTGCGGTTGACATGAACTCTGCGAACACGGTTTCCGAAGGCATCCGGGGTTTCCCCACGTGTCACGATTGTCACTTCGCAATCTTTATCCTCCACAAGGCGATCCACTAGGCGTTTGCCAAAAAAACGCGTTCCTCCAAGTACCAATATATTTCTCATTATCGCTCTCCTTGCAGTCCTGGTATTTGAATTAGATTAAGCGATCATTCTCATCTCAGGCTGTCCTGTCCAGCCAGCCGCTCCATAACCTCCAGCAATGATCGTTTGGACAGATGATACAGCTACAGCAGCGACGTTATCCCCCACCGTATCGAGCATCGCAAGTCGGATCAGCTCTGCAACCTGTCCTTTCTCGTAGGCGGCGGCAAGTCGCTGAAGGTGAAGCAGGTAGTCTGAATCTTCTCGGAAGCGCGGCCCTTCATCTGCTAGCTCTTGCTGCACGTTCGGTAGGGCCTGGCGCGCCCGGTGCAGAGCAGCTTTGACCGCGCCCTCCGTAGTGTTCAGCAGCTCCGCCGATTCCAGGGCGGAATGCCCAAGCACATCACGGAGCAGGAAGACCGTCCGCTGTAGCGGCGACAAATGCTCCAGCAGAGCCTGAAAAGCAGCCTCAATTCCAGCGGTGCCACTGTCTTCCATACCTTCTGCTGCCGGGGGGTGAAGCCCCAGAATTCGGGCGAAGGTCATTTTGCGTCGTACCGTATCTATCCATGTATTTCTGGCAGTTCGCAGGAGCAACGCCTCGATATTTCTGTGCCCTGCATTTTGCAGATAGCTCAGCACTTTGATCCAGGTCTCCTGAGCGAGATCTTCCGCATCCCAAGAGGATTGGGTCAATGTGAGACAGTAACGCTTCAGGGCAGCTTGCAGCAATGTGGTCGTATGGGTATCCGGCAGCATTCCGGCAGGCTGATCATTAAAGGTCATTAGGTGGGCCATCTCCTTTTTACAGCAAGGTGGAATTCTGTTCCTTCTTAATAATAAACGAATAAAGTATAGACGAAGATACGCAGTCGGCAAAAAAATAATTGGTGCGGGCGGCGTATCTTTTCAGTTCCCTGGGACGTTTACGGGTCAGAACACAAAACAAAATTGAGAGATGGAGGCAATATACAATGAGTTATGTTCCCTATGTTATCGAACAGACCGGCCAGGGAGAACGATCATATGATATTTATTCCCGGCTGCTGAAGGATCGGATTGTATTCGTAGGGTCGCAGATTGAAGATGGAATGGCTAATAGTATTGTAGCCCAGCTGCTCTATCTCGCGGCAGAAGACCCGGACAAAGACATCCATATGTACATTAATAGTCCCGGTGGTGTCACTACCGCTGGCTTCAGTATTTACGATACGATGCAGTTAATCAAGCCGCAGGTGAACACGATTTGCACAGGGATGGCCATGTCCTTTGGTTCCTTACTGTTGCTATCCGGGGCGAAGGGTAAGCGGTGTGCGCTTCCCAACAGCGAGATTATGATTCACCAGCCGAGTGGGGGCGCGCAGGGGCAAGCCAGTGATATCGCCATCAGCGCGAAGCGTATCCTGCAATTGCGGTCCAAAGTGGTTCAGATTACCGCTGAGAGAACAGGGCAGTCTGTGGAGAAGGTCGAGAAGGATATGGATCGTGATTTCTTCATGACCGCCGAGGAAGCGTTGGACTATGGAATTATCGACAAAATTATTACCCATCTGTAAAAAACTTATGTAAGAGAAGGAGGAAGAATCATGGTGGAAGCCTTACTGGGAAAAGAAGTCGCAATACATTTTCTTGACGGCACCAGTGTCAGAGGGGGAGTACTGAAGGGAGTTGGTGGTCAGTATCTCAAATACCTCACAGAATATCAGGAGATGTACATTCCTATCACATCTATTCAGGCCGTCACACTCGATATTAAGGAACATGTGCATCCACGGATAGGTTTTGCCCAATAATCTTCATCGGATCTAAAAAAAACGGGCCGGGGAAGATGCCTCCCCTAACCCGTACTTTCCCGAATCTTCAAATGATGTGCCACATTGGCATGGCTAGGGGAAACCGCCTCGCCCTTGATCAGCTTGATCAGGGTCCGCGTCGCGGTTCTCCCTATTTCTGTACCCGAATATTCCACGGAGGACAGCTTCGGACGGACAAGGGAAGCCACATAGCTATTGTCAAAACCAAAGACGGCCACATCCTCCGGGATGCGCAGGCCGCTGTCGATGAGATAATTCATCGCCCCCACCGCCATCCAGTCTGTCGAGCAGAATACGGCTGTCGGTTGCTCCCCGCTGTTCAGGATATTTTCCATAGCCAGCCGCCCGTCTTCCACAGAGAACCCGCTCTCTACAACCAAGCTCTCATGGATATGTATCCCCGCATCTTCAAGCGCTTGCTGGTAACCCCGGTAGCGATCGCCCCCAACTGAAGTTTCGCCAGCCGCACGAATCATGGCGATGCTGCGGTGTCCTTTTTGGATCAGATAGGTCACCGCTTCATAGGAAGCAGTGATGTTGTCCAGATGTACTGAAGGTAAGGAGGGGATTTGTGAAGCTTGCCCAGCCAGAACACAAGGCACGGCTGAAGCGGTGATAAGCTCCAGATGCTCTTGCTGCGGCACTGACCCGACAAGAATATTTCCCCGGGTGCCGAGACGTCTGAACAAATCCAGATAGTGCAGCTCACTTTCCATACTGCTGTCCGTCAAGCCCACGATTACTTCATAGCCATATAACTCCGCGAGATTGCGAATGCCGAGATTGAAATCATCCAGCACTGTATTGTTGCTCTGCGGAATAATGACACCGATCAGATTGTCATTGCTGCCTCCAGCACTACCTCCAGTAAGATCAGGCCGGTAATTAGTTTGCTTAATGGCTTCGAGCACGCGCTTGCGTACCTCATCGTTGACGGGCTTGCTGTTATTGACCACCCTCGAAACGGTGGAGATAGAGACATCGGCCATTTTGGCGATATCTTTAATAGTTACTTTCACTTCAAATCACCATAACTTTCCAAGCTTGTTATCCAGCTTTCATGCGACATCAGCATATCATGGAATCCCGTTAGAATCCAAAGATATGTGTTGACCGGGAAAATAAAAAATCCTATAATGATCGCTATGGGAAAATAATTTCCCTATAGTTTTATGTTTTTGGTCGATAATAATGAATTTCTGATCTGATTTATAAGTTTATAGGATGATTTGAATGTTATTTAGGAAAATAATTTCCTGATTAAACGTAAACCGCGGTTATATAAAGGAGCGTACACATGAATAGAACATGGTGGAAAGAGGCTGCAGCCTACCAGATCTACCCGAGAAGCTTTATGGACAGCAACGGAGATGGTATCGGCGATTTGCAGGGGGTCATTTCCAGACTGGATTATTTGCAGGACCTTGGGATTAATGTCATCTGGATTTGCCCGATCTATAAATCCCCTAATGACGATAACGGATATGACATCTCTGACTATCAGGACATTATGGCAGAGTTCGGCAGCATGGAGGACTTTGATCAACTGCTGCGTGAGGTGCATGCCCGGGGCATGAAGCTCATTCTGGATCTGGTCATTAACCATACCTCGGACGAGCATCCGTGGTTTGTTGAGGCGCGTTCAGGTAAGGATAATCCGAAACGGGATTATTATATCTGGAGCGATCCGGTGGATGGCCGTGAGCCAAACAACTGGGAGAGTATTTTCAGCGGTTCTGCGTGGGAGCTGGACGAGAGAACTGGACAATATTTCATGCATGTGTTCTCCAAGAGACAGCCTGACCTTAACTGGGAGAATCCGGAGGTACGCCAGGAATTGTATGGTATGGTCAACTGGTGGCTGGACAAGGGAATCGACGGTTTCCGGGTGGACGCCATTTCACATATCAAGAAGGTAGCAGGCTTCCCTGACCTTCCGAACCCGCATAATCTTCGCTATGTTCCGTCGACAGACGGTCATATGAACCGCGAAGGCATTCACGAGTTTCTGCAGGAATTGAAAGAGGAGACCTTTGACCGCTATGATATTATGACGGTTGGTGAAGCAAGTGGAGTAGGCGTCGACCAGGCGGAGCAGTGGGTCGGTGAGAAGCAGGGCAAATTCAATATGATTTTTCAATTTGAGCATTTGGCCTTGTGGAATAAGAGTGTTACCGGTGGTCTTGATATCATTGCGCTGAAATCCGCGTTGTCCCGCTGGCAAAAAGGGTTGGAGGGCGGGGGCTGGAATGCGCTATTTATAGAAAATCATGATCAGCCACGCTCTGTCTCTACTTGGGGAAATGACGGCGAATACTGGCTGGAATCGGCCAAATCGCTGGCAACGATGTATTTTCTCATGCAGGGAACACCATTTATTTATCAGGGTCAGGAAATCGGCATGACGAATGTGAGATTCGACTCCATGGATGATTACGACGATGTGGCGATGAAGAACATGTACCGCATTGAGACCGCAGCCGGTCGCAGCCATGCGGAGATCATGGAGGTAATTTGGAAGAACGGACGCGACAACTCCAGAACACCAATGCAATGGGACGGCAGCGAGAATGGCGGTTTTACCAGCGGCAAGCCATGGATGAAGGTCAATCCGAACTATGTGGAGATCAACGTCGAACGTGCACAACAGGACCCGGACTCCATCTATCATCATTATAAAAAGCTTATTGCGCTACGGGCGCAGCATTTAGTCGCGATCTATGGGACCTATGATCTGCTGCTGGCTGAGAATGAAAGTATCTACGCGTATACTCGTACGCTTGGCGCGGAGAAGCTGCTTGTGATGTCGAATCTAACCGCCCAGGAAGCGCTGTTCGATTTGCCGGCAGGTCTACACTTCGAATCTCATCAACTGATGCTGCATAATTATGCTGTAGATCTTGGCGAATCTATCGAAACGGTGGCTTTGCGGCCTTACGAATCGCGTGTCTATTTGTTGGCGGGTGTCCCTGCTGATCAGGAGAGCACGGATGATGCCATCGCTCCATTACAACAAAGTGATTCACCTGTCTTAACTGAACCTGTGTGATAGGGAATTCAAAAACCTTCGACCATGCTCTAACTTGGGTCGAAGGTTTTTTTTCTGTTAAAAAGGGTACGCTGTTCCATTTATTAGTGTGCTTGTTCAAGTGGTGTGTAAAATAAGCCTTGTTACGCGGGTTTTTTTTACGTTCTCATGAGTTCCTGCTCACATATTGAACACATTGGGTTGTTAACATGAGTCGGTACATAGATAAAACACCACGAATACGGGAGGCACAAATGAGTAGGTTGTTTAAAAAAGCAGTATCGATGACACTGGCCCTGATCATGGTATTGGGGGTTGCAGCGAACGGATTTACCGTTTATGCAGCAAATAATGACGAAGGTGCAGACCTGCGGACGTTAGCACTTCAACCTCTGACACTACTGGAAGGTAATGCTTCCTGGAAGTATGTCGATGACGGTAGCGATCAAGGTACGGTATGGCAGGCTGTCTATGATGATTCCACTTGGAAATCGGGACAGGCTCCACTAGGTTACAAAGATAATGGCACCGGAGTCAGCAGCCCTAATTTTGGTCCATTGAATACGGAAATTAGCTACGGCGGAGATAAAGCCAATAAATACATGACTTCCTATTTTCGCACGAATCTGAATGTAAATACAGCTCAACTTAGTGCGTATAACCGGATTTCGGCAACATTCGGATTCGACGATGGCATCATTGTGTACTTAAATGGCACAGAAATTTACCGGGAAGGTATGCCGGAGGGTCCGGTCAACTACTTGACGAAAAGCACTTATAATAAGGCTGATCCCAATGTTACGAATGTAGATCTTACAAATATTATTAAAGCGAATCTAAAGAACGGAAACAATGAGCTTTCGGCTGAAGTGCATCAGAGCACTAAATCCAGCTCCGATCTTTATTGGGCAATGAATTTGATTGCGTATCCTCCAGTAGACCCTGTGGTTCCGGGTGCAGGGAAGCCGGAGTCGATTGCCCTGACATTCAATGGAAATCCGCAGACTGGCATGGGATTTGCCTGGTATGCATCGGAGACGATAACAGGCAGCAAGCTGGAGGTAGTGGAAGCCTCTAAATTAGTTGACGGTAAGCTACCGGCAGCCGGTGTCCTGAGCTTCGAGGGGACAACCACAGCTGCTAGCGTGTACCAGTCCAAGGCAGATAAAACTGCTAACAAAACCAAAGTAATCACCAGCCATAAAGCGGTTGCTGAAGGCTTGCAGCCAGGAACAACATATGCTTACCGTGTAGGTGATGGACAAGCGGGTAACTGGAGTGATATCGGAACTTTCACAACGGAAAAAGCTGACAACAAAGCATTCCAGTTCCTCTATACTACGGACTCTCAAGGTACCACTGAGGCGGATTTTGATATCTGGAATCATACGCTGCAAGAGGGTCTTGGTAAGTTTCCGGGTGTGGAATTCATTCTGAACTCCGGTGATTTGGTAGATAATGGTGATCTGGAAGAGCAGTGGGGATGGTTCTTTGATAAGCCAAAGGACATTTTGACACAAACACCGATGGTTCCACTGGTCGGTAATCACGAGAGCAAGAACTACAGCAACTATGCAGGACACTTTAATCTACCGAACGTGTCGAACACAGGCGCTAAGCCGGACGGCTCAGTGTATGCGCTGGATTACGGCCCTGCACACTTTATGATCATTAACACCGAATATTACGGCACAAGCACTAACGCTGCCAACAATGAAATCTATTACAAGCAAGTAGACTGGCTGCGCAATGAAGTAGCCAAGACAGATAAGAAATGGAAAATCGTGCTTCTGCACAAATCACCATACTCTGTAGCCAGCCACACGAATGACGCTGACGTTCTGTTCTACCGGACTCAATTAACTAAGGTGTTCGACGAACTGGGCATTGATATGGTTATTGGCGGGCATGATCACACGTATACACGCAGTTATCAAATGCTGAACAATGAACCGCTGACGGATATCGTACCGGATGAGAATGGTCTCGTTAAAGATCCAGGCGGTACGCTTTATCTGATTACGAATGCTGCTGGTAACAAGAAATATAGCGTGAAGGCAGGTCCATTCCCCTTTGCAGCTAAATACGAACAGCCTGGCAAGGAAATGTTCACAGGTGTAACGATTACCGAAGACAAATTGAATTTCCAAGCTTATACGACTACTACCGGAGGAACAACGGATCTGTATGATCAATACAGCATTCAGAAGTCGGATGTAACGGTTGCTCCTGTACAGCAGGCCCAAGTGCTTACTGATGCAGACGGTAAGACGACATTGACATGGAATGCACCGTCTTCCGGTTCAGCGGTATCCGGCTACCGCATCTATGAGAAAAATGATCTGGTATCCCCTAACTGGAGTAAACTGGTTTCGGCTCAAGATGGAGTAACCTCTTACAGCTATACAGTGGATAACCTGGATGCAACAAAGAACTATCAGTTTGTAATTAAAGCGGTAAGCGGCAGAACCAATTCAGCGGGCGTGATCGCGGTTCAACCTTCCGTGAGTAAAGTAACGGTAACCTTTAACGGTGACCCTACCAGTGCTAAAGGTTTCACTTGGTATACACCGCTGGTTTCCAAGGGAAGTGATTTGCAAGTAGTAGAGAACACTGGAACTACCCCGGACTTTACACAAGCAACTAAGTTTGCAGGCCGCTCGTCTGTCTCCACGAATGCTAAGGGAGAACTGGTGCATAAAGTGGAAGCGACTGGACTTAAAGAAAATACTTCTTACTACTTCCGTGTTGGCGATGAGGCATTGGGTATCTGGAGTACGACGGGAACTTTCCGTACGGCATCTAAATCGGGAGCATTTACTTTTGTGGACCTGGCGGATACTCAAGCAAAATCAGAAGATGAAGCGATTCTCTCTGCCGAGACGTTGGCTAAAGCACTGAAGACAGTGCCGAATGCCGAATTTGTTCTTCACAACGGAGATATTGTGGACACAGGAACTAATGAGACACAATGGGATTGGCTGCTTGGTCATTCGCAGGATAGTCTGCTTAACACAACCATTGCACCGTCGGCAGGTAATCATGAAGATAAAGCAAATGCCTTCTATGAGCATTTCAATATTCAGGAAGCAGCTGGTTCAGCGACTGTGACAGGCGCTTACTATTCCTATGATTACAGCAACGCTCATTTCGTGGTCCTGAACAGCAACGAGAATTCTGATCAATATGCTAACTTCAGCAACGAGCAAGTAGAGTGGTTGAAGAAAGATGTTCAAGAGGCTCATAAAGCCGGTGCACGCTGGATTATTGTGAACATTCATAAAGGTCCATACACAACCTCCAATCACGCAACGGACAAAGATATTATGGGTTCGAATGGCGTAAGAACTAAAATTGCTCCGATTATGGCAGAGCTGGGTATTGATTTTGTCCTGCAAGGACATGACCATATCTATGCCCGTACCAAGCCGATCAAGGCTGACGGAACTGCTGCAGCTACCGAGAAGATTACAGAATCACTCAACGGAACAACTGTAGAATACACGGTTAACCCTGATGGTTCAATCTACCTCATTCCGGCAACAGCGGGAGCAAAGGTTTATTACAAGAACCAAAAGCCTGCACTGGGAGAAGCTTATTACAACCTCTTTGAAGTGGCTGATGAGAACCATGCCGCTCCATACGGTCCGGACCCAAGCGACAACACTCGCCCTAAGCGTGGACAGGTTCAGAACTTTGTTGGTATCACTGTAGATGGTGACAAACTGACTGCCGTGACGTATGAGATCGACCAGAACAAGAATAATGCAGAACCATTTATCGTCGACCAGTTTGGTATCATCAAGAAAGAGAATGACGGCGAAGTACCAACTACACCAACACCGGAAGTACCAACACCGGAAGTACCAACACCGGAAGCGCCAACGCCGACTCCAGTGGTACCAATGCCGACGCCAGGAGGTTCAGCACCGTCTGTACCAACGCCTTCACCTTCGGCTACTCCGCCGGTAGCTCCAACACAGACGCCTGCACCGACAGCTCCACCAGCAACCAATGGTGGAAGCACGGATGTGCCTGCGAAGCCTGTGTTAACGGATACTGGCAGTCACTGGGCAGCGGCAGCTATTCAAAAGGCTGTTGCAGCTGGATTCGTCAATGGTTATAACGACAACACATTCCGTCCGAACAAGGACGTAAACCGTGCCGAGTTCATCACGATGCTGGCCCGCGCATTGCAACTGCCAGAGAACAGCGATAGTGCAACCTTCAAGGACATGGATAAAATTCCAGCATGGGCGAAGTCCTATGTAGCACAAGCTGTAACTAAAGGCATCATCAGCGGGTACAATGACGGATCTTTCCGTCCAGAACAGAATCTGACCCGTGCGGAATTGACAGTCATGATCGTACGTTCATTGGGAATTACTGTTGATCCTAAAGCTAAATTAACCTTTGCAGATGCCAAAGATGTACCGGCATGGGCTGCTCCTTACATTGCAGCTGCTGCGAGCGAAGGTCTGGTAGGCGGAGTTGGCCAGAACCAGTTCGCTCCTAACCGGACAGCTACACGAGCAGAGGCAGTTACGATCATCCTGAATTTGCTTGATAAAAAAGCGGAGTAATCGCGCTGAGAGAGTATGATATTAACAAGCTGTTCCTGACACTCAGGGACAGCTTTTTTTTTTATATGCGTAGGTATGGTTTTAACGGGGCTATTCTTGAGTATGACGTTATGAATTATTATTAGAATTCCCGAAGTGGAATTAACGGCATTTTTGTACCTTAAATCCTCTGCCGCTGAGGGTTAGTGGTGATTAACGGCATTTTTGTATCTTAAATCTTCCGGATTATCCCTTGAAGCGTACTTTTTCGGAAAATAAGATACAATAATGCCCTTATTTCCCTCATTAACCTATTTTCGATGAATATAAGGTACAAAAATGCCGTTAGTTAGGGAGAAGAAGGGTTTTAATTTCACTACATAATTAGCGGTTGAAATCTGGCAACAGCTTAGGCTTACGGGTGCGAGCTTACCAGCGGAAAGCTTTCAGGCGAACGCTTTCGCTCGTACAGCTCCCACTCCCCTTCATTTTTTCTCGTTTCTTGCGACTTGTAATGTCGAATATAGTCGAAAATTTAGAATTAATGACTCATACAGATTTTGGATATAACATGTTAGGCTGATATGAGAGGGGGATTCAAATGAATGTTTATCTATTTGCTATTCTGATCTTTATTATTGTGTGCAGCTTATTTTTTAACATTTATAAGAAAAAACAAAGAGAAGGAAGCAAAGCACCGGATGTGGTAATACTCATAGGGTTTACCGTAGCTATCGCGTTGGGGGTGACCCCGGCATTACGGTATGGTACCGAAGCATGGACTTGGAATACAACGGTACTTGTAATTGCGTCAATTATCGGTATTGGGCGTATCCTTTTTAGTTGGAGCAAAGCCAAGAGAAATAGCGTGTAAAATATTACGAAAATGTAATTATTTAAATCTAGAAAATAGTCTTCCATACAATGGAGGGCTATTTTCTGAGGGTAGGCCCCCATGGATTTTATATTAATATCAGCTCATGCGAAGAGAAAATATTAAATTTTTTTAATATATTTTAATAAAAGTGCTTCCGAAATTGAAACAAATGCTATATTATAGTATCTCATATGAATAATAATAGTTTATTCTGCATATTAATCCGGTTCTTACATGGGAGTGTCAGTTTTCCGGATGGTTTAGAAGATATGCCGGAATGGAGGAATGCAAGGAATATAGCTTCATAGAGCCGAGAGGATGCTTCGGCCAGAAATCTATCAACACGAACATACAGGGGGTTTATCATGTCTAAAAGATTATTATCCTTATTAATTGCGTTTACCCTGATGATGTCAGGACTGCTTCCAGCAGCCTATGCCGCACCAGTAGTAAGCGAGATTGCACCTCAAGCTGTTACAGCACCTGCAGCTGATGCAGCAGGATCTTCCGAAGGGGTATCTCAGACATCGGTAACATCGGAAGTCTATGCGCCACCTACAGTATCTACAGAGGTATACCAAGCTTCCATGACGGAAGCCAGAACACTGGAAATCACGTTCGATCTTCCGCAAGGCACAACCACTGACCAAATCATCTGGAACTTCGGCAGAAATGCAGAAGAGATGAAGCCGCTGGCTGCTTGGAAGAAATGGAATAATGACTCTAAAGTTAGAGATTATACGGGAGACCCATTCATTAAGGTGACTTATGAGCCTGTCTCTGGTTCTACTGTCAAAGCACTGGTTCATTTTGACCTTTTGTATGGCGTCAATTTGTCGCTCTCCGGGATCCGTGCAGAGTATGTGAAGCGTGCAGGTATATACAACCTGGTAGCCTCCATCCCGTCCGGACATGTTGTAGCAGAGCAGCAAGTGAAGCTGAACCCGTATGATACTTATCATACATACGATGAGATCAAGCCGGCGATTGACCGTATCACTGCGCCGGGCAACAATAAGTACAACCGCTACGTAGAATATCAACAAATTGGTACTTCTACTCAGGGCCGTGCGATCCACTTCTCCATCGTGGGTAAAGACAAAGCTTCGGTTGACCAATATTTGAATGAAACCTTGCCACTAATGATGAATGATCCTGCTGCACTGCAGGAGAAGATCAGAAGCGGTGAACTGAAAGACTATAAAGTGCCTATCTGGCTCAACAACATTCATGCTGATGAAGCTAACGGGGTAGACGTGATCATCAAGTTCCTCGACACCCTGATGACACAAAAAGTAGTAACTTATGACACGATTGATAAGGATAAAAATCCTAAAAAAGTATCTCTTGATATTGATTCGGCATTGGATAACGTAATCTTCCTTCTGGATTATGTAGAAAATCCGGATGGCCGTGCGTTGAACACACGCGCTACTGCTACATTGCTGGATCCTAACCGGGACAACTCTTACCAGACTCAACCCGAGACTAAAGCAGTAACGGCACAAATTGCCAAATGGACGCCGCTTAGCTTCCTGGATATGCACGGATTTGTCAGTGGTTTCTTGATCGAGCCTTGCACTCCGCCACATGATCCTAACATCGAGTATGACCTTGTTCTGGACAATATGGTTAAACAAGCCAAAGCGATGGGTAACGCAGCGATTTCGAATACTAAATATGATTCTTATCATATTCCGTATGAAGAAAGTAAAAAGTTAAAAGCAAATCCGAACTATAAAGGTGATGCCGGTACTTATGTTACTGGATGGGATGATGCTTCCCCGGCTTATACGGCTGTATACGCCATGCACCAAGGTGCAATGGGACATACGATCGAGGTTCCTGAGCTGAACGAAGACTCTTTAGATGCTTTCTATTATGCAGCCCTTGGAGCTACCAGCTTTGTAGTGGATAACAAGGAAGAGTTGTTCCTGAATCAGTTGGAAATTTTCAAACGTGGAATTAACAATGAAGACAACAAAGCTGTTGATGAAAACTTGATTAATGCGAAATACGAGCCGATTGGCCGTCCGCGGGGCGAGAATGCAAACTTCTTCCCTGAGTATTACGTGCTGCCAGTTGACAAAAGCCTGCAGAAAAATGAGCTGGAAACGTACAAAATGGTACAGTACCTGCTCCGTAACAATATTAAGGTAGAGCAGACCACCACTAGTGTTACTGTGGGTTCTGTTACTTACCCAGCAGGAACCTATGTCGTGAACATGCATCAGGCCAAACGCGGATTTGCGAACCTGGTTCTGTATGATGGACTCAACGTATCCGACTTCAATGAAATGTATTCCGATACAGTACAAAATTTCGCAGATATGCGCGGTTTCGACCGTCACATTATCCGCACTGCTGGTGCTTTTAAGGGAACAACAAAGCAAGTTACGAGTATTGCAATTCCTAGCACCAACCTGGATAGCTATCCATTCGAGCAAAATTACGTAATCCGTAACAGCAACAATGATGCGATCAAAGCAGTAAATGAGCTGCTGGCGAACAAAAAAGCTGTAACTCTGCTCGAAAAAGACGGATATGGATATGAAAAAGGAAGCTTCCTCGTCTCCAGATCGAACTTAAGAACCGTTGCTTCCAAATATCTGCTGGATCTTGTACCATTTAGTCCATCCGCAGATAAGACTGGTAAGCTCTTGAAGGCTCCGAGTGTCGCTATTGGCGGTGCACCTGGCTTCATTGTGGCTGATCTTGGATTTAAAGTAACAACAGATACCGCAGCAGCCGACGTTCTTGTGAACTCGGGAACCAATTTGATTACAACCGGTAAACCGTTTATCGGATATGGAAGAAGTATGCTGGACACAGTCAAAAAACTGAAGGTCCTGCCGGGTCTGGATTATTCGAACCCAGTCAACGCAGCTGGCAAAGCTGATGCTCATGAAGGATTGTTCAAGGCGGTTATCTCCCAAGATAACGTAATTACAGCGCCTTACGCAGCTTCTGAATACCTGTACACTGTGTCGGCGGCTTACATCACTAGCGTTCCAGAGGGTGCAGAGGTGCTGGCTAAATACGGCAACGGCGATGACTTCTTCAAAGCCGGATGGTGGCCGAACAGCAGTGCTGCTAAGGACCAAGTATTGGCTCTGAGCTTCAAGCAGAACAACCTGAATGTAACGTTGTTTGCCAATGACCTACTGAACAAATATCATCCGCAGAACCAGTTCCGTTTGCTGGCTAATGCGATCTATGCCTCTTCCCCGGCTGCGACCGAAGCAGATGGTATGGACAATGGTGGCTTGGAGACTCCGCCGCCTGTGTCATCGGGTGGCAGCGGACCTGTTGCAACACCTGCACCTAGTGCGACGCCGGCTCCAACAGTGCAACCCTCTGCGCCTGCAGCAACACCTGCGCCAGCCTTCACTGATCTTGGTAAAGTGGCTTGGGCAACGGATGCCATTAAGGAACTGACGGAAAAAGGTATTATTAAAGGTATAAACGATAATTCATTCTTACCACTGAAAGAAGTTACACGTGCCGAATTCATCACTATGATTGTGCGTGCTTTCGATCTGCTTGATGAGAAGGCGGAGTCTTCCTTCATTGATGTGGATGCAGCGGATTGGTCTTATAGCTACATCGCTTCCGGGGTCAAAAACGGCCTGATTAACGGTGTAGGTGGAGGCAAGTTCGATCCGAAGCGTGCGATTACCCGTGAGGAAATGGCGATCATCGCTGCCAATGCCCTGAAGAAATTCAAAGGCAAGACTGTAAGCGACGTTGACGCGACACTTGCGACCTTTAAGGATAAAGGAAGCATTGCTTCCTACGGTAAAGAAGCGGTAGCGCTGCTTGCCCAAGAAGGTATTGTCAAAGGTTTGACAGCCGACACGTTCGGACCGAAAGGCATCGCTAACCGCGCGCAAGCTGCGGTTATCATCAGCAATCTGATTAACTTGAAGTAATAGAATCAGCAGATACGAATGAAGGGATGTCCCGAGGCCGGCTATGGCTGAGGGACATCCTTTTGTTTTATGTAGCCGTCTGGCAAGGAAATCTCTCGCTGTGCTTGTTACTTGTATCCTGAGTCCTTCGGAGAATCGAACCCCCAAAGTGTAATTAACGGCATTTTTGTACCCTAAATACTCTGCAGCTAAGCATTGATGGGAATTAAAGTCAATATTGTACGTTAAATTTTCGGATATAGTCCTTTTAAGGTTTTTTTAGAAAAATAAGATACGATAATGCTCTTATTCTCCTGTTTTCCCGCTTTTCAAGAAATTTAGGGTACAAAAATGCTGTTAGTTGGGGAGAGGGAGCCATTATTCATTCTTAAGGAGACTGGTACAGGGGACACGCGATGACTGTGAACAAGGCCTATGCCATTTTGAAGAATGAAGGATTTATCTTCATTGATCGCAGGCACGGGGCTACGGTCATGCCGCTGGCGGAGGGACAGACGGAATTTAAAGCGAAGCTTGAGAATGAGCTGCGTCTGGTCATCTCGGAAGCAAGTCTGAAGGGCATTCCCCGCGACGAGTTTATGCAGATGTGTGCTGCCATTTTTAATGAGGTGACCTTTCAAACTAATTCTATTTCAGAATAGGGGGACTTCCATGCAGATTCTCTTTTTGCTCATAGGACTGTTAATCTTCACGATTATTCTGGCCACTTATGTAAGTCAACTGAAGCCGAGGGAATACCTGTGGTTTGGTGTGAGCCTGCCACCTGAAGCGATGGAGGATGAAGAGCTGACGCGCCTGCGGGTGACAAGTAAAAAAAGGTTTGTTGCCTACAGTATGTGGGTATTGCTTGCTTTACTGCCGCTCCTGTTCCTGACTAAATACGTCTCGCTGTCCTATATCTACACGATGGTCTGGGTAGCTGTCATGATGTATGTACTTCGGATTGCCTTCCTGAAAGCACATCGTGCCGCCAAGGAGATCAAAGTGAGGAACGGATGGTTTGTCGGAGAGAAAAGGGTTGTCCGGGTGGATACCAAGCTTTCGCTGCTTAAGGAGCGAATGATGATTTCCCCATTTTGGTTTATAGTGCCTGCGCTCATTGGCGCTGTTCCATTTATGATAGGGGGGCAGGGAGACGGCGATAACCGGGTGATCGGAGCGGTTGCATTGGCGACGGTGGCGCTGATGCTTGGCGTATTTCGGGCTTTTGGCAAAATGAAACCGAAGGTGTACAGCGTGGACAGTGAAGTGAATGTAAAACTCAACCGGATCAACCAGAGCTACTGGTCGCTGCTGTGGCTTGTCCTCATCATTCTAAATAGCGTTAGCGCTGTTTTGCTTGCCTATGCTCTGCAGAGAGAGGTCTTCCCGGAGAATGCACTATGGATAGCGGGTGTTCTGATCGTTAGCGTTCTGCCTGTGGTCGGTATTTTGCTGGTACACCACAAAGTGCAGACGTTATCGGCGGACATCGCTGGGCAGGGAGAAGGGAAGGTCTTTGTTACCGATGATGATGAGTATTGGATTAACGGGACTACATATAATAACCCAAGCGACAGCTCACTTATGGTACCAAAGCGGATAGGGATCGGCACAACGATTAATATTGGGACAAAAGCGGGTAAAAGTATATATCGCAGTCTTTTTGTATTTTTGCCAGTTGTCCTCATCGGAGCGGGCTGGATGACTGTACAGGCAGAATTCACAACCCCACACCTTGCGTTAAAAGGTAATGGACAGGTTAGCATTGAGTATCCGCTGTACAACACTAAGGAATCGTCCCAAACGAAGAGGATTTTTGCCGACTTGCAGCAAAGGTGAGTTATATCATTGATTTATGAAAAAATCGTATCCACTGGTGGGTTACTGTGATACAATAATCTAGTTGTCTAATTTTAGTCCTCGCCTTATAGATTTTTTGAAATTAAAAGAATAATTCACAGGAAAACAGAGCATTTCAGTGTATTCCGGTGGATTGCAGAGTATTAACGGCGAAACTCAAAGATTTTACTCAAAAGATATCATTTTTTGTCGGTTTTTATTGATTATTTGGGAACTATTCTGTATAATCAGCCTTGTTGATTTTGCATATGGAATTTAGGAGGTTATTAATTTGGGAAAAGCGTTAATTATTGGCGCTGGCGGTGTTTCCAGTGTTGTTGTTCATAAATGCTGCCAGAATCCGGATGTGTTCGAAGAGATTTGTATTGCAAGCAGAACGGTTGCGAAGTGCGACGCGCTGAAGGATAAATTAGATGGTGGCCGTACGAAGATTCAGACGGCACAAGTTGATGCGGACAATACGGAGGAAGTAATCGCGCTCATCAAGAGCTTCGGTCCGGATGTTGTCATTAATGTGGCTCTCCCTTATCAGGACCTGACCATTATGGATGCCTGCCTGGCAACCGGTGTTCACTATGTGGATACTGCAAACTACGAACCACAGGATACTGCGAAGTTCGAGTACTCCTGGCAATGGGCTTACAAGGAAAGATTCGAAAAAGCCGGCCTTACTGCACTACTGGGCAGCGGGTTTGACCCAGGCGTGACAGGTGTGTTCACAGCCTATGCGCAAAAGCACTATTTTGATGAAATTCATACGATTGATATTGTGGATGCTAATGCAGGTGATCACGGTTACCCGTTCGCAACCAACTTCAATCCTGAAATAAATATTCGTGAAATTACCGCTAACGGACGTTACTTCGAGGATGGCAAATGGATCGAAACACCACCGTTGTCTGAGAAAAAAGTATATGACCTTCCGGAAATCGGTCCGAAGGACATTTACCTGTTGTACCATGAGGAATTGGAATCCCTCGCCGTTAACATCAAGGGCGTGAAGAAGATCCGCTTCTGGATGACCTTCTCGCAGAACTACCTGAACCACCTGAAGGTGCTTGAGAATGTGGGCATGACTTCCATCGAGCCGATTGTATATGAAGGCAAAGAAATCATTCCTTTGCAGTTCCTGAAAGCGATTCTGCCAGACCCGGCTTCCCTGGGACCAAGAACTAAGGGTAAAACTAACATTGGTTGCATCATCCAAGGTACCAAAGACGGCCAACCTAAGACTTACTATGTATACAACGTGTGCGATCACCAAGAGTGCTACGCAGAAGTAGGCTCCCAAGCGATCTCTTACACAACCGGCGTACCGGCGATGATCGGTGCCATGATGATCTTGAAAGGCATCTGGAATAAACCAGGCGTACACAACATCGAAGAGTTCGATCCAGATCCATTCATGGAGCAATTGAATAAGCAAGGATTGCCTTGGCAAGAAGATTTCTCGCCAACGCTGCTTGACTAAGGCCAATGAATAAAGAAATCGACATTGACATCAGCAACCTGCCGTCACCCAGCTATCTTGTGGATGAGAGATTACTGGTTCGTAACCTTGAAGTTTTGAATTCTGTGCAAGAACGCTCTGGCGCCAAGATCCTCTTGGCCCAGAAAGGTTTCTCTATGCACTCTATGTATCCACTCGTGGGCAAGTATTTACATGGCGTGACTTCCAGCTCTTTGTTCGAAGCCAGACTTGGCTATGAGAAAATGGGCAAGGAAGTTCATGTCTACGCTCCGGCTTATATGGACCGTGAGTTCGATGAAATCATGAGCTACAGTGATCATATTGTGTTCAACTCCTTCGATCAATGGAACCGGTTCAAGGACCGGGTACAGAGTGCACCGAAGAAGATCAGCTGCGGTATTCGCGTTAACCCGGAATATTCGGAGCTTGAGATTCCGCTATATGATCCGTGCTACAACTTCTCCAGAATGGGTGTAACGCTACCTAACTTCCGTCCGGAAGAACTGGAAGGTATTGATGGACTGCATTTCCACACGATGTGTGAGCAGAACTCCGATACCTTGGAGCGGACGCTGAAGGTCGTTGAAGAGAAGTTCGGTGAATACCTGCATGGTATGAAGTGGCTGAACTTCGGTGGCGGACATCATATTACCCGTCCGGACTATGATCTGGATACTCTTGTGCGCTGTATTGTGTACATGAAAGAGAAGTACGATCTCGAGATTTATCTGGAGCCGGGTGAAGCAGTAGCGCTGAATACCGGATATCTGGTGGCAACAGTGCTGGATGTTATGCACAACGGCATGGATATTGCCATTCTAGATACCTCTGCGGAGTGTCACATGCCAGACGTTCTGGCTATGCCTTACCGTCCTGGTATTATCGGAGCTGGTGAGCCAGGTGAGCATCCGTATACGTACAGATTGGGTGGCATGACCTGTCTCGCAGGAGACGTCATTGGTGACTACTCCTTCAAGGAGCCTCTGAAGTACGGTGACAAGCTCGTGTTCTTGGACATGGCGCACTACTCCATGGTTAAGAATCACATGTTCAACGGTGTGAATTTGCCAGCCATTGCTTCCTATAACGAAGAAGAGGGCATCAAGGTTATCCGCGAATTCCAATTCGAGGATTTCAGCGGTCGTCTGTCCTAATCCTATACGTAATTAAAGGGAGCTTCCGATAGCCGTTTACGGCGTTGGAAGCTTCTTTGTTGTCTTTTCCTTCTGGACAGCAAGTAAATCATACACATCTCAAACGGCGAAGCAGGGAAGATTACGATTTGTAGTCATCCTTTTAAATTTTTATTATGCGAAAATAGACGCCGCTGTGATACAATAAATCAGTCTGTTTTTAGAGCAGGGGTCCGCATTTGGAGGAGGAATTCAGCATCAATGAGACAAGCACCATTTATTGCCGTGGAAGGGCCAATCGGAGCAGGGAAAACAACGCTGTCTTCGATGCTGGCAGAAACGTTGCACCTTCCGATCATCAAGGAAATTGTTGAAGAGAATCCATTCATAGATAAGTTCTATCAGAACATGGACGATTGGAGTTTTCAACTGGAGATGTTCTTTCTCTGCAATCGCTACAAGCAGCTTGAAGAAACCGTCAGCCAGTACATAGACAAGAACAAGCCGGTGATTTCGGATTACCATATTTATAAGAATCTGATTTTTAGCGAGCGGACGCTGAAGGGGACAAAGCGGGATAAGTACCGCAAAATCTACCATGTGCTTACCGATGATCTACCGAAGCCGGATATCATTCTATATATAAGAGCAGATCTGGATACCCTGCTGGCTAGAATTGCGAAGCGCGGTCGCTCTTTTGAAGAAGGAATGGACAAGGCCTATCTGCAGCAACTGATCGAGGATTACGATGATGCGATGAGTTCTCTGGCTGCCCGTGAGCCGTCCACTATAATTATGACCATAGATGGCAATACGGTCGATTTCGTGGAGAATCGTATGCATTTTGAAGAAATTGCTACAAAAGTAAAGGAGCTTATGGAATGAATCAATATCAAATTCCGGAGAACGCAATCATAACGGTGGCCGGAACCGTGGGTGTAGGCAAATCGACACTGACAGGTGCGCTGGCGAGCCGACTCGGCTTCCAGACTTCACTGGAGCAGGTGGATCATAACCCTTACCTGGAGAAGTTCTATCATGATTTTGAACGGTGGAGCTTCCACCTGCAAATTTATTTCCTGGCTGAACGCTTTAAGGAGCAGAAGAAAATGTTCGAGATGGGCGGAGGGTTCGTGCAGGACCGTTCCATTTATGAGGACACTGGCATTTTTGCCAAAATGCATGCAGATCAAGGGACGATGTCCAAGACGGATTATGAGACTTACACCAGTCTTTATGAAGCTATGGTAATGACTCCGTACTTCCCGCACCCGGATGTGCTAATCTACATTGAGGGTAGTCTGCCATCCATTCTAAGCCGGATTAATGAGCGTGGCCGCGAGATGGAGATTCAGACAGATGTTTCTTACTGGGAGCAGATGCACCGCCGGTATTCGATATGGATCGATGAATTCAAGGCTTGCCCGGTGCTGCGCCTGAACATTGATGACTATGATGTGCATGATCCAGCGTCCCTCTCGGATATCCTGGAGCAGGTGGGTCGGACCATTGCGGGCTCGGGAGAAAAAATATAATTTCTGGAAAAGGCGGCATGCTTAAAATGCCGTCTTTTTGCTGTCTTAAGACATGTGCATGTTTAAATTTCCCGGCCCATGTTACAATATTTGAACAACAAGATGATGAGGTGACGATAGTTGAAGTATGATTTTGACCGTGTAATTAACCGCCGCAATACGGGTTCCGTTAAATGGGATGAATGCGGAAAGCTGTTTGGAAACGAGAATATTCTGCCTTTGTGGGTAGCAGATATGGACTTTGAAAGCCCGCCTGCTGTGAAGGAGGCGCTGCTGCGTCGTGCAGAGCTGGGACTTTATGGATATAGCATCAGTGATGACTCCTATCAGGAAGCCATTATCTCCTGGTTTGAGAGAAGGCATGACTGGGTATTGAAGCGGGAGTGGATTGTTAATTCGCCTGGTGTCGTAGTCAGCCTGGGCTTGTGTGTGGAGCTGTTCAGCGGACCGGGGGATGGAGTGATTATTCAGACTCCTGTTTATGGTCCATTCTATGATGTGATCGAAATGAATGGTCGTACTATTGTTAAGAATCCACTGTTACAGCAGGGTGGCCGTTATGAGATGGATTATGAGGGTCTGGAGAGACTAATGCAGGATGGGGCAAAATTGATGATTCTGTGCAGCCCGCATAATCCCGTCGGCCGGATATGGGAACGTGATGAATTGCTCCGTCTGGGTGAGCTATGTCTGCAGTATGGAGTGACGGTTATCTCGGACGGTATTCATTGCGATATGGAGTTTGAAGGTCATAAGTACCTCTCGTTTGCCGGGTTGTCTCCGGAACTGGCGGACATTACGGTGACAGCCCTGTCTGTGACGAAGACCTTTAATTCGCCGGGACTGCAAACCTCCTTTATTGTGGTTTCCAACCCAGTACTGCGGCGAAAATTCAAACGTAGACTGGATGCATTGGGACTTAACAATCTTGGTTATTTTGCCGCTGAGGTCGTCAAGGCTGCTTACAATGAAAGTGAAGATTGGCTGGAAGAGCTAATTCAATACATTGCTGGCAATGTGAAATATGCTACCGATTATTTGGAACGCCATCTGCCGCAGATCGGCATTACCCGCCCGGATGGGACATACCTGCTATGGATTGACTGCCGAGCGCTTGGACTAGATGTTCCGGGCCTCAAGAAGCTAATGTACAAGGAAGCGCAAATTGCCTTCCAAGAAGGTTCAATTTTTGGCATCGAGGGCGAAGGTTATCTGCGAATCAATCTCGCCTGTCCCCGATCCACGCTGCAGGAAGCGCTGGAGCGCTTCGTCAGAGCTGTCGGGAGCCTAAACACACAGTAACATTATGTATATAACAAGGAGGCAACAGCGATGAACCCAACCAGACTTATTTTAGATGTAGACACAGGGATAGACGATGCATTGGCGATTTTATATGCCTTGAAAGCACCGAATGTGGTGGTCGAGGGGATTACGACGATTTTTGGAAATGTGGATGTGGAGCAGGCCACAGAGAATACGCTCCGACTGTTGACACTGGCACAGCCTGGGTATGAGATTCCGGTGGCCGTTGGTGCAGGCACAGCATTAGCGAAAAAGACCGCAGGATATGCCACCGGCGTTCATGGCGAGAACGGGATTGGCGGGGTGGAACTGGCTTCCTCCAGCCAGCAACCGGTCAAAGAAACTGCAGCGGAGTTTATCGTTCGTATCGCCAAGGAGAATCCCGGCGAGATTGTACTGGTCACGCTGGCTCATCTGACTAACTTGTCTAAGGCCCTGAAGTTGGAACCGAATCTGAAGAATCTGTTGAAGAAGGTTGTTGTGATGGGTGGTACAGTCTTCAGACCGGGTAATAAAACGCCGGTGGCGGAAGCCAATATATGGGGTGATCCTGAGGCAGCCGACCATGTATTCACCTCGGGTCTGCCACTGACGATGGTGGGACTGGATGTCACTCAGAAGACGGTTATTACGCGGGAGCACCTGAACCTTCTGCAACGTCAGGGACGGGAAGAGAATCGGGAGATCATCGCGTTCATGGATGAGTCGCTAACGCACTACTTCAAATTCTACCAGGAAGTGAACTATTTCATCGAAAGCGCGCCGCTGCATGATCCTTTGGCATTGATGGTGGCTCTGCAACCAGACCTGGTCACCACCCGCCAGATGAAGGTACGGGTGGAGTGTAAGGGCGAACATACTGCTGGTATGGTCGTTGCAGATCTGCGTCCTCAGCCTAAAGCGGGAGAGTTTATAGAGGTGGCAGTTGAGGTTGATACGGAGCGTGCCGTTGGCGTATTCCTCAGCGCCTTCATATAAACGTTCACTTTGTCTTCTTTAATTTGCTATATATATCATATTTGGTAAAATGATAGGGAGAAAAATAGAATAGCAAACTGAAATTCATATTCTCTTAGATTGGAGACTATCTATGAAACGGTTCAGCAAACTCTTATTATGCCTCGCTATCACCTTGAGCAGTGCCTCAGTCCTGCAGGCAAGTACTACTGAGGCGGCTGCAGCATCTGATGGGGTAAAGATCATCCTGGACGGATATCCCTTACCGTTCCCAGTGGAACCAGCTATGATGAACGGAACGACCATGGTCCCCTTCCGGGCAATATCGGAGGCGCTTGGCATCAAAGTGGAGTGGAATCAGGCTGCCAAGCAGATCACAGCCACCAAGGTGGATGCTACTAACGCCAAGGTGGTTGTCCTTACACTCGGCAGCAAGGACGCGACTGTCAATAGCGGAACGGTCAAGCTGGCCGTCGCTCCGCAAAATGTACGTGGCACTACGATGATTCCGCTGAGCTTCTTTAGCGGGCAGTTCGGTGCAGTGGTGACCTGGGATCAGGCGACCAAGACCGTCTCGATCACCTCCCCGAAGACGGACATGTATAAGCTCGGCTTCTACGCGCAGGGAGCTTATGGTGAGGTGTCGCTGATCCCGAGCTTCGACGCCGTAGCTTTCGGCTGGAGCCGGATTGACCGCAGCGGGAATTTTACAACCACAGGTGATGATTTCAGATGGCCGAAGCCAGCGGGAGATGTGACACCAGAATCTCTTGTCCTGGATGCGGCTGCCGGAGGAACCGAGCCTTACCTGATGGTCTATTCAGTGGATGGGAAGCTTGAGCTGACCAAGAACCTGGAGGACAAGGGGCTTCAGGAACAGACCATAACCAGCATTGTGGATACCGCGTCCCAAAAAGGGTTTAAAGGTATTGCACTCGATTTAGAGGGACTCGGGCTTACGGGGGACAAGGCTAAGGTGCAGGGAGAGTACAATGCTTTTGTGAAGAACCTGTCCACCAAAGCCAAGGCAGCAGGCTTGAAGCTTACCGTTATTCTTCACCCGCTTAACAGCTCTTATAAAGGTTATGATTATAAGACCCTCGGAAACTTAGCGGATGACCTGATCATTATGGCTTATGCCTATGAGGATGAATCCCGGCCTGAACCGATCAATAAGGTCGATGAGGGCATCCGGCTAGCTCTGCAGCAGGTCAGCAAGGACAAGCTGATTCTCGGCATTTCCGTACATAGCGAGAATGAGAGCTCGGTTAATGCCAAGATCGGGCTGGCTAAGCGATATGGTCTCAAAGGCATTGCCATCTGGCGGATCGGTATTATCGGGCAACCGGCCTTGGCTGAAATGAGCAAATCCGTGGAATTCTAGGGATATGTATCCGAAAAAACGTCTGTTGAACAGGATAGCAGCAGACTTCAAGCAGAAAGGCAGGAAACAGCTATGAATACACAGCATTCGCGCAAAGGTCAAAGTATTATCCAGGAAGTAAATGAAACAGAGGTTCCTTACGGTACGCTGGCGGTATGGTTTCTCGGGCAGGAAAGCGTCATTGTCAAAGGGGACGGGATTACTGTCTACATAGATCCGTATGTGTCCGAGAATCCGCATCGCACTTATCCCGCGCCGATCGGGCCTGAGGATATTACGAATGCCGATATCTGCTTGATCACACATGAACACCTTGATCATCTGGATACGGGTTCGATTCCTTCCATCGTGAAAAACAATACGGATATCCGCTTTGTGGCTCCGGCCGTATGCGCAGCACCACTGCACGAACTGGGTGTGAAGGAAGATCAGCTGCTGACCGCGAAGCCGGAGAACTGGATAGAGCTCGGACCCAAGCTGAAGGTATTGCCTGTTACAGCCTCGCATGAGCAGTTGGATCGAGACAGCGAAGGACTCCCACATTATGTCGGTTACATTCTAGAGCTGAATGGGGTCACACTCTATCATGCCGGGGACACTGTGTTGTTCCCTGAGTTAATTGAGACAGTGAGCCGTCAGGACATTGATCTGGCGATGCTGCCGATTAACGGGCGTGATTATTTCCGCAACCAGCGCGACATTGCCGGAAATATGGATTACCGGGAGGCAGCGGAGTTTGCGGCCGTAGCTGGATTCGAGACGGTTATTCCGCTGCACTATGATATTTTTGCTGGAAATGCTGAGAATCCAGGTTACTTTGTGGATTATCTCTACCGTCATTTCCCGGAGCAGAAATTCCATGTGATGGCCCGGGCGGAGCGATTCATCTATGTGTCGCCCAAGGCTTTTCTGAACAGCAAATAGAGCAATCATCTGTAAAAGGATAGATATGTAACGGAAACCCCTCGAAGTAATGAGGGGTTTTTGCTGTGTTTTGGGTGTTTGTACATATATATTTTGAACTAAAGAAAGAAACGAAAGGGGAGAAGGAGTGGAGGGGAAGATTGGAACTGCAGGAGCGTTTTCTAATTTGGTTTTCATTTACATAGAATAAAAATCACATAATCCTGTGCTGCAAACCTTTATAATCACTAAGGTTGACTTACTATTTTGCAGGAGGACTTGTGAACATGAAATATAAATCTCTGGAACTGGACAAACCGTTAACATACGAACTGGAGGGGCTGGAAATTGGGGTCACCTCTAACTGTAATTTTCGCTGCGATTACTGCTGTGCTTACAACCGAAATGATGGGCAAAGTATTGATGCCAAGGAAGTGATTACTATTCTGGAAGAACTGCCTGGGCTCAAAAGAGTACGTCTGTCCGGCGGTGAAGTAACATTGAAATACCAAGATTGCGTAGATATTGTAGCTTACTGTGCCTCACGCGGCATTCAGACGCAGTTGAACTCCAATGGCAGTCTGCTCAGCGCCGAGCGAATCCATAAACTGGTGGAAGCTGGATTAACCACGATCCATATTTCCTTCAATTTCACTACGGCAGAGGCATTTTCCAAGTATTATAATATCCACCCCAGTATTTATAAAAAGATCAGAGAAAATATCAGTCTCTTCGCGGCCACCCCGGTAGATACCGTGCTGGAGACGCTACTGTTCAGCGAAACGCAGGATAACATGAAGGCGATCAGTGACCACGTCTATGATATGGGGGTACGTACTCATGAGATTCAGAACAGTATCATCATGGGACATACTGGCTGGAAAGCCATTGCCGCGCGGGAGCAGCTCAAACAGGCTGTCAACGATTTGATCTCCCGTAAAAAAGACGATACCACGCTGTACTTTACTTGCATGGACCGCTTTATGGAGGAGATGGGCTTTCAGGAACAGCCGGGAGTATATTTCCCGCACTGCATCGAAGGCAAGAAACAGCTCCATCTGCATGGCAATGGTGATATCCTGATCTCCGAATTGTGCCATCCCGTGATCATCGGCAACATCTATAACGGCACTTCGCTCAAGGACTTGTACAGCAGCATGCCAGGACCACTGGCTCAATTTCTGGATAAGCAGCCCTGTCCGGCTAGGGATGCTTTGTTTCCCAAAAAGGTCTAAAGAACCGGATATTGCTCCGTAAAGTAGGATGAAAGACCAGGCCGGCCGGTGCTGAACACTGCCTGTTTTTTCATTCATTTAAACTTTTAAAACATTAAAATTTACATTTCGACAAAATATGATCTAATTTATTGTTTTTCGACTTTTTATATTCATTAACCAGGGCCCATATCCGATAGTAATGGTAATAAAAATGATTGCAATAATTGAATTCCTAAAAAGATTAGATCATGCCGGAAGGGTGTCGAGTACGATGAAGATTCGAATGAAATTATCGGTCATGCTGATTGCAGTAACTCTGTTTTCCACTGCAGTAATGGGTATATTTACCTACAACAAGTCAACCCACACGATACTTAATCTTACAGAATCTTCAATGGAGCAAGTTACGGACAACAAAGCAGAGAATATTGAAGCCATGATCGACAAGGAAAAGAGAAGTGTTGCACTGGTTGCCGGACAGACAGAGATCGCTGAACTGCTCCGAAAAGCTGGTAGAGGAGATATCCAGGCCGGCGACCCTTTGCAAAATGAGGTGAACACTAGGCTGCAGGGCCTGGTGAAAGACGCCGGTAATCTGGAGCATATGTTTGTAGTCGACATGAATGGGACGATCGTCGGAGATAGCGACACGAAATTGCTCGGAGTTAGCGTAGGAGACAGAGCCTATACGAAAAGCGTGCTTGCTTCTGGTGCGCCAGTGATCAGCGAAACGCTGAAATCGAAATCGACGGGTGCGTTCGTGATTGCTTTTGTCCACCCGGTGAAGAGTGACGGCAAAATGGCCGGGTTCATTGCTGCTGCTGTAACGGCCAATAGTATCACACAATATTTGGACGACGCCAAAGCTGTTAATGCCCCATCGTCCTATGCCTACCTAGTGGATGAGACAGGGATTATTCTCTATCATCCCGATGAGAGTAAAGTAGGAAGTGCCGTGGAGAACGCACAAATCAAGTCAGTCGTAGAGCAGGTCAAAGCTGGGGTGATGCCAAAGGACGCTTCTGTGGAATATGTGTATAAAGGTTTGCAGAAGAAAGCCTCTTACACAGTGCTGCCGGATACTAAATGGACACTGGTATTGACTGGCGATATTCACGAAATCAAGAAACCAGTGGAAGAGATGACGAAGTTCATTTTGTTGCTGGGTCTGGGAATTTTATTTGTTACGTTGATCACTGGATTATGGCTTGCTGGTAGAATTTCGTCCCCGATTGTTAAGCTGACCGAGTTGATTAACCGGACGGCCAAGCTGGACCTGAAGTATGATGCGCAGTACGAGTATTTGAAGAAGAACAAGGATGAGACAGGCACCATTGCCAAGGCGATGTTCGAGACACGTGTAGTGCTTCGGGAGATGGCTGGTAGCCTGCTTGCGATCTCGACCAAGGTGCTGGGTAATGCTGAGACCCTGGAGAAGCTGTCCATTGAAGTGCGCGAGAATGCACATGACAACTCGTCTACGGCAGAGCAGCTGTCAGCGGGTATGGAGGAGACGGCGGCTTCCACTGAGGAAATGACAGCAGCCATCCATGAGATTGAGACCCATGTACATATGATCTCCGGTAGAGCCAAAGAGGGGGCTGAAGTGTCCAGCCTGATTACACAGCGGGCCTTGACACTCCAGCATGATGCAATGTCATCTACGGATAAGGCCAAAACGATCTATGAAACGGTACGTACCGATATGGAAAAGTCGATCGAGCGCTCCCATGCCATTGCGGAGATCAATGTACTGACCGATACGATACTTTCGATTACGAGTCAGACGAATCTTCTGGCCTTGAATGCGGCGATCGAAGCCGCGCGGGCGGGAGAAGCAGGCAGGGGATTCGCCGTAGTAGCCGGGGAGATTCGCAAGCTGGCTGAGAAATCTTCTGCGACGGCGGCTGGTATTCAGGGTGTTGTGCAGAATGTATATTCTTCTGTTGAGCAGATGAAAGACAACTCCGAAGCGATCCTTGCTTTTATCGACCAAAATGTTCTGGGAGACTACGGGCGACTGGTAGAAGTCAGTGAGCGTTATAATACGGATGCTCAGATGGTCAATGCACTGATGCATCAGTTCGAATCCGCCGCGGATCACTTGAGTGAGGGTGTAACGAGCATTACCGTTGCTGTGAATCAAGTGGCGGCAACAGTGAATGAAGGCGCCGTTGGTGTGCAGGATATTGCGGTAAAAACAGCGGATATCGTGGAAAAGAGCTTTGAGGAAGCCGCGATGGCAGATGCTAACACCCAGAGTGCCAAGGAAATGCTGGCACTTGTTGAGAAGTTCAAAATTTAGCACAAGCTGCTATAAGGCGAATGCAAGAAGGTAGCGGCCCATTTGCTTAAAAAATAATGCTTAAAAAGAACATGGTGGTACTCAGGAGGATTCCTGAACCCGTCATGTTCTTTTTGTGGTCGACGCCCCTTGAGCAAAGGATGGACAAGCGGAAGGCTAACGAATTGCTATCGAGTTGCTAACGAGTTGCTTCAGAAGGTTGAAACTCATGCATGGGGGCTAACGGACCCTACCGTCGTTCTTTGCACATCAAGCAGCATCTGGAACATGTAACGGACTCAGGGGACGCTATTTCCTCCCAAATCGTGGATTTTACACAGGATTTCTGCTCATAACGTCTTTGGAGTCCGTTACCAGATGGAACAAGAAGGCAAGTACAGATTTCGAGATAGATCCATAAATCTAATGATGGATGTTCTCAAAGAAACTACGTTTTCAACAGTCTGACATTTCACCCCCTTTTTAATGAAGAAGTCTAACCTCGTCTGGTTTCCGGTTGTTTGGAACATACTGTTAATTATAAATAAGCACGTGGGCTGCCTTCACTGCAGGGCAGACAGCGTGTACCCGTTCTGGACAAGGGGCTGGTAGAATGTACGGGGTAATGCTAGTTGACGATGAGAAGAGTGTTCGCAGCAGCATCAAGTCCAAGATTGACTGGAAGGCTGCGGGGTTCGAGATTGTGTCAGAGGCAGGGAGCGCAAGCGAAGCATTGAAGCTATTGAAGCGCAAACCCCTGCCCCAGGTAATCATCTCCGATATGCGAATGCCGCAGATGGACGGTATCGAATTCATCCGGATATGCAAGGAAAAGTATCCTGGGCTGCGGACAGTGGCGCTGTCGGGATACTCTGACTTTGAGGATCTGCGTGAAGCCGTCAGGCTTGGCGTGAAGGATTACTTGCTGAAGCCTGTTGCACGTGATGAACTGAATGCACTGCTTGCTAAACTTGCGATTGATCTTCGCGAAGGACAGGGTTCTGCTCAGTCTTCCAGGCTGAAAGCGAAAACGGCTGTACGAAGCGAGCAGTTGTGGCTTCTACAGGAGGATTATCTGCTGCAACTGGTGAAGGGGGAGTGGTACAGTACCGGCGCTGTGAGGGAACGGCTTGCGCAACTGGGATTGGCCTCACTTACCGGGAATGACCTGAGGGCGCAGTTTGTGGCAGTGGAGATGCATCTGCCGCCCGTATGGTTGACCGAGCGGCAGGAACGGCGCGAATTGCTGTACCAGGGTTTTCAGAGTCTATGCCGTGAGACAGCGGCCAGGTGGAAAGGTATTTATCCGTTCAGCGATTTCGGGAATCCGGCGATGATGTATTTCCTCGTCTCTCTTAAGAAGGAGACCGCAGAAGAGAACAAGACCGTCCGGTTTTCGCAGGAACTGCAAAAGGCATCTGGAGCCGAGTTGATGCTGGACAGTGCGGCAGGAGTCGGGATGGAATTCAAAGGACTCAAGAATTTGAAGAACGGATTTGCTTCTGTTCTATGGAATTGGAGCCGTAGCAGGGAGGGCGATGGCGATAATGAGACGGACCTGCAGACTCTACCTGCGTTTTCCCCAAGTACGGAACGAAAACTGACAAACAGCATTGAACTATGCGAGAGGCAGGCTGTCCGAGAACAATTGGTGGGTATTTTTACAAGTAAGGATGTAGAAGAACGCTCTGCCACTGAGTACAACTTTCTGGCTCTGCGAATCCAACTGCTACTGGTGGCTCTGGCCGGGAAGTATGCTTCCACTGGTTCCTCGCTTCAGAATTATCTCTGGAATGGACAGTTGCTGCTTTCCAGTCATCGCTCCGGTGAATGGTTGTTGGAAGCGCTCAGCGAAAGAGCCCAGAAGGTAATAGAGGAAGTGGAGAAGACGGAAGGCTGGAATGGAGTGCTGCTGGTCGAGGTGGTCAGAAAGTACGTGGAGGCCAATTATGGCTATGGATTGAGTCTTCCAATACTGGCGAACAAATACCATTTGAATGAAGCAGACTTGTCGCGGTTGTTCAAGCAGCATGTCGGTTCCAGTTTGAGTGACTATGTGAGTGGTGTGAGGGCAGCAAAGGCCGAGCCATTCCTTCAGGAGAACATACTAAAGCTGTCCGATATTGCCGTGGCCGTCGGTTATGCAGGAACAGATGAGTTCAGCGCTGCCTTCAAGAAGCACTATGACAAGACCCCGAAAGAGTATCGGGAGCGCTATAGCAAGATGCGTTCAGAAGCATAGGAAAACACCTCCAAGGATGTCTTCCTACCATAAGACAAGGTTCCATTCTCTTGAAGGTGTTTTGATTTGTCTCGCGTTATGGGGGCAGTCCTAAGGTACTGGAGAGGCTCCTGTACCTCTTTCTGCTGTGGCTTGCTCTAAGCGGCGGAACAACGAGAGAATCCCAAAGCAGCAAGCAACCCAGGTCAGCGGTATTGGGCTGCCACGCGGCCATCTTATACCGGAAGATGATCCGCAGGGGCTTCTTGAGGCGCCAGCTCACTTTTTGATCCACTAACCAATAGTTACTTGGTGATCAGGTAGATAGCTTCATCTGGAACGACTGCATATTCGCATTGCTCCCGCATATCCTTCAGCCGTACAATGCCTTCACTAGCTTCATTCTCACCGATCAGAACGACATATCGGATGCCCTTGGTAGAGGCAGAGGCCAGCATTTTTTTGAGCTTCCGCTTCCCGGTCTCAACCGTGGTACGGATACCTTCCTTACGAAGCTGGGCGGCGGTCATCAGTGCCTGTGCCATTGTATCGTCGCCTATCGGGACAATCATGACGGAGGCGTTATTCTCTTCCACCTTGCGTTCACCCAGGAGTGCCATGATCGATTCCATGCCAAAAGACAATCCAACCGTCGGGTACGCCATATCTTCCCGTTCAACGAGCTTCCCAATGATGGCGTCATATCTTCCGCCACCGCCGAGACTGGAAGTGAAAGTGCCGGTAGCATCGAAAATCTCATATACCGTACCGGTGTAGAAGGATAGACCTCGCGACAGGAACGGATCGAATGGACAGGTCTCCTGCAGCCCAATTTCTGAGATCAGGTTCTGAAGGGCCAGTACCTCCACAGCGCCGGGTTGTCCGGTGAGGTTGTACTTGCTACACAGTTGTTCAAAACCGGGATTCTCCATCCCGATCAGTTCGAGAATGGCGGCGGCTGTATCACTGTTAAGTCCCTTAGCCGCCAGCTCACTTTTCACGCCAGCGATACCGACTTTTTGCAGCTTATCCAGGGTTAGCATCACCGATAAGCTGTCGGTGGCTGGAACGCCAAGAGCTTCGAGAATTTCGCCCAGAAAGCGCCGGTTGTTCCATTTCATCACGACAGGGATCTCCAGCTTGCGGAAGACCTCGTCTGCAAGCTGCATCAGCTCGGCTTCTGCCTCTGGGCCGGAAATGCCGACGACATCGGCATCACATTGCAGGAATTCCCGCAGCCGTCCCCGCTTGACCGGACCGTCGCGGAATACTTTTCCGATCTCATAACGCTTGAACGGCAATTCAATTCCGGGATTCAGGGCAATCACTTTGGCGAAGGGGATGGTTAAATCATAGCGAAGTCCCAATCTGCGTTCTCCCTGATCGCTGAGCTGGTACATCTCCTTCAGGATCTCATCGCCTCCGGCGTACTTTGAAGTCAACAGCTCTAATTCGTTCAGCAATGTGGTGTCCATAGATTCATAATCATATAGCGCGAACTGTTCTTCGAGGAGGGTTTGAACTTTTTTTCGCAGCCGTTGCTCTTTTCCGAAGTAATCGTAGGTTCCTTTAACGTTTTGCATGGTTGGCAGCTCCTTTAAATTGGCATGGTAATAGATAAAAAGAACAAAAAAACGCGCAGGACCTCTTGGTCCTGCGCGTTCTCATATGCCGCAGGGAGGCCAAACGCGAAAGCGTTAGCCCGCCCTGAATAGTTACAGGGGTGCTAACGCTGTTTGTAGTAATGATGGAGATGATTCAATATAAAGGTCGTTGTAGTAAGACACATAGTGAATCAGCTCCTTTTTCTTCATGATTACAGCAGATTATAACGGATAATGTTAGGTCTTGCAAGTCAATACTTTTCATATCGTCTCAATTAAGGTAGGCGAATGGCTGTGTGTAGGCTATAATGAGACGTCCATGTACTATTATTATTTATAGCGAAAAGGGAGCATACCCATGAACACCTCACACATTATTTCCCGCACAGAGGAATTTGTGCAGGAGCAACTGGGCCAGGATACGACGGGCCATGATTGGTGGCATTCCGATAGAGTCAGAAATACCGCCTGTGCCATTGCGGCGCAGGAGCAGGCAGACCCCTTCATCTGTGCCATGGCGGCACTGCTGCATGATGTCGCCGACGAGAAATTGAATCCTTCTAAGGAAGCTGGAATGGGGAAGGTCCGCGATTGGCTCCTGTCCTGTCTGGAGGATCATGGTCAGATTGATCATATCCTCGAGATTATTGGCACTATGTCTTATAGCGGTGGTGGGGGCGAACCGATGAAGACCCTGGAAGGGCAGGTGGTGCAGGATGCGGACCGTCTGGATGCACTTGGCGCGGTCGGCATTGCTCGTACATTCGTATTCTCAGGAGCGAAAGGACGCCCAATGCATGATCCCGGTTTGCCTCCACGCGAGGAGTCGCTGAAATCAGAGTACCGGGATTACAGTAAAGGAACAGCGGTCAATCATTTTTATGAGAAGCTGCTGAAGCTGAAAGATCTGATGAATACGCCTTATGGGCGTAAGTTGGCCGAGGAACGGCATGAGTTTATGCTTCATTTTCTAGAGGAGTTCTACAAGGAATGGAATGCGGGCAGCTAGCTGCTACTTGGGTAAAGAAGAGGTTGAATAATGAGCGGATTACAATTTAAGGATTATGGACTACAAGAAGATATTCTGAAAGCGCTGGAGGCACTCTCCTATGTGGCGCCCACAGAAGTACAGAGCAAGGTTATTCCCACAGCGCTGACGGGGCGGGATCTGATCGTCAAATCACAAACCGGCAGCGGAAAAACAGCGGCCTTCGGGATTCCGGTCTGCGAGCTGGTGGATTGGGCAGAGAATAAGCCACAAGCGCTGATCCTGACGCCTACACGGGAGCTTGCTGCGCAGGTGCAGAGTGATATTACCAACATCGGACGCCTCAAGCGGATCAAAGCGGTAGCCTTGGTCGGTAAATCGCCTTTTGCCCCGCAGAAGGTCGAGCTTACGCAAAAAACGCATGTCGTTGTGGGGACGCCCGGACGTGTGTTTGACCATATTGAACGAGGCACATTGCCGCTGAACCGGCTGAAATACCTCGTTATTGACGAAGCGGATGAAATGCTTAACATGGGCTTCATTGAGCAAGTGGAGGCGATTATCAAGAAGCTGCCGGGGGATCGGGTGACCTTGTTATTCTCCGCAACTTTGCCGGACAAGGTCAAGAATCTGTGCCGCAAGTACATGAATGATCCTGTGGATATTGAGATTCAGGCCAACGGCATCACCACGGCGACCATCGAGCATGCGCTAATTGAGGTGAGACCCGCAGCCAAATTCTCGTTGCTGAGCGATCTTCTCACCGTGGAGAACCCGGACAGCTGCATTATCTTCTGCCGGACCCAAGAGCAGGTGAATGATCTGTTCCGCGGCCTAGCCGAGCTGGAGTACCCGTGCGACAAGATCCACGGCGGCATGATGCAGGACGAACGCTTTGAGGTCATGAATGCTTTTAAAAGAGGCCAGTTCCGTTACATGATTGCCACCGACGTAGCCGCACGAGGAATCGACATCGAGAATATCACTCATGTGATCAACTATGATATCCCGCTGGAGAAAGAAAGTTATGTTCACCGGACGGGAAGAACTGCGCGGGGGGGCAAATCAGGTAAAGCCATCACTTTTGTGACGCCGAATGAGCATAAATGGGTCAAGGAAATTGAAAGCTATATTGGCTTCAGCATCCCTGTGATGCCGGTTCCTTCTGATAATGACGTAGCTGCAGCGCAAGAAGCGTTCGGGCAGAAGATCAACAGACAGCCAGTACGCAAGAAGGACCGGAGTGAAGACTTAAGCAAGGACATCATGAAGCTGTACTTTAACGGCGGCAAGAAGAAGAAACTCCGCGCGGTTGATTTTGTCGGAACACTGGCGAAGCTCGATGGGGTGACTGCAGAAGATATCGGAATTATCACGATACAAGATAACGTGTCTTACGTGGATATTCTGAACGGCAAAGGCCCACAGGTGCTTCAGGCGATGCGGGAGACTACCGTGAAGGGCAAGCTGCTGAAAGTGCATATCGCGAAAAAATAAGCTACACTGCTATCTGAGGAAGGCTACTGTTTTCTGGTGATTGTACGCAAAAAAACAGGTCAACCAGAACGCTCTGGTTAACCTGTTCATCTGAAGCTGCCCCGCGTTCATGAAGCGAACGCTGGGGCAGCTTTTCTTTTGGGCAAAGGCCGATTCTCTGGTACATCTCTGAGCTATTGAATGCTATGCGTTAAACTGCACCTGATGCAGGCGGCTGTAAATTCCGCCGGCATTAACCAGTTCATCATGGCGTCCTTGCTCAGCGATACCATCTTCGTTAACAACGATAATTCGGTCGGCATTCTTGATGGTCGTCAGGCGGTGGGCGATGACCAGCGTGGTCCGGCCCACGGACAACTCGCTCAGTGACTGCTGGATCGCGGCTTCTGTCTCCGTATCAAGCGCTGAGGTCGCTTCGTCGAGAATCAGAATCGGTGGATTCTTCAGAAACATTCTCGCGATAGCCAGGCGTTGCTTCTGCCCACCGGACAGCTTCACGCCACGCTCGCCGATCACGGTCTCCATCCCCTCCGGCAGATTCTGGATCAGTTCTTCCAGATGGGCCCGACGGGCGGCTTCCCAGATCTCCGGCAGCTGGGCATCCAGTTTGCCATAAGCAATGTTCTCACGGATCGTGCCGGAGAACAGGAACACATCCTGCTGTACAATACCAATCTGCTTGCGCAGCGAAGTCAGCTTCAAGTCACGAATATCAATGCCGTCGACGGTAATCGCTCCTCCAGTGACATCATAGAAGCGGGGTAGCAGGCTGCAGATGGTCGTCTTGCCTGCACCAGAGGGACCGACAAAGGCGACTGTTTCTCCGGCCTTGACGTTCAGGCTGATGCCCTTCAGCACCGGCCGCTGCTCATCATAACCGAAGGTGACGTCCTGGAAGGCGATATCGCCACGTAATGCATTGACGTCTACGGCGTCCGGCTTGTCGCTGATCTCTGGTTCGGTGTCTATGATCTCCAGGTAACGTCTGAAGCCGGCGATGCCCTTAGGATAACTTTCGATAACGGCGTTGATCTTCTCAATTGGGCGGAAGAAGACATTGGACAACAGGATGAAAGCAACAAACTCACCGATGGCCAGCTCGCCTTGAATAAAGAACCATGCGCCGCTGATCATCACCAGAACGGTAATGAGGCGGGTCATCATATAGGTGACGGACAAGCTTTTTGCCATGATTTTATAGGCCAGCAGCTTCGTGCGACGGAACATTTGGTTGTCTACTGCGAACAGCTCTTTTTCATGATCTTCATTGGCAAAGGATTGTACCACGCGGATACCACCGACATTGTCTTCAATACGGGCATTGAAGTTGCCGACATTGCCGAAGAGCTGGCGATAGGTCGTGGTCATATTGCGTCCGAAGTAAATAATGACCCAAGCCATGATAGGAACGATGACGAAGGTAATGATGGCGAGCTTGAGATTGATGTCTGCCATCAGGATAAAGGCACCGACCAAGGTCATGACCGCGATGAAAACATCTTCCGGTCCATGGTGCGCCATCTCGCCGATATCATTCAGGTCGTTGGTAATCCGGCCGATCAGATGGCCGGTTTTGTTATTATCGAAGAAACGGAAAGATAATTTCTGGATGTGGTCGAACATTTTTTTACGCATATCCGTTTCGATGTTAATCCCCAGCATGTGGCCCCAATAGGTCACGATATACTGCATCACAGTATTGAGGGCGTAGATCGCAAGAAGCGCAACACAGGCAATGAGAATGAGTGGCCAATCCTGGCCTGGGAGCAGGTCGTCTATAAATTTGTTAACGGCCACTGGAAATGCAAGCTCGAGCAACCCCGCGCCGACTGCGCAGGAGAAGTCGATGATAAATAGCTTTCTGTAGGGCCGATAATAGGATGCAAACCGACGGATCATCTTACTTCACTTCTTTCTGTTATTAAAATATGTGGGATTATAACTGGCTTGGTAGGTATAATCTCCATTATTAGGATACTAAAGAGGCATCTTTGATTTGTCAATGCTGTGTTTGCCGTGCACAAAGCGTATAATAGGTTGGATTGGACTTGTAAGACCCATAGCATGATCCATTCCTGTCAGGTTTTTGGCCTGCGGGTATTTTTTTGGCCCCAAGGAGGAAATAACATCATGAAAACAAGACATGGACAAGCAGCCACAGACGATAAAAAATCTACATCCCGATCCCGAATGGACAACTGGCTGCTTATTCTGGGAATTATAATTGTAGCGGCGGCCCTGCGGGCTCCGTTTACTTCCGTTGGACCGCTGGTCAAGACGATCCGCGACGATTTGGGCTTATCCAATACAGCAGCTGGGGCGATCACTACGCTGCCGTTGCTGGCCTTCGCGCTGTTGTCCCCGTTCGCCCCCAGGCTGGCTCGCCGGTTCGGCCTGGCGAATGTGCTGGTTGCATCAATGTTGCTGCTGTCGATAGGCATTCTGATCCGCTCTGCTGCGGGGACGGGGATGCTGTTTCTTGGCACGGCTATTCTGGGGCTTTCCATCGCTGTCTGTAATGTGCTGCTGCCCGGGCTTATCAAAGGGAAATTTCCACAGAATACCGGACTGATGACCGGGATTTACTCTGTATCCATGAATCTGTGCGCCGCTGTCGCTTCAGGCATCAGTGTACCCCTGGCTACCCAGACTGGTCTCGGCTGGAAAGGGACGCTGGCCATCTGGTTTGTCATTGCTGCCCTGTCCACACTGCTCTGGATTCCGCAAATCCGCAATCTCGAGCAGCGTTCCCCGGGAGCCGCTCTCGCTACCGGAGGGAATCTGTGGCGTTCTGGATTGGCGTGGCAGGTTACAATTTTTATGGGTCTGCAATCGCTGCTCTACTATGTCATGGTCGCCTGGTTTTCCGTTATTCTGGTGGAACGGGGGATGACTCTGAGTCATGCCGGCTGGATTCTGTCCATTATGCAGCTTGCCCAGCTTCCGTTCACCTTTTTTATCCCTCTTCTGGCCGGACGGATGAAAAATCAGCGAAGTTTCGTTATCGGCATCGTTGTGCTCTATATAGTAGGCATTGGAGGCGTATGGCTCGGCAGTACGTCATGGATGCTGCTGTGGGCTTGTTCTATCGGGATCGCCGGTGGTTCTTCCTTCGGACTGGTGATGATGTTCTTCAGCCTGCGGACACGGAGCACACAGCAAGCCGCTGAGCTGTCGGGCATGGCCCAATCCATCGGCTATATGCTGGCGGCAGCGGGACCCGCTCTGTTCGGGCTATTGCATGACCTGACTGGCAGCTGGACGTTACCGCTGATTTTGCTGCTCGGAGCCAGCGTAGTGCTGCTGTTCGTAGGACTTGGCGCGGGAAGCAACAAATATGTTGAAGATCAGAGACTGCGCGTCGTGGACAAGCAGTCCTAATACTTCATCTATAAAAGGGTAAAGCCGCCGGAACTACCGGCGGCTTTGCTGTACGTATAGTGATCTCAGAAGCGCTCTATTACAGGTAGTATGCTTCATCGTAATCCCAGCATTGCAGTATTCCTTGGACCGGTCCGTTGCCGTTCAATCTCTATTGTGCGTCAAATCATCGGCAACAGCAAGGTAATGATTGTATAAAAAAGTTTTGTCTACCGCTTGTAAGCCGCCACCCGAATTCTCCGGTAATCCATGACCCAGCTTCCTTCTTGGAACAATGTCGGTTTGAGCTCCACTTCCATCCAAGAAATGACCTCTGCACGTTCAGCAGGGGAGAGGACCTTCAGAATTCCATTGGCAAAAATGTTCAGCCATGTTGCAAAGCCCTGCTCCGCGCCCTCCAGCGGTGTCGGGCGGTCGAAGCACAGGGCGAAGTCCACGGTGAACCCGTGGCGCTCCAGCAGGGAGGCATATTGCCCCGTGCTGGGAAAATACCAGGGCAGGCGGAGTTTGTCGCTCTGGCCAATTGCAGCAAAGGCGCGGGGCAGCCCGGCGACAATGGACGCTATATTGCCCAGCGCGCCGAATTCTGCGACTAGACGTCCGCCCGGCCTGAGGCTGGCCGCCATGGAAGCCGCCGCACCATCGGCATCCAGCAGCCAGTGGAGGGCTGCATTGCTGAAAATGGCGTCTGCCGCTGACTCCGCCACGTAGTTCTGACCGTCTGCTTCAATAAAGGTCAGCTCCGGATGCTTGCTGCGCGCCGTTCTGATCATATCGGCAGAAGCATCAACGCCAGTAATGACTGCGCCATGGGAAGCGATCGTCGCCGCGAGATCACCAGTGCCACAGCCCCAGTCGATAATATGCTCGCCCGGCCGGGGCTGAAGCAGGTCGATCAGCGACTCGCCAAACTGTGAGACAAACGCCATATCTTTATCATAGGTACTGGTATGCCATAACTGATTCATAAGTGAAGCTCCCTTCGTTGTGAAGTCTTATTTCTGTTGTAACATACAATAGTCTTATAAGTGAAATATATAGAATGGATAGACGTGATTGGTTTTTCCTATATTGCTTTATGAATCTAAAAGACAAAATAGTTTTTTTGAAATAAAGCTTGCAATTCATTCGGAAAAGGAGTATATTCTTAATTACGGTGATTGGTTCGCTGGTTGAAACAAACCAGATATGAATCAAACTATACATAATATGCGGTCGTGGCGGAATTGGCAGACGCGCACGGTTCAGGTCCGTGTGGTAGCAATACTGTGGAGGTTCGAGTCCTCTCGACCGCATCATAGCTTTAGTTCAATAAGCTTGTGAACTTTCCTTATGGGAGTTTGCAAGCTTATTTTATATATATAGAACGCATTAAAAAAACAAACATAACCAAGAAAAAAGAGAGCTTATATAAGAAGGATAATTAGCGCCATTTTCGTACCGTAAATCCTCTGCAGCTAAGGGTTAGTGGAGATTAAGTGCAATATTGTATCTTAAATCTTCCAAAATACCCTGTTCAGCGTGCTTTTTTGAAAAATAAGATACAATAATACCCTTATTTAACTCATTTACTTAAATAAAAGGAAAATAAGGTACGAAAATGCTGTTAATTGGGGAGGTGACCTCTCTTTTTCACTGTTAAGACGACTGGTGAATAGGAATATACCGCTTCTAGAGGTTGAAATCTGTCGACAGACTATGATCCGGTGCTAGCTTTCCTATAGAAAGCTAGGCGAGCGCTTTGCGCCTAAAGTTCCAAACTTCCCCGTTCGCTCACTTCGCTTTTTGTTAATTTCTTTTGTTTGGCTTATATAGTAAGAATGTTTAGGCTATTATTCATGACTTAGGCAGAAGAAGTTTTGAGCTATAGTCCAAGTGAGCTACTGCCAATACCATTTGGAAATAAAAAGAATACTGGAGCAGTATTCTTTTCATAGAATTCAGTGTCAAACTTTCCCGATCAACAGCCATCAACACCACAGCTAGTTCCTTCCACCACGGTTTCCAATGTCTGTTTAGATTCGTTCCATACACGATTAAGCATTTCAAGAAGAACTTCGGGGGAGTGGGCACCCGAGATTCCATAGGTCCGATTGAACGCCATAAAGGGAACGCCTTGTACACCCAGTGTTACGGCGGTTTGCTTATCGGCAAGGACCTCCTGCGTATAGCGATCGGTTCTCAAGACATCGAGCACCTCTTCAGGAGGGAGACCAACCTCGATAGCTAATCGTTCAAGATCTGCCACATCTCCGATAGCAGCCCCTTCGCTAAAGAAGCCTAGGAAGAATCTCTTCTTGAGTGCGTCTTGCAATCCATATTCGACAGCTAAATGCAATAAACGATGCGCATCAAACGTATTTCCTTCTCTGGCTTTCTCCATATGGAATTCCAAGCCCACTTGGGCAGCCAGATCGACCGCTCGATTTTGAATCTCAACATAATCCTCTCTTCGTATACCTTTGTAGGTCGCGTGATACGTTTCACGGTCTCCCTCGATCAGACGGGGAGCATCTGGGAATAGCTCGAAGCTCCGCCATTTGATGTCTACTTGATCACGATGCTCAAATGAAGAAAGAGCAGTCTCTAATTTCTCTCTTCCGATTGTGCACCATGGACAGACGATATCCGACCAAATTTCTATTTGTATCTTTGTGGATTCTTTATCGACAGGCATTTTTGATCTCCTTCAAAATATATGATTTTTAGTTTAGAGACTAGCGCAAGGATAAGCCCTCTGACCGGCCTATCGAGCAGCCTTGTGTAAAGTAGGCCCTTAAACTATAATGATCATTATAGAATACTAAAATTGAGATGGCAAGGTGAATCATAATGAACGTTATAGAAGATAAAAATGTTTCCCATTCGTCACCAAAGACACGTCGTAGATTTGATCGTGACAAAGCGCTGCAGATTGCTCTGGAGTTATTTTGGCGTCATGGCTTCGAAGCTACCTCCATGGCTGATTTGCTGAAGGCGATGGGGCTTTCAGCTCCGAGCTTGTACGCTACTTTTGGGAATAAAGAGGAGCTATTTCATGAAGCTGTTGAGTTGTATGCATCCACTTATGGGGTAGCGCTAACTCAAGCCCTGTATAAATCTATAGCAGCAAAGCAAGCGATTGAGGAGATGCTTATGGATGCAGCACATTTCTTCACTAATCCGGATAACCCGGCAGGATGCTTCTTTGTCTCTGGCGCAACGAATTGTTCACAGAACTACGCTTATATTGGCGAATTATTGGCGGCGAGGAGAGCAGAAAGAGAAGAGGGAATATTCCTCCGTCTTACTCGTGCTGTTGAGGAGGGAGAACTACCAGGGAGTGCTGAACCGCGGCATATGGCCAAGTTTTTTCACACGGTATTGCAGGGGTTAACAACACAAGCGCGTGACGGTGCGTCAGTAGATGAGTTGAGAGCAACGGTAACAATTGCGATGAGAGTATGGCCAGTACAGGTATAGATTTAAAGGCGGTAGCAGCTATACCTGTGCCGCCTTTTTGATTGGCTATCGTTATGATTGTGGTTTTTGTCATTTGCATTGGGGGGGAGCTCAGGGAATTGGAGTGATTCAATTCTTGAATAAATCTATTGAACTTTTCAATTATACATTCTGACAGGGGTATTCTAATATGGATAATACCTACTTATTATATAGGAATTATTAAATATGAGGAATGATGATGCTGCACTGGAAGCGAAATCTGTATATTTTGTGGCTAGGACTATTCTTCAATCATATGGCCTATACCCTGTCTGTTCCGTTTTTCCCACTGTTTCTGCAAGAAGATTTGGGCATTCAAAATGGCCTGGAAGTCTGGTCTGGTGTTTCGATTTCAATCAGCTTTCTGATCAGCGGATTATGTGCCCCATTCTGGGGCTCGTTGGCTGACAAATACGGCAGCAAGTCGATGCTGATTCGTTCAGGCGTGGGGCTGGCTATCGCCCATATGGCGAATTACTTTGTCCATGATCCCTATATGTTTATTGCGGTGCGGATTTTTCAGGGACTTATGGCCGGCTTTACTCCTGCATCCATCACATTAGTGGGTACGAATACGCCTGAGAAGCATGTGGGGTATGCACTGGGTGTCATCTCGACCTCTACCGCTGCCGGGGGGATTCTTGGGCCGCTTGTGGGTGGTGTGCTGAGCCATTGGATCGGACTACGGGGCTGTTTCATTGCATCAGGAGTGATTACGCTCTTATCTGCTCTTATGGTTCTGTGGGTAAAAGAATCGCGCGAGCACCGCACTGTGGTGCAATCAAGCATCCTGGGTGATTTGAAGAAGGCGGCTTCCAACCCTGGTTTAATGCGGATTTATGGTCTGATTCTACTCGTCTCGACTTCCGTGCTGATTATCGAACCTGTGCTAACGCTTTACGTCGTTCAGATTGGCGGAGATATCAGCAATGCTACACTCAGTGCAGGAATCGTCTTTTCAGCGATCGGTGTTGCTACGGTGATTATGGGCCCTCGTTGGGGTAGAATTGGCGGTCGGATCGGATATGAGAAAACATTGTTTATCGGTCTGCTGGGTGGCGGGATTGGCAGTCTTCTGCAACTGACAGCCTTTAACCTCATTTATTTTGGAAGTCTGCGATTTATCTATGGGCTGTTCTTCGCCGCCGTGTACCCGGCTATGAATGCACTGATCATCAAATATGCCGACAACGATTTTCGGGGCAGAGCTGTTAGTTTAAGCCAGACCGCGAATCAATTCGGAATCGTGCTTGGGCCGCTGATTGGCGGTTTTCTGGGCGGATGGGTTGGAATCCCTGTTGTATTTCTCCTTACGGGTATTACGCTGCTGGGAGCGGCATGGGCAGTTAGGATGAAGGAATTTAAGCAGGTGGATCGAACAAAGCTGGGCATTGCGGGGGAACCCGCTCGCAGCAGTTTGAACAAATGAGAACGTTATCCGTCATCAAGAATGATCAATATAGATATCACAATATGAGGAGGATTTAAATATGTCTAAAAGACAATTGAAATTGGGAGCAGTCTTGCAGGGGGTTGGCAACAGTATTTCCTTTTGGCGGCATCCAGACATTCCGATCAATGCCAGCGTAAGTCTGGATTTCTACAAGAAGCAGGCGCTGAAGGCAGAGGAGGGGAAGTTCGACCTGCTTTTCGTTGCGGACGGTCTCTATATCAATGAGAAATCTAATCCGCATTTTCTGAATCGTTTTGAGCCATTGACTATACTATCTGCGTTGGCGGGCTTTACTTCGAATATCGGGCTGGTCGCTACATTATCTACTTCATACAGTGAACCGTTCACGGTCGCAAGGCAATTCGCTTCTCTAGATCAAATAAACGGAGGAAGAAGCGGCTGGAATGTGGTGACTTCACCACTGGAAGGATCGGCGCTTAATTTTGGCAAAGGTGAGCATCCGAATCATTCTTTGCGCTACGAAATTGCGGAAGAGCATTTGGAGGTAGTCAAAGGCTTGTGGGACTCATGGGAGGACGATGCATTTACCGGGGATAAGGACAATGATGTTTTCTTTGACCGCACCAAGCTGCACACGCTAAATCATAAAGGAACACACTTTTCAGTCCAAGGGCCGCTTAATGTAGCACGCTCCAAGCAGGGATATCCGGTCATATTTCAGGCGGGTTCTTCTGAATCCGGTAAGGATTTGGCTGCCAGATCAGCCGAGGCCGTATATACAGGGCATGAGACACTGGAAGAGGCAAGGGAGTTTTATAAAGACGTTAAGACAAGAGCTGCGGTGTATGGACGCAAGGCAGAGGATATCCTGATTTTCCCTGGCATTGGTCCGATCGTTGGCAGAACAGTAGAAGAAGCCGAGCGAAAGTATCAGGAAATCGTGGAACTGGTCAGTATCGAGCAGGCGCTAAATTATTTGGGCCGTTTTTTTGAACACTTTGACTTCTCGGGGTTCCCACTGGATGAGCCTTTCCCTGAGATCGGTGATCTCGGCAGTAACAGCTTCCGGAGTACAACGGACAAAATCAAGCAGCAAGCCAGAGAGCAAGGGCTAACGTTGCGCCAGGTAGCACTGCAGGCCTCTACGCCAAGAACATCGTTCATCGGCACACCGGATCAGATCGCTGATCAGATACAGGAATGGTTTGAAGGCGGGGCTGCAGATGGCTTCAATATTCGTACCGTTGTGCCGGGCGCGCTAGCGGACTTTGTGGATCTGGTCGTTCCGGTCTTGCAGCAGCGGGGTCTTTTCCGTACAGAATACGAGGATGACACGTTGCGGGGCAATCTGGGGCTTAAGGTTCCGGACAACCGTTATATATTGGAGACGGTAAAATAAATCAACCATTTTTGACAAGCCCCTCAATATAGAGTAATATCCACATGTGATTTAATATGGATTCGCACCCAAAGACTCTCTCTTTACAGGGAGAGCTTTTTTTGTATTTACATATTAGGGAATCGGTTAATAGGGGTGGAAATCGTGGATACTGCTATTCGTAATCATGTATTGATTGTTGAAGATGACGATAATATTAGACGTTTTATATCGATTAATTTAATCAATAACGGCTTTGTGGTGAGTGAGGCGGCAAATCAAGGAGAAGCTTTACAGAGCTTCACTACGGATCATCCCGATGTTATCGTTCTGGATATTATGCTGCCGGATGGTAACGGTTTTGAAATCTGCCAGAAGCTAAGAGAGCAGGACCCTGGGGTCATTATTGTTTTTTTAACCGCACGTGGACAGGATCTGGACAAAATCAAAGGACTTGAAATCGGCGCTGATGATTATATCGTCAAGCCCTTCAATCCGCTAGAGCTGGTAGCAAGAATCAAAGCCATCCTGCGCCGTACAGAATTAGTTGTAAAGCCGCAAAGGCTTGTTCTGCAATCCGGACCGATTCGGATGGATCTTAATGCCAATAAGGTGTTTAAACATGATGATTTGATTGAATTAACGCCGAAGGAATTCCAAATGATCCGAACGTTCCTGGAACATCCCGATACGGCACTTTCCAGAAATGAATTAATGAATCTCGTATGGGGTGAGGATTATATTGGCGATCCTAAAACGGTAGATGTTCATGTACGCAAATTGCGGGAGAAGATCGAAGATGACGACTCCAATCCGTATTGGATCGAGACCGTATGGGGAGTAGGTTATCGTTTTAGGAAGGAAGGCTAAAGGGATGGGGATTCAGAAAAGATTAGTAGGCAGTTATCTGGTAGTCATTTGCCTGACGGTTCTCATACTGGAGATTTTCCTTAACGTATCCGTGAGATATTATTATTTTCACAATATAGAGCGAATCCTGATGAATCAAGCGGAGCTATCCGCTTCTTTTTTTCAGCAGTATTTTGCTGAAGAGGATCTGGAGAAGGAATCGGAACGCCTGTTGAAAGGATTTGCTAACCATTCTGATGCGCAGGTGCAGATTATTAGTTCATCGGGTCGGCTTTTGCAGGATTCGAATGGACTTCAAGGCGATAAGGTTATGACTGCGGATGTGCAGTCAGCGATTCATGGTCAGCCTGGCACCTGGAGAGGGAAGGACCCTGTGACCGGGGAAGCTATTTTAGCGGTCGCCTATCCTTTACAAGCCAATGAGGTCATCGTCGGGGAAGTCAGGTTTATCACGTCCTTAACGGAGACCATACATACAGTGAATCAAATTACAATTTTATTGATCGGTGTCGGGTTGCTGGTGATTGTGATTGTGACGATTCTTGGCTTATTGCTGTCTTGGACCATTACGAGATCCATCAAAGACCTTAAACAAGCCGCAGATAAAATGACTGAAGGGGATTTCAGTATAAGAGTCCATAAGCGCTACCAGGATGAGCTGGGTTCCTTGGCGGATACTTTGAATATGATGGCGAGACGAATTTCTAAGAGTGAACAGCTTAAGAATGATTTTATCTCATCCGTATCCCATGAATTGCGCACCCCGCTAACCTCCATAAAAGGCTGGGCCATCACATTGAAGGCCAATGCGGGCGAGAACCGGCCTCTGCTTCAAGATGGACTTGAAATTATTGAATCAGAAAGTGACAGATTAACTCATATGGTGGACGAGCTACTCGATTTCTCCAAGCTGGATAACGGTAGAATAGCCATACACCCCGCACCAGTGGATCTGACGGAACTGCTGCAGCATATCGGGAGGCAACTGGCCCCAAGAGCAGCCCGGCAAGGGATCTCACTCGAAGTAAGTGTCAAGGAGGGCCTGCCTGTCATTCAGGCGGATGAAAATCGTCTCAAGCAAATCATGATTAATCTTATTGATAATTCACTCAAATTCACTCCTCCTTCAGGTCACATTCTGATTGAAGCCCACACCGTTCCGGGAAAAGTATTGATTACGGTAGAAGATAATGGTTCAGGAATCGCAGAGGCCGATTTAGAGAATGTACTGCACAAATTCTATAAGGGCGATCCAAATGCTTCAGGCAGCGGACTCGGTCTGTCCATATCGGATCAGATCATTAAGCTGCATCATGGAGTATTGGGAATAGACAGCGTGCCAGGAGAGGGAACACGGGTTCAAATAGAACTTCCAGTATAGGTGATCCACAAATTTAACTATTTCATAACCACTTTAATCCCTTCCGCAGATAAAATAGGTAAAGAGCGGATAAGCGAGGAGTCGATGATCTCAATGTCCAGCAAATTCATAAAAATAGGTGTCATGCTGACAACGTTATGGTTGCTTGGCGGATGCCGGGTTCCGGCAACACCTATAGATATGATAAAGCCTCCCTTATCCGAAGCGAGCAAACAGCGTTATGATACCAGCCAGGAGCTGATCAAGCTGTTGCCGGATAAGGCGCAACTGGTCACCCCTTTACAGGGACAAGAGGGTCATGATATTTCTTTTGGAGATATGGATGGAGACGGAATTGATGAAGCGGTCGTTGTCTATGAAGACAATAAAGAGACGGGTAAGCCGTTGAAAGCCGCACTATTCAAGCAGCAAAACGAGAAGTGGAAAGTGGTCTCGGAGATCCAAGGTTTTGGTTATGGTCTGGAGTATGCCGGATTTCTAGATTTAGATCATGACGGCTTTAACGAGCTTGCCCTAGGCTGGTCATTGGGTGAGGCTGGAAACGGATTGGATGTATATAAGTTAAGTGAGGATAAGTTAAAGCTGTTCTCTAAGAAGGCTTATCACGGGCAACTCAATCTGAAGTAATTTATTCGTGAGTAGTACTGGCATGGTGGAGGTGATCTATGATTTGAAACTTAAAATAAGAGGTCGCCCCGATTTCACCCTGTTTTTCTTGACCTTGTTGTTGGTTGGTTTTGGTTTGGTTATGATTTTTAGCGCCAGTTATCCTGCTGCTTTCATAAGACATGATAGTCCGTGGCACTACGTCATGAAACAAGGCGTATTTGCGCTCACCGGATTATTTGTGATGCTCATTTTTATGTCTATTCCGTTTTCAGTGTGGAAAAAATCTTCGCCCATTCTGCTGACATTCTCCTTGCTGGCCCTTGTTCTGGTCTTAATAGGAGGAGCAAATATCAATGGTGCGAGACGATGGTTTGTTCTAGGTGGTTTTAATTTGCAGCCGTCGGAGTTCACCAAGTTAACCGTTATCGTATATTTGTCGGCCATCATTAGCAGAAAAGGGGAGCGAATTCGCAATTTTCGGAATGGCTTATTGCCTATTATCGTGGTCGTTGGTACGATGCTGCTGCTGATTATGCGACAACCGGATTTCGGAACCGTGTTGATCCTGTTCTTTATTGCAGTAACAATCCTGTGGGTCGGTGATGTTGACCTCCGTCATATGTTGTTGCTTAGCATGGCTCTCGTGCCTATGTTTGTTTATCTTGCGGTTAGTAAAAGTTATCGTCTTGAGCGCGTCAGCGCTTTTCTGAATCCGCTAGATGATCTGCAAGGCTCGGGTTATCAACTTACACAGTCATTCTATGCTTTGGGCAATGGAGGCCTTACTGGGACGGGGATTGGTCAAGGTGTGCAGAAGCTGTCTTATTTGCCGGAGGCTCATACCGATTTTATCTTTGCTGTGGTTGGCGAAGAATTGGGATTTGTCGGTACATTTATGCTCTTCGTCGTATTTTTTCTGTTCATCTGGCGAGGGTTTATTACTGCAATAAGGAGTAGTGATCCATTCGGTCTCATGCTGGGAATGGGTATTGTGATGATGATATTTATTCAATTCCTGCTGAATGTTGGATCTGTGATTGGCAGCCTGCCGATTACGGGAGTACCTCTCCCTTTTATTAGCTATGGCGGATCATCGCTCATTCTGTGTTTGGCCAGTACCGGGATTCTTCTTAGCATTTCACGAGATAACCATAGAAGACGTCAAGAAAATGCCAGAAATTCGACAAAATAGAGGTAGTCATATGTTTATCACCAGCAAGTTTGCAAAACTGGATCTATCCACACTTATTCTTGTGACATGTCTCGTTTCCATTGGAACCCTCGCTATTCATGGAGCAACAGCAGATACACATCTAGCGGGACTTCAAATTAATTATCTATATCTCTTTGGTGCATTTTGTATTCCGATGTTAATGATCGCATTGATTGATTACAAAGTTCTATTGGGCAAGCTGGCCTATCTTCTCTATGGAATGAGTATCGGGATGCTCGTACTGGTCAAGTTTGTTGGAGAACACATTAATGGTGCCTCCCGGTGGCTTAGCATCGGAAGCTTTCAGCTTCAGCCGTCGGAGTTGGCGAAAATCTCCACGGTGCTGCTGATTGCCCATATGCTAGGAAAACGAGAGGGGAAGGAACTCCGTTTCGTTCAAGATTTATTACCGGTCTGTGGTATTTTTGGCCTTCCATTCGTCTTAATTTTGCAACAACCAGATTTAGGTACGGCGCTGGTGTTTGTGGGGATATTACTTAGCATGCTTTGGGTTGGCAATATCCGGGCAATGTATATGATTCTGATCCTCGGTACAGTGTTCGCTTCGATTGGTACTATATTATGGTTATTTAATGCCGACTTCGAATTGTTATCCAAGATTGTAAAGCCCCATCAAATGTCCAGGATTCAAGTTTTTCTAGATCCAACCAGTGATCCAGATAAATCGTGGCATGTTAAAAATGCAATGACAGCGATAGGGGCCGGAGGTTTGTCTGGCAGTGAAGGGGTTTATGTACGCAGAGGATTTATTCCTTACGCATATTCCGATTCAATTTATGTCGTCATTGGGGAGAATTATGGTTTTATAGGTTCTGCTGTGCTGCTGCTTCTGTACTTACTGCTTGTGTATCGGATGATCTTTATCGCAATGGACAGTAGAGAACGTGCAGGGTCCTATTTGGTTATCGGTTTTATCGCCATGTTAATCTTTCAGGTATCCGTGAATATCGGAATGCATATCGGTTTGCTGCCCCTGACGGGTATTTCATTACCATTTATCAGCTATGGAGGCAGTTCATTGCTCAGTAATATCCTGGCGATTGGTTTAGTACTAAGTGTTAAAGTTCATAAGGATGAAATCTTCATTGAACCATCTGAGAAGTAGAAGGCAGGTTTAAGGATTGGATATATACAGCAATGGATGCTAATGAAGTGGAGTGGAAGGAATCATGTCTAGAAAGAACAAAGGTAAGAATAAAAGTAAGTGGAGCACGACCCGCAAAGTTGTGACGAGTATAAGTCTAGTTATCGGCGCTCTCCTAATTGGAGTGGGGCTGTATGTGGGGTATTTATACCAAAAGACGGACACGGCCATTCAGCGCATGGCTGCACCGGCGGCAATCGTTCAGCCTTTGGCTCTTCCAATGGAGACCGATAACAATAATAAAAAGGAAAACATCGAGCCGATGATCTTTTTGCTCGCCGGTGTAGATAGCCGGGAAGGAGGCGGCGGGGTGATGAATACGGATGTGCTGATGCTCGTCAGCTATAATCCGGAAACCAGGTCCACCAGCCTGTTATCGTTGCCGCGTGACTTACTGCTTAAGCCCAAATCCTTGCCTTCCCGCAAAGCCAATTACTATTATGCCTATCACTATATTAAAGATAAGTCGCAGGCTATTCCTAATACGAAGCAATTTTTTAGCGATCTACTAAGTATTCCAATTGATCATATGGTCGTGGTGAATTTTGATGTGTTAAGGCAAACGGTGGACTTGCTAGGTGGACTGGACATTGATGTCGACATGGATATGAAATATACCGATACTGCAGATGGGACAAATATCGATTTGAAAAAAGGGTTGCAGAAACTTAATGGCAAACAGGTGCTGGACTTTGTTCGGTATCGCAAATCCAATCAAGGCACCGGAGAATCCTCCGACTTCGCACGTAATGATCGGCAGCAGCAAGTTATCAAGCAGATCGTTGACAAGCTGGGTGCTTTTCAAGGGATTTCCCAATGGGGAAGAGTGCTCGACATTATCGGCAATAATGTAAAGTCAGATATACCGGGAGAGGAGCTCCAGCAATGGGTGTTCAGTTTCCCTAAGATCAAACCAGAGCATATTCGTTCATTACATATGGAGACCCTTTGGAAAAGTCCTTATGTTTACGTGAAAAAAGAGGATTTACAAGCGGCACTTGCTACTCTGCGTGATGAAGCTGGCATTAGTAAAAGCAGTTCATTCAACCTGAAAGCCGTGGGGACGATGGATTGATATCAAGCAAGTGCTATACGATCTTTAGTGTATCGAAAAACCCGATCATTTTGATGATCTCGGGTTTCTTTTTTTTGGTGGTGAAAAAAAGTAATTGACTTACGATAATTATCCTAATATTATTATAAATATCTTTAAGATAAATAATTATATTATAAGTGATGGGGGATATTATTTATGAGTATTTTATCAATTGTATTGCAGTCCATTTTGGCGTTGGGCTTCCTTATGTTCGGCTTCACGAAGTTTGGTTCGAAGCAGATGGTGGAAGAATTCAAGCGTTATGGGCTTCCGGCAGCGTTCCGTATTTTCACAGGTTTGGTTGAATTGGCGGGGGGCGTATTCATGGCTATCGGGATCTGGAAAGAGCAATTTGCGGCTATCGGTGGAATAGTCGTTGTGGTGACCATGATCGGGGCTGTTGCTACACATGTCCGCGTGAAGGATCCTGCCTCCAAGCTGGGAATGCCTTTGGTATTATTGATTCTCGGGCTTGTGGTATTATTTATAAATTGGGGGGCGTTAGTCGGCTAAGACGTTCAAAAATCCCCCTTTAGTTGTCAACGAAGGTGGTAATTGAAATGAATTTGGATAATGAACAACATCAGCTTGACCTGCGTTTGCTCAGGGTATATATGAAATCCGTGCAATCTGTAGTCGAGTTCATGAAGAAGGATATCAGCAGTTATGGAGTGGATATAGGGGCCTTTCATATTCTAGAGTTTCTATATAATAAAGGTCCCCATGCTATTCAGAAGATCGGTGAGAAATTTTCTATCCCAAGCGGAAGTGTCACTTATGTGGTGGATAAGCTGGAGAAGAAGGGGTTTATTCAACGGGAAGTAAGCGCAGAGGATCGAAGATTGGTGATGATCAAGCTAACCGATGAAGGACAAGCACTTTTTGATGATATTTTCCCCAAACATACGCAGACTATAGCCGACATGTTCTCTGTATTGACGGATGAGGATAAACATCAACTGACGGAATTGTTGAAGAAGCTGGGCTTGCAGGCTGAGAGTAAATTAAAGTCCTAAGGGACACTCGGATAAGGAGGTGATCCACTTACCTGCAGGAGTGCAGGAGGCAATAGGTTATCAGGAAAAAGCTTATTTTTAGAAGCTGCACATTATAAATAGAATAGACAAAGGGAGAGAAATTAAAATGGCAAATGTATTATTCGTGAAGGTAAATGATCGTCCGGCAGAACAAGCGGTAAGTGTGAAAATGTATGAAGCGTTCCTGGGAGCGTACAAAGAGTCACATCCACAGGATGCCGTGACAGAGCTGGATTTATACGAAGCTAACCTGCCCTACTATGGTAACACTGCCATTACTGGACTATATAAAATAAGCCAAGGTTGGGATTTGACGCCGGAAGAAGCATCCTTGACTGCAACAGTGAACGGTTATTTGGACCAATTCCTTGCTGCTGATAAAGTTGTTATTGCGTTCCCACTTTGGAATTTCATGGCACCTGCACCACTCATCACGTATATTTCCTATCTTGCACAAGCAGGGAAGACATTCAAATATACTTCCGAAGGTCCGATTGGACTGGCAGGCGATAAGAAAGTTGTATTGCTGAATGCCCGCGGCGGAGTATACTCCAGCGAGCCGATGTCTGCTTTGGAATCCGCTGTGAAGCCAGTGAAGACTGCACTGGGTATGTTCGGAATTCAAGCTGAAGAGATTATTATTGAAGGTCATAACCAAATCCAAGATCGTTCCGAAGCTATTATTGCCGAGGGACTGGAGCAAGTAGCTAAAGTGGCTGCAACATTCTAATAGAGTGACATAACAAGCTTCCTGGCTTTTTGCCAGGGAGCTTGTTTCATTTATTAGGTTTAAGAAGGATCGAAGTGTAATATTGTACCTTGAATTTTCCAGAATACCCGTCCAGCGTGCTTTTTCGAAAAATAAGATACAAAAATGCTGTTAGTTGGGTAGCTCGTCGCTCACTCCCAGAGGCTTCATGTCACCGGCAAGCATACAGACGAAGAGATGCCGAATAAAAATTCCAACATTAAAGAAATTTGAAAAAATGGTTTTCGCAATTTAATGTCACATTGCATCAATCCCCGCATATGCTTCTAACAACTCCCATTATAGAAGGGGCTCGCCTTCCATTGGTCCAATTCAATACCAGGGCTCTTGAATTACTGGGACCTGAGCTTACAACTAATTAAGCAAACGGAGGATGCAAATGACCTTTGATTACATTAACTACTGGGATCAAACGTATAAGACAGGCGGAAACTCGGGATCTGGATCTTACGGTGTACTGGCAGAGTTCAAAGCCGCGGTTGTCAACGCCTACATTGAGCGCTATAACGTCAAAGAGGTGATTGAATTTGGCTGCGGCGACGGGCATCAGCTGGGATTAATTAACTATCCGCAATACATTGGACTTGATATTTCATCGGAATCCGTACGCATATGCCAGGATAAATACGGTGATGACCAGACTAAAGCTTTTGCTACTTACCATCCGCTGACTTGGACGGGGGATCAACAAGGATTACAAGCAGATATGACAGTCTGTTTAGATGTACTTTACCATATTATTGATGAAAGCCACTTCCAGGCAACACTGTCTCATGTACTTAATACGTCACGTGATGTCGTCGTTATTTATTCCAAACTCGATACCGGTGAGGATGAGCAGGTCATTTATACGATCAAAGACCGGGACTTACTGAGCAGACTCGCGCAGTTCAGCGATTTTCAAATTGTAGAACGCATCCCGCAGGTGTACCCGGATCACTCTTCTGCCAGCTTTGTCATTTTACGCAGAAAAAGCGCAATTTCATAAACAACTAATATGCCAGTATTTCGCTCTTTCTGGTAATGCCTTTTCTCATGACTGCAGAGGAGAACACTATAAAAAACGCTGGATTAAAAGAATCCAGCGTTTTTTTGGGTTCGTATGCTATTTGGTCACTGTGAGCAGGAGTCCCTTTTAGTAGTCAGAAAGGCAGCCTGTTCAGACGATTACGCGTCCACTCGTTTAAAGCTAACCAGCCCCGCTTTTGGAACTGCTACTTCAAGCAAGCCTCTATCCATCTCTACGATCTTCGAGCTGATAATTTGTCCGCAGCAGTCTTTGACTTGCAGCTCATAGCGAGCAGGGGAGAGGGTGCTTCTAATTACTATCCGCTGGCTGTAGGTGCCGTTCACGATAAACAAATGAGTAAAGTCCTGCTCTACAGGCACAATAACATCAGCATAGATGGCGGTGATCTGAGTGTCGTCCTTGCGTGCAGTCACGAGCGGGTATAACAGCTCCGGTTGTTGCGGAGACAGTTCGCCCCGCAGCAGGACATCGCCGTGCTCTCTGCTGAATGCCAGCCAGAAGCGCAGCATGGACAGATATTCCTGGCCAATTTCATTAAGACGCAAAGAAATTTGCGGTACAGAGAAGATCACATTAACCAATTGCATCGCCGCGCTCTCCACAGGTTCATTGGGATTGAACATGATCATGTCGGAATGTACAGCTGTATTTCCTGAGAGGAGTCGCAGATCTAGCGTACGTACCCGGTTCTGAATGGAATCGTTAGGGCAATCATTCGCGCGGAACATGTTGCCGTATTTTCGCATCAGCGGGCCGATATAGGTCTGACGGAATTCAATGAGAACATCTGGTTTGATAGCTCTTAGACGTTCCATGACATCGGAGAGCAGGCGGTCAACCGCTTCTGGCACCGACTCATGATCCCGGCCTTCGGCTGTACCTTCCTGTTGATCCGGGCTCAATCTGAAGCTATCCACGAAATCAAGTTTCAGGCCGTCGATATCCCATCCGATGATCGCCTGTTCGTAGGTGTTGATCAGGTATTCCCGCACGTCTGGGTACCGAGGGTCTAACACGCCAGCGTTCAGCTTCTCGTCAATCCGTAGAAGTTTGTTCTCGAACTGGCCCCATACTTTGCTGGACTTGCCCACGAACGGGACGGAGTACCAGAGCATGTATTTCAGGCCTAGCTTATGAACGGTATCGACATGCGCTTTCATATCTGGAATCTTGCCGCCATAGACTTCCCAGTCACCAGTAAAGGCATAACCCCGATTGTTATCGTCCGTCTGCCATCCATCATCGACAATGATAGTGTCACAGCCAAGTTCCTTGGCCAGCTTGGACTGCTCCTCTAATTCGATTGCGGTCAGCTCCTGGTGATAGGAATACCAAGTGGAGTACATAGGCCGGAGGGCCACATCCGGGACCTCTGCAGGCTTATAGCCGGGAAGGGTTTCCCACCAAGAAGTTACTTCCTCCAGCGCTTTATTGTAAGAGATATCTCTGCGGTCGATCCGCAGAGTAGCTTCATAATGATCTATTTTCGGCATGGCTTCCTCAAATAAGGTAACAGAACAGAGGAAAGTCGAGTCTTCTTCATGGATACCCGCTTTAATTGATACATTGTTCAAGGCATCGGTAAAAGCGAAGGTCATGCGGTTGCGCCCGTCCAGATTGTACAGAGAAGCCACGGGTGCCAGGGAAGTGCTCTTCGACTGGAAACCGTCACCCCAATCCACCTGAAACGCTTTATTACGATCTGTTCCTGGATGCCATAAGGAATGAACGTCTACGGCAGGAATGGACCATTCAATAGTACATACTGGAGGATATTCTTTCTGAACTGCGTTGAGCTTGATATGAACCAGGAACAGATTTTCCGTGACCGTCTCGATTTCAGTTGTGCTGTTAAATAAGGGACTGTCGCTGATGACAGTGATAGTGGGACAAGTGTTGTTGATTAAAGTTTTCATAATGCCTCCTGCTTGCAAAAATAGATAATGGGCTAATGTTTACTGTTTAGAGTATATTATTTACGAAACGTATAGTAAACAAAAACTTTATATTGGTCATTAACGATTAGATTGAGCGTATTATCAGACTTGAAAGTTATATGTAAGCGGAGACAATTGGGTATTGTCAAACGTTTTGATCTCTGTTATATTGAATTCACGCATTAGTTCACTAATGTTTAGTAAACAAAATACATTTTGATTGGCAAAAGCTTGGCGGAATTATAAAATGATCATAAGGGGTGTTTCCCAAATATGAAGTGAAAAGGTGATTAGTCGTGGCAACTATTCGTGATATCGCAAGTCTGGCTGGAGTATCTGCATCCACAGTTTCCCGTGTGCTGAACGGAGATCCTTCCCTTTCGGTATTGGAAGAGACAAGAAGAAAGATTATTTCCGCTGCTGAACAGCTGCAATATAAAGGAAGTCAACGACGTCAGTCTCATCAGGCGGCACAGTTGAAGGATTATAAAATTGGTCTAGTAACCTTTTGTTCAGAACAATTTGAATCGGAGGACCCGTACTACCTGTCCATCAGGCTGCAAATCGAGAAGGAATTCAATCAATTAGGCCTGCACATTACGCGGACGATCCGCTGGGTGAATCATGATTCTTATGAAAGTCTTTCAGGATTGGATGGTCTTATCGTTATCGGGAAGTTTGAGTTTGATCCTTATAATCTGTTCTTTAGCCGGATTCAGAATGTCGTCTTTGTCGATTACTCGCCGGATGAGAATCGCTTTGATTCCGTTGTGGTTGATTTTGATAAAGTTACACGAACGGCTTTGGATCATCTTACCGGGCTTGGCTATACTAGGATCGGTCTGATCAGTTCTCGCGATTTCATTAACCGTTTTGGTTCCAACTCCGGTACGGATTCTGTGGACCAACGGCAAAGCAGCTTTGAAGCTTATATGAAGCAGAAGAATCTGTACCTGCCAGAGCATGTCCACATTGGCAAAGATTTCTCCATGTCCACCGGATATCAGCTGATGCAGGAAGTGATTGAGAAGCAGAATTTGCCGGAAGCTTTCCTGATCGGTTCTGATCCTATGGCGATTGCCGCTGGTAGAGCACTGAAGGAAGCTGGCTTGAAGGTACCTAAAGATATCGCATTAGTTGGCATTGATGATATTGAAATGGCCTCTTATGCTAACCCGCCATTGACCACGGTGAAGATCTATACTGAGCAAATGGGGCAGAGTGCGGTGAAAATGCTGCTCGAACGCATCGGGGGCAGAGAAGTACCGTTAAAGATCGTTCTGCCATCCAAGCTGATGATCAGAAGCAGCTGTGGTGCGGAAATTCGGTCATCAACTAGTTAAACATTCTTAGGGGGAATACATGATGAAAAAGTGGTCTTTGATTGTTTTATCTCTGCTTGTTGTAATCGCTTTATCTGCCTGTTCCGGCAACGCGGGGAGCGATAGCGACTCTTCGAATTCCGGCGGAAACAGCGGGGCTGCGAAAGGGAAGATCACGTTTGCTTTCTGGGGAGCTCAGAGCGAGGCTGATGCGATCAAGCAGGCCATTGACAACTTCCAGAAGACTTATCCTGATATCAAGGTAGAAAGTCAATGGATTCAAAAGGACTATCTGACCAAATTGCAGACGATGATTGCCGGAGGAACCACCCCCGACGTTATGTTGATCTCCGGAGGGGATTTACCGGGTTTTGCGAACGCTTTCCAGGAACTGCAGGTTGATAAATCGCTGTTCAGCTCGCCTTCTTTTGTAGATTCAATGAGTGTGGATGGCAAGGTATATGCTGAGCCTTTCATTATCAAACCGAAGGTAATGGCGATTAATGTGGATCTTTTCCAGAAGAATAATATTCCGCTTCCAAGTCAAACCGTACCGATGACTACGGAAGAATTCAAGGACATTTCCAAAAAGCTTACTTCTGGTGAGGGAGCGAGCAAAATTTTCGGTTCGGAGCCGCTGTGGCTCGGCAACTGGATCTATTCGTTCGGCGGCCAGTTCTACACTGATGATCTGAGTAAGTCAGCACTTGATTCACCGGAAGCGATTGCAGCTGCTGAATTTATTGTCTCCACTAAACAAGAGGGCATCGTACCTAATGATAGTGAGAAACAAGGTCAGAACATGATGAACTGGTATCTGGGCGGCAGAATCGGCATGTTTACCGACTTTGGTCCTTGGTACCTGCCGCAGATGGCAGATGTACAGAACTTTAAATGGGATCTCGTGCCATTCCCTGGCAACGGCGGTTCCAAAGAAGTTAACGGATTGGCGCTCAGTAAGAACAGCAAGAATGCAGAAGCAGCCAAGCTTTTCATTACTCATATGACGCAAAACGAAGAGGCACAAAAAATCATCGGTGGCAATAAAAATGCTTACGGAGTGCCGGTTATCTCTAGTGCTACAAGTGCATTTGAAGCTGTCGCTGCTAACAAGAACATGGCAGCCTTCGTGCTTGCCGCCGAGAAGCAGCATACACAAGAAGCTCAGAAGAGTACCAATGAGATCAATAATGAGATGAAAGCCATCGACGATACAACGCCGATCGGAATCGGCACTAAGGATGTCAAGGAAGTATTCCCGCAGGTAGCTGAGAAGATCAACAATATTTTACAACAAAACTAACGGGAGCATACTTATGAATGGACTAATAGAAGGGATCTACAATTTCTATGAAGGAATCGGGATGCCGGCAGCATTGCTGCCGCTTCTCCCTTTTCTGACCGTTATCGCGCTGGTGTTTGCTATTATTTTTGCCGTTACTAGGCTGCTTGTGAAGAAGAAAATCATGCATACCAAAACGGCGAGCTTCTACATGTTCGTCTCGGTCTGGGTGATCGGCTTCCTGCTGTTTACGGTAGGTCCGATGATTTTCTCCTTCTATATCAGCTTCACCAAATGGGAAGTTGTTAGCGATCCGCAGTGGATAGGGCTGGGCAATTACAAAATGCTGTTCAAAGATACATTGTTCTATAAATCGTTATCCGTTACGTTCTATTACACTTTGGTAAGTGTACCGCTGCAGGTCATTCTGTCGTTTGCGATTGCGATTCTGATGAACCTGAAGCTGCGCGGCATTTATATTTTCCGTACGATTTATTATCTCCCTACCCTGGTGCAGGGTGTTGCACAGATGGTGCTGTTCATCTGGATCTTCAACCCTAATGTGGGTCTCGTCAATTCACTGCTGCGTCTGGTAGGTGTTGAAGGACCCGGCTGGTTCTCCAGTCCGGATTGGTCGATGCCTGCGGTCATTATTATGAGCCTCTGGACGGTCGGCGGTAACATGATCATCTATCTGGCTGGCTTGTCGGATGTTCCGCAAAGCTTGTATGAAGCGGCCGAGATTGACGGCGCCACTGCTGCGAGAAAGGTATGGCACGTGACCCTGCCACAGATTTCGCCGATCCTGTTCTTCAACGCGGTAACAAGTATGATCGGGGCATTCCAGACCTTTACCCAAGGCTTCATGATCAATGGGGGGCCGGATAACTCCTTGCTGTTCTATGCTTATTATCTGTATCAAAATGCTTTTATGTGGTTCAAAATGGGCTACGGATCAGCGCTGGCCTGGGTACTCTTCGTGATTATTCTGATATTCACCGCGATTGTATTCCGCAGCAGTGCTTTATGGGTGTACTACGAAACAGAGCAAAACGGAGGGAGGAAGCGTCGTGTCCGTCAAAAAAGAGCGTAATTCTACCAAGAAAAAGGTGCATTGGCTGGCCTATCTCCTACTTTTAATCGGGAGCGTAGTATTTCTATATCCCTTTATCTGGATGGTCTCTGCCTCACTGCGGAGTCTGGAGGAGCTTGCAGCCTCCGGGATGAGCATCTGGCCGGAACACTGGCGCTGGGGCAACTATGCCAAGGCACTGACGGCCTTTCCGTTCCCACAATATCTGCTTAACACCGTGATTACAACCATCTTGCCGATTATCGGTACGGTTCTTTCCTGTTCGCTTGTCGGCTACGCTTTCGCCCGGTTTAAGGTGAAAGGGAGCGGGTTCCTGTTCGTACTGGTCCTATCGACCATGCTATTACCTGGTGAAGTTACAATGATCCCGCAATTTATTCTATTTAAAAAGCTGGGTATGCTGGATACGCTGTATCCGCTGATCGTTCCTTCCTTCTTCGGCTCGGCGTTCTATATTTTCTTAATGCGCCAATTCTACTCCCGATTGCCTGTTGGTCTCGAAGAAGCAGCAATTATCGACGGCTGTGGTTATTTTAAAATCTGGCGCACGATCTTCCTGCCACTGTCCAAGCCAGCCTTGATGGCTGTCGGTGTTATGGTCTTCATGGGCTCCTGGAACAACTTCATGGGACCGCTGATTTATATCAATAGTGATAAATGGAAGACGCTTACGCTGGGGTTGGCCGGATTCCAGGGTACTTATGCCACGGATACCAACCTGCTGATGGCTGCGGCTGTCGTCATTACATTGCCATGTATCCTACTGTTCTTCTCAGCACAAAAAGCATTTATGGAAGGTCTGACCTTCTCAGGTTCCAAGGAAAGCTAATATAGACAAAGGACAGGAGTGACCTTAGCATGACCTATGAGAGAGAGATTAAAGCCAAAGCTGGTGCAGTAACTTTTCAATCCTCCGATAAAGATCTGAATGAAGGTTTTGTCTGGGCCAAACGCCAGGCACTTGAATACGCTCATTTCGGTGAAGATGCCGTCGGGCTGTGGTACGAAGCTGCATTGCCTGAACGCGAGGCATTTTGTATCCGTGATGTAATGCATCATAGCACTGGAGCTGCGGTACTGGGGCTTCGATATCATACCAAAAATATGATCATGCGTTTTGCCGAGAACATTGCCGAATCGCGGGACTGGTGTACGTACTGGGAGATTACCAAGGACAACGTGCCTGCCCCGGTGGATTACGAGAATGACGAAGATTTCTGGTACAATCTTCCGGCGAACTTCGATATTATTCATACCAGCTGGCGTCAATATGAATGGACAGGCGATGATTACTATTTGAATGATAGTCAGCTGCAGAAATTTTTCGAACTAACATTAAATGAATATACTAAGACTTGGGACAAAGACGGCGACGGGATTTTGGAGTATTATCCGGAATACGGCCGCAGAGGTCTGGCTACCTTCAATGAAGCTGGACTTCATCCGCTACTTGGCGGTGACATGATCGGATCACAGGTTGCCGGATACCGGTCGTTCGCCCAACTGGCCCGTCTCAGAGGACAAGCTGAATTAGCCCAGCAGTATGCTGACAAGGCAGATGAGCTGGAACAGCGTTATGAGAAAGACTGGTGGAATGGAGGGAAAGACCGCTTCTACGGTGCGATGCTGCAGGATCGGTCATTCGTGAAGGTCTACCATGCTGAAGGTAATTTCCTCCCGCTCTATTATGGTTCCATTGGGAATCGTGAGAAGCTGCGTAAGACGTTGGAGGATGTCAAAATCAACCGTGTAGCCAATGTTGAGGGCAAAACCTACCTGCCGGATATTTTCTACCGGTACGGCGAGAACGAAGAAGCCTTCACAGAACTGAAGGAATTGGTAGACCCCTCCCTGGATCGCCGGGATTACCCGGAAGTGTCCTATTGTGTGGTTGGTTCCGTGGCTGCCGGATTGATGGGGTTAGCTGGTGACGGAGCATCCGTAATCAGCACCCTGCCTAGACTGGCACAATCACTGGAATGGGGGGAGTTGGGGGATGTCCCAATTCTTGACCGTACCATTACAGTAAAACATAATGGCAACACCGAGAGTGCAGTGACGCTGCAAGCTGGGGAGTCTTTTGTCTGGAAGGCGGCTTTTCCTGGTCATGTGGATACACTCTACTATAATGGTAAAGGCATAGCTGCAAAGCAGGAAACCACAGTAGGTGGAGAACAGGTCAGCTATATTACAGTAGACATCGCAGAAGGCGAGACACATGTGGTGTCTACTACACTAAGAGGTTAATATTTATGAACTTTAATCTACAGGATCAAGCATTCAGCACCTATGGTTCTTATCTGGCTTTCTCTTACCCTTTTGCTAAGGACAGCATTTATAAGGATAATGTTTGTTTGCGGGTTTTGTATGGGGAATTTGAGAATCAGGAGCACTATCCGCTTCTGATTCTTGATGAACTGGGCAAGCAGGCTCCTTATCATGCGGCTGGGTCACCGGCTGAATGTGTATTAAGCAGTCAGGCCGGGGAATTGAGATTTTGTTATCAGGATACTGAAACAGTTCATTTCACCGGCAATTGTGGCGTGCAAATCGCTAAAGAGCAGATGGACCGTTACAGCCGTCTTATTTATCATAAAGATAATATGTGGGAATTTGCCGGGGATAGCTCTTCCTTAATGGTAGTTGTTAAGAGTGGGACGGTACGCAATCAATCGGTTTGGGGAAGCAATGGAGTGGGTAATGAAAGCATCTTGTTTCAGATTCTTCCGGATGAATCGGGAGGGGTTGATTTTCAAATCAGACGCTTTGACCTGACGTATCATCCTCAGCCTTATCGTGAATATGATCAGAACCTGAGTGCCAAAGAGGAAGAGTTCCACCGTTTTCTGTCTCATATGCCCGAGGTCCCAGGCCAATATTTGGAGGCTGCCAAGCTGGCGCTGTATATCAATTGGTCAGGTGTGGTTGAGCCGGAGGGGTATATCAAAGCGCCTGCTATACTTATGACGAAGTCTTACATGAATTTCATCTGGAGCTGGGATTATACGTTCAATGCTTTGGCAATGTGCAAAGGTTGGGAAGAGCTTGCGTATGACCAGTATTTAGCGATGGTACATGTGCAGGATGAGAACGGGGCATACCCGGATTGCTTTCACGCCCGCAAAGTGATTAGAGGGTTCGTCAAACCCCCTGTCCAAGGCTTTATTCTGGAACGGATGATGGAGCATTCCACCCCGTCTACAGAGGTTCTGTCTACGCTATATGATTCGCTCACCAGGCTCACGGGATGGTGGCTTGACAACCGCTCGGGTGCCGATGGCCTTCCGATGTATTTTCATGGTAATGATTCAGGCTGGGATAACGGAACGGTATTTGCGGAAGGGGTTCCGGTCAAATCTCCGGACATCTGTACCTGGCTGATCCTGCAAATGGACTTTCTGAAGGAAGCGGCTCTGAAGTTGGGGAAAGCTGAAGAAGCTGAAGCATGGGGAGTCAAAGCTATGGAATTATTGGCTAAAATGCTGGAGGTTCTCGTTCAGGACGGCAGATTTATCGCCAAGAAGATCCCTGAGAACCGCAATGTTGGTGACACCAGCCTGTTGCTGTATGTTCCTTTATTGCTGGGTACACGTCTACCTGAGGATCTGCGGCAGAACATGCTCCATGCGTTGCTGGAGAAGGGGCGCTTCAAAGCACCTTACGGTTATGCTTCTGAAGCCTTGGATAGTAGATATTTTGAGGAGGATGGGTATTGGAGAGGGGCAGTCTGGCCTCCATTGTCTTATATCGTATCCGAAATTTTAAGAATCAATGGCTATGAAGATGAGGCGCTGGACAACGCGAAAAAGTACTGTGACATCTGTGTGCAGTCCGGATTTGCAGAGAATTATAGCGCGTTGGACGGTCGTGCCTTGAGAGATACTGGGTATACATGGACAACAAGTATTTTTCTCGTATTTCTGCGGGACTACTTGATGAAGAGATAGGAACCGGAAGATTTCCTGCTATTCATTCAGTGGTTAACCGATAGAAGTTCTGCTTCACCTATAAAAAGCCTCAAATCCCTTGTGACCATGGGATTTGAGGCTTTTATTTCATTCTGTCGAGCGCTGGGAGATGGCTCTTCTGCGCTGAGGAACCTGTGGCTCAGAAGGCCACAGGCTCTGGGGCTGCCTATCAATATTAAGGCAACACGTTACCAGCAGCACGGTAGATCTCGTACCACTCTTCTTTGGACAGGGTGATGTCTGTAGCTTTGGCGATATCGCGCAGACGCTGAGTGTTGGTGGTGCCAACAATCGGCTGCATTTTAGCCGGATGTCTCAGCAACCAAGCGATGGCAATTGCAGTATCGGCTACGCCTTTTTCGTCAGCCAGACGGTTAACGACCTGATTCAGCTCAGGATACTTGTCGCTGCCCAGGAATACACCTTCAAAGAAGCCGTACTGGAACGGCGACCAAGGCTGAATGGTCATGTCATGCAGACGGCTGTATTCCAGGATGCTGCCATCATGGTCGATGGAAGCCGGGTTGGCCATGTTGACATTGAAGCCAGTGTCGATCATGCCTGTGTTAGTAATACTTAGTTGTAACTGGTTGAACAGCAGCTTTTGCTTAACATTTTTCTTGAGTAATTCAATTTGCAGCGGTTTCTGGTTGCTGACCCCGAAGTGTTTGACCAGGCCTTTTTGCTCCAGAATATCGAACGCTTCGGCCACTTCTTCCGGTTCGAAAAGGGTGTCCGGGCGGTGCAGCAGCAGAACATCCAAATAATCGGTTTTCAGGCGCTTCAGGCTGCCTTCTACGGAATTCAGGATATGCTCTTTGGAAAAGTCGAACAGACCCGGACGAATACCGCATTTGCTCTGGATCAGGACTTTGTCACGCAAGCCAGGGTTATTGACGAGCACATCTCCGAATACTTCCTCAGCTTTGCCGCCAGCATAAATATCGGCATGGTCAAAGAAATCAATACCCACTTCCAGTGAGGTAAGGATGTGCGCCTCCGCTTCCTTCGGGGATAAATCCGCAATTCGCATACAGCCCAGGGAAATCTGGGAGACTTCAAGTGTACCGTTGCCTACATTAATTTTCGCTGCCATTTCAACATTCACTCCTTCATTTGATAGCTTCATGATAAATTGTAAACCTTAGAGGTTACTAGAAGGCAATAGTTTTATGTTATATTATTATCAATGGGTTTTTGGAATAACCCTCTGATCCTGTATCGGCCTAATTTAGGTTAACCACTAGTATTGTGTTTGAAACCTATATAGTAGTAGAGATTTTCTTTTGACGATTAAGCTGTGCCGAAGCAAGCGGCAGAAATGGAGTCAGCCCATGGGATACAGTATCAAAGCCATCTCGCAAAAAAGCGGATTAAGTCCATATACCCTGCGTTATTATGAGAAAGAAGGCGTGTTGCCTCTGGTCGCCAGAGACGAGAACGGCAACCGCTGCTTTCACGACGAAGATATTGACTTGATCTCTCTGATTTGTTGCTTGAAGGATACAGGCATGCCAATTGCGGAAATCAAGCAGTTTGTCGCCCTGTCCAAAGAAGGCGGCGGGACCCTGCCGGAGCGGCGGAAGCTGCTGATGGAGCACAAGCTGGAGATTGACCGCAAAATCGAATTTTTTCAACAGTTTTCCAAAAAGATTGATCACAAGATTGCCCACTTCTCTTCCTTGGAGAATGAAACGTCCTCCCGGCCTGAACAGCAGACAGAGGAAGAAGCGAATTGAACAAACGGCCCCCGGGGAGAGTATTCCTCGGGGGCCGTTATTTGCAGGAATTGTTAGTTTTAGGTCTTATGGCATAATTTGTGGCCGGGACTCTACTAGGTGATATAGGCATAATCGCCCTGAAGCTATACTGACAATACTGTACAAATTACGGCTTTCGATGGAGCGAGTTTTGCTGCCGTATGTGCCCAATCTTTTTTTGCTAGGCGTTTATTGGGACTTCCGGCGCAATTTCCGTCCGAAGTCATGGGGTGATGGTACGTGTTGGGTTGCTTCGCTGTCCATAGTGGCCTTGCAATTCAAATTATCCCTGGTCACTCGCAGCTTTGGCATAGCCGCCTTGCAATTCAGTCTGTCCCGAGGGATCCGCAGTTTTGCACTACCGCTTGGGATCGGACTGGGGGCGGCCATTGCCGGACTTGAGATGTATGTGGGAAAACGGGTGATGCTATACCTCCATTCACTGCGCACCCTCGACAAGGAGGTGCTTGGAAAGGGGAGTTTGAGCCCGGATTAACAATTCATTTTGGTGCTAATGAACCTATTGTATTTTATTGTGTCCAGATACTATTCTATCGGCCGGATGAGCCACAGAGATGTCATCGCCTGACCGGTTCACCATCCCCCAAATGTATTCATGTGCTCCCTTGAAATGTTCAAGGGAGCTTTCGTTTTTTTGGATTCAATACATTTAGGCCTCAATTATCAGGCTTATTTACCGAAATAAAGGTATACTGATATTAAAATTTGTCAATTACGTTTGTCGTCCCCATTCTTTAGAGGAGGCTCCACCAGTGCATGACTTTATCTTTAAACAATTGTATATGCAGTCTTCTAGCGGCATCGCGGTAGTCTCTGTGAAAGAGGGGACTCTTTTGCATTCCAATCCTGCGCTTTGCGAAATGCTGGGATACATAGAAGAAGAACTTTTAAATAGACATTATTCCAATTTGGTATATAAAGACGATCGTGAGTTCACAGAACCGGATCTTCTGGTGAATCGTCTTCTTCAAGGGTCGGGATCCGCGGTTGATCTGGAGGTGCGTCTGTTGGGCAGTGATGACTCGGTCATCTGGGCCTCGCTCCATGTGTTTCTGATTCACGGAGAAGCCGGGGAGGGGCCGCTATATCTGGTCGCCGAGACGACGGATATTACAGAGCGCAAGCATGCGGAGAAACGCAACCTGGAGAGCCAGCACCTGTACAATCTCATTACCCGTAATACACCGGATATGATTTCGTATGGGGAGCCAGACGGTACGCTATATTATGTGTCACCTTCGGTAGAGAATCTGCTTGGCTATACACCTCAGGAAATGCTAGGAAACAAGAGAGTTGACTATTATCATCCCCAGGATGTCCGTGAGATGCTAGAAGAAGGCAAGCTATATTCGGATAATGAGGTAGCTGTGCGCAGAGCCAGGCATAAGGATGGCCGGTATCTGTGGATCGAAAGTACATTCCAGGCCATGCGCAATGAAGAGGGTGAGGTTGAGAAGGTACTGGCCATCGCCCGTGATATCACTGAGCGTAAGAAATATGAGGACATGCTGGCCACGGCCCATCACCTGGCTGGCATGGGTTCCTGGGAATGGGATGTTGTGAACAGAACTCTGACCGTCTCGAAGGAGCTGCGTTATATTTTCGGCTTCAGAGAGGACTGTGGCAATCATTCGCTTTGTGACCACAAGCAGATTATTTCCTGCATCAAGCCAGAGGACTTCATGAAGGTTCTGGGCATGCTCAGGAAGACAGTGAAGGACGGAACTGACGGTGAGTCGATTTTCCAGATCATGACCAATGAAGGGGAAGTCAAATTTATAGAATCTCACTGGCAGGTCACGCTGGATGAAGGCGGCAAGGCGCTTCAGATCAGCGGAGTGGTGCAGGATGTGACGGAGCGCCGCCGCATGGAGGCGCAGCTGCGAGAGAGTGAGCGGAATTACCGCCTGATCTCGGAAAATTCACTGGACTTCATTACCCGCTATGCTGCGGACGAGCATGTAACCTACTTGTATGCATCCCCGATCTGTCAGGCCATGTTGGGCTACACTCCTGAGGAAATGGTCGGGACTCCCGGCATAGCGTACATTCATCCCGAGGATGCGGATCGTGTACAGGCATATCTGCAAAGCTGCATGCACGGTGAAAAGCTGGAGCCGGTAGTGTTCCGTTTCCGGCGCAAGGACGGATCGTATATCTGGACGGAGACGACCTTCCGCTATATTTACTCTGGCGACGGGGAGGTGTCCGAGCTTGTCGGCGTGACCCGCGATATTGCCGAACGGAAGCAGTATGAAATGAAGCTTCTGGAAAGTGAAAATCGCTACAAATCCCTGTTCGAATATAATCCGTCGGCGATCAGCGCCATGGATCTGCAGGGTAGGACCCTTTCCGTCAATTCAAGTCTGCTGCATCTTACCGGGTACTCGCGGGACAATCTGCTGCTGTCAGCATTCACTGAAGTAGTCGATCCGGATGAACTGGATAACGTCCTCCAGCGGTTCGAGCTGGCTTCGGGCGGAGAGGCTCAGACCTTCGAGAGCCGTCTCATTCACCGGGACGGGCATGTGGTCGAGGTGAGCGTTATTTATGTGCCGATTATGGTCAGTGGTACGGTGGCGGGTGTATTTGCCATCACCAGTGATATTACGGAACGCAAACGCCACCTGGAGCAGATCGAGAAGCTGAGTTACGAACATGCTCTGATTTTGAATTCCGTTTCTGAAGGCATCTTTGGCGTGAATTTGACTGGTGAGATGATGTTCATTAACCCGGCCGCTGCGGGAATGCTCGGATATGAGCCAGGAGAGTGGTCGGCCAGCAGTCATTTGCTGACTATTCAGCAGACTTGGCTAGACGGAGAGCCGTATTCCGGCAGTCAGAAGACGCTGATCCAGGCCTTGTCGGAGAATGTTACATACGAAGAGCGAGAAGGCGTGTTTTGGCGGCAAGACGGTTCTAGTTTCCTGGTAAAATACCGTCTGACTCCGCTGTTTGACAACGGCGAGCGCAAGGGAGCCGTCGTCGTCTTCCGCGATATCACAGAAGAGAAAGAGATTGTACGGGCTAAGGAATCCGCCGAGCAAGCGGACCGGGCCAAATCGGAGTTTCTGGCGATTATGAGCCATGAGCTACGGACACCGATGAATGGTATTATCGGCATGGCTGACTTGCTCACAGGAACGGAGCTTAACGAGGAGCAAAGCTATTATACGCACATTATCAATAAAAGCGGCGAGGCTCTATTGCATATTCTGAATGAAGTTCTCGATTTCAGTAAAATTGAAGCTGGGATGATGACACTGGAACCACGACCACTGGAGCTTACTCAGGTTATCCAAAATGTAAGCGAGGTGTTCTATCCCAAAGTGAAGGAGAAGGGACTGCTCCTGACAAGCGAACTTGATCCAGCCCTGCCGCCAGTAGTTGTCACCGATGAAGCGCGGCTACGGCAGATTCTCGTCAATCTGGTGGGGAATGCGGTGAAATTCACAGAGGAAGGGGATATTCGCATCTCTGTGAAGCTCCACGAGCGGCTGGATTCCGGACAAGTGGTCCTCAAGTTCTCGGTAGAGGATACGGGGATCGGTATTCCACTGGGTAGTCAGGGGCTTCTCTTCCAGTCTTTCTCCCAGTTGCATCCTTCTATCAACCGGAAGTATGGCGGAACGGGTCTTGGACTTGCGATCAGCAAGAAACTGGCCGAACTGCTGGGCGGCGGAATCGGAGCAGTGAGCCGGGAAGGCGAAGGTTCTGAGTTCTACTTTACCGTACAGGTCACCTTGCCGGGAGAAGAATGGCAGCAGGAGTCCGTTAGTAACAGTTCGGCTGGAAAATCCCGGCATGATAAACCCACAATTATAGCGGGCGAACTGGCCGGGGGCAAATATGGGCCGTTGTCCATTCTGGTCGCTGAGGATCATCCGGTGAACCGACAGCTGCTACTGGCGTACTTGAAGAAACGGGGGTACGTAGCGGATGTGGCCCTGAACGGCGCGGAAGCGGTGGAAGCGGTGCTCTCCGGCTCCTATGATCTGGTGTTCATGGATATCCAGATGCCCGTTATGGATGGGATTGAGGCCACAGGTCTTATCCGGGAGCGGCTGGGACTCAGCCCGGTGATTGTTGCCGCGACCGCCTTTGCCCGGAAAGAAGACAAGGAAATGTGCATGAGAGCAGGTATGCAGGATTTCATCTCGAAGCCGCTTCACGTCAAGGAGCTGGACCGGGTGCTGCGTGATTGGTCGGCCCGGATTCGCAGTGGAGCATGAAGGCGTGACTTGAGCGGTACAGAAGGCTGCTTGCGCGTTGACAAATAACGATCCACTGACTATATTTAATTTGTTCGTAATCATTACGTATTTTAAATTTTAATTAGGTTAGTGAGAGGGTATCTACATTGCAAAAGATGAAACGCGGCGATTTTATCATTATTCTGCTGGTGCTGCTCGCAGCTGGCTCTATTTATGGGGTCAAATGGTTCAATAGTTTGAATGACCATTACAAACAAGGGGATCTGATGGCCCTGATTACAGTGGACGGCAAGGAGTACAAGACCGTGCCCCTGACCAAAGAAGAGCAGATTATTGATATCAAGACCCAATTCGGACACAACACGCTCAAGGTGTTCGATTACGGAATCCAGATGACTTATTCAGACGCACCGCTGCGGATTGCGCTGGAAATGGGCTTTATCTCCAGGCCTAGGCAGCAGATCATCTGCATACCGGCCCGAATAATGGTTGAGGTCTTTAATCCGAATAAGTCATCGGGTGATGAAGATGAGCTGGATGCTATTATCTAATATTTTTGCCAGAGGCTTGTAACTTTGCCCATTCCGCAACGGAGTCGGGACTGGTGTAGATATAGGGTGTCGCCGGCCGCGGGATGGGTATGATCGACACTGCGGAGATCTGAAGAATATCTTTGCCTTTGTATTTTCCAACATGAAGCTTGCCCCGGACCTCTACCCAGGTGTCTGCGGGCAGGCTTTTTTGCTTACCAGGATACACCATAATCCCAAACGGTGTGGCATCCGCGGTACAGCATTGCACCAGAAAGCGGCTCAAGACAAACGGGCCGTTCGTAGTCGCGGCGTTCTCCCGGTAGACGAAACCAGATGCGACAATCTCTTTGCCTTCAAATTTTTGCTTGTATCTGTCAATGGCGCCGAAGGTTTCGGAGAAAATCTCCGGGTAGACCGGAATTTCAGGTTGACTGTACAACAGCTTCGCCAACTGGGCAAACTCGACTTCAAAAGGGTCATCGCTCTCAAATTGGACCTCGCGGTCCGGTTCCTTGATGTTATAAGTAAGCTCAATCCCCTTCACAGATGCAGCCAGACTTCCCAGTGGCCGATCGGGCAGCAGGAAGCCGAACAGCAGCGGCAGGAGAAACAATCCATACAAGGCAGTGCTTCTGATACCCCACCGGGGAAGACGGTGATCACAGTCACACAAGGCAGCACCCTTGCCAAACAGTGCCTGTACCGTTAGGCTGAGTGCCATCAAGACTAGGGGGAGGGGGCAGAGCTTGATCCAGCGTGCTAGCTTAGGTGCCACATAATAATGCAAGGCGTCCTGCTGTGTCAAATGAGCAATATAGAGGGCAAAGGCCAGCAGAAGCACCGCCCTAAGCAGATAATGGAGCCGAATGCTCCGGGATTCATTCAAGGTCCTTCCCTCCTAACTACAACCATCCTGACATCCATACTGACCCGATAAACACCGTTGAGAAGATCAGAAAGAACAGGAATAAGGCAAAACGGGTTTTGAACAGCGACAGTAGCATTAGCGCATTTTTGAAATCAAGCATCGGACCCAGCACCATAAAGGCCAGTAGGGAACCTGCCGGGAAAGAATGCAGGAAAGTCGAGGCTACAAAGGCATCAGAGGTGGAGCAGAGGGAGAGCAGGAAGGCTAGTCCCATCATGAAAAAATAAGACCCCAATGGTTTTCCGCCGATGGCTGCTAGACTACCTTGCACCATAAAGGTTTGGATACCGGACGTCAACAAACAGCCGATGATCAAATATTTGCCCATTTCAAAAAATTCGTCTGAGGTGTGTACGAATACGGCAGCGGCTTTGCCACCGCGTGCACTTGGATGATGATCCATCCCATTCTCCTGCCGGGCAGACAGACGGAGAGGGGACTTGGAACTGGTGAAATAAACGATCAGGCCGATGATAAAAGCAACTGCAAAGGCCAAGCCCATGCGGCCATAGGCCAGTTCCGGGTGAGTACGGAAGGCGGTAATCGTGGCCCCGTATACAACCGGATTCAGAATCGGGCCGGAGAGAATGAAGACGATCGCTACATACACAGGCATGCCTTTATGAATCAGGCGGCGGACTAGCGGAATCATGCCGCATTCGCAGACTGGGAACAGTACGCCCAGCAGACAAGCGAAGAGAATGGCGGGTACAGGGCTGCGCGGAATCCAGCGGGAGATCATTTCGTCCGGAACGAACACCCGAAGCAGGGAGGACAGCAGAGCCCCCGCAAGCACAAATGGCAATGCCTCCAGCAGAATGCCGATGAAGCTTGCTTTGAAGGAATGGAGATACGCGTTATCCAGCAGCTCCAGATGGCCCGGTAGCCACACGATGCCAAGAATAAGCAGGAAGGCTGCGGGCAGGAGCAGCGGGAATATTTTTACCGGTGAAAAAGAGGTCAAGAGCGGAACAAGGCGAACCAACGTTCAGTCAGCAGCGCTTCATTCAGATTCAATCCGATGCAGACCACATAGGGTTGACCGGGATAGCTGGAGGCTTCCCAAGTCGTTCGCATGCCAGCATATTGCACAAGCTGGACAGGCTCATCATTCGATAGGATCACATGGCCTTTGGCGCGCAGCAGACTATCACCGCATTCTCGAAAGAAGGTTTCGAACTGTCTTCTAGCGAGCTGAGCTGGCGCTCCCTGTGGAAAAGTCAGCGTCACAGCAGCGACCTGGGAATAGGAAGTCTCCTGCTCGGTGCTATGTTCCTTCAATGCAGTTCCGCCGGAGTCTGGCAAGATTCTGGTCATTGAAGCGCTTTTGAAGGTCCGGGGAGCGCGCTGCGGCGCTGGAATGTGAAGTTCCCGAGGAGTGATGCCGGCGAGCAGGGGGGCCAGATTGATTTTACTATAATGGGTGTACACGATTTCTGCCTCTGCGTTCTGCTTTCGGACCGCCTTCTCTATCTTCCATAACGTCTCTTGCTCTACGAGATCGCTCTTGTTTACAACAATGAGATCCGCCGAACGGATCTGTTGGCGCAGTGTGCGTACAAGGTGACGGTCAGCGGACAGCCGGCTGTTGTATTCCAGTGTATTCTCTGCATCCAGCACTGTAGCGGTAAAATGTAACGTAAGACGGTCCCGCAGAGGCACCTCCAGTAGCGCGTGAGCGATTTCTTCTGGGTTCGCTACGCCGGTTAGTTCTATGAATATGGCATCCGGACGCCTTGCCAGCAGCACTTGAAGACATTCCCCAAGCTCTTCCTTGCGGCTGCAGCATATACATCCGTCCAGTAGCTTTTCTACAGTCATTCCGGTATGCTCCTGCAAAATATAGCCATCCACATCCCGTTGCCCCAGCTCATTCATCACAATGCCCGGATTCAGGCCTCTCTGCTTACTCTCTTGCAGCAAGGACAATAACAGCGTGGTTTTGCCGCTTCCCAGAAAACCACTGAGTATGATTACAGGTATCTTCATTTTCCTCACTCCTGCCTCATTCTTTGTAACAAGAATCATAGATTCATATTTCCATCTCTATGTCATAGGTCCACTGGAAAGACCACAAATAACAGCGTTTCGAAATTTTACGCCCTAGTTGTTGACATCTGGTGAATAAAGCGTGTATGATTTATTAATCGTAATAATTACGATTTAAGAAAGGGATGAATGAAATGAGAGTTATCGTAACTTTGGCATGTACAGAAACCGGCGATCGCAATTACACCACAACCAAGAATAAGAAGAATCACCCGGAGCGGCTTGAGATGAAAAAGTACAGCCCTCGTTTGAAAAGAGTGACACTGCACCGTGAGACTCGTTAAGAAGGTTCATAGCACAATCTGATATTTGATCACTGAAAGGGGCAACACCCATGACAAAAATTCCTGTAACTGTACTCAGCGGCTATCTGGGTTCTGGCAAAACCACCTTGCTGAATCATATTCTGAACAATCGCGAAGGCTTGAAGGTCGCTGTTATCGTCAACGATATGAGCGAAGTCAACGTTGATGCCAATCTGGTGAAATCGGGCGGGGCGTTGTCCCGCACGGAGGAGAAGCTGGTGGAAATGTCCAACGGCTGCATCTGCTGCACCTTGCGAGACGATCTGCTGCGTGAAGTGGAGAAGCTGGCATTGGAAGGCCGTTTTGATTATATTCTAATCGAGTCCTCCGGTATCAGCGAGCCTGTGCCCGTTGCTCAGACCTTTACTTACGAAGATCCTGATCTGGATATTGACCTGACCACACTGGCTCGCCTGGATACTATGGTTACCGTGGTGGATGCGAATCGCTTCTGGCATGATTTTGCTTCCGGCGACAGTCTACTCGACCGGGGGGAAACCGCTGGTGAAGGGGATGTCCGCGATATCGTGGACCTGCTGATCGATCAGATTGAGACCTGTGACGTGCTGTTGCTGAACAAATGCGATCTGGTGGAGGAAAAAGAACTGAACAAGCTGGAAGCGGTACTCCGCAAACTTCAGCCTACAGCCAAGATCATCCGTACCGTCAACGGTGTTGTTGATCCGAAGGAAATTCTTAACACGGGCTTGTTTGATTTTGATAAAACAAGCCTGTCCTCCGGCTGGATTGCCGAGCTGAACAAGGAGGAGCATACGCCAGAGACCGAGGAGTATGGCATCAGCTCCTTCGTGTACCGGCGCAGAACGCCGTTCCATCCGCAGCGGCTGAGCTTTTTCTTCAGCAATTGGCCGGATGAAATCGTACGGGCCAAGGGTTTTGTGTGGTTGGCGGCGAAAGGCGATATTGCCGGCAGTCTGAGCCAGGCTGGACCATCGATTCAGTTCGGGCCAGCAGGGTACTGGCTGGCTTCAATGGCGAAGGAACAGCAATTGGAGGTATTGGAGAGCGAGCCTGAGATTAAGGCGAAGTGGGACGAAGAGTGGGGCGACCGGATTAACGAGATCGTGTTCATCGGTGTTAGCGCAGACCGCTCGGAGATCGAAGCTAGATTGGATCGCTGCCTTCTGACTGCTGAAGAGATGAAGCAGGACTGGGCAACGTTCAATAATCCGCTGCCGTGGCCAGCGGAGCAGTTGCTCGCAGCGGCTGCGGAATAGCAGGAGCTAAGCTGCCGGCTCTTTATTGCTCTTTATTGCTCTTTATTGCTCTTTATTGCTCTTTATTGCTCTTTATTGCTCTCTATGAAACCGGAATCCAAATGGGGATTCCGGTTTTTTTGCTCAATGGCTGATCCACCAACGCCAGCAACCGCAGCAATGGTAGCAACCCCGCGAACCTCGCGAACCCGACTAACCCCTGTCCCGTTTCCTTAACAATGCGAAATTGACCTACCTTTTCAATTAACGGCAATTTTGCACCTTAATTTTCTTGAAAATAGGAAAATGGAGGAAATAAGTGCATTGTTGTACCTTATTTTTGGAAAATTACCCGGAAAGGACGATTTTGAGAAATTTAACATACAAAAATGCCTTTAATTACCGTTCTACCTTTGAATGCAGAGTATTAGGGTACAAAAATGCCGCTAATTACACTTCGAAAACGCGCTATTCTCCAAAATATCATCTTGATTGCATAAAACTCTCATTTTCTAGCGTTGTCTTTTTAATACGTTCTATATAGCTAGATTGCTAGGACCGCCTAAGGAGAGCGATTAATCGTTGTTTTTACGATTTATTTTATAATAATGGTTTACAAATCGTAATAATTACGATATTATCGTAAAAGTTAAACGTAATAATTACGATTATTGGTTGGATTGGTTGGATTAGTTTGATTTTGGTTTTGGTTTTGGTTTGGTTCGATTACATTAGTCCAATTATTTCGGTTCGATTACGTTAATCCGATTATATTGGTTCAGAAAAGCAATTCAGAAGGGAAGTTGCATTACCATGATTTTGTCATCTATGCAGAATGTCGTGTTCGGCTACGGGAATGAGCCTGTGATCGACCATATTTCGCTAGACATTCATAGCGGAGAGTTCATTGGGATTACCGGGCCAAATGGTGCGGCCAAGACGACGCTGCTTAAACTAATGCTCGGTCTGCTTCGTCCCTGGAGCGGTACGGTTACGCTGAATAAAGACGGTGCCGGGAACAGAGGCTTGACTATCGGTTATGTTCCTCAGCAGGTAGCCTCCTTCAATGCCGGGTTTCCGAGCAAGGTGATCGAACTGGTCCGTTCGGGCTGCTACCCACGGTTGGGTCTGTTCCGGCGCTTCACTGCTGAGCAGGAAGACATTGTGAAGCGCAGTCTGGAGCAGGTGGACATGTGGGAGTACCGGAACCGCCGGATCGGCGAGCTCTCCGGTGGGCAGAAGCAGCGGATATGCATCGCCCGCGCACTGGCCCAGGAACCACAGGTTCTGGTGCTTGATGAACCGGCTACCGGCATGGATCTGGAGAGCCGCACAGGTCTGTATCGGCTCATGCGCCATTATGTCAGTAAGCATGGACGGACGGTGATCATGGTTACGCACGGCCTGGAAGAGACGAGCCCTTACCTGGACACTGTCATCAGCTTGGAGCGAAAGGAGAATGAGGGCTGGAAATGCTTGGTTACGAATTCATGCAGCGCGCATTTTGGGCCGGAGGCCTGATAGGTATCATTGGTCCGCTGCTCGGTGTTTACCTGATGCTCCGTCGTCAGGTGTTGATGGCGGACACATTATCACATGTCTCCCTTGCGGGAGTTGCCCTGGGCTCGGTGATGCACCTCAATCCGGCACTTAGCGGCTTTGCCGTGGCTGTCATTGGCGGGCTCGTCATCGAGCAGCTTCGCCGCTCATACCGTACATACAGCGAGCTTCCAGTGGCTATTATTATGACCTCGGGCCTGGCGCTGGCAGTTGTACTGATGAGTCTGAAGCAGAATCTGAGCAAGAGCTTCAGCTCGTACCTGTTCGGGTCCATCGTGGCCGTCAGCGACACTCAACTGCGGATTATTGCGGTGGTGGCGGCTGTGGGTCTTGTATTCTTCATCGTACTGCGCAGGCCACTTTATAACCTGACCTTTGATGAGGAGACAGCGGCCATTGGCGGTGTGCATGTTGGTTTGTTGTCCTTCTCCTTCGCTGTGCTAACCGGAATGACTGTTGCTGCGGCGATGCCGGTGGTTGGCGTTCTGCTGGTCTCTGCATTGATCGTGCTTCCAGCTTCCATTGCCCTGAGAATTTCCTCTGGTTTCACCGCTGCGGTTCTGATTGCGATCGGTACGGGTCTGACCGGTGTTTTCAGCGGTCTGACGGCTTCCTATTACATCAACACTCCGCCCGGTGGCACGATTGCACTGATCCTGCTGGTCTTCCTTCTAATGGCAATTGCTATACAGAAGCTGATTCGGCGCCGGAATCGAAAAAAGCATTCATAATTCATAACTAACAATCCCTGTTCAAGAAAAGGAGTCTACCTTCATTATGAAATTTAGTATCCGTCATCTAGCTGTTCTGTCTCTGTCCTCTCTGTTGATTGCTGCGGGTTGCGGCAACAACAACGCATCTACCAACACAGGGTCCTCTTCTAATACATCTGCCACGGCTACAGCTGAAGCGCCTACTGCACCAGCATCCCATAAGCTAAACATTAAGGTCAGCTTCTATCCAATGTATGAGTTCACGAAAAATATTACCGGTGACCTCGCCGATGTGGAAGCCCTCATCCCGCCGGGTATTGAGCCGCATGACTGGGAACCCACGGCACAGGATATGGCCCAAATCACTAAGGCGGATGTGCTGATCTATAACGGAGCCGGCATGGAGAGCTGGGTGGATCAAGTGTTGGACAGTGCCTCCGGCAGCAAGCTGGTCGCCGTTGAGGCCAGCAAGGGACTGGATATTATGGAGGGGGCTGAAGAGGAAGAAGATGAACATGATCATGCCCATGGAGAAGGCGAAGATCATCATCACGATCATGGTGGGCTAGATCCTCACGTCTGGCTGGACCCAGCTTTGGCGGTCAAAGAAGTGCAGAATATTGAGGCCGCCCTGGCAGCTGCTGCCCCAGAGCATTCGGAAGCTTTTAAAGCCAATGCTAGTGCCTATATCTCCAAGCTGGAAGCCTTGGATCAGGAATACAGGGAAGCTATTAAAGAGGTCAAGCGCAAGGACTTCATCACCCAGCATGCCGCCTTCGGTTATCTTGCTAAGGAATATGGCCTAACCCAGGTGCCGATTGCCGGACTGTCCCCTGAAGAGGAGCCTTCCGCGGCTAAGATGGCCGAGATCGTGGAATTTGCCAAAACGCATAACGTGAAGACAATCTTTTTTGAAACCTTAGTTTCCTCTAGTGTAGCAGATACCATTGCAAAGGAAATTGGAGCCAAGACTGCAGTGCTGAATCCGATTGAAGGCCTTACTGAAGAGGACCGCAGCCATAATCTCGATTATCTGGGCATCATGCGTCAGAACCTGGAAGCACTGAAAATAGCGCTGAACGAATAAGGAAGATAAACAACCATTGAAAGGGTGAACGTTACATGGCGAAAAAGTCTAAAGTGGTTAAAGCGTTGAAGCGACAGGAAATCGTGGCTAAATACGCGGAGAAACGAAGAGAACTGAAGGCTAAAGGGGATTATCTGGGTCTGCAAAAGCTGCCGCGTGATTCATCCGCTACTCGCCTCAAGAACAGATGTGAGGTCTCCGGCAGACCGCGGGGTTATTTGAGCAAATTCAAAGTCTCGCGGATTGTCTTCCGCGAACTGGCGCTGAAGGGCCAAATCCCCGGCATAACCAAATCCAGCTGGTAATGTGCTGTTGCCACCGAAATTAAGGTATATTCTTATCAGAATGGCGGTTCCTCGAAAGGGGGAATACGCCTTTTTGCTATGGTTTGGAGGAAGCGCGAATTATATATAGAAGAAACATGTCTGCACGTCATATTCAGGAGTCGTTCAAGCTTGAGCTATTCTAGGAAAATAAAACAGGGCAGTCGCTGGTCATTACATAGCGGTCAGATCCTGCCCTGTTTTCTGTCATTCAACTATACATACTTCCCTTGTCCTGGCACGGCCAGTTCCTTGAAGTAACGGCATAGATGAGCTATCTGCTGAGAGAGGTCTATGCCATGCATAGGGGCTCCATGTCCGCTCAGCACAATCTGCGGGTCCAGCAGACCCAGTTGACGGACTGACTTCTCGGCGTCTTCCCAGTCTGTAGTGAAATAAGCAGGAGGTCCATGGACCTCTTGATCCTGCTTGATCACGTGAAACGCAGACTCCTGCTTGACGGTTAGAAAAGCATCCCCGGCAATCAGAACCTTGTCCTTGTCCCGGAACAAGGAGACATGTCCGGGACTATGTCCGGGACTGTGTACCCATCTCCATTCACTGGTACCGGGAATGCTGCCATCCGCCGGCAATGGAACCGCACGGGGGCCAAGGTCAATGCCGCGGTAAGGATACAGTGGTGCAGCCATGGACATGAGGCCACCTCCAACGGCGGGATCAGCAGGGGGATAGTCCTCCTTTCCCGTGAGATAAGGAAGCTCCAGATGATGTGCATAGACCGGAACATCCCATACTTCGAGCAGTTCTTTGAGGCCCCCCACATGATCGAAATGCCCATGCGTCAAAATAATGGCCCGCGGGGGTCGGCCGAAGCGTTCCATGGCGGTATTGTGTACAGTCCCGGCATACATGCCAAGGCCCGTGTCCACCAGTATCCAGTCCGGTGCGTTAAGCTCTATAAAAGCAACATTCACAAACAATGTACGAAGTCCAACAACCCCGGGAGCTACTTCCCAAAGCTCCGTGTGCCCGGAAGCCAGCATACCGCTAAAGTTCATAGTGCGCCTCCTGATTCTTTTTTTCGAGTTAGAGCAAGTAGCCTTTACCTTAGCATTGCCCTAATGTATCCAAAATAAAGAGAGAACGGCAAAAAACCTTTCATTGCTCATGCAGGGCATGACAAGAAAGGTCCTGTGTTATTAGTTGTGGCTTGCCTATGTAAACAGGTTGCTTATTCCGGTTCACAATCGGCGAATAAAATAGTCCGGGGAATCCGGAAGAACGCTTCCGCCTTCTCCTGCAGGGCCGGGCTAGGCAGATGACTGAAATGCAGCCATTTGCGGAATGTGCCGGGATGGACACCGATCCAGATGCTGACATCTGTGACGGAAAGATCATAGACCATACATAGTCCAGTCAGAATCGTGTTGCTGGAAGGGGAATGGGACGATGTTCGTTTCATGTACCGGGAAGGTGTTGGCTGGCATAGAATCGGACTTTGCCGCAGCAGAGCTTCGTTGAACAGGACATGAGGGGGATACCCCAGAAAACGGCAGACCTTCTCTAAGTTTTTACGGGAAGGAATACGGCCTTCGTACACCCAGGCGCTAACGCTGCGTGAAGAAACGGGAAGCTCTTCGGCTAGACGTGACAGCTTGATGTCTTTAGCCATCAAGACGGCGAGCAGGACCCTGTTGCGGATCTGGCTGCGCTGGGGACGACGGAATCTTTTCACCCGAACGCCTTGTCCAAGATATTTGCGGTTGATCAGAGACCACGCCTGGATATTATGAGAGTCTGGTTGATTATTAGGCATACTTCCTCCGATGTTTAAGTTAGCTCCGAAAGGCTTGGATTACATTGAAATATCACCCGTGTCGGAGGCTATAAGAGTAGTAAAAAATGCAGTGAATGGAATGGCATACATTTAGTTGTTGAATAGGCCATGCATCGCAGTCCCGCCAAATAATTCCGCTTATGGAATGAACCATAGTGATTCAGCTTCTGGAGAGCTTTTTTGGCCTTCTATGACTTTAACATTTCAATAATGGTTTCGTCTAGATGAAATGAGGTCATGGAACTTTTTGACTTGATTCCTCTTATCATGTCCTCTTTGCTTTCGGAACTACGGGTCTTATGATATATTTTTAATATTCAACGAACAATTAATAGAGACAGGGAGCGAATAGAATGATCAAGCATATTGTGTTTTTTAAATTGAAAGACCGGTCGGCAGAAAGTGTGGAGGCAACGGCTGTCGTACTGCGGAACATGGAAGGGAAAATCCCACAGCTGCTTTCCATTGAGGTCGGCACTGATATCATTCATTCCGAACGCTCCTTTGATCTGGCCCTTGTAACCACCGTGGCTTCTCTGGAGGATTTGCAGGCCTATCAAGTTCATCCGGCGCACAAAGAGGTTATTGCCCATATCAATGAGGTTAAAGAACTGTCCATTGCTGTAGATTACGAGCTGTAAGATTACCGGGTTTGTGAGTGTAACGTAAACTACAATATATCGGAAAGCGGTGAAGACATGCGTGAGCTGGAATATCCGATGGAAGCGTTAACTTATCTGTTTGTATTTCTTGCGGCCTGCTTTGTTATGTTCTTCTGGCTGAAACGCCGCGGCCGTCGAAGCAAGTAGAATATCTGGGCGTAAGGTCTTAGGAAAGACTCCGAAAGGAGTTTTTCTTTTAAATATAAGGATATATATGTTGTACGGTATAAATCATCCTTATATTTCTCGCTGAACGGATACCGTCCGTTAGAGGACGGCAAAGCTGTTTCTGCTTGACTATAACCGAGTTGGAGGGCTTGCTGTGTATTATGTCAACCGAAAACAGATCGAAACCATTCTGGGGCAGATTCCTGATATTAATTTCGGCCTGCGGACAGCCGCGGATTCCTGGGACGGAGGAACACTGCTTGGTCTTGTGCAGGAACGCAGTCTTCATCTCGCGATCGAGGTCGTCACAGATGTCGGAAGCTGCTTGATTGACGGATTCATTATGCGCGACGCAGGAAGCTATGAAGATATTATTTCCATTATCCATGAAGAGAAAGTATTCGGTGAAGACGGGTTATTCGATACGATGATCCGGTTGGTTGGACTACGTAAACCGCTGGTTCAAGATTATTTTGCATGGAATCGCAGTGAGCTGCACCCGCTGACGCAAGAGCTGCCTGGGGCGCTTGAACGGTTCGCAGCAGAGGTTCACCAGTATCTGGACCAGGAATTGGGAGCCGAAGTATTGAAATAATGAGGGAACAGAAGGCCTCAGGAAGTGTATAACTAGGGCAGTTAACGCTACGATTGATCGAAGACATCCAGTTAGTAAGGCAGGCTTTGTAAAAAAAGTTGAGCCAGTCAGTCACAGGACGAACTCCCTCTGCTTATGATAAAGCAGAAATAGGCACTTGCCCGGTAGGGCGGGGAGGAGGAGAAGCCATGGACGGCTGGCTGGCTGCGGTTCTGGTGACTGGGATAGGTATTCTGGCCACTGCTGCCTTGCTATTGACCGTATCTGTCATGAAGACCTTGGCTGCACTGCGTGAAACGGTGAGTCGTTTGGAGCTTGCCGGTACTTCGCTTGCTGCCGAAACTGCAGAAACCCTGCAGCGGACGGCTGCCGCAGCAGAGAATGCCGAAGCAAGACTAAGAGAAATGGAGCCGCTTGCTTCGGGGCTGGCTTGTGTCGGAGAATCTTTGGGCGAGGCCGGGGGACAGCTGAAGACGTTAAGCCGCAAGACAGCAGCTTCTGTGAATCATGCGCTGGAGCGGGCCCGGGAGCGCAATGAGCCGGGATTGGAGCATGCTCTGCGTGCCCTGGATGCTGGGCTGACCCTCTGGACAGCCTGGAACAAGCGAAAATAGCCCGGACACGTCTTGTTCGGAACCGGAGTACATCTTAAATTCAAAGGAGAGATCACAAGATGAAAAAAGATTCGAAAAACTTGCTGTGGGGTATTGTTGCAGGAAGTGTCATCGGTTCGGTAACCGCCCTGCTCTTTGCTCCCAAGCCAGGGAAAGAGCTGCGGAAGGATATTGCTGATGGGGCATCGGCTACCCTGGAGAAGAGTAAAGAACTGGCTGTACAGGTAGGCGATAAAAGTACGGAATTGTACGGAAAAGCTAAAGATGCTGTAGGCAATGTGGTGCACGAGGTACGGGAATGGAGTAAACAGTATACCGAAGCCGATGAAGGAGAGAAACTTGCGGTCAGCGAAAGTATTACTGTTATTGAGGACACTAAAGAAGCTGCGGATGTGGTCAGTAGTATAGATGCCGCAGACGCAATAATTACTGAAGAAGCAGTAGAAGCAGTAGAAGCAGTAGAAGCAGTAGAAGCAGTAGAAGCAGTAGAAGCAGTAGAAGCAGTAGAAGCAGTAGAAGCAGTAGAAGCTGAAGAGGCTGTAATCACGGCGGTTGTTGCCGATGAAGTTGCCGCAACTGCTGAGACAGTCAGTAATGCTACAGAGGTTGAAGCTGTCTCCAAGGACGGAAGTGAGTCCACCGTTACCAATGTAACTGGGAACAACGAAGTGGTGTAACTAAAGTCTGCTTTTTCCATAAAAGCACTAAAACCAGGAGGTCTATATCTTTGAGCAGAGCCGGTTTCCGCAGGGAGCGGAGAGCGGCTTATCTGTGTCGTAAGTAGGCAGAAATGGTGAGATGCTCAGTAAATTGCCTTGAACTACGGGTGGAAATGGAGTAACATCTGCAATTGGGGTAACAGATAGGTACCTTTTGTTTTCGCCTTACATAAGCTACACAAAACAAGTAGAAGGAAGCGGTGTGTTCGTGCAGCAAGCTATTGCAATATTGGATTCAGGTGTGGGAGGATTGACGGTTGCCAAGGAAGTGATGAGACAGCTCCCAAGGGAGAAAATCATTTATTTCGGAGACACTGCGAGAGCCCCGTACGGACCCCGTTCGACCGAGCAAGTGAAGTTGTTCACCGAGCAGATCGTGGACTATTTGATTCAGTTCAATCCTAAAATGATCGTCATCGCCTGCAACACAGCCACGGCGGCGGCACTTGATTATATCTCGGCCAAAGTTAACATTCCAGTGATCGGTGTCATTCATCCGGGTGCCAGGGCAGCGATCAGTGTCACCAAGAGCGGTCAGGTCGGTGTAATCGGTACCGTTGGAACGATCGGAAGCGGAGCGTATACGGCTGCGCTGCAGCAGTTGTCCCCGTATGTTCAAGTAGTCAGCCAGGCATGCCCGACACTGGTTCCGCTTGTGGAGCAGGGGATGTTTCGTTCGAATGAAAGCCAAGAGGTTGTGGGGCAGGCTCTTGAAGGTATTAGGCACAGCAATATTGATACTTTAATTCTAGGTTGTACTCATTATCCTTTTTTAGTGGAACCTATCGGAAAGACAATGGGTGCAGGCGTCAAACTGATTAGCTCAGCCGATGAGACGGCCCGGGAAGTTAGCACCATTTTATATGACAAAGGCAAGCTGGCCAGGGGAGACGAGAGCCCCATCCATCAATTTTTTTGCAGCGGGGATGCAGAGATGTTCCAGAAAATCGCTCGTGACTGGCTGGGAGAGCAGATCAAGCGCACACCGGTCGTATGGCAGGTGTCCACGCTGTAATTATGTTTGCCGCAGCTTGGAACAGGGACAACCTGCAGGATTCCTGAATCGGTCGACAACTAAAAAAAGGGTATCGCCTACTTAGGCGGTGCCCGTTTTTTATATCGTGTACCGAAAGCGGCTACATGAAGTTTCCTGGTGTCCTCATGTGGGACAGCTGGGGCTGCATACAATAGAGCAGAGGGCTGTGTTCCGCTGTTATCCAGGCCATGCACCAGGTGAACACCTTCAGCGGGCAACGGCAAATGATGGCCGAGAGGATGAGACATATGCAGCAATACATTGCACGCAGGGGAGATACCGTAAGCCGAATTGCCGCCATGCATGGACTAACGCCTGAGCATGTCATTCAAGGTAACCCGTGGGCATCCAGGCAACCGTACCTGTATCCCGGACAAATACTGTTTCTCCCCTCCGCGCCCCGGAGAAGGTATGCGGTACAGGAAGAGGATCATGAGGAGAAAATATCGACTTTATTCGGAGTCAGCCCGGAGGCACTGGAGCAGTTGAATCCCGGTTTCCTGTCCGGACGCTGTTGTATTCCAGGTAAGGTATTGGTGATTCCTCCACCAGAACCGCAGCGCATAGTCTATCTGCGCGGAGAGTACGGCCCAACCGAGGTAGAGGCCGATATCGACCGACTGGTTGATCGTTATCCCTTCATCGTGAAGGAGACGATTGGCAGTAGTGTACTGGGTAAGCCGCTACAGCTGCTCCGGCTCGGAGCAGGGCCGCGTCATCTGCATGTCAATGCGGCATTGCATGCCAATGAATGGTTGACCTCGCCCTGTCTGATGGCGTTTCTGGAGGAATACGCAGCCGCATATGCAGAAGGCCGGCAGTGGAACGGCCACCGCCCTGCTGAGTGGTTCAACGATTGGACGATATGGGCGGTGCCCATGGCTAATCCGGATGGGGTGGAATTGGTACAAGTGGGGGTCTTGCCAGGCCATCCTTATTATGATCAGCTGATGGAATGGAATGGCGGACGGCGCAGCTTCCGCCACTGGAAGGCTAACATCCGAGGGGTGGATCTAGGCGATCAGTTCCCGGCCCACTGGGAAGAGGAGGCGGCACGCCGGGCTACCTTGGGCCCGGGGCCACGCGATTATGGTGGCAGCGCCCCACTCAGCGAACCTGAAGCTGCGGCGCTGGCGACAGTGGCAGAGCGGGAGCCAGGACACGCGGCGGTGTCACTGCATAGCCAGGGGGCGGAGATCTACTGGAATTACCGTGGCTATGAGCCGCCGGAAAGCAAGGCTCTCGCAGCCAAGCTGGCTGCAGCCAGTGGCTATCGGGCTGTGCATCTGACGGGCAGCGATGCTGGATACAAGGACTGGTTCATCCAACGATTCCGCCGGCCGGGCTTTACGGTGGAACTAGGCATCGGCAAGAATCCGCTGCCGTTGGGTGATTTTGAGGATATGGCACTGGAAACCGGGCTGATCCTGGGAAGTATTTTGTCAGATGTGAAATCATTCTGAAACATTTTCAATAATGTTGAGTAATATAGGTTATAGGGTACGGCCGCTGTTCATACTACCTGCGGCTGTATCCTTTTTATATGGGATTTGGACAACAGGAGGGACATCCGATGAAATGGAGAAGATGGTTTTCGCTTAAGATGTGGTCCCAGATCTTCCGTGCTTCCTGGAGATATATTATATCTTCTCAGGTTACTTTGGGGGACAAGCTGCTATTTACGATTCCCGTGCTGTTGTATTGGGTGCTACCGGATGTTATGCCATTTGTGCCTATTGATGATATCGGGGTAACGATGCTGCTGGCCGGCTGGTTCGTATCCAGAATGGACCGCAAATACCCGGGACTTCGCAACGGAAGATGAATGTTCAGATTATTTCAGTGTCCGGAAGACGTGTCTATTTTGTCAATATGGTTGCTTTTAGCAGCGGCTTTCCCTTAAAATAGGTTATTGAGTATTTAAACTATAGATGCTGGGAGATGGATTGCAGATGAACGTCAAAATTACCCGCAATGCGGCTAAAGTGATAAAGAAGCAGATGGAACTTGAAGGCAATAGCGAACTGAAACTGCGCGTTGCGGTTACGCATGCCCATGGCGACCATGCCCACTATGGCCTGGATTTGGACACGCCCAAAGAGAATGATGTTGTGGTTTCTACAGACAAGGAAATCGACGTAGTTCTGGAAGCGGGACAGCCGCTACTTGACGGCGTTAAAATTGACTATCTGTACTTCCCGGAAGAAGGTTTTGTCATCACTAATCCGTCTAAAGGAAATCACGGCGATCACTAAGCATTCGCCCCGGATTTTCGGACATAAAGAAGGGTTGCTTCATGGCTAACGATATACGAGTATGCGATAAGTGCAATTTCACCAGTCTCAAAAGCATTGTGCCGAAGCTGCAGAAAATGGCGCCAGACGCCGAGATAAAGATCGGCTGCAAGTCCTACTGCGGACCTTGCGGCAAACGGGCATTTGTCTTCATTAACGGACGCTATATCAGCGCTCCCACAGAGGATGAAGTGCTGAAGAAAGTGGAATCTTTCGTCAAGCGGCCCGTTGCCCAGTAATAATAATATGACGCACATCCGGCCGCCGCTGCATTTTGCAGGGCGGTTTTTGTGAACATATAAGGAGTTATATGTTTTACACTATATCAGAGGGGTGAAGACAGTTATGAAGCATATTACCGATGTAACGATATTGAACAATGGGATAGCGATGCCTTGGTTTGGACTGGGTACTTACAAGGCGGAGGGAGAAGAGGTAGCCAAGGCAGTGACGGCAGCGCTGGAGCTGGGTTACCGGAGCATTGATACTGCAGCGATCTATGGAAATGAGGAAGAAGTCGGACAAGCCATTGCGTCAAGCGGCGTGTCGCGCGACAGTCTTTTTGTAACGACAAAGGTATGGAACACAGATCAGGGCTACGATACTACACTGAAAGCCTTTGATCTAAGCAGTCGTAAGCTGGGGCTGGAGGTTATTGATCTCTATCTGATACACTGGCCGGGCCAAGATAAATATAAGGATACATGGCGTGCACTGGAACGGCTGTACGAGGAAGGGCGGGTACGGGCGATCGGGGTGAGCAATTTTCAGATTCACCATCTGCAAGAATTGATGAAAGAAAGCTCCATTGTGCCTGCTGTCAATCAGGTGGAGCTGCATCCTCGCTTCATACAGAAGGAACTGCATGATTTTTGCAAGCTTCACCAGATCCAAATCGAAGCCTGGGCGCCTTTAATGAAAGGCAGACTCCAGGACAATGAATTGCTCGCGGAGATTGCGTCAAGGCATGGGAAAACAGTGCCACAAGTGATTTTGCGCTGGGGACTGCAGAATGAAATTATCATTATTCCAAAATCGGTGACAACTTCTAGAATAAAGGAAAATAGTGAAATCTTCGATTTTGAATTGTCCCAGGAAGAACTGAACGCGATTACTGGGTTGGATGCGGACGAGCGGATCGGTACGAACCCAGATAAACTCTTCTTCTAGATTGATTCTAGAGTAACAAGTATAAACAAACAGCCTTAATACGTGTGATTCACACGCCTTTAAGGCTGTTTTATTGCGGTGCAGAGAATGCAGAGAAATGAGCAGTACCATTAAAAAACGGACATTCTCCCTGGTGGGAGAGTGTCCGTAGCTCTTTGTTTACTGTGGCTTGCGCGGCGGCAGTGGGCCAAGATATTGATAATATTGGCATTCAATACGCCCGTTATAGAGTTTGCGGCGTTTATCGGCTTTACGGCCGTAATATTGCTCGAATTCTTTGTAAGGGCTGATGGCGAAGAAGGACCAGGTTGGCAGATAGACCATCATCTCACCGAACTGGCGAGTCAGTTTCTCTACTTCCTTATCACTGCTTATCCGTTCACCGTAAGGCGGGTTGGTGATAATACAGCCGTACTCTCCGTGTGGTCTGACCTTGGCGGCAGCCTGCACGGTAAAAGTAATCTCACCGGAAAGTCCGGCACTCTTGGCCGCAGCTTCGGCAATCTCAATGGCCTCAGGATCAATATCGCTACCGAACAGCTGCAGCGGGTAATCATCACGCACTGCGTCGATTGCTTCCTCGCGGGCATCCTCCCAGAGGGACTTCGGAATGACCGGCCAATGCTCGGAAGGGAAGGAGCGGCGCAGGCCCGGGGCGATGTTCCAGGCGATCATCGCGGCTTCAATCAGAATGGTACCGGAACCGCAGCACGGATCATATAGCGGACGACTGCCGTTCCAGCGACTGAGCTGCAGCAGTGCTGCCGCCATCGTCTCCTTGATCGGAGCTTCGGTAGCATGTCTGCGGTAGCCGCGCTTATGTAGCGCCGGTCCCGTTGTATCCAGCGTGATTAAGGCGATATCGTTCAGTAGAATCACTTCAATGACATAACGTGGCCCATTCTCTGGGAACCAATCGGTCTCGTACGACTGCTTCATTTTCTCGACAATTGCTTTCTTGACGATACCCTGGCAAGCCGGTACACTTGTCAGCTGTGATTTATGGGAACGGCCTTCCACGGGGAATTCTCCATGTTCGGGGATCCAGTCGGCCCAAGGCAGTGCCTTGACGCCTTCGAACAACTGATCGAAGGTGGACGCCGGGAACTGACCCATCTTGACCAGAACACGGTCGGAGGTGCGTAGCCACAAATTGCAACGACAGATGTCGATGTAATCTCCGCTGAACAGAACTCGTCCGTTTTCGATTGTGGTCTCATAGCCCAGTTGGTTCAGTTCGCGGGCCACAACGGCCTCCAGGCCCATCGGTGCCGTAGCGATTAATTGTAATTTGCTCAAAAAGGTCTCAACTCCATTTAACTTGTAGATAAATACATAAAGCCAGTACAATCAAGTATAGGGGAATGCGCGGCAGTTCACAATGACCGTCACTCCGTAAAAAATAAACAGTACACTTACCGAGCTCTCTTAGGGAGATATCGGCAAGTTGATCAAAGGAGATTATACATGCTTAATCAGGAAGAATACAGTGAACAGCTATATACAGAAGATCAATTGCTGCGGGATGTCAAAACAGCGATTGTCGCCGCAGGGATGCCAGAGGTGTCTATTGCTCCGGGTTACGGACGGCTGCTCGGCATGCTAGTCAGCCTCTCCCGGTCATCGCGGATTCTGGAGATCGGCGCACTTGGCGGTTACAGCGGCATCTGCTTGTCCCGCGGGCTGGCGCCTGGCGGCAAGCTGACTTCGCTGGAACTAAAGGCCGAATATGCCGAGCTGGCGCGTGGTCATCTGGAGCAGGCCGGCTATGGGGCCGAAGCAGTAGAGTACAGAGTAGGCCCGGCGCTTGACAGTCTTAAGCAACTGGAAGCCGAGGGTGCCAGATTCGATTTCTTTTTCATCGATGCGGATAAGGAGAATTACCCGAACTATCTGGAATATGCCATCCGGCTGGCGCAGCCGGGAGCGATCATTGCCGGGGATAACATCTTCCTGCGCGGTCGTACGCTGAACACCGAGAAGAACGGACCTGCCGTGCAGGCCATGCGTCGTTTCAATGAAATGATTGCCAGCGATGATCGGCTGACCAGCACATTGCTGCCTGCTTACGACGGGTTGGCCCTGGCTGTTGTTAAATAGCGTTAACGGAACAGCCGCGGGGTGGTATGTTTATACAGCCTAATCCGCACCCAGAACATATTGATCAGGAGCAGACTGCCTGAAATGATGAATAGTCCTTCGATCCCGATATACCCGGACAGGAAGCCGCCGATCATAGCGCCCAGCATATTGCCAAGGGCTAGAGTACTGCTGTTGAAACCAAAGGCGCGGCTTTCCTTACCGTCAGGCGTGTAAGTACGGATAAGCGCATTGACGCTGGGTAGCAGGCCGCCCATGAACACGCCCATCAGGAAGCGGATGATGATCAGCTGCCAGACAGTTGAGACAAAAGCCTGCGGGATCAGGAATACTGCCGCTCCAATCAAGGCATAAGTTAAAATACGGTGCGCCCCAATTTTGTCGCTTAGCTTGCCCAGGACGGGGGACGCCAGCATATTCGAGACGCCGGTGACCGCGCTGACCATGCCAGCCCAAAAGGCGATGTTGACAGCAGATCCATTTAGCTTCTCTACATACAAAGGCAGCAGCGTCATGGGGCTGATCATGGCGAACTGCAGCAGGAAGGTAATACCGAACAAAGCGGGCAATTGAGGAACCTTCGTGAGCTCCTTCAAGCCAGCCATCACCGAAATCTGCGGTACATGCGCGGCTTCCTGCCGGTCGAACTTTTCTTTAACGAGGAAGAGTGCCAGTAATGAGGCGATAAAGAGCAATGCGCCTACGACATAAAAAATCGGGCGGAATCCAATCCAGTCGGCCAGCAAACCACCGATTAGCGGCCCCAGAATAGTACCTGCCACCGAACCGGACTGCATGAGGCCCATCGCAAAGCCCATGCGGTTCTTCGGCGTTGTGCCGGAGACGAGGGCGATGGAGGCGGGATTGAACCCGGAAATCGTACCGTTCAACAAGCGCAGTAGCAGCAGCTGCATCGGGGTCTGGGCAAAGCCCATCAGCACGATGACAATCGCCATGCCGAAGCTGGAGCGCAGCAGCATAATTTTGCGCCCGTATTTGTCGGCCAGCTTGCCCCATAAGGGCTGAAACAGAAACGAGGTCAGGAAATTGGCGGCAAAGATAAGGCCGGCCCAGATTCCGATCGCATGCTCGCCCTGCACGCCAAGATCCTTGGCAAGGTACAGTGTCAGAAATGGTGTAATCATCGTCATGCCTGCGTTGACCAGAAATTGTCCAAACCAAAGCACCATGAGATTGACTTTCCAAGTCTCCCAATTCTTCAAAGTGCTTCACTTCCTTTCAGGGAAATCATAGGAATAAAAATTCACGAAAAATTGACATTCTATCAGTATATCACATTTTTCGACATCTCCGGTGCAACACTTGTCATAGTAATGTCATAGGATTGTCATTCTGCAGGGGGTGTGGCGGTTGTTACATCCCTGCAAAAAGGGCATAATAGGTAATATGTGAATTTCAGATTTTATTAAATCTTATGGAGATATTATCATGACCTACAATGATACTTTTATCCGTGCCTGCAGGAAGCAGAACACGGAACACGTTCCCGTATGGTACATGCGGCAGGCCGGTCGTTATGATCCCGACTACCGTAAAATCAAGGAGAAATACTCGCTCCTCGAGATCTGCAGACAGCCCGAGCTGGCCGCGGAAGTAACGATGATGCCTGTGAAGAAGCTGGGTGTGGACGCAGCGATTTTATATTCGGATATTATGAATCCTGTGGCATCCATCGGGGTGGACTTTGACATTGTCAAAAACATCGGGCCAGTGATTGAGAATCCGATCCGCAGCGCAGCTGATGTGGACAAGCTGAAGCCGATCGACATTGAGGGCGACCTGAGCCACATTTTGGAAACGATCTCTATTTTGGAGAAGGAACTGGATGTGCCACTGATCACGTTTGCTGGCGCACCTTTTACGATTGCGAGTTATTTAATTGAAGGTAGACCGTCCAAGAGTTATATCCGTACCAAAGAGATGATGTACAGTGAGCCGCGAGTATGGGAAAAGCTAATGAACAAACTGGGCGATATGGTCATCGCTTACTTGCGCAGTCATGTCCGTAGCGGAGGCAAGGCGTTCCAGTTGTTTGACAGCTGGGTAGGCTCCTTGGCGCCTCAGGATTTCGAGATCTATGTACTGCCGACGATCCAGCGCATTTTTGCCGAGCTGTCCGATCTGGACGTACCGAAAATTTATTTCCCGGGCGTGAGCTCAGGTGAACTGCTGCCAAGCCTTCAAGGCCTTCAAGCCGATGTTATCGGCCTGGATTGGCGAGTAAGTCTGACCGAAGGACGGCGTAGACTCGGCGGCCAGTTCGCAGTACAGGGCAATCTGGACCCTTACCTGCTGACAGCGCCAATGGATCTGCTCAAGGAGCGGGCCAAAGACCTGATTGATGAAGGTGTGCTGGAGCCGGGCTATGTATTCAATCTGGGTCACGGCTTATTCCCCGAGGCTTCACTGGACAAGCTAAGGGAATTGACAGAATATATTCACGAGTATTCGGCGGGTGTATTGGCGAAAGCTGGCAAATAGCGTTCCCGAACAACTGGATCTAAAACTTACTAAAGGGGATGGAAAACGTGACAACAAAAATTGGTGTTTTAGTCATGTCGTACGGCACTCCTGAAAGCCTGGATAATGTAGAAGCCTACTATACGCATATTCGGCGCGGCAATCCGCCGTCAGCAGAACAGCTCAAGGAATTGAAGGATCGTTATGAAGCGATTGTCGGTGGTGTATTTCCACTGAGAGAGAACACAGACCGTCAGGTTGAGGCGTTGCAGGCCAAGTTGAATGAGGACAAAGGCGGGCGTGATCTGGAGTTTGTCTGTTATCAGGGATTGAAGCATGCCCGTCCGTTTATTGAAGATGGTGTGGAAGCTATGGCGAAGGCCGGCATTACACAAGCGGTAGGGATTGTGCTGGCGCCTCACTACTCCATTATGAGTGTAGGTACCTATATCAAGCGGGCACAGGCTAAAGCCGAAGAGTGCGGCGTTAATATGTCGTTCGTGGAGAGTTACCATATGCATCCTGAGCTCATTGATGTGTTGAGCCGGAGAGTGACAGCTAAGATGGATCAATATGTGGAAGCAGGGGCGGCACGTAACGAGATCCGTGTCCTGTTCAGCGCCCATAGCTTGCCGGAACGCATTCTGGCCATGGGTGATCCGTATGTTGACCAGTTGATGGAGACATCCAAGGCCATCGCGGACAAAGCGGGTGTGGGTTCATGGCAATTCACATGGCAAAGTGCGGGGCGCACGGCTGAGCCTTGGCTGGGCCCGGATATCCTCGACACATTGCGCGATCTCAGCAAGGAGCAGGTGGAATACGTATTGTCCGCACCCATCGGCTTCGTGTCTGATCATTTGGAGGTCTTGTACGACCTTGATATCGAAGCAACGGCGATCGCTGCCGAGCTGGATATGCGTTTTACGCGGACTGAATCGCTGAACAGCGATCCGGCCTACATGTCTGTTCTGAGCGATGTCGTATTAAGTCAAGTGAACCAGATGAAGGTGACCCAGTCATGACCGCTTCCCCCAGGAAGATTGTCATTATCGGCGGAGGCCTGAGCGGCCTCAGCGCCGCTTTTTATGTGCGTAAGTTCTATAAAGAGGCTGGGGTAATCCCCGATATCGTATTGATCGAAAAGGATAAGACGTTAGGCGGCAAGATTGAGACCTTGCACCGGGATGGCTTTGTCATCGAGAAAGGCCCTGATTCTTTCCTGGCCCGCAAGACGGCGATGAGCGACCTGGCGAAGGAATTGGAGCTTGACCATGAACTGGTCACCACCAATCCCAATGCGAAGAAGACTTACATCTTGCAACGTGGCAAGCTTCATCCAATGCCGGCGGGTCTGGTGCTCGGTATTCCTACAGAGATTGGACCGTTTCTGAAAAGCGGACTCGTGTCATTCGGCGGCAAAGCCCGGGCGATGATGGACTTTATCCTCCCGCCACGGCGCAGTAAGGAAGATGAATCTCTTGGCTCGCTGATTGAGCGCCGGCTTGGAACAGAGGTATTGGAGAATATGACCGAGCCACTACTCGCCGGGATTTATGCGGGGGACATGCGCAAGATCAGCCTGCAGGCGACCTTTCCGCAGTTCGGCGATGTGGAGCGACAGTACGGCAGCCTGATTCGCGGGATGACCACTGGACGCAAGCCAGCTGAGACACATACGGGAACTAAGAAAAGCGCCTTTCTGACCTTAACCAAGGGACTACAAAGCCTCGTGCACGGACTGATTCATGAACTGCACGATGTGGAGCAGCGCACAGAAGTTTCAGCTGCCTCCATTAAAGTACATAGTGGATCTGAGCGTAAACACCGCTATGAAATTACGCTGGATAACGGTGAGAGCCTGCAAGCGGATGATATTTATGTGACGACGCAAAATTTTGCCGCGGCAGAACTGCTGCGTCCGCATGTTGATGTGTCAGCACTGGATGCAGTGAACTACGTCTCCGTGGCAAATGTGGTCATGGCGTTCAATAAGCAGGATACTGTCGGCGAATATGATGGTTCCGGCTTTCTCGTTCCGCGCAAGGAAGGTCGTAACATTACCGCCTGCACCTGGACTTCGTCCAAATGGCTGCATACCAGCCCCGATGATAAGGTTTTACTGCGGTGCTACGTAGGACGTTCTGGTGATGAACAGAATGTGGAGCTGCCCGACGACGCATTGGCAGAGCTGGTGCGCAAGGATCTGCGTGAGATCATGGGTATTACCGCGAAGCCTCTGTTTACAGAAATCACCCGTCTGCGGCATTCAATGCCGCAGTACCCGGTAGGCCATCCGGCCGCGATTGCCCGGCTCCGTAGTGAAATGGCTGAGAGTCTTCCTGGAGTGTATGCTTTCGGCGCTGGATATGATGGTATTGGCATGCCAGACTGCATCAAGCAGGCCAAGCTTCTGGCCGAAGCTGCTGCGGGTGCCTTGAAGGAATAGTTGGTTTACCTGTGGTATAACCTATCTTTTTTCTTTATTTGTTATTTTAATAAGATTCATATAAATATAGAATTTGGAAACGGTGAGGCGTACTTCTAGCGCTTCACCGTTTTTTTTTGACATTAATTAAGGCTCTATTAAATGCAAGTGGCAATTCTCGCATTTGCGGGGACAAGCCCGTGATATGATATAATAGAAACAATTTTAAACACAAAGGAGAACTATTGTACCCATGTATTCGCCGCGATCAAGCTCCAGACGTAAAGATAAACCTAACAGACGTCGTCGTAGAACGATCTGGGCTTGGATTAATGTAAGTTTACTATTGATGATTACGGCCTTATTGACTTATGGTTTTACCAGCGAAAATGGTTATAGATCTTCCTATCCGCCTCCAGTGGCGCAGGCTACCGACTTGCCCTCCCCGGACCCGGCGGTACAGGAAAGTGACCCGCCCGCCTCGGCGAACAATGAAGACGAAGTGGCAGTCACACCTGAAGTTACGGCAACTCCCGAAGTAACGCCAGAACCTGAAGTAACAGTAACACCTGAGGTAACGGCAACAGTGGCACCAACGGCGACACCGACACCGAGCAGCACCTCGGAAGACGATGGAAGTGGTGGGAATACCAAGGGTACGGCTGGAGGACGGGCTTCAGCAGGGGACAGTTCCTCACCTACTGACGCCGGAGGGAAGAACGGAACGGGCAGTAAGCCCCCTTCGGACAGCAAGACGGGAGATTTGCAGGGCAAAGACAGTAATTTCATCGCAGGACTGCCTGCAGGCCTGGCAGGGGAACGTACGGTTAAGCTGAGCTTTGCCGGGGATGTGATCTTCTCTGGCAAAGCTGGAGAACTGCTCAAGCAGAAAGGTTATGATTATTCGTATTCCGCGCTTGATGGCATGTTCAAGAAGGATGATCTTACCGTGGTGAATCTGGAGACGCCGATCACAACCCGGGGAGTTGGCGCTCAGAACAAACAATTTGTGTTTAAGGGCGCTCCCGAAGCACTGGATGCTCTCAAGGCAGCTGGTATTGATGCTGTGAATCTCGCTAACAACCATACCCTGGATCAGGGACAGGAGGGCCTTAGAGATACAATGGCTCACCTGGATAAGAGAGGCATTCCCCATGTCGGAGCAGGCCTCAATAGCAAGGAGGCTTATAGCGCGCAATATTTTGAACGCAATGGAATCAAGATCGCGCTCCTGGGATTCACACGGGTGATGCCGGTTATGAATTGGAAGGCGGGACCGAACACTCCGGGTATCGCCTCCGTCTATGACAGTGCAGAAGGACTTCAAGCGATTGCCGCTGCCAAGAAGAAGGCGGATCTGGTGGTTGTAGTTGTGCACTGGGGCAAGGAACGTGTGGATCAATACGACAGTGTTCAGCAAAAGCTGGGTCATAGTTTTATAGATGCAGGAGCGGATCTCGTCATTGGCGGACATCCGCATGTGCTGCAGGGCATAGAGCCTTACAAAGGCAAATGGATCGCCTACAGCACAGGTAATTTTATTTTCACCAAAGGCTCCATCCCCACTACTTGGGAGACAGCGGTTTTTCAGGCTGAGTGTAATATCAAAGGGCAATGCTCGATGAAACTTAAACCGATGGACGCTGAACTAGCCCGGCCTGTCCCAATGAATGATGTGGCAGGAGGTATTCTCTTGAAGCGAATCGAGTCCTTGTCTTCCGGTCTTGTGCGGATTGGTGCTGATGGCAAAGTAACTCAGAAGGCAAAATAATAAATATTAAGCGCGGAACTGGAAAGATTGCATAAAGTATCGTCGCTTGCAGATGTGAATGGTCAGGGGGATAAGGATGAGGAACCCTTGTGTGGCGCACCGGGGATTTTCCGGCAAGGCGCCGGAGAATACGCTGGCCGCTGTGCGGATGGCGCTAGAGCTTCCCTTTGTGCGCTGGATGGAGATTGATGTTCAGCTATCACGGGACGGCGTGCCGGTGGTCATTCATGATTACACTCTGGATCGGACCACCAACGGGCACGGGAAGGTCAGGGAGATGAACTGGGAGGGGATCCGTCGGCTGGATGCTGGCGGCTGGAAAGGAAGGGTTTTTCGTGGCGAGAAAGTGCCTTCGCTGGATGAAGTGCTGGCGTTGGTGTCGGGCAAGCTACGCCTAAACATTGAGCTCAAAACCGTAAACGATATGTACCCTGGTCTTGAGCAGGCGGTTATCGATCAGGTCAACGCCCGCAATATGCGGGATGAGGTTGTCCTGACTTCGTTTGATCATGGAGCACTGAGGAGAATCAAGGCACTCGACTCTCGTTTCAGAACAGGGCTGATCTATGATTCCAGGTCGGGGGACCCGGCTTCGAAGTTACAGGAGCTGCAATGTTCCTTCCTTTCGATCCGCTATTCACGACTGAATCCGCTTTTAGCCAGCCTGCTGGCGGAGCAAGGCATCAAAGTGATGGCCTGGACCGTGAATAAAACACGGGAGATGCGTCGCTTGGCGGCCATGCATTCTGATATAATGATTTGTACGAACCGTCCTGATCTATGGGGCGATACGTTTATTGGAAAATAATGAATTTAACATTCAACAGGAAAGAGAGCTGAATCTAACCATGTGCGCGGCTATAAATAATCTGTATTGTGTCGGACGAAATTACCTGCTACATGCAGAAGAACTGGGCAACAAGGTCCCGGCTGAGCCGATGATCTTCCTGAAGCCCTCTCATGCGGCAGTTCCTCTTGATAAAGCCATTATCCAGCTTCCGAAGGATGCCGGTCAGGTTCATTTTGAAGGTGAGCTTGTCCTGCGTATCGCGCGTGATTATGTGCCTGGAATGAGTGTGGAGGAACTGGTGGATGTGATGGCATTGGGACTGGACTTCACGCTGCGTGATGTGCAGAATGACCTGAAGAAGAAAGGTCTGCCTTGGACTGCAGCCAAAGGCTTCAAGAATGCGGCTCCGTTGACTCCGTATATTGCTTTTCCCGAACAGGATGAGCTGGAAGCTACGGATTTTGTGATTTTGAAAAATGGTGCGGAAGTGCAGCGCGGCAACGTGAAGGATATGATTTTTTCCCTACAGAAAATCGTTGACTTTATTGCTGACCGCTACGGGCTAGGCAAAAATGATCTAATTTTCACCGGAACCCCTGCGGGTGTAGGACCTGCGGTCACTGGTGATTCCTTCGAATTATATTGGGGAGAAAGACTGCTTGGCACCTGCCTGATCGGCTAGTGCGGGAAGCAACCCTATAGTGGCAGGAGTTGAATTCATGCAGCTTATAATCGGGGCCTGTGGTGCTCTGCTAGTCGCCGGAGCCGCGTATTGGAGACAGTCGCTAAGCTTCTCGGGTATGCTGGCGGCAGTGCTGATGGGCACGATTTATTTTGGAGCAGGTAACGCCTTCTGGTTTGGTGTTCTACTATTGTTCTTTATTACCTCAAGCCTGCTGTCCAAGCTTAAGCATGACAACAAGGCAGAGCTGGAAGAGACGTATGCTAAAACGGGCCGCCGCGATGCCGGACAGGTATTCGCTAATGGCGGGATCGGCATGCTGGTGGTACTGCTGAACGCCTTGTACCCGTTGGAGCTGTGGAGCTTTCTGTTCATCGGTGTAATGGCTACCGTGACCTCAGATACTTGGGCTACAGAGATAGGCACGCTTAGCAAAAGGCAGCCGCGCTCCGTGCTCACGGGCAAAGTGCTGCCTGCGGGTGCCTCTGGCGGGGTGTCGCTCCTGGGAACACTGGCGGCTGGTGCCGGGGGTGTCCTGATCGGTGCGGGCTCATGGCTGCTGCAGAGGGGTGCCGGAATGACGGACCAGGCCTTCTGGACGTTGGTTCTGGCCGGGCTGCTGGGCGGGCTCGCAGGCGCTTTTGCCGACTCGTTCCTCGGTGCAACCGTACAGCAGATGAATCGCTGCACAGTCTGCGGCCGTGAGGTAGAGAGTCCGCAGCACTGCGGCGTCCCTGCCGTACACGCCCGCGGTTGGCGCTGGATGACCAATGATGCAGTTAATGCCATTAGCTCGGCGGTGGGCGGGCTCGTGGCGCTGCTAGTTGGACTGGCCTGGTGAAATACTCAGTAAGGGGGTGGACTGCCTGGGCAGCGCATCCAATGTTAAATATACGTCCATTCTCGATGCTGCTTACAGACTTTTCGGCTCCGCCGGTTTCTACGAGACGAAGATGTCGCAGGTAGCGGAGCAGGCGGGAATTGCCAAGGGAACGATATATCTCTATTTCAAGAGTAAAGAAGAGCTGTTCATGGCCGTTACGCGGCGTGACTGCGAAGGTTTTCTGGGGCAGCTAGAAGAGAAGCTGGACGCCGAGAACAGCCTGACCGGCAAGCTGGCGACTGTAGCGGATCATCACCTGTTCTATTATTATGATCGCAAGCAACACACGAAGCTGTTTTTTCGGGCGCCCAACAATAACCCGGAGCTCGTGGCGTACATGACTCAATTCATGGAGCAGTACATGCAGGCAGTCATGAAGGTATTAGTGGAAGGCGGGGCCACGGAGCCGGAGTTAATGGCGCAGTCCTACATTGGCATGCTGGACAGGCTGAAGATGGATATTCTGTTCCATCCGGATTTCACGGCTGACGATGCCCGCAAGCGGTCGCAATTTGCTGCGAGTCTTTTCATTAACGGGGCGATGAACGCTCTACATATGCCAGAAATAGAAATGCCGCCGGACTGAGACACGTTGAGATTGTACCGGCTGGAAACTACGCAGCATCAGAAGATAAGGCCGTCCGGATTCCGGGCAGTTTTCTCCAGAATGTTATCAACTTCAAATATAAACTAAGGCAAGCGAGGATAAAGCATGAATATTATGACCGTGGAGCATCTCTCCAAAAGCTATGGTGAAAAAACGCTGTTCAAAGACGCTTCATTCGGGATGGATGACCGGGATAAGATCGGTATTGTTGGCGTGAACGGTACGGGGAAATCGACGTTTTTGCGTATCATCGCGGGCCTGGACACGCCGGATGAAGGACAAGTTGCCATCGGTAACGATGTGCGGGTACAATTTCTGGCTCAAAATCCCCCTTACGAGCCTGGTAATACGGTTCTTCAGCAGGTTTTTGCCGGAGAGGACCCGGCGTTGGTTGCGACCCGTGAGTATATGGATGTAGTGGCGCAACTGGAAGTCGATCCGGGCAATTCCGCGCTGGAGCGCAAGCTGGCCGCACTAGGCCAAGCTATTGACGCTGCTGATGCCTGGCATCTTGAAAGTGAAGCCAAGAGTGTCTTGACCAAGCTTGGTATCACTCGCTTCGATGCTCTTATGGAGAATCTGTCCGGAGGACAGCGCAAGCGTGTGGCCCTTGCCGCGGCGCTAATCACACCGTCAGAGCTGCTGATTCTGGATGAGCCTACCAACCATATTGATACGGATTCCGTAGCCTGGCTGGAGCAGTATCTGCAGAAACGGCGCGGCGCGCTGCTCATGATTACGCATGATCGGTATTTCCTAGATCGGGTTGCCAGCGTAATGCTGGAGCTGGATGGTGGACGACTGTTCCGCTATGAAGCGAATTATTCCCGCTTCCTGGAGCTGAAGGCTGACCGTGAAGAGCGGGAGGCGTCAGAGGAGCAGAAGCGTAAAAATCTGCTGCGTACAGAATTGGCCTGGATTCGCAGAGGGGCGAAGGCGCGTACTACGAAGCAGAAGGCCAGAATCGATCGCTTCGAGAAGCTCAAGGAGGCGACCGGCAATGCCTCCGGCGGTACACTTGATCTGTCCGTAGCTTCGACCCGGCTGGGGCGTAAAATCATTGAAATTCAAGAGTTGTCCAAATCATTGGACGGGCGACAGCTGATTAGCGATTTGACCTATATTGCTGTTCCGCAGGATCGAGTGGGAATAGTTGGCTCGAACGGTAGCGGTAAGTCTACGCTGCTGAACCTGATCGCGGGGAAATTGCAGCCGGACAGCGGTGAAGTTCAATTGGGCGCTACAGTGAAGCTCGGCTATTTCACGCAAGAGCATCAGGATATGGATCTAAACTTGCGGGCCATCGAGTATGTGAAGGAAGAGGCGGAAGTGGTCCGTACAGCGGATGGCAGCGTCATTACGGCTTCTCAGATGATGGAACGCTTCCTGTTCCCTCCGGCAGCGCAGTGGACCCCAATCTCCAAGCTCTCCGGTGGGGAGAAGAGACGCCTATATCTTCTGCGTGTCTTGATGGGAGCGCCGAATGTTCTGCTGCTGGACGAGCCGACCAATGATCTTGATATTGGTACATTGGCGGTTCTGGAAGACTATCTGGATGAATTCCCGGGTGTTGTCTTCACAGTATCCCATGACCGGTACTTCCTGGACCGGACGATCGACAAGCTTATCGCCTTTGAGAATGGTAAGATCCGGCTTCATGTCGGCGACTACAGTGAATACGAAGAGTGGCTCGCCAAGAATGTTGCCCCGGGGAGCGGGGCAGGGGGCAAAGGCGATGCTGGTGCCGGTGGTGCCAAACGCAGTGCACCCCAAGCCTCCGCAACGGATAATCCAGCACCGCCTCAAGCCAAGGAGAAACTCAAATTCACCTTCAAGGAACAACGTGAATTTGAAGGTATTGACGAGCAGATTGAGCTGGCAGAGCAGCACTTGGTCGACATCAGTGTGAAGATGGAAGCAGCCTTTGCCGACTCTGCACTCTTGCAGGAGCTGGTGGAGCAGCAGCGCCAGGGTGAAGCCGAACTGGAGCGTCTAATGGAGCGCTGGACGTATCTCAACGAGCTGGCAGAGAAGATAGCAGGCAAAGCTTAACGTTGCAAGCTTCATCCTACAGCGGACCATGTAACTGGAAAGGATGAGCGCTAGTGGTGGAGGGGATCATAGAAGCCGCTGTGGCCCTTAGAAGTGGTGGGCAGGCAGAGCAGGCTAGAAAGCTGCTGTTAGAGCAGCTTGAAGGATACCCGCAGCATGCCAGGCTGTATTATCAGCTGGCTTGGACACATGATGTGCTGGGCCTCGAACGAGCGGCAGTGCCATATTACGAGAAAAGCCTGTCGCTAGGTCTCCCGCCGGAGGATCAGGCGGGTGCGATGCTTGGGCTGGGAAGCACCTACAGAACGCTCGGGGAATATGAGCGTGCCAAGGCTATTCTAGCCCAGGGCATGGCAGAATTCCCGGATCGCGGGGAGTTTCCGGTATTCTACGCGATGGCGCTGCATAATCTGGGGGCCCATAGTGAGGCGATGGGCATCCTGCTGGAGCAACTCGCGGACACCTCGGCTGATGAGGGAATCCGTAGCTACAGCAAGGCTATAGCCTTTTATGCTGATAAGCTGGAACAAACCTGGGATTAAGATCCGTAGAGTAGAGATTCCGTGGCTAGAGATGCCAAGGATAAGATTAATACACAGCACAAAGAAGCTGACACCGGTAACGGACGTCAGCTTCTTTTTATGTTACCTGAAGGCCTCACTCAGTGAGGCTCAGAGGTGCTCATTTTAACTTTTTACTTCTATGAAGTGAAAGGTGATTTCACACAGAAAAGCAGGCGTTATTTTGTGAATTTAGGGTTGTAGGGTACAAACCTCCCATCTCCTTCACTAGTCGTTTTATAGTGAGAAAGATGGGCCATCTCCCCGACTAACGGCATTTTTGTATCTTATTTTTATTGAAAAGAGGAAAATAAGGGGAATAAGAGCATTTTTGTATCTTAATCTCTCTAGAAAGCTCACTTGGCGGGTATTCAGAAAGATTTAAGGTACCATATTGCACTTAATTCTCACTAACCCCTAGTTGCGGAGTAATTAGGGTACAAAAATGCTGTTAATTGTACTTCGGGAATCCCTATGGCGTGTGTATAGCCATACGGGGAGTGGAGTTGTCTTGTTGAATCTTTATTGTAGACTCTCTCTTTTCCCGGCCATGTTGGATCTTTAATGTGTGCTTTAAATCCGCTCTTTAAATCCATTCTATATAGATTCACTATTCCCGCGACACGGCGATCATTTGCACGACCGCTCGTTGATCACCGGTCAAGACGGCCTCATCGGCATTCATCTGCGAGGAGCCATCCCCGTCGAGAAAGATACCTTCCCGGCCTTCTCCCGGCACGCTCTCCAGGATAGCTGCCCGGAACGCCTCCGCCGTGCAGAGTGTCGGGGTTACGATCAGCCACAACGCTCCAGCCTTGTCATAGACCATGCCTGAGCGCATCCGCTGTTCATCGGCATACGGCAAATGCTCGTCTGCCGCTGTCACTGCCCAACGCTCCTCATCCTCCAGGTTCATGCTAATGCCACCCTGGGCAAAATAATGATTACGGTCGCTGACCTCCAGTTCATCACCGCTGGATACCACCTGAACCGAGAACTGGCGTTTCGCGCCGTCCCAGACCAAGGTACCACGGGCATACTTGGCATTAAACCAGCCTGAGCCGTAATCATGTCGCCCGCCGCTGACCGGATTGTCATTCATAATGGCAATGGACAACAGATCCTTGCCATAAAAGAAGCCGCCGTTGATTCCATAGGCGGCAACCTGCCGTAGCGGCACACCAGCGGGACGGAGAACTACACGGTCAGGGGAGAGGGACATCATGTGCAAAGCCACTTTGCCTGAACTTTCGGTCTCCCGGTACGTGTAGGCGTGGGGGAGGCCGTTAAAGACCTCCCGTTTTTCCTCTTTGTCCAGCAAGATCCAGGTAATGGCTATCAGAGCGATTGATAACGTAAGGCCGGTAAAGAACAGCCGGGGCTTGCGTTTCCATAACCGTTCCTCACGGACGACAAGGCTCTCAGTTGGCTCCGACATAAGCGGCAAGAAGCTTTGTCGTATTCAAGACAGCCTGCTTATGTGTACGTTCCATGGAGTGAGAAGCATGTACGCCCGGACCGATCAGGGCTGCACGGATATTGTTGCCGCCTTTCAGTGCGGCGGAGGCATCAGAGCCATACATCGGATAGATGTCTACGGCATAAGGGATGGCCAGCGCCTGTGACAACTCGATCAAGCGGCCGGTCATAGCATAATCGTAAGGGCCAGACGAATCCTTCGCACAGATGGAGACATCTGTCTCCTTGCAGCTCAGGTCATCGCCCATGGCGCCCATATCTACGGCGATCATCTCGTTGATATCGCCGGGAATCCACGAGGCACCGTGTCCAACCTCTTCGTAGTTGGAGATCAGCAGGGAGAGATTGTGCAGGGGCTTCCAGCCCTCGCGTTTGATGCTCTCCAGTAGGCCGAGCAGGGCAGCTACACTGGCCTTGTCATCGAGGTGACGGGACTTGATATAACCGCTAGGCGTAATCACCGCACGGGCATCAAAGGAAATGAAGTCTCCCACGGAGATGCCGAGCTTAAGCACATCATCTTTGGAAGATACTAGTTCGTCAATACGGACCTCCATGTTCTCTTCCTGACGTTTGAAGTCGCGTGCATCGGCATAGACATGGACGGAAGGATGACTCGTCAAGATTGTACCTGTATAGGTCTTGCCGCTGCGGGTGTGAATAATGCAGTATTCATTTTCGATACTATTCATCGTAAAGCCGCCTACGGAAGTCAGGCGCAAGGTGCCGTTGGATTTAATGGAACGGACCATCGCGCCCAGGGTGTCCACATGGGCGCTAATACCTACCGTACGGGAAGGATCTAGGCCGGAAACGGTCAGGACCACGCCGCCCTTCTCATTCCAGGACAACGGGATATCCAGCGCAGCTGCCTCTTCGGCTACAAGGTTCATCACCTCAGCGGTATAGCCGCTAGGGCTGGGAGTATCGAGCAATTTTTTAAGAATGGATAGAATGTATTCTTCATTAGGTTGAATCGTAAGCATGGATTAAAGCCTCCAGTTCATGGGAAAATAGGGCCCTCGGCAGAAGCCGATGCCCTTATGTATTTTACACCTGTGTAGAGCTGTCTGCTGACACACTCTCATCGCTCAGCGTGAAGCTATCCAGCGACGTGCTGTTTTCACGCAGCTTGGCCAGTTCGGCGGTCAGCTGTTTAATCTGCTTCTGCAGTTTGTACTGACGGAAAATGCCATAGGACCCGACGATAATCCCGCCGATCAGGGCGCAGCCCAAGATGACGAGAATCAGCGGCATGCTGACGACAGTGAAGAAGAAATTGACCTGTACCGGATCGACATTAATCACCGCAAAAACTGCGGTAAGCAGCGCGAAGATCAGACCCGCGATCAATGACCATTGTAATTTCATGAGGGTATTCCTCCTTAAAGGGCTACAGTATAAATCCCCTGCCCGCGACCGGGCAAGGGATTAACTTTATACTAAACGTTCTTTTTTACTTGGTCAACTGTTCCATCTGCTCGATCACGCTTTCGAACACGCTCATCGCTTCACGGATCGGTGCAGGGGAGGACATGTCAACACCGGCTTTGGACAGAATGTTGATGGAATAGTCGCTGCCCCCGCTCTTCAGGAAGCCGAGGTAACGATCCACCGCCGGTTTGCCTTCCTCCAGAATCTGTTTTGCAAAGCTGGTGGCTGCCGAGAAGCCTGTAGCGTATTTGTAAACGTAGAAGCTGTTGTAGAAATGGGGAATACGTGCCCATTCCATTTCGATATCCTTGTCAACAACCATGTCCTTGCCATAGTATTTCACGTTCAGGTCATAGTAGATGGTGGACAGATCCTGCGGAGTCAGGGACTCACCGGCTTCTGCGCGTTCATGCACAATCTTCTCGAATTCAGCAAACATTGTCTGCCGGAATACAGTTGTACGGAACTGGTCGGCATAGTAGGTGAGCAGATACATTTTTTCCTTCGGATCAGTGGACTTATTAAGCAAATAATCCATTAACAGTGCTTCGTTGGTAGTGGAAGCAACCTCCGCCAGGAAAATCGTGTACTGTGCATCACGATACTTCAGCGTATTGTCCGAATAGTAGGAATGAAGAGCGTGACCCATCTCATGTGCCAGCGTGAACATACTGTTCAAGTTGTCGTTATGGTTCAGTAGCACGTAAGGGTGAGTGCCGTAAGCTCCCCAACTGTATGCACCTGTACGTTTGTTCTCATTCTCGTAGACATCGATCCAGCCGTTGTCATAACCTTCTTGCAGCACCTTCAGATAGTCCTCGCCTAACGGCTTAAGGCCTTCTTTGGTAATTTTCTTCGCTTCATCAAAGGTAATGTCCAGCTTGTATTCGTCCACCAGCGGAGCGAACAGGTCATACATATGTAGCTCGTCAACCCCAAGCAGCTTCTGGCGAAGCTTCATATAGCGGTGCATCAGCGGCAGACTCTCATGGATCGTATTGATCAGATTGGTGTATACCTCTTTTTGGATATTGTCACCGTAGAGGGACATTTCCAGCACCGACGGATATTTACGTACGCGAGAGTAGAACACATTCTTGTTCACATTGGCACTCAGCGTGGCTGCAATTGTATTCTTCTGTTTGGCGTAAGTCTCGTACACCGCTTTAAAAGCGTTCTTGCGGACCTCACGGTCCGGGCTTTCCAGGAACTTAATGTAGCTGCCATGCGTGAGCTCTACTTCTTTACCGGTCTCGTCCTTAATCTTCGGGAACTTAAGATCGGCATTGTTCAGCATGCCAAAAATGTTTTGCGGCGCCTGGGACAGGTTCCCCACTTGGGCTAGCAATGCCTCCTCGGCTTTGGTGAGAATATGCGCTTTCTGGCGCTTCATCTCCGTGAGCGTGAAGGTGTAGTCGGACAACTCGGAATCAGCGATGAACTGGTCGAGCTTCTCGACTGGCAGGGCCAGAATTTCCGGTGTGATAAAAGAAAGCGCCTCGCCGGCTTCTACACTAAGCTGCTTTGCTTTCTGGGAAAGAGCCTGATAGACCGGATTAGCAGTGTCTTCATCCTGACGCATATGTGCATAGACATAGAGTCTTTCAGTGAGCAGGGAGAGCTTGTCATCCAGTTCGAAGCAATCCTTCAGTGCTCCGGCAGTATCGAGCTTGCCCTGAAAATCGGCAGCCTTTTTAATGAGACCTTTGGTTTCGGTGTAAGCGTCATCCCAGTCTTTCTGCGAAGCAAACATATCTTCAAGCTTCCAGCGGTTCTCCGCAGGCACTTCACTTCTTTTTAGTAATTGTTCCATGGAAATCCTCCTCGAATGATGGGATGATGCAGGTGTTGATTCCTGCGGCAGCATGGCGGATGATAAATCACCCGGCAAAATAGAGAGCGCTAGCAGTAACGAGAGAGTGTGGGTCCATACAGGCAAGTCGGAAGCCTCCTTATAATAAAAGGTGTTCCTAATATGCCCAGCTGGACCATGATTATGTAATCTCCGCGTCGCTTATGCGCAGGTTATGCCAGAAAGCTGTAAATAATGAAGACAAAAGCCAGAAAAATCATAATGGCGGCTGTCAAGGCCATCCCCCGCTTCAATCGCTGCGGAACCCGGTCCCTGGACATAATCAGCACGGCACCGAGGCATAGAACAACGATTGTATAAACCGTGAGGTTCTCTGTGTTCATCCTCGTTATACCTGCTTGAAAGCTTCCATGATTTTCTTATACTCTTCTTCGTTGTCTTTATAAGATTCTTTGTTGAAGCGGTTGCCGACCCACTGCATCATGGCCGGACGGCTCATAAAGGTATGAGTTTCCTCACCCCATTGATCGGAAATTTCCCGAAGGATGATATAGCGGCCCTGTACCTCAACCGTCATCATGTTCCATTTGTCTGTTTTGTATATTTCGTGTTTTTTGATCATTTTCATTACCACCCTGGCGATTTTTGGCTTTTGGGTCAATGATAACGCACCGGGGAAGGGAAAAGCAAATTAATTCAAGGATACGGGGGGAAGATGGATTGCGCTGGACAATAAAATGGAGTATAATGTAAGCATACGCCATATATGGCGCTATTTTTAGGAGGTTGTTCATTTGAAAGGTACAGTAAAATGGTTTAACGCAGAAAAAGGTTACGGTTTTCTTCAAGTAGAAGGCGGCGAAGACGTATTCGTTCACTTCTCAGCAATCCAAGGCGATGGTTTCAAGACTTTGGATGAAGGTCAAGCTGTTGAGTTTGACATCACTGACGGCAACCGTGGTCCACAAGCAGCTAACGTAGTAAAACTATAAGAATCGGTTTTGACAGCCCGGCTGTCTGCTGAGAAAATATATATCTATTTTGGCTAGCTCTTGTAAAAGTGGTAACCAACGAATTATACAACACACAGTTCTCTCGGGAACTGTGTTTTTTTGTTATATCTGATAATGACAAAAACCCTGCGACCTCTTATCGAAGGACACAGGGTATGGTTGTTATCGCAGTCGATTCCTCACAAGAAATGAACACCTATAGCGTGCGTTTCTCAGCAGGAGCAGTTCCTGCCGGTTGCGATTCCTGAATTTGAATAGCCTGATTCTGGAGTGAAGCATTCGTTGTGAACCTTGGGTTGGCGGACAGCAAGTATTTTACCAAAAAACCAGCAAATGCGAGTATTGAAAAGAGTGCTGCAACCATGTAGAAGGTAGAGCGTCCGGCATTTTCATAGATGATCCCACCGAAGGCTCCACTCAGCAGCCCGGAAGCACTCGACCAGACGATAGTGAAGAGCGCCATGCCCGTGGCCCGCAGATGATCGGGGATTATCCGTGTAATGTAACGAACCGAGGTGACATAAAAAACACCAAAAGTCACACTGTGCATGGCCTGGATGAACACCATCGCCAACGGAGCATGAGCGTAGGACATGAGCAGGAAGCGCAGGGCGTACATGAGACTGGCAAAGACAAGCAGAGGCAGCTCCTTGAAGCGTTCTCCATATTTGCTAAGAAGAAAGAATACCGGAATTTCACTTAACGCCGAAGCAAGCAGCGCCCAGCCGATAATCTCTTCGCCAGCCCCAAGTTGCTTCAGGCTGATGGTCAGAAAAGCCTCATTCATCCGATGCCCCAGGGCAAGTAGAAAGACGATGCCAAAGAACGACAGTACTTCTTTTTGCAGCAAAATTTCTTTCAATCCACTGCCTTTGTCGCCCTTATGACTCTTCTCAGGTTTGCTCTTCAGCGCTGCCGGGTCCCGTTTTGCATCTTTTAAGGGAATGGTGATCAAGAGGGCAGCGATGACGATAGCAATACAGACAGCCATGCTCCAGGAGGAGCCTACAGCGCGCAGTAGGTAGCCTACTGTCAATGCGAAAAAGGCATAGCCGAGAGAACCGAAGACCCGAATCGTGATGAAATTCCGTCCATAGCGGGTAGCGGTTTTGATAGCCATTGTATCTGCAAGTGGAAAAACAGGGTAATAGAAGAAATAGAAAAGGGATAAAATAATCATAACCGATGAAAATTCCGTTGCCCTCGCTAAAAGAAGTGCTAGAACAAGCTGACCTGCCAGCAGGATGACCATGATCTTCTTGATAGTGCCCAGTCGGTCGCTGATCATGCTCCAGAACAGATTGGAGAGAATTGAAATAAGCGGTCCGAGAGAGTAGAGGTATCCTACCTGCGAACTACTGAAGCCGAGATGGGTATAGAATAATGGGAAATAAGATACAACCAGGACACTGGTGCCGAAAACCGTAAACATAAAGGATCGCAGCCAGTTCTGGTCACCTGAACCGCTGCTGCTCCGTTCTGAAAACATGATGTTTTGCACTCCTCCGAATATCAAATACGAGTAGTATAGCACAAAGGAAGGAAGCTATGTTTACGAAAATGGCGGTATTTCTGAATCTTGCAAGGATTTGCGAAAGTGATTTTGTTGTTTGTACAAATACGATGATCATATTATAATAATGATGATTTGGATAAGGAGACAACAATGTGGAGGCACTGTCATTGAATGAATTTGAGCAAGGCCGTTACCTAAGCCCGAAAGGTCCTATAGGACTTATGAAGAGGGTCTACAAGTACGTGCTGCCGGAAGTTAGGTCATGCCTGGGCTTCTGGCGTCAAGATGCGGAAGGGATTCCCGATCCCGAGCTCCGGAAGCAAGCGCTCGCCAGCATTGAAACTAAACAGTTTCATTGTGAGGGCGGCGGTATTTATGCGGCTGGTAATTTATCCATGAGACATATACTTATTCCGCTTATTGTTGCTTATCAAACGATCAGCGATTATCTGGACAACTTATGTGACCGTAGTACCTCGCAGGATCCTGCTGATTTTAGGCTGCTGCATCAGTCGATGCTAGATGCCATCAATCCTGAGGCGGAGCTCGTCAATTATTATGCGCTTCGCACCGAACAGAATGATGGTGGTTATCTGCACAGGCTGGTTCGCAAATGCCAAGAGATGATTTCCCTGCTGCCGGGTTATGCGGCTGCGGCGGATGAGATTGCCGATTTGGCTGTATTGTATACGGACCTGCAGGTGTACAAGCACATTCGCCCGGAACTCAGGGAAGCTGCCCTGAAGGAGTGGTGGGGGGAGCATGGGAGCCGTGCACCTCATTTGTATTGGAATGAGTTTGCAGCGGCTACAGGATCTACTCTGGGTGTGTTTATGCTTTTTCTGGCCTCATGTGATCCCAAGCTAAGTAAGGCACAGACGGCGTCCATTCGTGCCGCGTATTTCCCGCATGTGTGCGGTCTGCACATTATGCTGGATTACCTCATCGATCAGGATGAAGACAGGGCCGGCGGTGATCTCAATTTCTGCAATTATTATGACGACACTGATACCATGTTGAATCGGATCGCTTCCATCGTGGAGTGGGCCCGCAAGGATGTCCGGAATCTTCCCGAGACCTCGATGCATCGCATGGTCATCGAAGGTTTGCTGGCATTGTATTTATCCGATCCGAAAGTTAGCGAGCAGCGGGAAGTTCGCTCAGTATCAAAACGGCTGATGAAGGGAAGCCCGCTAACGAGGCTCTTCTTCTTCGTGAACAGCCGCTGGATACGCAAACACATGTATTAGGAATGCTGTGAAAGCAGTTTCTCGCAAGAGATACGGCCTTCGCACAATTTTAAGGAGGAACATCAGAATGGCAACAGTTAAAAAGATCGCAGTCTTGACCAGCGGCGGGGATTCACAAGGGATGAATGCCGCAGTTCGCGCAGTAGTGCGCAGCGCACTTTATTTCGGTATTGAGGTGTTCGGTATTCAACGCGGATACCAAGGACTTCTGAACCGGGATATCTTCCCGATGGACCTGCGCAGCGTGGGCGATATCATCCAGCGTGGGGGGACTATCCTGCAGTCGGCAAGATGTCTAGAGTTCGTGAAGCCAGAAGGCCAGCAGAAGGGTGCGGACATCCTTAATGAGATGGGCATTGACGGTCTGGTGGTTATTGGCGGCGATGGATCTTATCAAGGGGCCAACAAGCTGAGCAAGCTCGGAATCAGAACGATGGCCCTGCCGGGAACCATTGACAACGATATTTCCTACACAGACTACACCATTGGTTTTGACACTGCAGTAGGTGTTGTTGTGGACGCAATCAATAAGCTTCGCGATACAATGTCTTCACACGAACGTTCTTCGGTTGTTGAAGTTATGGGTCGCCACTGTGGCGATATCGCGCTGCATGCTGGTCTTGCTTCTGGCGCGGAGACCATTCTTGTTCCTGAAATGCCTTATGATCTGAATGAAGTAGCTGATCGTATGCGCGATAACTTTGTCAAAGGCAAGAGACACAGTATTGTGATCGTAGCCGAAGGCGTAGGCAAGGGCGAAGATGTTGCTCAAGCACTGAAGGACCGTCACTCCTCCCTGGATGCACGTGTTACTGTGCTTGGACACATCCAACGCGGTGGTACACCGACACCAGCGGACCGCAACTTGGCAAGCCGCCTGGGTGATTTTGCTGTGCGTAAACTGCTGGATGGCGAATCCGGTAAAGCTTGCGGTATCATTAAAGGTGAGCTTGTTCTGACTGACATTGACACGGTAGTCAATAGCAAGAAGAACTTCAACGTTGAATTGTATGAATTGGCTTCCCGTCTTTCTCAATAAGAGCGACAATGATTGTCTACTGAAATTATGATGTTTATGGAGCCCTGCGGCGATCGCAGGGCTTTTTTATGTTGGAAGTTGCGGGCACTGGGCTCTGACCAGTCCACCATGCCGTGCGATATGCGCACAGCGGTTCAGCGTAACGTGCACTATAGGAGATTGTGCGCGTTGCAGGCGATTTCCGGTGAGGACGATTGAAGATGACTGGATATTTTACGTTTGACAACATACCCCCACCCGTATAATATATACCCCATAGGGTATAATAAGGAGGATAAGAAATGAATAGAAGAATTGTAATCATTGGGGGCGTGGCCGGAGGGGCTTCCGCTGCGGCAAGGCTACGGCGTTTGAATGAGCAAGACGAGATCGTTATGTTCGAACGGGGCGAGCATGTTTCTTTTGCTAACTGCGGACTGCCTTACTATATTGGTGGTAGTATCAATGCCCGGGAGAAATTGTTCCTACAGACCCCCAAGGGGATTAAAGACCGTTTTAACATTGATGTGCGCGTGCTGACAGAGGTAACGGCTATTGACCGCGAACAGAAGATTATCCGCTTCCGCAACACGCTCACAGGTGAAGAAGGGACACAAGTCTACGATCTCGTAGTGCTATCGCCGGGTGCAAGGCCTATAATGCCAGAGATTCCGGGTATCGAAAGAGCGGCTAACTTGTTCACGCTAAGAAATGTTCAGGATACGGATAGAATTAAAGGCTTTGTGGATGAGCGTCACCCTAAACATGCGACGGTTATCGGCGGAGGGTTTATCGGACTGGAAATGGCCGAGAATCTGCGCGAACGCGGCATTGAGGTTACACTTCTTGATCGAGGGGAACAACTGCTGAATCCGCTCGATCCTGAAATGGCGATTCTTGTGGAGCAACATATGAACCTAAATGGGGTGGACATTCGGTTGAAAGAGGGCGTGAAGGAATTTAAGTCTGCAGGCCGGGAATTGCATCTGACCTCCGGAGATTTGCTACACACGGACATAGTTATTATGGCGATCGGGGTAAGTCCAGAGAATGATCTGGCCCAATCCTGCGGGCTTGAGCTTGGATTCCGTGGGGCAGTCAAGGTGAATGCCCAGCTTCAAACGAGCGACCCTGCCATTTACGCAGTGGGTGATGCCATTGAGGTCAAAGACCGGAATCATGGATTTGCTACGATGGTGTCACTCGCCTGGGGAGCGAATCGCCAAGGAAGACTGGTAGCTGATCATATCAACGGTAAGCCCATAGCGTATGAGGGTGCGCTTGGTACAGCAATCATTAAGATCTTTGCACTGACAGCGGCTTCGACGGGCAACAACGAGAAAACGCTGCGCCGGCTTAACGTTCCGTACAAGGCGGTTCATCTGCACCCGAACTCCCACGCAGGGTACTATCCTGGAAGCTCGCCGATCTCTATGAAGCTGTTGTTCAATCCAGGAACGGGGGAAATCTATGGCGCACAGGCTGTCGGAGCGGATGGAGTGGATAAAAGAATCGACGTTATCGCCACAGCCATCCGCGGTAAGCTGGATGTGCAAGAACTGGCTGACATAGAGCTGGCGTATGCGCCGCCTTACTCATCGGCCAAGGACCCTGTCAATATGGCCGGTTATATCGCCTCTAATCTGATGGATGGGCTGGTAGATACGCTGCAGTGGCATGAGGTAGATGCTTTTTACAGGAACGGTGGGCTGATCATAGATGTCAGAGATGCGGCTGAACTGCTGGCAGGGACTATTCCAGGCTCCATTCATATTCCACTTGGTCAGCTGCGGAGCCGGTTGGCTGAGATTCCACGTGAGCAGGAGATTGCAGTTTCTTGTCAGGTAGGGTTGCGCGGATATATCGCGGCACGGTTGTTAAGTCAACATGGTTATCGCGTACGTAACGTAGATGGAGGGTACAAGACATATGCTTCAATGCTGCGAGCTCGGCGACTGCCCCAATCCCCAGGAGAAGGCGAAGGTGCGGATCGAAGTGGTCCAGCTGAAGAAAAGAGTGAACAGCCGGGGCCCGAGCATCTCAGGCACGAACTCACCTCTGAGGTTCCAGTAACTCATAATCCAATAGGGACGAATGCACAGTTGACCCTGCTGGATACTTGCGGATTGCAATGCCCGGGGCCTATACTCAAGGTATACGAGACGGTACAATCATTGGAAGAAGGCGGCCAGTTGGAGGTAACCTCGACAGACTTTGGTTTTGCCGCAGATATCGAGCAGTGGTGCCACAAAACAGGCAATACATTGGAGGCGCTGGATGTGTCTCAGGGGAAGGTAACTGCTGTGCTGCGCAAAGGTCAGGATGCTTCTCGGAATCAAGATGATCGGTTATTGATCTCTGAATCAGATTCAGATTCTGGGAACAAAGATGGTTCGACCATGGTTGTGTTTAGTGGTGATTTGGACAAAGCGATCGCATCCTTCATTATTGCAACCGGAGCTGTCGCTATGGGCAAGCAAGTGACCATGTTCTTTACCTTCTGGGGTTTAAACATTTTGCGGAAAATACAGGCGCCTGCTGTAGAGAAAAGTGGCATGGAGCGAATGTTCGGACTCATGATGCCACAGGGCAGCAAGTCCCTGCCGCTCTCCAAAATGAATATGGGCGGGCTGGGGCCGAAGATGATTCGCCATGCGATGGAGCAGAAGAATGTAGACTCTTTGGAGCAACTGATGCAGGGAGCTATGAACGCAGGAGTGCGGATGATTGCCTGTACGATGAGCATGGATATTATGGGGATTAAGAAGGAAGAGCTGCTGGACGGTGTGGATTTTGGAGGTGTAGCCAGTTATCTCGGCGCTGCCGACGATGCAGGCGTTAACTTGTTTATTTAAAGGAAGTGTGAAGCTATGGAGTATGATAAAGCGATCAAAAATAGACTGAAGCGGATCGAGGGCCAGGTTCGCGGTGTATTGGGGATGCTGGAGGAAGGCAAGGACTGCCGCGAGATTGTTACCCAACTGACGGCCATCCGTACAGCGGTCGACCGAACTGTAGGGACTGTGATCGGCTCCAATCTGCAGCATTGTATTCAAGAAGAACTGGAGCAGGGCCATTCGCCGGACAAGGTGATAAAGGAAGCTGTGGAGCTGCTCGTTAAGAGTAGATAAGGGACCAGAGCGAGCGTTAAGTGACTTAGAGGTTGGAAAAGCAAGCAATTAGAAGTTAAGCATTTTGGTAGTGAATTGTGGCCCAATAGCTGCCGATAGGTGACAGACCGCAGATAGCAGGCTGGAGCACGTGTGCAGCGAAATAAGGACAATTCTGTACCTTAATTTCCTGCGAAATCATATTATTTTGCAAATAAGAGCAATATTGTATACTAATTTCATAGATGCAGCCTCTTTTCGGACAAAAGTAAAGAATTAACATACATTTCTGCCCTTATTTCCCGTTTGGTGTGTTTACATCTAAAATTAAGATACAATTTTGCCCTTATTATTTTTTTGTGTACTCTGCGAGATGAGTTTGTCTACTATACCTCAAGGTGGAGGCAAGGGGCCGAAGTTGAGCGTATGGGGGTATGGGGATGAATTGGACTAGATTTATCAACGATTTCTCCTCCCCGAGTTAACTATTTATCGCAAAAGGGGAAAGCTCCGCAGCCTTTCAACTTACATTCGAACTTGCATTCGAACTTACATTCGAACTTACATTCGAACTTGCATTCGAACTTGCATTCGAACCGAGCTTATTCCTGTACTTAGCAACCAATCAGGTTATATAAGCTACTATCATCATATGAAAAAAAGCAGCGATCACGCTATACGTGTATCGCTGCTTTGTACATTCATTTCTAACAGGCTTATACTTCGCCTGCTTTCACCTTGGCAGCAAAATGGCGCTGCACGATAACGAGTCTTGACATCAGCAGTATCGCTCCGATTGCCAAACCGGTGATCAGTCCGATCCAGTAGCCATAAGCACCTAAATCGGTATAAGTCGCCAGTACATAGCCTACGGGAAGGCCAATCACCCAGTAAGCGATAAAGCAAATGATAAAGGCAGGGTTCACGTCTTTATAGCCACGCAGCACACCTTGGGTTGGTGTGGCGATCGCATCCGAGATCTGGAAGAAGATCGCATAGATCAGGAAATGTTGGATCAACGAGATAACCGCTGGTTCATCAGAGTAGAGTCCAGCGACATGATTGCCTGCGAATAGTAGCACTAGTGCTGTTGCGAATGAAAGTACCGCCGCTGTGCCGATGCCGATAATCCCGTACTGACGAGCGTCCTTGAGCCGCCCGGAGCCGGTCTCGAAGCCAACAAGAATTGTAAGGCTCATACAGATGCTGAGCGGGATCATATACAGGGTCGAAGCGAAATTGATCGCTGCTTGATGGGCGGCGATGGTCATTGTATCGAATCGGCTCATCAGCAGGGTCACCGCTGAGAAGACCGCCGTCTCGAAGAAAATCGAGAAGCCAATAGGAACACCAATTTTGAGCAGTTCCTTGAAGGTAGATAGCGACATGAAATGGAACTTGCGGAACAATCTGAGGCCCACAAACGGCTCTGCCCGGTAGATAAAGACCAGTGCAACGAGGAATATCACCCAGTATGTGATCGCGGATGCAACACCGGCACCGACACCGCCCATTTGCGGAAAGCCAAATTTTCCGAAGATCAATAAATAGTTAAGCCCCACATTAACTGGCAGCGCAATCAGTGTGATGAACATGGAGACACGTGTCTGACCGAGCGCATCAATGCAGCTCCGTAGGACGGTGTAACCGAAGAGCGGGATTATGCCAAAAGAAATGGCAGTCAGAAAGCGGGCCGCGATGTCTCTAACGGCAGGCTCCAGATTCATGAAGTTCAGAATCGGAGACAGTGACAAGAAGCCGAGCAGTAGGACAAGTACAGAGACGATCAGGGATAGCCAAATTCCCTGGGTAACTTTATAAGCGACTTCGTTGTCTCTTTTGCTGCCGACAAGATGTGAGACGATAGGGGTAATCCCCATCAGAATACCGTTCAATCCGGTCTGGATCGGAATCCAGAGGCTTGTGCCGATAGCAACGCCTGCCAGGTCGGCTGTACCGAACTTACCGGACATGTTTGTGTCAAAAAAGGTAATCGCGGACAGTGCGATCTGGGTGACCAGAATCGGAAATAGAATGTGTAGAAATTGTCCCATTTTTTGTTTAATAGAATTGGTTTGAATCATTATATTTGCCTCGGGTTCTATAATTTTTTTCAGTTGCTTTTTGCCAAACTGCCCGGCAAAAGACCCGGCGGATGCCGGGTCCTTAATAAGGATATACTATCAGATTCCGTATAAAAAAATAATGGCCTTAAGCTTATTTTCCATAATTAACATCAGCAGTGTAGCGGTTATTGGCGTTCCAGAGAAGGAATTCTTCAACGTTCTGATCTTTTAAGGCACGTATCTGATCTTCCACTTGTTGCTTGCCGTACTTCACATAGTGGCCGCTTCCAAGCCAGCTGGCTGTGAAATCCTGAATCCACGGCCGGATCACAGGTTTATAGCTGCCGAGCGGATCAAGCTTCTTGTGTGTATCCACCATAGAGCCTTTGATGGTTGCATAAGGGTCTTTGTCAGGGTCCTTAACACTAAACCAGCCGGTTGTATAATGGCTTGGGTAGACCATCGGACTGATGACATCGACATTCTTGGAGATCTTCACAAAATCCTGTCCGATGCCTTCCGCAGCAGGGACGGAAGCAGCATAGCCGAAGATATCAACGGAGACGCGAACACCGAGCGGGTTAAGCTCTGACTTGGCATATTTTACGAAATCCGCAATGATATCAATGCGCGTCTTATCGCTCTTGGTGTATTTCAGCGTTTCCGCACGTTTCTCAAAGCCCTCAGGGAAACGGACATAATCGAACTGAATTTCCTTGAAGCCTAGCTTAACTGCTTCCTTCGCAATATCCACATTGTATTTCCACACGTTTTCATTGTAAGGGTTAACGAAGCTGTCGCCGCCCTTGTTCTTCCAAATGGTGCCGTCCGGATTCACAAAAGACAATTCGGGATGTTTCTTGGCGAGCACGGTATCCTTGAATACAACGATCCGTGCAATCGGATAGACCTGATGCTGTTTCAGCCGCTCCATGAGTTTGTTGATATCTCCGATGAATGGCTTGGGCTCGCCCATTTGCTGAAGCTCCGGGTTGTCTGTCTTGTAAGTGATATACCCGGCATCATCTTTGATATCAATAACCATGGAATTAAGCTCCGTGGAATCAGTCAGGTTAAGCAACTGCTCCATACGTGCACCGCCCGCACTGTAAGCAGTGACATATATACCTTTCACCTTAGGCGCATCCGGTTGAGGATCAGCAAGAGGTGCACTGCTCAGGCCACCGGTCTGTGGTACTGGTGTAGCCGACGGGGCAATGATTCCTCCGCCTGTGGTATTCTGGCTCGGATTGGTGCTGTTTTGTGCAATGATGGCAGGATTCTTAGCTGCGGCTTGCAAAGCGGCTGTAACATTGGCTGAATGCTGGTCCTGCTGAATGCCTACGCTTCCCAGTGTCATCATCAATAGAGCCCAGGTGATGTTCATTCTTCATTCTCTCCCTTTATGTACGTTCCTTAGAATTATACAGGAACAGCTGCTCCCAAAAAGAACAGACTTGTCATAAACTTGCTGACAATGTGTTCCTGTGCAGCGGCCCTTTTCAGTTTATAAACGGGATGCACTGATTTTAAACGGAGGATTAAAAAGTAAATGCCGCTCGGGTTCAGCACATGGCCAAACCCAGAGCGGCAACAATCAAGAAAATGTTCTTGCGGACTGCTTAGTGAAGATACGCAGAGTTCTGATGCTCACAGATGCTGTAATGGATGATGTCCATGGCATCTGCCGGTTCCAAAATACTTAGTCCGTCGCGCAGCACGATCACCGAATTCAGTTCGTCCTGCTTGAGAAACGGCATCATATCGGGATACCATCTCATGACGATTGCTGACAATTTTACCGTTTCCATTTCCACAACAATCACCCTTCCTTTTTCGAATGGTACTGAACTTGAATTCAGGGTTCACCCAGAAAAACGAGATGCTTGGAATAAGAAGGTAAAGCACAATCTTCATGAAATTATAAAGGGTCCTGCGTGACTATAATATACCACAGATTTAAAGCATGTGCATTGTTTCTCATTTACCTTTTGCGGAATGAACCCATGACGCCTACAGTCTCCACGATATTAACAAAAGCTTGCGGGTCCGTTGTTTTAATGATGCGTTTTAGCTCTGCAAGTTCATACCGTGTAGTTACTGTCATTAGCATGTCCTTTTCCACGTGAGAATAAGCACCTTCGGTTCTGATCTTTGTCACTCCGCGCTGCAGAACGAGCAACTGCTTAAGCAGCTCTTCCGTACGGTTAGTTACAATATATACAGTTACCTTGATATGGCTGATGTGAATCATGTCGACTACCTTGCCGGTAACGTAGATCGAAACCATGGATGCCAAAGCAAGGTTCCAATTGTTGTCAAAATAAGCTGCTGCCAGAATGACCAGACCATTCATTCCCGCAATTATAGTACCTACCGGAAAATCACGGTAGCGGGTAATGATGGAGCCAAGAATATCGAAACCCCCGGAAGATCCGCCAGCACGGAAGGAGATCCCGCTCCCGATGCCGACCATCACGCCGCCAAATACAGAGGCAAGCAGCATATCTGAGGGTACCACTCTTACTGGAATTAGCGTCATCATCCAAGTGGTGGAGGCGACGGAGAGAATACTGAGGACGATAAACCGTCGGCCGAGCTGGAACCAGCCTGCCACAAGCAGCGGAATGTTGAACAAAAGATACAGCAGACTGATATTTAATGGAGTAAAATACCCCACAAGCATCGACAGACCTGACACGCCGCCGCTTAGCAAACGGTGCGGAATCAAAAAAAGATTAAAGCCGCTGGCGATCAAAGCAGATCCAAATATGACTGTTACATAACTTCCAATACGTTTTAACAAGCAAATTCACCTCTGGTGTGTATTGTAAACCATGAAAGAAAGGAATACACTGGTATTCCCCTTTATGTTTGTGATATAATGTATAGGATATTCTTGAGTAGGACGTTACAATGGTACTTTTGCATTGCTTCGGATGTGAAGCTACAATTGCTCAGGCGATTTTGAAGCGCTTGATGATAGGACGGCTTTTCGTCCCAGGTACGCGTTAACCATGCAGAGATTCTGGCATGATTGGACAGCCTATAAATGTGTTTACCGCTACTTAAGAATACAGACAAGCATGTGGAATGTCCACTGTATAGAAGGAGCATGAATAATTTGAAAACATTCGCAGAATTCGGCCTGGAGCCAAAAGTTCTCCAGGCAATCACAGAGCTAGGATTTGAGGAAGCAACACCCATTCAAGCACAGTCGATTCCCCTGGCATTGACCGGATCGGACCTAATTGGTCAAGCACAAACAGGTACTGGTAAGACTGCTGCTTTTGGTATTCCCCTCATTTCCAAAATCAGCCGTGAAGATGAGAAGATTCTCGCACTCGTTATGACCCCAACACGGGAACTGGCTATCCAGGTTGCTGAGGAAATCGGAAAATTGACCCGCTTCAAAGGACTTCGTTCCCTGGCGATCTATGGCGGACAGGATATCGGCCGTCAAATCCGCGGACTGAAGAAGAAACCACAGATCATTATCGGTACCCCAGGACGTCTCCTGGATCACATTAACCGCAAAACCATCCGTCTGGACGATGTACAGACTGTTGTCCTTGACGAAGCAGATGAAATGCTGGACATGGGCTTCATGGAGGACATCCAGTCCATCCTCAAGCTTGTTCCGGAAGAACGTCAAACTATGCTGTTCTCTGCTACTATGCCCCCGAACATCCAACGTCTTGCTCAGCAATTCCTGAAGAATCCGCAGCACGTGTCGGTTATTCCTAAGCAAATCAGCGCACCGCTGATCGACCAGGCTTATATCGAAGTTCCTGAACGTCAAAAGTTCGAAGCGCTGAGCCGCTTGATCGACATGGAGTCTCCTGACCTTGCTATCGTATTCGGACGCACGAAGCGCCGGGTTGATGAATTGGCTGAAGCCCTCCAGAAGCGTGGATATTCCGCTGATGGACTTCACGGTGACCTTTCCCAGAATCAACGTGATGCCGTTATGCGTAAATTCCGTGACGGAAGCATTGATGTACTGGTAGCTACAGACGTAGCAGCGCGTGGTCTCGACGTATCCGGCGTAACCCATGTAATTAACTTTGACCTTCCACAAGATCCTGAGAGCTATGTACACCGTATCGGCCGTACTGGTCGCGCAGGTAAAGAAGGTACAGCATGGTCCTTTGTGACTCCACGCGAAATGGATCACTTGCACCTGATTGAACGTGTTACTCGTCATCGTATTACTCGTAAGCCGTTGCCAACTATGGCTGAGGCTATTGAAGGTAAACAACGCATCACTGCAGAGCGTCTACTTCACATGGTGGAGAATGGCGAACTGAATGAATATAAAGGCATTGCCATTCAATTGTTGGAACAATACGATTCCGTACAATTGCTGTCTGCAGCAATGAAGCTTTTGACCGGCGATAAGAAAGATTCCGAAATCGAATTGACTCCTGAAGATCCAATCCGCGTAAAACGTCGTGGTGGCAAGAACGACATTCGCAGCGGACGCAAACCTAACGGTGGCTACGGCAACCGTGGCGGCTACGGTGGTGGTTCCGGCGGCGGCGGTGGATACCGTGGAAACCGTGACAACAACAATAGCGGCGGAAGTAGCCGTGGCGGCTACAGCAGCAACTACGGTAGTGGCAGTGGTGGCTACGGCGGCGGCTATAAAGGCAACCGCGACAACGCAGCAGGTCGTGATTCCTCGGCATCCCGCAGCGGTGAGCGCAGACCTTCTACCCGCCCAAGCGGCAGCACTACCAGCACACGTCCAGCGGTAAAACGTGAGGATTCCTCCGACGTTTAAGCTGAACAGGTCAGCAACTGCTGATGACTGAACATATGAAGAAGACGGGACACCGCTACGCGGGTCCCGTCTTTTTTGGTATAAGTAAGAATTTTTTAGTAGTACATTGCTTATCGTTGTTAGGAGAACGGCTAATTGTCCGCTGGACGATATAGACGCTCCAAGGAATCAACTGGCACAGGTTAGATGAATGTGCGAGTGATGATAACGAGCAGGATGAACAGAACCAGAATCGTGCCGGTGGAAGTCCAGCCGCCGTAGCCAACAGGTGAGGACATAGGAATACCTCCTTTGAATAGTTGATTGAATTGGTTACGTTTCTAATATATGGACTTATTATATGGACGGTATAGACCATGACCCATGAATCAAAAACTTGGGCGCTGGAAAAGAACGGGGCAAATAGGGTATAGTTAAGATACGCAGTATGCGCGAGACAGACAGGAGGAAGGGAAATTGGAGTTTAAAGGAGCAATGGGTGGTTTATACCGCATCACAGAATGGATTTCACGGATTGCGTTCAGCAATATTTTATGGGCGCTCTGTTCGATTCCGTTTCTGTTTGCAGCTGTTCTGAAAATTATTATGTTGGGTACGGGCACAGGCGGTCCCAACGAACAGCTGACCTTGAATTGGGCAATGGGTATTTTAGCACCATTTACTGTGTTTCCGGCTACGGCCGCGTTATTCACGGTTGTGCGCAAATGGGTAATGGGAAATACGGATGTCAGTACCTTCCGTACGTTCTTCCAAGGTTATAAGGAGAATTATGTGAAAAGCATGCTCGGCGGCCTGATCTATACGCTGCTGATCGTCATTATGTACGTCGATGTGACCGTATACATGACGCAAATGGCCAACTTTAAAATTGTGGGCATTCTGATGCTGGTGCTGATGATTATTTTATTCGTGTCCATGTTTAATTTCTTCTCGATCGTGGTTCACTACCAAATGACCTTCAAACAGGTTGTCACCAACTCGTTCTTGCTGACCGTCGCTCGTCCGATTCGTGTATTCATGACTTTGATCGGAGCGGGGGTACTGGGTTATATAGGTCTGAAGTATCCTGCATTGTACTTTATTGCTATTCCTACGCTGATAGCCATGCTTGCTTTCTTTAACTTCTATGCAACCTACAACAAGCTGCAAATGCAAGTCGAGCAGAGTAAGTTGAAGGAAGAGGAAGAAGCACGGAAGCTTGAAGAAGAGGGCGAATCCGGGGAAGACAAGATTGAAGACGAAGACGATAGAGATACCAAACGAATTTAAGGCAATATCGCATAACGCTGCGGAAAACTGGCGAAATTTCTAATCCGTTATAATTTTAAAGCGCATACAGGTTTACATTTTCGTCAAAACGCAATATAATAGTTCTAAATCCTGCGATGTACGTTATGGCTGCTCGTTGTTTTGAACCAATGACAATGTCTCGGGAGATCAAAATTGAAACGTGGCTGAAAGGCCCCGCCTATATGGCCCGGGGAATTCAAAAGCGAGTTCTGCGATCACCCACCTGCTCTAGCAGGTTCAGAAGACACTGTGGCCGGACGGCATAGGCGGGTTTTCCAATGGTTATGACAGGCGCCCTATTTTCCGTATTTTGCGGATAGGGCGCCTTCTTGTCTTGTGCGAACATTCAGAAAGTGAGTATTGCTCTTTTGTTCCTGAGGCAAGAGTGTTACACTTATACTAATGAACATGGGACTTGAAGAGGGGGAAGTATTTTGTCGTTGAAAAGAACCTTGGTCGGCTTGTTCCGCAGCCATGATGGAACAAGCGACCGCGCAAAAGATCCGGCATTGAAGACGCGTTACTACAATTTGCAGAAGGACAAGGCTTGGGAAGAAGTATCTGCAACACTTAAAAAAATTCCGGGTTATAGAGTGCTGCATGAGGTGGAGTCCGTCGGAGAGATTATTTTGGAGAAAAAAACAGCCTTAGGCCGTACGCTTGATATCACCGTCTCGGTACTCAATACGACGCCGGTGCGCTGTGCAGTTGATATATATTCCGCTTCCAGGGGTTCCCTGGGTGACCTCGGCGGCAATTACCGCGTAATTCAGCGCCTCTATGGTTCGCTGGACAAGAAGCTTGGCAAATATAAAGTGGATTGAGAACAGCGGCATAGCCGAATAACAATTCCATTTGGGGATTGTATGCGTTTTCGAGAGATACTCGCATAAGAAAAGCGGAAGAAGGGAGGCCTTCTGCCGCTTTTTTCACAAATAATAAAGTGCATACGTGCGTTTGTCCTGCGCTAAGCTTACAGAAGCTCTTTAACAGCGGCGATAGCAGCTTCATAGTTTGGATGCTCGCCCATTTCGCTCAGGTATTCTACATAAGTTAATTTGTCATTCTTGTCGATCACGAAGATGGAACGCATGTCCAAACGGAGTTCCTTGATCAGAACGCCATAGGCTTCACCAAATGAAGCTGTCTTATGATCGGAAAGGGTGATTACACGGTCGATGCCTGCAGCGCCGCACCAGCGGGCTTGGGCAAATGGCAGGTCTACGCTGACAGTGAGAATGGCGACATCATCGCCAAGTTCAGCGGCTTCCGTATTGAACCGGCGAGTCTGTGCATCGCACACACCAGTGTCCAGAGAAGGGACAACGCTGATTAGCTTGATTTTGCCAGCGTAATCACTGAGGGATACCTCTTCTACAAGATTCTTGCTGAGTACGAAGTCCGGTGCTTGATCGCCGGCTTTCAGTGCGGGGCCAATGAGTGTGATGGGGCTGCCCTTTAAAGTGGCTACGCCTGTTCTTTCTTGCGTCATATCCTTGTTTCCTCCTCGAGTGGGCATATTGGAATGTTACTGCCACAATAAATTATAATCTTTTTAAAGGGAGAATGTCCAACAGGATAACTTGTATAAAAGGATGGATGTTTATGATATTCATACGATATGAGAATTGGCGAAGCTATATCCGGTATTATCCGGTGACTACGCTTCTGCTTCTGGCGAATGTGGTCATGTTCGTTATTTTAACAGCTAATGGGGGATCGACGAATCTGGATACCCTGGTGCATTATGGAGCCATCGTGGATAATGGACCCTTCAGGGCAGAGTGGTGGCGCTACGGAGCTGCGATTTTCCTTCACAACGGTTTTTCTCATTTATTTTTTAACAGTTTTGCATTATTGGTGTTTGCGCCTCCACTAGAGCGCTTGCTTGGCTGGTGGCGGTATGCGCTGCTTTATTTAGGCGGTGGTGTGTTGGCTAATGTAATGTCAATCGTGCTAAGCACTCCCGATGTCAACATGTGGCGGGTCTCGGTAGGGGCCTCAGGCGCAATCTACGCTGTATATGGGGCGTTTCTATACATTGCCCTTATGCAGAGAACAATGATGGATGAAGGATCGCGCAAGACCCTCTATGGGCTTCTGCTTACGGGTCTTATTATGACGTTTGCAGTTCCTAGAATAGACTGGGTAGCGCATATCGGCGGTTTGGTTGCCGGCTTTTTCCTCTATGGACTGATTATTCGCTTATTTAAAAGAAGCCGAAGACAGGAGAGATGACAAGCGTGGAGCTTAGACAGCTGCAATATTTTCTCAAGGTTGCTCAAAAGGAGCACGTCACCCGCGCGGCGGAAGAGCTACATGTGGCTCAATCTGCGGTCAGTCGCCAGATTCATCAGCTGGAGCAGGAACTCGGTGTGGACTTGTTCATGCAGAAAGGGCGCAACCTGCAGCTAACGCCGGTCGGCCAGTTATTCTGCAAGAGGGTAGAGGTCGTACTCAAGGAGCTGGAGCGTTCGGTGGCGGAAGTGCACGAGTTTCTGGATCCGGAGCGGGGTGAGATTCGTATAGGATTTCCACATAGCCTGGGTACGCATCTCATCCCGAGTATTGTAGCGGAGTTCCGCAAGCATTATCCCCATGTCAAATTCCGTTTTAAGCAGGGGACGTACCCGTCGCTAATCAAGGATGTACTGATGAATGAAGTGGATTTAGCTTTCATCTCGCCTTTTCCGGAGAGCAATGATCATCTGGCAGGAGATGTCGTGATGACGGAGGAGCTGTTCGCGATTCTTCCACAGAATCATCCACTCGCAGGAGAATCGGTCATTCGACTGAATCAACTGAAGGATGATAAGTTCGTTCTATTCAGTCAGGGATACTCTCTACGGCCTATTGTTTGGCAGGCTTGTCTTCAGGCAGGGTTCAAGCCGCAGATTGCCTTTGAGGGCGGAGAGACGGACACCATACGTGGTCTTGTGGCGGCTGGAATGGGGGTAAGCCTGCTGCCGGAGATGGCGCTCTTCCAGACGAACCCGCTTCAGCCAGCACAGGTGAAGGTGGTTGAACCCGTTGTGACTAGAACGGTCGGCCTGATTCACCGGACTGACGGCAAGCTACCGCTCGTGGCTCGTTCTTTCCGTACCTTCTTGCTATCCTATTTTAGGCTGAAGAACTCGAGTGCTCCGGTCGGCTAATTTTGCATTTTAAGTACTATAGAAGACTTAAAGAGACCTCTCTTTGGAAATGGTTGATGTGCCATTTTAACAAGAGAGGTTTTTTGCGTGTCAATTCACACGAATAAGGGGTGTCCCCTACCGCAGATACGGTGTTTGGGACACCCCTTAAAAGGATGGCAGATCAGATATTAGTCACGATTGCCGAGGTAGATAGTGATCAAGCGGAACAACTCAAGCAAGGATACCAGTGCTGCAGCCACGTAAGTCAAAGCTGCGGCGTTCAGAACCTTTGCAACACCGTGTTCCTCATCATTACGAATGTAGCCCTGCTCAACCATGACCTGACGGGCGCGGTTGCTGGCGTTGAACTCTACCGGCAAGGTGATCAACTGAAAAGCTACGGAAGCTGAGAAGAAAATGATGCCAAGTCCGATCAAATTGAAAGAGCTGAAGAGGATTCCGGCGATCAGCATGAAAGGGGCAATGCCGGAAGCGAAGTTAACTACCGGGAATATCCGGTGACGCAAGGCAAGCATCGGATAGTGCACTTTATGCTGGATCGCATGGCCTACCTCGTGGCAAGCCACGGATACGGCGGAAATAGAGCTTTCATAGTATACAGGCTCCGACAGACGTACAACACGGTTGATCGGATCATAATGGTCAGATAGAGCGCCGCGTACAGGCTCGATAGGAACATCGCTGAGACCATTGGCATCCAGCATGTGGCGTGCGGCATCGTATCCTGTCATTCCGTTGGCGGTAGCTACCTTCGACCATTTGTTGAAGGTACCTTTGACCCTAAATTGGGCCCATAACGAGAATAGAAACGCAACAATTACTAATAAGTACATCATCATATGTCATTCCTCCAGAGTGTTGTGTGAACAAGCTGCTTACATTGGCGGTCCGTGGGTCAGAAGGAGCCGTATGGCTTCAATACAGGCTACGCCTTGAGGGAGAAGTGCGGACAAAGCTCTGTTCGCCTGCCCGGGCTTCAGCCCACTAATCATTGGTTCAAGGGCTTTGACTTCGCGTTCTAGCTGTTGCATGTGAAGTTCTAGCTCTACAAGCTTATCGGATACATCCGCTTCAGGAGCGGCCGTTTTCCATTTGCTCATCATAATCTTGATTTCTTCCAATGTATACTTGTCATGCTTCAATTGATTAATACGTTCCAAAGCGGCCAAGGTTTCATGATTGTATAAACGATAATTCTTCATGCTCCGGGACTCCGGAGAAATAAGCCCTAACTTGGTGTAGTAATCAATCGTACGTTCACTGATGCCGGCAAATTTAGCCAACTCTCCAATTCGATACAGGGTCATATCCCCAATGTTAACTCACCTCGCTGCTGGGAATCAGACCACCGTGTTGTGGCAGTCATTCCTTATATTTGGCAATCTCAAACCTGTCTCTACAATGATAACAAACTGTAAACCGTACAGTCAAACGTGATACTTACCTAAAGTATATGCATGCTGTGAGACGAAAATACCTGACATGAACAAAGGAGTGATCCCTTCAATTCTTCTTATGTCAGCTTTGGAGGAAGAGGAGGTATATATCGCTCGATTCTATAAAAATGTATAGAAACAGCATGAATGTAACATATTATGTTAGGTGATAAGTGTCGTAAGTGTTGGTTAGAATAAACACGAACAATTCAGATGCATTAATTGTAATGTTCATTAAAAATCATTGAAATTTTGATTAGATGCAGTTATTTTCTGGATGCGGTTACATTAAAGACGAATGTATGTTTAGCGTTAATCTGATGTGTTATTGGTTGTCTGATCTCCATATCTTAAATTAGCGCGTTGAAAGCCGGTTATAAAATAAATAATGAAAAGTTTAAAAATACCCTTGTCAATTTACCTTACTCCTGATTATAATGACATTAAGAGTTTCACGAAGTGTTAGAAAATATAACATTAGGGGAGTGGGGAACAATGGAAAAGAAATGGTTGGTTTTGGTGTTAGCCATGATAACACTGATGATCTACCCGGTAAGCGCATTTGCAGCGGATGGTCCGACAAGTCCGGAACTGCAAATTGGGCTCGACACAGTATTTACCTTCCTGGCCTTTATTCTGGTATTCTTTATGCAAGCCGGTTTTGCACTGCTGGAGGCTGGTTCGGTAAGAATGAAGAACGCCGGTCACGTTGCTGGTAAAACAGTACTGACGCTGGCGATCGCGAGCCTTTGCTTCTGGGCTGTTGGCTTCGGACTCGGCTTCGGAAATGGCAACGGGTTCTTCGGTACAACGGGCTTCCTTTATGGAGGGGATAGCACTTCAGCTTCGTTTGAATCCCTGGCTGGCTCTGATGTAACTCTAAATATTAAATTCCTGTTCCAAATGGCCTTTGCGGCGGTGTCGCTGGCCATCGTATCCGGTGGTATGGCGGAACGTGCTAAACTTAGTGTATATATTATCTTCGGTATTATTTTCTCGATAGTTATTTATCCGGTAGTTGCCCACTGGGTATGGGGCGGTGGCTGGTTGTCCTCTCTGGGCATGCAAGATTATGCAGGTTCCACAGTAGTCCATCTGACGGGCGCAACTGCGGCATTAGTGGCTACAATATTGCTGAAGCCGAGACTTGGCAAGTTCAATAAAGAAGGCAAACCGGTTATCATCCCGGGTCATAACCAAGTCTTCACTGTCCTGGGTGTTATCATCCTCTGGTTCGGCTGGTTCGGCTTTAACCCCGGCAGTGCTCTGTCGCCAATGGGTGGTTTCTTCGGCCACGTAGCAGTGACTACAAATATTGCAGCCGCAGCAGGCGGATTGGCAGCACTGATCGCTTCCTGGCTGTATTTTGGTAAATCGGATATCCCAGCGATGCTGAACGGTGTACTGGCAGCCTTGGTAGCTATTACAGGAGCATGTGCCTTCGTTGAACCTTGGGCTGCAATCCTGATCGGTTTTGTAGCGGGAGCATTCACTTTCATGACAGCACAATGGCTAGAGCGTGCAGGTCTGGATGATCCAATCTATGCTTTCTCTGTTCACGGTCTCGCTGGGATGTGGGGTGCGGTATCCACTGGTTTGTTTGCAACACCTGAATTGGCTGAGACGACGGGTGTTGGTCAAGCGGGCTTGTTCTACGGCGGTGGCTTCCATCAGCTAGGTGTTCAAATCCTTGGCGTAGCTGGAACGTTCGTCTTCGTAGCTGTGCTGTCCTTCATCATCTTGTATGTTATGAAACTGGTGAATGGTATCCGCGTAACGGAAGAGGAAGAGTTGATGGGACTGGATATCAGTGAGCATGGTACCTATGGTTACCCTGAGCAAATGAAGTTGATTACGGATTCGGAATCCAAAACCTTCAAGTAATAATATAACTTCACTTATAAAGGAGGCGGACCGATTGACTTCGATGGAGTCTACAGGATGGATGAATGAGAACTACTATACTTCCATCGCAACGGCCGGTTCGCCACATGAACTTAAGATAAAGCGCATCGCCTGTCAAAATGTGCTTCTCCAGCAGTTGAACATGATTCCGATTGGGGAATGGCTGTCACGCGTGAATGCCATGCATGACCTCATCGCCAAGGCTGCTGTGCAAATATGCGAGGCGCAGATGAGAGAGGCGGGCTACGGCCCGCCTCCCTGCGCTTATTCCTTTATCGTATTCGGCAGTGCGGGCCGACAGGAAGCTACATTATGGAGCGACCAGGACAACGGTTTAATTGTGGATGGGGAACCGGATGGAGCCAAGAACCGGTATTTTGAGGTCTTCGGTACTTTGCTATCCGATGTGCTGGAAGAAGCGGGGTATGAGAAATGCGAAGGCAAGGTCATGTGTTCCGAGCCCATGTGGCGCAAGACGCTCCAGGAATGGAAGGAACAGCTTGAAGGATGGAGAAACCAGCTGGAATGGGAGCCAGTCCGTTATCTCATTATTGCTTCAGATATGCGTCATGTCGCTGGGGACGTTGAATTGTCGGCACAATGGTTGAAGGCTTACCACGAAGGATTTATTGGCAATGAGAAGCTCAGCGTTGCCGTATTGCGTAATACAGTTCGTCACAAGGCGACACTTAACCTGTTAGGTCAAGTGCTTACTGAACGTTTCGGAGATTACGCTGGAGGATTTGATATCAAATACGGCATGTATATCCCGCTGGTTAATAGTGTAAGGCATTTGTCTCTACTGCATGGAATTCAGGAGAGTGCTACCTTGAATCGGCTTATGAAACTGGAGAAACTTGGGCAGTATGATCATCTGGTAGATATCCACACAGCCTTCCTGACAGCGCTACGAATGCGATCCAATACATCTTATATCACCCAGGATGGATTGTTGCTCAGCAGTGATTATGTGTCGGAGCAGGACCTTAAGAACAAGCAGTTGATGTCGGATTTGCGTGGAAGTCTGCTATTGGTCAGGCGTATTCACCGTGCTTTGCAGAGACAGCTTAGAGCAGCGGAGAGGAGACAGTCATGAAGGAGCCGAACAAGGGCGGCGGATTCTGGAACAACTTGAGACAAGGTGGGATGCCGTCGGCGATTGCTTCTATGCGGGGCGGAGAAACGGCGCAGCAGACCGCCCAGCAGATGGCTTTTATCCGCTCGCTGATGCGGGAGAAACGACGGCCCGAGGTGCTGCATACTCCGTTGTCACAGCTGGAGACGGTGATTTTCGACTTGGAGACAACAGGCTTTTCTCACCAGCACGGGGACGAGATTATGTCCTTCGGGGCGATTCGGGTAGTGGGGGAGGAGATCAAGGAGGAAGAATGCTTCTATACCTTGGTCAACTGTCAGACGTCCATTCCGGGTAACATTACGGAGCTCACAGGAATCTCGGAGGAAATGACCAGGACAGCGCCGCCTCTGATGGAGGGGCTTCATAACTTCATGTCCTTTGTAGGGCAGCGGGTGCTGGTGGCTCATGCCAGTGCACATGACAAAGCTTTTCTAAATGCGGCCCTTTGGAAAACCTCCAAGGTTCAGCTAACTCATCGTGTGTTGGATACGATGATGCTGGCTAGATGGCTGGAGCCACAGCGGAGCAACTATACGCTGGATGAACTGCTGGCCGTACACAGTATACCGATTACAGAGAGACATCATGCTCTGGAGGATGCCAAAATGACGGCGCAGCTCTGGGTGGCTTACCTTCGTGAGATTGCCAAGCGGCGTCAGGTGGAGACGTTAGGTGATTTGTACGCTTATTTAAGCAGAGCCTAGCACCACTAATTCATAAAAGTCATTATGTGTATAACCGTGGGCATGGGGATACAAAACGCAGCGGGTAAGGCGCTACGCCTGCGCTTGACACGAGCTGTCGATGCGCATGCCTCCCGCTGCGGCAGCAACCGGCAGGACTCCTGATGTATGACGCGGACAACTGGACAGCGGGTGCCTCCCCAGCGCTTGCTGTAAGAAAGACTCCATCCAATGGATTGGACATTTCTCCGGCGGTCTGTCAATTGTTCACCCCTCTCTTCATTTGGGTTTCGTCCTTTGCGGCGGAATCCTTTTTTTATCTATCACAAATTTATGGATGGTTTGAAACTTTACCGAATGGGGGTACAATAGTAAGAAACTATCCCATTTCGCAAAGGAACAGACGCCAATGAAAGCTGTTAATAAACGGAATTTAGCGGTAGTAACCTTGATTGTTATTCTGGTTGTGCTTGTAATGTGGCGGGAACGGGGATCAGAGGCGGTAGCTGTATTCAAGTCGCAGGAGCTGCCCACTGAATCTGGACCGCGTGCCGGATTGCTGGCGCCAACGTTAACCCTTCAAGGAAGTGACGGTAGCACATACCAAGTAGGCGGCAAAAGAGAAAAAGCCGTTCTGCTCAATTTTTGGGCTTCTTGGTGCGATCCTTGCCAGCAGGAGGCTCCGGAGCTGAATGTCATAGCCGCAAAATATAAGGGCACGCTGGATATTTACGGCATCAATGTGACCAGCCATGATTATAAGCCGAATGCCGAACGCTTCGTGAAGAAGTTCAAGCTGACATTTCCGGTGATGTACGACCAGAAGGGTGAGGCCTTTGCCAAATATAACGGTGCAGTCTTTCCCACCAATGTGCTTATTGACAAGAACGGTGTCATTTCCGAGATTATACTTGGTATCCTGACGCCGGAGGAACTGGAAGCGAAGATCACCGCGCTCACTGGTTCTTAGGCAATAAGAATAATTGGAAAAAGCCCACTTTCAGCAATCAGGCTGCTGAAAGTGGGCTTTGCTGTGTTACGGCTTCGTTAATGGTTAACGAGGCCTCTTGGCTCATGATCTTCAAGCTGCTCATGCACTTGGGAAATCTGGCCAAGCAGAGCATAACGCATACTGTCGACCAGTGCTTCCCAACTGGCTTCAATGACGTTACTGGATACACCAACGGTACTCCAGGTTTGATGATAGTCTTTCGACTCGATCAATACGCGTACTTTCGCCGCTGTCTGATCCTGTTCATCCAGAACCCGTACCTTGTAATCGGAGAGGTGCATTTCCTTAAGCTGTGGGAAGTAGGTTAGCAGAGCCTTGCGCAGCGCGTTGTCGAGTGCATTGACCGGACCATTGCCTTCCGCGGCAGTATAGAGGCTCTCTTTTCCAACACGGATCTTGACAAAGGCTTCGGAGACAACGGGACTGCCAGCATTTTTCTCCACCAGCATCTTGAAGGACTCGAAGACAAACAGTTCATTCACTTCACCCGTTGCTTCACGAAGCAGCAGCTCCAGTGAGGCATCTGCGCCCTCGAACTGATAGCCTTGATGTTCCAATGTCTTGATCTTGTCGATAACTTTGCGAGCCTGTTCGCTGCTAGGATCAAGATGAAGCCCCATATCCTGAGCTTTCGATAATACGTTGCTCTGTCCTGCGAGTTCCGAGACCAGAACGCGCTGCTTATTTCCGACAAGTTCGGGAGCAATATGCTCATAAGTACGAGAATCGCGCAGGATGGCGGAGACGTGAATACCGCCCTTGTGAGCGAAAGCAGCATTTCCTACATAGGGTTGATTCACAGGCATGTTCACGTTGGCTACCTCGCTGATAAAGCGGGCAGTGTTGGTGAGCTGTGACAGGTTGTCGCCCGGAATACAGTGGTAACCCATCTTAAGCTGCAACGTAGGGATGATGGAACACAGGTTGGCGTTGCCGCAGCGTTCGCCGTAACCGTTGATGGTTCCCTGAACCTGACGGACGCCTGCGCCGATGGCACTAAGCGCATTGGCCACCGCCAGTTCGCAATCATTGTGGGTATGGATCCCAAACTTGGCCTCTGGAAGCCGTGCCGACAATGACGTGACGATCTCCTGTATTTCATGGGGAAGTGTTCCGCCGTTCGTATCGCACATGACCAGCCAGTCTGCGCCGGCTTCTCTTGCTTTGGCCAGGACTGCAGCGGCATATTCGGGGTTGTTTTTATAGCCGTCAAAGAAATGCTCGGCATCAAAAATAACCTCAAGGCCCTTGTGCTTCAGAAAGGAAATGGAATCCCCAATCATGGCGAGATTCTCCTCTAGTGTTGTCTGGAGTGCGGTATGCACATGGAAATCCCATGACTTACCTACGAGTGTGGCTGCAGGCACGCCCGCGTCAATCATCCGCTGCAGATTGTCGTCATGCTCAGCCAGGGAGTTCTTGCGGCGGGTGCTGCCGAAGGCTGTGATTTTGGCGTTCAGGTGTAGTTCCTTAACTCTTTTGAAAAATTCGATGTCTTTATTGTTGCTTCCCGGGATGCCACCTTCAATATAGTGCACACCCAGATCATCGAGTTTCTTGGCGATCTTCAGCTTGTCGTCGGCCGACAGACTGATACCTTCACCTTGGGTGCCGTCGCGCAACGTTGTATCGAAGATGGAGATGGACTTTGACATGATAGTCCTCCTTAAGGAAAATGAATTCATACATTATAGCATTTTTACGCGGGAATGTAACAGAGAACTTTTTTATGCGGCAACGTGGCAGAGAACACTTGTGCTAAAGAAGGAGGCTCCGTGAGTTGACCTTCGCTCTGAGGAGCGGTATTCTAGTTCTGACAATAGAAACCATAAGAGGATAGAGGGTAGATATTGTGCAGAATGTTGATCAATATTATCCCGCAAGCGGCCGGGTGATCCTGCATGTGGATATGAACGCTTTTTACTGCTCTGTCCATGAGGCGGAGGACCCGGATCAATATAAGGGCAAACCGACGGCAGTGGCCGGGAGCGTGGAGATGCGCAAGGGGATTATTGTAACTTGCTCCTATGCTGCGCGCCGACAAGGAATCTCTACGGGAATGCAAGTGCAGAAGGCACTGAGGATCTGTCCTTCGTTGACCGTTATTAAACCAAACTTTCATTTATACCGCAAATATTCGAATGCGTTCATGCAGATTGCCTATAGCTACACTCCTTTGCTTGAAGCGGTCTCCATTGATGAATGTTATCTGGATATTACCGGTTCCCGCCAGTTTGGCACACCGATGGAGATTGCGGAGAAGATCCAGCGCCGCATTATGGAGGAACTGGGCCTCCCTTGCTCTATTGGAATTGCTCCGAATAAACTCTTGGCTAAGATGGCTTCCGATCTGAAAAAGCCGAGTGGTATTTCCGTGCTGCGGCTGCGCGATGTGCCGAATATTCTGTGGCATAAGCCCTGCAACGAAATGTTCGGGATCGGCGGGAAGACGGCGGAGAAACTAAAGAAGCTTGGGATTTACAGCATTGGACAGCTGGCTGCTGCTGACGAGCGGATGCTGACTGAGCATTTTGGTGTAATGGGCTCCTGGCTGAAGCGGGCAGGCAATGGGATCGATCATGGCATTGTCAACCCGGAACGGGAACAGAGTAAGTCCATCGGGCATACGACCACTCTGCCCCGGGATGTTGTAGGCATCGCGGAGGCCCGGCCCATCCTGCTCAACCTGAGCGACCAGGTGGCAAGAAGGCTGCGCAAGCAGGGCCTAGTAGCCGCTGGTATCCAGTTGACCATCCGCACGCCCGATATGAAGACGATCACCCGTTCGCGGCAACTGGATGCACCTACAGAGACGGCTGAGGATATCTACAAGGCGGCTTGTGACCTGTATGTGCGCCACTGGCGGGGCGACAAACCTGTGCGCCTGCTTGGAGTGACCTCTCAAGGGTTGTCTCTCAAGGAAGAGGCGGCGATTCAACTGGATCTTTTCGATTACGAACGCCAGCCCAAGAAGGAATCGCTCAACAAGGCCATGGACATGCTGCGTAATAAATTCGGCGAAAATGCGGTGCTGACGGCAGGGATGCTGAGTGATACACACTCCTCGCTATTGCGAAACCATAAGGATCGGGGCACCTCGCTGCAGAAAGATAATCTCGGCCATTTGGAGCGGGAAATAGATTGAATTAAGGGCGTGACTGTCCGCTCAGATCAGCAGTCGTATTTTAAGGCAGAAATGCAAACGTCTTGAAATATCATTGAAATTGCCTTCCTTTTATATTAATATGAGAAAAATAACAGACCGTTCTCACGGTGCTGCATTGTTTAACAGGAGGCAAAGATAAATATGGCTAAGTACACTTGGGTCGAGAAAGATACTTGCATTGCATGCGGTGCATGTGGCGCAACGGCCCCTGATATTTATGATTATGATGATGAAGGCTTGGCGGAAGTTATTTATGAGAATGACAGAAACCAAGGCGTAATGGCAATACCAGACGATCTGTTCGACGATCTGCAAGATGCTTGCGACGGATGTCCAACCGATTCCATCAAGATTGCGGACGAGCCGTTTAATAAAGAAGGTTAATTCACCCGCGATATTATCGTCATACGACATAAAAGACATCCTTAGGCCCAATTTTGGTGCTAGGGATGTCTTTTTTTTCTTGTTCAGCCGATAGTAATAATGAAGGAATCTTTAAATAGCGGAGGTCTCGATGAAAAATATACAACATCTCAAAGCCTATGTGCAAATGCATCCTGATAACAAGATGGCATGGTACTTGCTTGGGAAGGAATATTATAAGAACGGACAGCATGGCAAAGCGAACTATTGCTTTAATCAGGCCGGGGATGTCTATGAAGCGTTCGAGCATAGTAAAGTACCTGCGGAGATGCTTCGTGAATACGAGGAAGGGCTGCTTCAGGCGGAACGAGAGCGAGTGGGGAAAAGAAAGAAAATTCGCCGCGCCCTGCTGGCGCTGGTCTTCTTGCTGATGATAGCTATTCCCTCGGCAGCTGCACCGGGGCTTGTCCGCCAATGGGAGGCCGATGGGGCTTCGGCTGCGGAGGATTCAGACACGGTTGATCCAGTAGAGGTACCTGCCATAGCTGTACCGGGAAATAGTCAGACTCTGGCTAAGTCCACGCTAGCCTTTACAGCGGTCGAAAGTGGAGGCGCTTCCTCAGCTGGCAAGCTGCTGGTCACGATGCTCGGTAGGGGGCAGCCTGGTTCCAAGACAGCAGTGCTCGGTATGAAACGTCAAGGAGAATGGCTGATCTGGAAGAAGCGGCTGCCACTGATTACTGCACTCGAAAAGAAGGGTAATGGAGCCATTGAGTATCAGTCCTATGAGCCTGCTGTCTGTAACTGTGAGCCGCCGGAGCATGGCGAGCTGGCCAAACGGGCCGGAGAGTGGCAAGACGCTCAGGAGGAGCAAGCTGTGCTGTGGAGCGCGATGAAGGCCTACCAGTCCGCTAAGGGGAAACTACCAGATTCCTTGAAGGAACTTGCAGGACCGTTTCCCGGGAATTGGTTAGGGGGTACCACGCCGACTATGAAGCAGGCGTTTAAGCCGCTCAGGGCGGCGGCAAGCCCGGGGGCCAGTGGTAATCAACCGGAACAGCCAGCTACGTCGCAAGCGACTCAGGGGACTGACGAGAGTGGGTCAGGGGCCAGTGGCGGGACACAGGGCCAGCCCTTTTTTGCCAGCCCGCTTACTATTATTGTAGATAAACAAACACACCGTCTGGCAATCGTCAGCGGCTCGGTGATGTTACGGAACTATGAAGTAGGCCTTGGTGGAGACCGTACCCCTGAAGGGCGTTTTGCGATATCGGATAAGGTTGTTAACCCGAATGGGCATGACAATGGAGAATTTGGTAGCCGCGGTATGCAGCTCTCTGACACGAATTATGCCATTCATGGCACGAATGATCTGAACAGCATTGGCAAGGATGAGTCATTGGGCTGTATTCGGATGAGACGCGGGGATGTAGAGGAATTGTTCGCACTGGCGCCTAAGGGAACGAAGGTAGAAATCAGCAGAGGGGTTCTGCCTGCAGAACTGCTGCTGCCGAAAGAACGCTTCTCGTCGGCAACTTCAGAGAATCAGACCAACCCCCATAAAAAGTACCACTGGTTGAACTAATTGCCTGCTACAATTAACAGAACAATAATCAGAATGATAAGCAGAACAAGGCTCACGCCGATCCACAAGAGGGCTTTGCGGTTTACTTCTTCCTTCTTCTGCTGCAGTGTAGGGGGTTTACGTTTGGTTGACATACAGTTCGACCTTCCTTCTCTTATAATCGGTGATTACCCTTACATTGTAATGCGTTTACAATAAAATTACTATACTTGGCGTCCGGGTCCTTTGGGGCGGGAAAGGGCAAAAAACTTTTCTTTTCACCCGGAAAAGGCTAAAATCAAGTAGAAACCTACAGAAGCGGGGAGACTTAAGCACTAGCAATGACCCCATGAAGGAGCGAGAATGGTGCTGTATCGTAATTTTGGAAAACCAATTTTCTTCAAAATGGACCCGGAAAAGGCGCACCATCTGGTCGTTGGCGGCCTGGACAAAGCAGCATTCATGCCTGGTGGCAGCGCGGCTCTGCGTCTGATGTACGGGGTGCCGGAGACGGCTGACATGGCTGTCGATTTGTTTGGCGTTCATTTTCCTACGCCGGTGGGACTGGCTGCGGGCCTGGATAAGAACGCGGCAGCGGTGCCGGGATTTTCTTCCATCGGTTTTGGTTTTATGGAAGTGGGGACGGTGACGCCCAAAGGACAGCCGGGCAACGAGAGCCCGCGGTTGTTCCGCCTGCCCTCAGACGAGGCCCTGATCAACCGGATGGGCTTCAATAATGAAGGGGCCGAGGCTATGGTCCAGCGCCTGAAGGCACTGAAGCACCGTAGAATTCCGGTTGCGGTTAATATTGGACGGAACAAGGCGACAAATAATGAAGCAGCTCATGAGGATTATCGCCAATGTATCCGTACGCTGTATCCGTACGGTGATTTTTTTGTGGTGAATATTAGCTCGCCGAATACACCGGACCTGCGTAGCCTTCAGCACGGCAGTGAACTGTCGTTCCTGCTGGCCCAGGTCAAGGAAGAGATGGAGATTCAGCGCAAGGCGACCGGACTGAACAAAAGCCTGCTGGTGAAGATCGCTCCCGACGTGAGCGACACCGAGCTGGAATATATGGTACATACGCTGACGGAAGCGGGGATGGACGGTATTATCGCTACTAATACTACGATAACCCGCGAGGGGCTGAGTCACGAGAAAGCGGGAGAGGCCGGGGGGCTCAGCGGCAAGCCGCTGCGTGACCGTTCTACCGAGATTATCCGCAAAATCTACAGCCAGACCGGCGGCAAGATGCCAATTATCGGTTCAGGCGGGATTTTTACCAGTCAGGATGCCTATGACAAAATCCGGGCGGGCGCGAGCCTAGTTGAGATTTATACAGCCCTCATCTATGAGGGTCCAGAAGTGAACCGGAAGCTACATGCCGGATTGCGGCAATTGCTGCGCCGGGACGGATTCCGTACACTTTCCGAAGCGGTGGGCGCGGATCATCACTGAGGAAGACGAAAGGACAGGAGGACGAAGGCGATGGACGGAAGGGATTGGGGAACTTTTTTACTTCCATATGAGCAAACAGTGGAGGAACTGAAAGTTAAGTTTAAGACCATGCGTTCGGAGTTGAAAAAAAGAGAGGAATATACGCCAATCGAGTTCGTAACCGGCCGGGTAAAACGGCTCTCCAGCATTCTGGAAAAGGCCAAGCGCCTGAATGTGAAGATGGAAGATCTGGAGACGGGCATTGAGGATATCGCCGGCATTCGCATTATGTGCCAATTCGTAGAGGATATCCGCAGAGTGGCTGAATATATCCGGGCCCGCAAGGACCTGGAAGTCCTCTATGAGAAAGATTACATCACCAATTATAAAGATAGCGGCTACCGTAGCTTTCATATGATTATTAAATATCCCGTGCAGACTGCATTGGGCCAAAAAATTGTGCTCGCCGAGATTCAGATCCGCACACTGGCGATGAATTTCTGGGCGACGATTGAGCACTCGCTGAATTATAAATACCGCGAAAGCCTGCCGGATGTCATCCGAGGGCGCCTGAAGACGGCAGCGGAGGCGGCTTCGATCCTTGACAGTGAAATGTCCAGCATTCGTGAAGAGATTCTGGATGCCCAGAAGACATTCGAGGAGAACTCAAACACAACCACACAAGTGCTGAAGGCCATTCACCAGTTGTATTTCTATCATCTGGTCAATGAGGCCATCGAAAGCCAGGCGCGGTTCAATGAGATATGGCAGGCTCATGATATGGAAGCTATGAAGGAATTACTGGATCATGTCCGCGGCCTGCTGTCGGAAGCGAAGAAGGGCGATTTGCCGGATGGTTTATGAACCGTTGTATCTGGCATATCTGGTCTACTTTAACCGGGACAGAGATTATTTTGAGTGTCATGAAGTGCTTGAGGAGCTGTGGCTTGCCAAGGACAAGGACCCGTTATATAAGGGGTTGCTACAGGTAGCCGTTGGACTATATCATTTCCGGAACAACAATGTTCGCGGCGGTAGAATGATGCTGCAGGGAGCGGCGGCCAAGCTCGAGAATTATCCGGCGCAGACACTCGGTATTGATCTCGCAAAGCTGGTGGGTGAAGTAAAGGAGTATGGTGTTCGTCTGGAGAATTTCGCTGATCAGCCGTTTCCTTATTTCGATCTTACCATCGACATCGCTGATCACGACCTGGCGGAGCAAGTGAGAGTTGCGGCTACAGGCATCACGCCGAATATTCCCCAGCGTAGGGGCCCGCAGCGACCGGACCGGGCACACCCGAAACACAAGTAAGTCAACGCTCTTATTCTTTTGGAATTCGATTTATAGAATAAGCAGTCTACTTTAAGGGGCACCCGCAAGGGTGTTCCTTGAGTCTTTCATCACCCTATTTAGCAGGAGGACGGCATCATGGCGGCACAACTGCCCAGCACTTTCACCCAGCGGATGAAGGAACTGCTGGGAACGGAATATCAGCAATTTGCGGACACCTATAAGGAGACTCCATATGGAGGCATCCGGGTGAACACGTTAAAAATAACGGTGGAAGCCCTGCGGGCGCTTACGCCGCTTGGGCTTGAGCCTATCCCGTGGTGTCCTACGGGATTTTATACTGAAGAAGGGGCGCGTCCGGGTAAGCATCCCTATTATCATGCGGGCTTGTATTACATTCAGGAGCCGAGTGCTATGGCTCCGGTGGAACTTCTGGGCGTAGAGCCCGGCGACCGTGTACTTGATCTGTGCGCGGCTCCCGGGGGCAAATCCACGCAGATTGCCGCCAAGCTTCAGGGCGAGGGTCTCTTGATCAGCAATGATCTGCATTCCGAGCGGACCAAGGCGCTGGCCAAGAATCTGGAGCTGTACGGCGTTCGGAACGGGATCGTACTGAACGAGAGCCCGGAGCGAATCGCGGCGGCGTTCCCTGGCTTTTTTGACAAAATCCTGATCGATGCACCTTGCTCCGGCGAGGGAATGTTCCGCAAGGACGAGGACATGGTGCGTCAGTGGGAGCCGGATACACCGGCCAAATATGCGGCTATGCAGCGGGAAATTCTAAACTCGGCCGCAATGGCGTTGGCCCCAGGTGGAACGCTTGTCTACTCCACCTGTACCTTCTCCCCAGAAGAGAATGAAGGTAGCATTGCAACCTTCCTCGCGGCGCATCCGCACTTTTCGGTAGTGCCCGTGGGCGGCACCGGATCGTTCGCGCCGGGATTCGGCGAGCTTGCCGGTACGGCACGGCTGTGGCCGCACAAGGTGAAGGGCGAAGGTCACTTCATGGCCGTGCTGAGGCATGACGGCACCGCGAAGCCAGGTGCCGAAGTCGATACGGCTGACGATGTAACACTGTCAGCCGCGGCTCGGCCTAGGAAGGGCAAGGCCGAGTCTGGTAAGTCTACCGTGCGCCGCGCGGAGAACGGGCGCGGCAAAGGCGGGCGGCCAAGCGGCCGAGACGGTGGCCGGGGTGGTCAGGTCTCTGCTGAAGAGACCGCGCTGTCTGCATACCGCGACTGGGCTCGCGAACAGCTAAGCCCGGAGCCTGAAGGTCACCCCGTGCTGTTCGGTGACCATCTGTACCTGTCGCCGCTGCCACAGGCGACACTGAACGGGCTTAAGGCGGTTCGTCCCGGTTGGTACCTGGGACAGGTCCGCAATGGCCGGTTCATTCCCGGCCATCCGCTGGCGACCGCGCTGCGGCCTGAAGAAAGCAGCCGCAGTCTGTCGTTGTCTAGTGCCAGCGGGGAGGCAGTTTCTTATCTTAAGGGAGAGACTTTGGCGATCCCTGAGGAGCGACTGGTCGTTAAGCCTGGAAGTCCCTTGAAGGGCTATGTGCTGGTCTGCATTGACGGCTACAGTGCGGGATGGGGCAAATGGCAGGATGGCATGCTGAAGAACGAATATCCCGCTGGATGGAGGTGGACGTAAGATGGGAGCTTCAGGTAACAGCAGCAAGAAGCAACGCTTGGATAAAGTGCTGTCCCATATCGGAGCCGGTTCACGCAGCGAGATTCGTAAGCAGGCCAAGCAGGGCCTCATTACAGTGAACGGTACCGTGGTCAAGGACAGCGGTATTCATGTCGACCCTAATCAAGATGTCATAGAAATTGGCGGCCAACGTTTTACGTACCGCGAACATATATATCTTATGATGAATAAACCCCCCGGCGTTCTCTCGGCAACGGAAGACCGCCGGGATCGGACTGTAATTGACCTGCTGGACCAGGAATACGCGCATTTCGAACCGTTTCCGGTCGGCCGGCTGGATAAGGATACGGTAGGACTACTTCTGCTCACCAACGACGGCAAGCTCGCTCACGAACTGTTGTCCCCGCGCAAACATGTGCCCAAGACTTATGAAGCCACAGTGGAGGGCGAAGTGGATGCTGCCGATGTAGCGGCCTTCGCAGCCGGTGTGGAGCTTGAAGACGGGTATGTGACTCTACCCGCGCAGCTGACCATCCTTAGCCGCGAGCGCGGCAGCAAAGTCATCTCGCAGATTTCGCTTACGATTACCGAAGGGAAATTCCATCAGGTCAAACGGATGTTTCAGGCCGTCGGCAAAAAGGTAGTCTTCCTGAAGCGTGTATCTATGGGCGGGCTGAAGCTGGACGAAAGCCTGCCGCAGGGCGCCTGCCGCGAACTGACGGCTGAGGAGCTACGTTTGCTGGATGCGGGTAGAGAAGGGTGAGGTCGGATAAAGGGCCGCTGGGCTCCCTGCTGATTAATAATTTTATGAGCAAGCCGTAATTCGGGTGACTCAGCTATAGCTCGGAGGCCAAATTCACCTTGGCACAGGGGAGTAGCAGAAAATAAAGGAAAAATGGTACCTTAATTAGGCTGAATAAACGAAAAAAGAGCGATTAAAGGCAAAATTGCACACTAAATTCTTCCTTTCGCTGCTTGATGGGTGTATTCACGAAAAATAAGGTGCATTAATGCCCTTATTCCTTGGCCCATGGGTGTATTCTGTAAATTAAGGTACAAGATTGCCCTTATTTTATAACCTGTTATAGTTGGTGCTGGAATCAAAGTATTCTATACTGCAGTGGCTGCTCAAATGATTGCAGAATACTGGAGCAAGACTCAGGCAATTCATGGGGCTACTATAGGGGAGCTATGAGGAGTACCAAGGATGCGTCCGAAGTTGATTCATCTGAGATATATAACCTGTGGTGTGCGTTTCATACAGTCACATAAATAATGGACCTCGCTAAGCAGATAACAAACAAAGACAGACAAGGATGGTGGAGTATGAAATACAAGCTAATTGCGCTGGATGTCGATGGAACACTGCTCAATGATGATCATCAACTAAGTGAAGAGAACGTGCAAGCTATTGCCGAGGTAACGCGACTGGGTGGCCGAATTGTATTGTGCACAGGGCGCAGCCCGCAAAATTCAATTCCTTTTATGCAGGAGATGGGATTGTCGGGTTATGTTTTGGGTCATAACGGCGCAGCCACGGTACGCGTAGAAAACCGGGAAGTGCTGCATCAATACGGTCTAGACGCCCGCGGACTAGATCCTTATATCGAGTACTGCCGCGAGCGCGGGATGCACTTTGACATCAATACGGCTTTTGATATGTATGTGGACAATGTAGAGAACCTATCCAAAGAAGCTAATCATATGTATGAGAATTTTCAGGTTGTACCAGCCTCGCTGCCGGCCTGGGAAGATTTCCGGGAGCCGATCGTGAAGTTCACTGTGTTCTCGAAGCCGGATATTCTGGATGAAGCAGAACGGGAATGGGGCACCTGGACACAGCAATATAACATTTTGCGCAGCGGGGAATTTTTCATTGATTTTATGAACCCAGAAGCGTCCAAAGGGAATGCACTAAAAAACCTGGCAGCAGATCTCGGCGTTCCTAGGGAGGAAGTTCTATCAATCGGCAACTACTTCAATGATATTTCTATGCTGACCTATGCTGGTCTGGGTGTAGCGATGGAGAATTCCCCAGTAGAGGTCAAAGCGGCCGCTGATGTCATCACTGGCACCAACAATGAACATGGCGTACGTGATGCGCTCGTAAAATACTGTTTGTCCTAAAGTGATAAGTGGAGAGAACAAGACATATTAAAAGGTTAGTTATAAAAGACTGTAGACACAGATCAGCCGATAAAGGTGATGAGTGTTTGCGGTCTTTTTTATCAGAGCAGGCAATTCTTTGGTTGAGTGGGGTAAATCAGGCCGAATCACTGAAATTTTGAGCGTATAGGCATATTAGAATCTTTTTTAAATATTGCATTAAATAGTAACTATTTGTAAAATTAAATACAATAAATGTAATGCTAAAGATGATGAACAAGGCTTATTCGACGATGCTTTCCTGGGCTTTCCACGGGATTGCGATAAAAGAAGATGCCGTTATGCTGGACATCGGCTGCGGTGGTGGTCAGACCATACATAGATTTGCGAAAAATATAAACTTTCCAAGATTTACGGTGTTGATATTTCTCCGCAATCCGTAGAAACCTCAACACACGAAAATAGGGAAGCAGTGGCAAGCGGCAGGGTCAAGATCAGTACAGGTCAGGTCTCAGCATTATCTCTTTATGAAGAGACTTTTGGATATTATAACAGCTATACAGACCCATTATTTCTGGCTGGTTCGGCCGGATCTGCTAAAGGATGTACAAGAGGTATTCAGGGTGCTTAGGCGCAGTTGCTCAGGCAGACCGGGTTTAAACCAATGAAGATTCAAGAGAACTGCACCTGGAGATGTTATGTAGGGACAAAATAATCTAACTATAACTAAGTGAAATTAACATTCGAACAGAAGACTAGACATTATTCTGGTGAAGTTACCGTCTAGTTAAGAGTGAAAAAAGGTCCATCTCCCAACTAACAGCATAATTGTACCTCTGTCAATAGAGTGGACACAGTAAATAGGGTCAATTCGCGAGTTTTAGATTGCTGTAGTAAAGTGACTCAAAACGATCTGGAGACAG
>NZ_JBHVPB010000007.1:0-442415 GCF_042887565.1 Paenibacillus sp. NPDC057934
CCAGATCGTTTTGAGTCACTTTACTACAGCAATCTAAAACTCGCGAATTGACCCTATTTACTGTGTCCACTCTATTGACAGAGGTACAAAAATGCTGTTAGTTGGGGACGCACCCCTCTTTTTCACTGTAAAGACAACTGGTGAAGGGGAATATACTGCTCCTGGTGGTTGAAATCTGTCGACAGTCTATGTTCCGGTGCTAGCTTTCCTAATGGAAGAGTTTAGAGTCTAGATTTTCGATATTCTCGAGGTGTTATTCCATGATGCTTCTTAAAGGATTGAATGAAATGATTAACATGATTGAATCCAACTCGAGTGGCGATCTCAGTAATAGTGAATCTTGAAGCATCTAGTAGTTCCACACTTCGTTTAATCCGATATCCAATAAGGTAGTTATACGGAGTTGTATGAACAATTTTATGAAAACATCTACCACATTCTGCGATACTGACCCTAGCCGATTGGGCTATATCTGCTAAAGCGATCTCTTCCGAGTAATTTTGATGGATAAAGCTGAGTATGGATTGAACACGCTCCAACTGCTGCATCTTAGATTTGTTATTTGTTTCGTTATTTTGTAAGGGCACATGGCTTATCAATTTCATCCACATACAGTTTATCTTGCATGCCACTTCATACTCCCACCCAAAATATCTTGGTTCTTCATACATTTTTTTTAGGTCCCATAACATTTGAATTAAATAGGCTTGCCATTCTACGTCTTTATTGAGAATCTTCGTTGGAAATGCTGAACTATTGGTATAGGGTTGGACATACTGGAGTTCCATTCGACTTCCTGAAAAAAAACATAATAGTTTTTCAGGAAAATTGAAACTTACATATTGCCCATCAGCGGACATCTCTGTGGTTACGTGCAACAAGCCTTTATTTATAAAAATTGCTTCTCCCGAATTAAGCCTATAATTATCACCGTTAATTTGCATGCTTATCCAACCGGAAGTGACCACGGTTAGTTGAATTTCATCATGCCAGTGTAAGTCATTAAAGCCTCTTCCGTGAGGTATACACGACAATCGAGTGACCGTATACATTTCAATTGGGAAAAGGGTGTCTGGATAATCATTCTTTTCCTCTAAATTCTTATTCATATAACCCCCGCTCTCAAAATGACGATATTCCTATATAAATTGATAATATAATTGCAGATAACTCAAATAATTGATGATATCATCATATCTAATTTCAAATTACATTTAAAGTTAGGAGAGCAAAAATGCATATTACATTCCGAGATTATAAGAAAGAAGATATAACGCTCCTTAAGAATATTTGGAACGACATATTGAATGATGGTGTCGCATTTCCTGGAGAAGATCATTACGAGGAGAGCGAATTCGAAAAAATGCTGGAGGAGCAATCCGCTGTCACATGTATCTTGGTAGATAGTGAAGTGGCTGGCTACTATATTTTACACCCTAATAATATCGGCAGATGCAGCCATGTAGCAAACGCGAGTTATGGTATTTCCAAACTGTACCGCGGCCGAAAGCTGGCAGACCCACTGGTCAAAAAATCGATCGAACAAGCTAGAGAGTTGGGCTTTAGAGGAATGCAATTTAATGCAGTAGTTTCAAGCAATTCTGCAGCTATCCACACCTATCAGAAAGCAGGGTTCAAGACTGTAGGAACCATTCCCGAAGGGTTTCGCTTGAAGAACGGATTGTACTCAGATATGCATATCATGTATCTCCACTTTAGTTAATATTCACGGAGCTTATCATGTAAAAAGAATAAAAGCCCGCCGACCAATTAAGGTTGACGGGCTTTTATTGCTGGTTATCTGCTCCCCAGTAACAGGGGATAGCAGAGTCATGCGTGAAGTATTTTGAAATAAGTTAATTTACATTTTATCTAAATATAGAACATGTAGTTGTCAGCATGATTCTCTTCTTTAAAATTGATCAGATCCGACAATGTGGTGGAATCCAGCACATCAGCAATGCTGTCGCGGATACGAAGCCACAGGTCACGCTTAGCCGGGTCATCTTCTTCCGTAAAATCGACAGGGGAAATAGGACCTTCCAATACGCGGATAATATCTCCCGCAGTGATGGAAGCCACTTCGCGGGCCAGAATGTAACCGCCGTAGGCTCCGCGAATACTTTTTACAAGACCCGCGTTCCGCAAGGGAGCGATCAGTTGCTCCAGATAATGCTCAGACAATCCATTTTTCTCGGCAATACTTTTAAGTGATGTTGGGCCCTCGCCGAATTTCATGGCAAGCTCCATCATAATTGTTAATCCGTAACGTCCTTTTGTCGATATTTTCAAAGGGGCACCTCTTTCAGTTTAGTTGCTGTTTATAGTATAATCATTAGTCGGGTAATACAAAACATACATTTCAACGTATTCCGATGTTTCCTATGAGTTTATGTTAACATATCTGCGCCCACATTTGGAGAACAAAACGTAACTTTTTTGCAAGAATGTTCTCTCCCAGTGGACAAATTGTCATGACTTTGGGCTTTTTTGGCTGAATTTAGCCTAAAGTGGACAGTCTGTGGTAGACAGGTATGTTATAATACAATTTGAGCCGGGTGTTTCATAAATACTTTGGCCGTTCGCTTCATATTTTGCACAGAAATGGTGATTACGATGACAAAAGCAAAGCAAGACACACGTGTCGTCGTCGGCATGTCCGGAGGAGTCGATTCCTCCGTCACGGCGCTTCTGCTCAAGCAGCAGGGCTATGACGTCATCGGCATCTTCATGAAGAACTGGGACGATACCGACGAATTCGGCGTTTGCACGGCAGAAACGGATGCAGAGGATGTTCGCCGCGTCTGCGAGCAGATTGATATCCCTTACTATACCGTAAACTTCGAGAAGGAATACTTTGATAAAGTCTTTTCCTATTTTCTCGATGAATATAAGGCTGGACGCACCCCCAATCCCGATGTCATGTGCAACCGTGAGATCAAATTCGGGGAATTCCTGAACAAGGCGCTGCAGCTCGGCGCAGATTATGTGGCTACCGGTCACTATGCGCGCGTGGTTGAGGAAGATGGCGTGTACAAGCTACTGCGCGGTGTCGACAACAACAAAGATCAGACCTACTTCCTGAACGCCTTGAATCAGTACCAGCTCTCCAAAGCTATGTTCCCGATCGGCCATCTGCCGAAACCGGAAGTACGGAGAATTGCCGAAGAAGCAGGTCTATATACCGCGAAGAAAAAAGACAGTACTGGCGTCTGCTTCATCGGAGAGCGCAACTTCCGTGAATTCCTCAGTCAGTACCTGCCAGCCCAGTCGGGTGACATGGTCGACATCGCTACTGGCGAAGTCAAAGGCCGTCACGAAGGGCTGATGTACTACACACTGGGACAACGCCAGGGACTGGGCATCGGCGGATCGGGCAATGGTGAGCCATGGTTTGTGGCAGAGAAGGACTTGAGCCGCAACATTCTGTACGTAGTGCAAGGCGACAAGCACCACAGTCTCTACTCCACCGGGCTCGTAGCCTCCGGGGTGAACTGGATCAACGGCACACAGCTCGGCGCGGAGCCGCTGCAATGTGTGGCGAAGTTCCGTTACCGTCAGCCGGATCAAGGCGTAACGTTGACTGCACGCGAAGACGGAACCGTGCATGTAGCGTTTGACGTGCCACAAAAGGCGATTACGCCTGGACAAGCCGTTGTCTTCTACCAAGGCGAAGAGTGCCTTGGCGGCGGGACGATTGAATATGCAGAGAAAGTTGTGCCTTTAGCGCAGAATGCCTAACTTGTTGTTAGAGCATTGTAGATGTGTTGGCTAAAATAAATGGCGACCACGGAGAATTCCGTCTGGTCGCCATTTTATTTTATTAGCTTTCAGATACAGATCCTTCAAAGGATTATCTTAATTACATTCTCAAGTGCATATGCTCAAAGTTGTCTCCCTGAACTCCAAATAGCCCTTAGAATAAATTCTAGGGGCTCTACTGCAACAACTGAGAATAAGATTTTTTAAAATTTCCGGGCTGTCACAATAGGCTGGTAATATCCTGAATCGACAGGAAGATGCCACTCAATATCTGTAAAACCAGTCGCACTTAATGCTTTGTTAATATCTTCACGCAACAATGCTCTGTACTCAGTTCTATTATGTTTTGTTACCCACTCACCGTTAATTTCTTGCACGATAAATTGGTTTGTCGTATACGTTTTTCCGTCTTCTGCCCAATCCCATACCTGAAAGACAATCCGCTTACCCTCATCGAAAACACGCGGATGTGTGGTTGTTAGCTTCTCTTTTACCAATGCATCGTAGTCTCTTATGGTGGCTAAAAGCAAACCATCCTGATTAAGCTTTGTATGCATATTTTGAAAAGCTTTATTTAGATCTCCGTCTGTAAGTAGATGAGGAATCGCATTATCCGCCGACAGAACGATATCAAATAATCCCGGTACATCTTTATCCAATGAGCGAAAATCTGCTACTCCAAAGTTGATGTTAACCCCGCGGGATATCGCTTCTTTTTCGGCCCTTTTTACAGAAACAGGACTTATGTCAGTCGCACTTACGTTATACCCGTATTTCGCCAATCCGATTGCTTGTGTACCTATACCGCACGAACAGTCCAAAAGTGAAGGGTTTTGCGTGTTAGAATTAGTCAACTTGGATTGGATTACTTTGTCGAGAATCTCACCTTGCTGCGAAATTGCTTGATTCCAATCAACAAATATAAGATGATAGTCTTCTGCAATCTCATCATAGAACTTTAGAACAGAATCATTCAACACAAGTACCCCCTATTAAATTGGTTATATTATATTAATACTATCTATCTGGAGGAATTACTATGTCGTCTTTTGTAAGAATTGCTGAACCTAATGATTTAACAAGTTTGACGGAATTAATGTATGAGTATGTCGACTTTTATCAAAACCCTCACCCGCCTATCGACAAAATTCATCAACTGATTAAAACCCTTTTTGACAAACAATTTGGCATTCAATTCGTTGCAGAAGAAAATGGTAAACTCGTCGGTTTTGCTACTCTCTACTTTACTTTTAGTTCAATGAGAGCAGATAAAATCGCTGTAATGAACGATCTCTTCCTCAAGGTACCTTATAGAGACTCAGAACTGGAGTCCCAACTCTATTCGGCATGTGAAAATTATTGTAAGGATTCGGGATACGCCAATATGACTTGGATAACTTCTATTCATAATGAACGAGCCCAATCATTCTTCCATAAAATGAACGCCATCCAAGGGAAAGATTGGGTACATTTCTCCGTTAATTAAGTCATCTGCGACCAATAGACGTTACGAGGGAGAAGTCAGCAACCACAAGCGGATGAAGAAGGTTGCACCAATCCACGTATAGAGATTAGAAACATTTCTTTTTCGTTACTCCTAGTCTCTTTATTGCTTCTCCTTCAACAACGCCAGCTTATTGGCTAGCATACGGGCAAGAAGTACCTGCGCTTGCTCCAATTCTAATTTCCTGAAGTCCATTTCCAACATCTTCTCCCGCAACAATTCAATGGACCGGGAGATCTCAAGTTTGCTCCCCTTTTTTTCCTCCATAACGGCTTTGATTTCCTTAAGCGTAAATCCCACAACGTTTATCTCATAATCCCAGATGAACACAGTGTTGCGGCCACTGGCACCAACCCCTACGATTCGACGCGCTGCGCCATAACAGCAATCGCCGGTCGGGAGCAAGGCTGCTCCATTGCCGAAGCTGTTCGGGCTATGTGGGAATGACAGAGAGGAAAGAAGAACGCCTCCCCAAGAGGGAACGAGCACTGTAATATTGAATTCATATCATTCACGGCAGCTCCAACTTTCAATATCCGTTCTTTACTTAATTCTTCATACGCTGTTCCTCTGAATTGAGAGAGAAGTTCATTCATGTAGGTCTGATTTTCATTGGGATCGAGCTCAGGAGCGTAATGCTGTAGCAGAATATCCTTCACTCTTTGGTGAATCGTTTGATCAGGGTCGTAGACAACATTAGAATGGAAACTCCCTGCCCAAAATTGAATCATCCCCTCCCTGTGCGGATCCAATTCTCTATTCCAGTTCGTATAGTAAGAAAAGAATATCTTGTTTCGGTTCGCGAAAAGAAAGAATTATTTCTGCCATAGTATCATAAACACTTGGTCCAAATCCTAATTCGTAGCCTAGCTCCAGCCGATAAGAAGAAGCACTCATCCGTAAGTTCAATATTACTCCCCCTGTCAGTAATATTCTTATCTCGGCCATCCTAAGAATAGGATGGCCATTCCTCCTCCTATTTCCTTAGTTATACTGTTTGAGTCATGCTCGTCGCCGCGAAGCCAATCGCCGAACTACAATATGAAAGCCTGCCTGACAGGACTTTTTCTAATCAAGAGTTATTAAGGCTGCCTATTAAACTTACAGCTTTTTCAGCATGTGAATGTCATCATCTATATTGCAGATTCTGTAAGAATCTTCAAGCGTCATTTTAACTAGTGTAACCATAGTTTCCCTCCTAAAGCCCCATGTAATATCCACATAAGCACTACCATTACATTAGCGTAAAAAAGCTCCGTCCATTGGAAAACTCTCCTGCTGTAGGTTAAGAAAAGTCCTACTCAAATCTATCGCTCCCGCCGCAGCGCCTGATTATGCCGAATCTTCGCTTCATTGCCCTGCTCGGTGGCTTGATAGAACACTCTGCGGGAAATCGCCTTGGGCAAGTATTCCTGCTTCACATAATGGCCCGGAAAATCATGCGGGTACTGGTACCCGGCGTGACCCAGTGCGGATGCGCCTTTGTAATGCGTGTCCCGCAGGTGCAATGGCACCTCTGCCGATTTCAGCTCCTCAATGCTGGCCATAGCCTTGGAGATAGCCGTATACACGGCATTGGATTTCGGACTCTCCACTGCGAACAGAATCGCCTGGGCGATGTTCAGCTTCGCTTCCGGCCAGCCGTTGTTCCGGTAAGCCTCCAGGGCGCTGACAGCCTGCACCATGGCCTGCGGATTGGCAAGGCCGATGTCCTCGCTGCTGGCCGCGATCAGACGCCGGATAAAGGTCATCGGGTCCATGCCGAGCTTTTCGACGGCATAGAGGAACCAGAACAGTGCGGCGTCGCTAGACCCGCGAATGCTCTTGTGAAAAGCAGACAGCACATCATACTGCGTCGATTCATCCGCCTTGACGATCGGGCGGCGGATGGACTCCTCCGCGACCTCCAGCGTGATATGCACGCTACCGTCGCTCTCGGGCGCTGTCGTGAGCGCAGCTAACTCCAGCGCATTCAGTGCCCGCCGGATGTCGCCGTTCGCCATCGTGGCGATATGCTGCAGGGCCTCCTCGTCCACTCGGAGGTCCATGAACCCCAGGCCCCGTTCCTTATCGTCCAGGGCGCGCTTCATCGCCGTAAGGCTATGCTCCCGCGTCAGCGACTCCAACTGGAACAGCGTGGACCGGCTCATCAAGGCCCCGTTCACATAATGGAACGGGTTCTCTGTCGTCGCCCCGATGAAGATAATCGTGCCCTTCTCCACCGCGGGCAGCAAGGCATCCTGGCGCGAGCTGTTGAAGCGATGCACCTCGTCCAGGAAGAGAATTGTCTTCGTCCCGTACAATGCCTTGTTACTCTGGGCCTGTTCTATCACCTCACGCACGTCCTTGATGGAAGCCTCGACGGCATTCAACCGCACAAACTCCCCTTTCGTGTGGTGGGAAATAATATGAGCTAGCGTCGTCTTGCCGCAGCCCGGTGGCCCATAGAGCAGAATCGACGAGACCTGGTCAGCCTCAATCGCCCGGCGCAGCAATTTGCCCCGGCCTATGATATGCTCCTGTCCGATATATTCATCTAGATTCTCCGGGCGCATGCGGTCAGCCAGCAGCCGTCCGTCTCCTCTGCTCTCTTCAAATGAAAATAAATCCATATTCTTCACTTCCTTGCGATATTCTATAAATAGATTGAACTAGTGATTTTTCTGTTTCGGGATTAATCGTGACTCCAGCGAATGTTTGGACTTCCGGCCGCTGTTGTCTGCAGATTTCTTGATTTAATATCGCTGTTCGCGGTAGAAATCCGCAGACAGCCTATGCTTCCGATGAGAGCCTTTCTCTGGAAAGCTTTTAGGCGGTCGCTAACGCTCCTACAGTTCCAAAATTCCCTCCGCCACTTTTCCCTTAACTCAAATTTTCAAGTTCAATCTATATAGTTTGAAATGTAATCAAAGTTCCGCCCACCGCTCCTGCAATTACAATGATCCAAGGTGGCAACTTCCAGAACACAAGCATCAAAAACAGAATCAAAGCCAACGCTACATCCACAGGGGCCAAAATGGCCGTGGTCCAAAGCGGATTATACAGCGCTGCCAGTAAAATTCCGACTACTGCTGCATTGATCCCAGCGAATGCGCCTTGAATGCCAGAGCTTTTACGCAAAGCATTCCAGAACGGCAGACAGCCTGTAATTAACAGAAAGGCAGGAAGAAAAATAGCGATTGTGGCAATTAAAGCACCACTAACTCCGTTAATCATCGCTCCCAAGTAACTGGCAAAGGTAAACAGCGGACCAGGTACGGCTTGCGCCGCACCATATCCAGCCAAATAATCCGCTTGGCTGATCCATCCTGTCGGTACAAGTTCTTTTTCAAGCAGCGGAAGGACAACATGCCCACCACCAAAAACTAGCGCCCCTGACCGATAAAAACTGTCGAATAGGGAGAGTCCATCCGCTATCACAAACTGTCGCAGCACCGGCAGCAGAATCAAGAGTCCCAAGAAAAGCGCCAAACAGAGGATGGCCACCCTTCGGCTAATAGGTACGGATAGTGTCGTAGTTTCCGAAACTGCGGTTTTTCTATACAACAGCATACCAATGATGCCTGCAATAATAATAATCAGGACCTGAGTAAAGACATTCTGCCACAAAAGAGCAACCGATGCAGCCCCGATCGCGATCGTTGCCCTGTTGCGGTCAGAAGCCAGCTTCTGACCCATCCCAAAGATCGCCTGTGCAACGATGGCAACTGCGACGATCTTAAGACCGTGAATCCAGCCCGCGCTGCCAATATCAAACCCTTGGAGTAGAAAAGCGAACAGGACCAGCATCAGGACTGAAGGCAGCGTAAAACCTACCCAAGCCGTTAGGCCACCTAGTATACCAGCACGAATTAAACCAATTCCAATCCCGACTTGACTGCTGGCAGGACCTGGCAAAAACTGGCACAGTGCAACCAGATCCGCATAGCTTCGTTCGTCCATCCATTTCCGCCGGCGTATGTATTCATCGTGAAAATAACCAAGATGTGCAATGGGCCCTCCGAACGAAGTAAGACCAAGCTTTGTTGATACAGTCAGGACTTCCAAAAGGGCGCGACTTCTGCTTCCAGCTTCATGTTCGATCTCAACTTTTTTGTTGCTCACGGTACTTTTAGTCCTCCTTTACCGATGAATCGGCAGATCGACACATGTTTCTCCTATCATACCATATCAGAGAAATACATAATAAAGAGCATGACCTCGTCAGCGGGACGGGAGCCATGCTCTTTGTTCAAAGTGCGGCCTAGCGGTTCAGCGCTAGCCGCATTTTTGATATAATTTTACGGATACTTTCTTCCGATAGATGATATCTTTTCTGAAGCTCCGATACAGAGCATCCGCTGCGGTGAGAACAAAAAATCTCTTCATTGCGGTTCGCAATCTCCTGTCTTGAACCACTGTTCTCGCCCCATCTGACACGCTGCTCCGATTTCTTGGGGATGTATAACAGTTCTCCCTGAATGTATCCCTGAAGCTCCTCTAAGAGCCTAGGGGGAAGAACATCCCTCCCATTTACATAACTCACGTTTCGTTTCCTCCTTCAACAGGTGTGTTCCTTGAGTTCCGACCAACTTCTTGTTAAAGATAATCATGTCACGCTCTCCTTTCTTATTCTCAAATTTGGTAAATACCGTAATTTCATTATATTAAACCAGCCGTTAGGCGTCTATATTCAGATACAACAATCTTGTCATCGTTTTTATGTTAGTGTTTACAAACTTGGAGCCCGTGTCTTAAAATACATTGTGATTTTTATTCGTTATGTTTTTTAAATAAGGAGGCCTTGCGGCCTCCCCTTGTATTGCAGTTTCCGTCGTTAGACGGAAACCACCTCGTATACTGAAATCATCGTAATCAGCCTCCTTCCAGAAGTCATCTTGCCCGGCCGGACACTTATTATTAAGCCATAGCCCCAGTGGAGTTACAAGTGCAAGAACAGTTTAAAACATTCTTCACCAACAATACCCTCCACGCGCAGATCATTCCACTCCCTGTTTCAGCGCATTCAACAATTCCAAAGCCTCTTCGTATTCCGGCTCCAGCTCCAATGCTCTGGTCGTATATTCCAAGGTAGCCGCATCATCCCCAAGCTCGTAGTTGCAGATGGCCAGACTATACAGGACAGGCACTACAGGCTCATCCAGATTAGCTTGCACAGTGAGTTCCAAGAACTCCCGTGCTTCCGCAAATTGATCCATTTCGAACAGCAGCAGTCCACAGTCCAGGGCAAGATCATAGCTGGCTTCCATCGCATAATGATTGGCCCACATGATTTGTATCCCTCTTTGTAAGTCAAGCAGTTCCTCGTCACCGCAATCCTGGAGCAGGGCCGAGATATGCTCAGCGCTGTGGATGAATAACTCGGCATCATAGCCGCCAAGCCGCCAGAAAGCTAAGAGCTGACGAAGTTCCATTTCACCCAGATGCTGATCTACAGATCCCTTCAGGCAGTAAAAATCATCCGGTCCGAAGCAGCCGATGAACCGCCGATAGGCCAGTCGGGTCTGTACATAACTAGTCGGCTCCTGAAGCATGACAATACAGCCGGCATTGATGTCTTTATAGTGATGCTGTGTGAACAGCGATACGGCTCCTCTTTGCTCAAAAGCATGCTGGATCGCATGATAGTTCGCTGTCAGAGAGAAACATCCGTGGTGAATCAGTTCAGGTGGCGGTGCGAACTCCCAGTTCTCCAGCCTGTGATCGCCTTTATCCGCCGTGATCAGAAGAAACCCGGCCAGGGACAAGGCATTCAGACGCTCCATACACGTCAACGCTGCCGCAGGGAACAGAATATGCGAGTCCTCCAGCTTATCCTGATATATTTTTATAACACCCTGATAAGGATGCGTATCCTCTTCATAGCCGGCTGCACGACGGTATTGGAACTCGGGAACTACTCTTTTGAGCAGCTCAGATTGGCTAAGCCCTTCCGCTTCCTCTGGAAATTTCAGTGCCACCTCGCACTCGAAAATTTTCCCTTCATCCACATAAAGCAGCTCTTGCGGGATACTGCAAAAAAAGTAATTGGCGATTACCAAGAGTGGCTGCTCTAAATCCCCAGGACGGATGACCTCTTTGCTCTGTGTCAGATGCAGCTCCGTGTCATTAACGGCATCAAAACGGGCAAAATCCAGCAGCCCTTCATCTACCAAAGACAGCAGGCCAGGATGACGCTGCCAGGAGGCTACGTTCTTAGCGGCTAAATCACTCATAACATAACGAACAGGAGGCAAGGTAAGCCCTGCGTAATCCCTAATTTCGCGTAATTGTCGAACGATATGGAAGGCCAGCCGACCAGCGCCTGCTCCAAGCTCCAGAATGGTAACCGGCTCCGATACATGTCCTTGTGCGGCCCGATCCTGAAGAAATCCGAAGATCATCTCTGCGTAAGCTTCTGCAATCATAGGATTGCTCGTAATATATTGTGGCACTTCGTCGTCTTCCCAAGCTTTCATACCTTTTTCTTCAAAATAAGCACGCTGCAGCTCCCAGATCGGGGCTTCACTGAAGCGGTAGAACTGTTGTCCATTAGTTGTCATTGATGTGTAACCTGCTCTCTATCATATTCCACTTATACCTACTTCTAAGGATTAATGATCTCAGCCGGCATGTCAACCGCTTCTTTTAGGATTTTGATTCCATTTATACAAAAAGGAACTAACCGGGGCAATTTCCCCGGTAGTTCCTTGATAATTTACTTCTGCGGTGACGTCTCCGTCGGCCAGCCGATCAGAACCTCTCCTTCTGATGCCTGCACGTAGGCCGGGAGTTCCCCGTCATGCAGCAACCACAGCTCATGTAGTGCGCGTGTGCACCCGACATACATCAGCTTCGCGTCCCAGGCTGCGTCCCCATAGTGACCCCGGTCCGCATCCGCCAGGATAACGGCGTCGAATTCCAGTCCCTTGGACAGGTATACCGGAAGTATCGATAACCCGCCTTGGTAAGCTGTCATACTGCCGTCGATGAGGTGGATATCGGTAAAATGCTCTGTCAGTGCCGCATGCAGCTCCGTGGCTTCCCGCAAGCTACGTGTCAGCACAGCGACCGTACGATACTCCCGGCCAGACAGAGCCGCCAGCGCGGCTCTCAGGTCCTGAACGCGTGAGGCCAGGTACTCATTCTCCGTCAACGAGTTGCCCCCTTCAGGACGGTCTGCTCCAGAGCCGCCTGTCTCAGGATGGCCTGCCCCGCCATAGGAGATGAGACGCACCGGATTCCCGCTGCGGAAGACCGGTACGGCCAGCAGCGGGCTGTTCACACCCGCAGACAGGATGCCGTTCGCGAACTCGATGATCTCCATCGTCGAGCGATAACTACGCGTAAGCGCATGATAAGCCGTATGCTCAGGATCGAAGAGCTTCTGCATCTCTTCCCAGCCATGCACGCCCTTGTAGGCATGTATACCTTGCGACAGATCCCCTAGGATCGTGAAGGAGTGTCCGCGCACGTACAGATCCAGAATCGCGATCTGGAACGGTGAGAAGTCTTGCGCCTCGTCAATCACGACATGGTCAAAGCGGCTGATGCCTTCGTTGCCGTTCAGAAGATAATGAATATACAGCAGGGGCGGCAAATCCTCTTCCCGAATAATTCCCTTCTTCAGTTCCTTTGCCGTTCCCTTCAGCACACCAGCCGGAATGATCTCCGGAGGTTCTGTGGGCCAGCTCTCCGGGGTCTTCGCCGCGCGGAAGATCTGCTTGTAGATGGTCAGCGGATCGTACTTGGACCATTTGGCGCTGTACGCTTTTTCCCGCTGAGCACCTTTCTTCTTGCGTTCCTTCATAGCTGCTGCAGACGGGCTCTTCTTCAGCTCCATCTCGATCCAGCGGTGTATCCGTGCCATCACCCGCTCCTTGCGCTTCGCCGGAGGGTATGGTGCGTACTCCTCGTTATGCCAGCGCAAAATCATCGAGCGACGCAGCACCGCACCTTCCCAAGGGATAAAGTCACCTTCTGGGACAGTGTCTGCTTCCAGCAGCTTGATGGAGTCCTCGATAAGGCCCATCAGTGCAGTGGAACCTTTGAAGCGGCCCGGTGTCTCTTCCGTGATTTCCGGCATGCTGCCAGAAGTCTCGAACCAGCGGTTTAGCGTCTGCGTCGCATCCTGCTGCGTAAGCTCCAATCCAAGCACCTCTGCCGCCCAATCCGGGAACGTGTTCTGCGCAATATTGCCGACACCAAGCTCTGGAAGCACATCAGAGATGTAATCAAGGAACATACGGTTCGGGGCGAAAATAATCATTTTCTCCGCCGAGACCTGATCCTTGTATTGATAGAGCAAGAAGGCTAGACGGTGCAGAGCTACCGTCGTCTTCCCACTACCCGCCACGCCCTGAATGATCAGCGCAGTATTCTTAGCAGCCCGGATAATCCTGTCCTGCTCTTCTTGGATTGTGGACACGATGTCCCGCAGACGGTTATCCTTGTTCTCGCCAAGGCGGTAAACGAGGAATTCGTCCGATACCGCCGGACCGTCGCTCTCCCGGTTAAAGGTGTCCGCCACCCGTTCCAGAATCTGCTTGCGGATCACCACGTTGCGCTTGAGGTAGACCAGCCCTTCTACCAATCCGTCTGGAGCTTCATAGGAAGCTGGCTCCGTCCCGCCGGTAAACGAATAGAACAGGCTTGCTACCGGTGCGCGCCAGTCGATGACTAGCGGACGGTCGCTTACCTGTTCTCGGTCTGCACCGATTTTACCAATGTAAAGTGCCCTGCGTTCGTTCTCATCTGTACCTTGAAAATCAAGCCGTCCGAAATAAGGCTCCTGCCTTAGCTTGGTCAAATCCCTGCGTTTCTGCTCTCTGATAGCCTCCAGGGCTTGCTCCGTGTATTCATGCCCGGTATACACCGGCGTATTGCGAAGCTTCTCCAGCACAGCATCAATTTCTACAAGTGTTTTGTCCAGCCTGTCTTCTTCCTCTTGATAGGCACTTTGAAGATTGTCTTCCAATTTCAGTTACCTCCTAAAAGTATTATCGAGCCATGGTTGCCTTATTCCTCTTCCACTTACAAAAAGGATTCTCATTGTAGCATAACCAAGGCCCGAAATCCATATGTTTCAAGCTGGACAAGATAATTGGGGATTACAACAGCGCGTGCAGGATAAAATTCGCCACAAATAGGGCCGCTATGGCGTACAGGGCTGGTGGGACATCCTTGCCTTTGCCCATCGACAGCTTTAGGATCGGGTAGGTAATGAAGCCAAACGCCATCCCGTCGACGATGCTATAGGTGAACGGAATCATGACCATAACCAGGAATGCCGGGAACAGCTCTGTCATATCGCTAAAGTCCATCTCACGTACGCTCTGCACCATCAATCCCCCAATGACCATCAGGATCGGGGCAATGGCGCTGTCCGGCACATAAGCCAGCAGTGGAATGAACAGGAAGGTTGCACCGAACAGGATACCTGTGACCAGCGAGGTCAGACCGGAGCGGCCACCTGCCGCAATACCGGCATTGGATTCTGCAGCGGCGACAACCGGGCTGCTACCGAAGATCCCTGCCGCGATGTTGGCAATGGAAAGCGCGCGTAAGCTGCTTTTAAAGCGCTCTGGACGGTTCGCCAGTTGAGTCTGAGAGGCGATTAGACCGATATTTTCAAAGACAACAATTAGTAACAATAAGAAAATGGCAATCCAGAATACCAGGCTGAGCAGGCCCGTCCATTGCATGCCGAAGAATACATTACTGTATCCGCTGAAAACATGTCCGGATTCCACATTCTCCGGTCCTTTGGTGGCACCCAGCAGATAAGCAAGTCCGGTGCCTACCGCCATACTGATCAGCAGACCGCCACTCGTACCACGGATGAACAGTACCAGTGCGAGCAGCAGAGTAATGCATGACGTGATTACTGCCGGATCACTGAAGTGGCCGATGGCCACGAAGGTCGTTTGGTGGGCAATAACAATTCCGCTCTTCTGCAGGCCGATGAAGGTCAGGAACAGACCAATGCCGACTGTGATGGCATGCTGCAAATTGTGCGGTATTGCTTCGCTCAAGATGCGATACAGCGAGGTGAACGCCACGATAGCAAACAGTACGCCGGTTACAACAACTACAGCCAGCGCCTCCCGCCAGTCCAGCTTCATGGAATGCACAAGGGTGTATGTGAAAAAGGCGTTGATCCCCATCCCCGGCACCACAATAATCGGCGTCTTGCCAGCAAAGGCCATCAACAGACAGCCCGTAAGGGCCGTCAGCAGTGTAGCTACCATTCCCGCCCGCAGCGGCATTCCTGCATCGTGCAGAATAGCCGCATTGACCATTACAATATATACTGAAGCGAAATAGGAGAGAATACCGGCCGCCCATTCCCGTTTCCAGTCATGTTCAGGCAGTAAACCTACGCTATTTCGCCAAAAATTCGATTTCATTCTCTAAAAACCTCCGCTAAATGTCAAGTCAGGTCCAATTCATGCTTGTTAAAAAAAGAGGCTTAACCCCCAACAAAAGGGCGTCAGCAGCCGGAAACCGGCTGTACGCCCTTTTGTCCTTGTGACGCTTGTTGATTAGTCTACCCTTTATCCACCGGATTCTATCGGGACATGACGATCAAGCACAACTGAACGTAATCCCTAATGACCCGCCTAGTTTATTAATTGATGCCCTTAGCTTCCAGAAGGTCCTTAACGGTTACACTAACCATAATGAGACCAGCAACAGGGGGAACGAACGAGTTGCTCGCAGGTGGTTGTTTAGCTTTGCGTCTGTCCGGTGCGTTCTCGGGAACGATTTTATCCGTAACATCCTGACGCGGCTTCATCGGAATCTCCGTAGAGAATACCACCTTAACGCCCTTTTTGATGCCCTCTTTACGCAGCTTCTGACGGATAATCCGGGCAATCGGGTCATAGGTTGTTTTCGAAATATCGGCAACCTGGAACCGGGTAGGATCCATTTTGTTGGCTGCACCCATACTTGAAATCATCGGAATGCCCCGTGCCAGGCATTCTTTGATCAAGTGGACTTTATAGATGATCGTGTCCGAGGCATCGATCACATAATCCAGCTTATATTTAAACAATTCTTCATAGGTTTCTTCTGTATAGAACATATTCAGCGCAATGGCATCGCAATCCGGGTTGATCAGCTTGATGCGGTCTACCATCAGTTCGGCTTTCTTCTGGCCTACGGTGGTGGTGAGCGCGTGGATCTGGCGGTTCACATTAGTGATATCCACCACGTCCTTGTCGATCAGAATAATCCGGCCGATTCCGGAACGGGCCAGCGCTTCTGCGGCCATGCCGCCAACACCGCCGATACCGAGTACCGCTACCGTGCTATTCTTCAGGATTTTGAGGCCTTCCGGCCCGATGGCAAGTTCTGTACGCGAGAACTGATCCAACATATTTTCAGCCTCCTTAACAAGCACTACGAAGCGCAGGATGCGCTTCGCAGTGAATGAATAGTATGATTATTCTTTGTCTTTTTCCTTCTTCGGTTTCAGAGCCAGCTTGATGTGCAAATCTTCCAATTGCGAGCCTTCCACTGGGGATGGAGCATCCATTAGCAGATCGGTTGCACTTGCTGTTTTCGGGAATGCGATTGTTTCCCGCAGGTTGGTGCGTCCAGCGAGCAGCATCACGAGACGGTCAAGGCCGAAGGCAATTCCGCCGTGCGGAGGCGTACCGTATTCAAACGCGTCGAGCAGGTAACCGAATTTTTCGTAAGCAACTTCTTCAGAGAAGCCGAGTGCTTTAAACATTTGCTCTTGCACTTCACGTTTGTAGATCCGCATCGAGCCGCCCCCGACTTCGTAGCCGTTCAGCACGATGTCGTAAGCCTGGGCACGAATGGCACCCGGATCAGTCTCGAACAGGTGCAGATCCTCTTCACGCGGACGTGTGAACGGATGGTGTTCAGCCACATAACGTTTTTGATCTTCATCATACCCGAGCAGTGGGAAGTCTGTTACCCAAGCGAATTTGAAGACGTTGTCGTCGATCAGGCCGAGCTGGCGTCCGATTTTGAGACGTAGCGCACCAAGAACATCTGCAACCACTTTTTTGTTATCTGCGGAGAAGAGCAGCAAGTCGCCTTCCTCAGCGCCAGTACGTTCCTTAACAGCAGCAATCTCTTCTTCGGAGAAGAACTTAACGATTGGCCCCTTGAATTCGCCATCCTTCACTTGAATCCATGCCAACCCTTTCGCGCCGTAACGCGCGGCATACGGTCCAAGATCGTCGATTTCTTTACGGGTCCAAGTACCACAGCCCTTGGCGTTAAGGCACTTCACTTCTCCGCCTTTTTCGATAACGGACGCGAATACCTTCACTCCGCTGGTCGCTACGATATCATTCATCTCGATCAGTTCCAGCCCAAAGCGCAGGTCCGGCTTATCGGAGCCGTATTTGCCAATAGCATCAGCATACGTCAACCGTTGGAACGGAAGAGCGAGATCAGCACCAACTGTCTCCTTGAAGAGACGCTGCAATAGCTTCTCCATCATACCCAGCAGATCATCCTGGGACAGGAAGGAGGTCTCAATGTCGACCTGGGTGAATTCCGGCTGACGGTCAGCACGCAGATCCTCATCGCGGAAGCAACGGGCGATTTGATAGTAGCGTTCTATACCGCCCACCATCAGCAGCTGTTTGTAGATTTGCGGAGATTGCGGCAGACCGAAGAATTCCCCTTCATGCACTCGGCTCGGTACAAGATAGTCACGCGCGCCTTCTGGTGAGCTTTTGGTTAGAATCGGTGTTTCTACATCAATAAAGCCTTCGCTGTCCAGGAAGTCACGGAATATTTTAGATGCTTTGGAACGCAACAGCAGCGTCTTTTGCATTTCAGGACGACGCAGGTCGAGGTAACGGTATTTCAGACGCAAGGATTCGTCCACTTCCACACCATCTTCGATGAAGAACGGAGGTGTCTTGGCTGCGTTCAGCACTTCAATATTCGTGATTTGCACTTCAATCTCACCGGTAGGCAGATTCTTATTCACGGTTTCGGCATCGCGCTTAACCACGTTACCTGTAACAGCTAGAACGTATTCGCTGCGTACTTTGTCAGCAATTTGCAGCGCTTCGCCCGAATAGTCGGGATTGAAAACAACCTGTACAATTCCGCTGCGGTCACGGAGATCAATGAAAAGCACGCCCCCGAGGTCGCGGCGGGTCTGTACCCAGCCGTTAAGGGTAACGGTTTGTCCAATATGGTCCTGCGTTAATTGTCCACAATGATGACTTCTTTGCATGATTTGATCATATCCTTTCATGGTTGAAATATCGCTTGTACTATCACTGTTACTTCAGGCTATCCAATGGACTGAACCAGTTCATCCAGCTTGACGTTACGCTGTTCTCCTGTGTCCATCGACTTTAAGGCAATAACACCGGCCTTCAACTCGTCTTCGCCCAGGATCGCGGTGTATCTGGCCGCCATGCGGTCTGCCGACTTCATTTGCGCCTTCATTTTCCGGCCCAAATAATCGCGTTCGGCAGAGTAGCCTTTGCTGCGCAGAAGATACAACTGCTTCGTAATCTCAAGATCAGCTTCCTCACTCAACGCTACGAAATAGACATCCAGCGGCTTGGAGGATTCCAGCTCTACCTTCTGGTGTTCCAGAATGAGCAGAATACGCTCCAAGCCGATCCCGAAACCGATACCCGGTTGATCCGGGCCCCCGATTTGTTCCACGAGCCCGTTGTAGCGCCCGCCGCCGCCGACCGTATCGATGGAACCGATGCCGGCTGCTTTATATTCAAACGCAGTATGCGTGTAATAATCGAGTCCGCGCACAAGACGCGTATTGATAGAATATTCAACACCCATGACATCCAGGTGCTGCTTCACCTTGGCAAAATGCACTGTGCATTCTTCATCCAGACTATCCAAAATGGACGGTGCATCGGTGAATTTATCCTGGTCCACCTTGCAGTCCAGTACCCGCAGCGGATTGCGCTCCATACGCCGCTGGCAGTCACCGCAAAGATTGTCCTTCATCGGTCTCAGGAAATTCAGAAGCTCCTCCCGATAGGCCGCACGGCTTGGCGCGTTACCCACGGAGTTGATCTCCACCCGAACATCCTTCAAACCCAGTTCCTTATAGAACTCGTAACCCAAGGAAATAACCTCAGCATCAATCGCCGGATCCACTGCTCCGAAGGCTTCAACACCAAATTGGTGGAACTGACGGTATCTTCCCGCTTGTGGACGTTCATAACGGAACATCGGCCCGATATAATACAGCTTGCTGACATCCGGCTCGCCATAGAGCTTGTTCTGAACATAAGCACGTACAACGCCTGCTGTCCCTTCAGGACGAAGCGCCAAATCCCGGTCGCCTTTGTCCTTGAACGTGTACATCTCGCCTTCCACAATGTCCGTAGTTTCGCCTACGCCTCTTTCAAACAAAGCGGTATGCTCGAACATGGGTGTACGGATCTCACGGTAGTTAAAACGGTGACACAGCTCTCTGGCCTTCGCTTCTACAAACTGCCATTTCTCCACCGCGCCTGGCAGCACATCCTGCGTGCCTGTGGGTTTCTCGAATCTTTCTTTAGCCACTGCCTATCCCTCCTGAAAAAATACCCCTTATATCCTTAATTTCTGCGTTTAGTGCGCAGCATAACAAAAAATCCCTCGCCCTGTTTATCACAAACAGGGACGAGGGATTATCATAACCAATAATTCACCCGTGGTACCACCCACATTCCGGAGCAGGAGATTGCTCTCACCACATCCGCTTCAAGCGGTTAACGCCCGCCTACGCGCAAACGGCTACTGATTGCAGCAGTTGTCAAATCCTGCCGAAGTTCGCCGTGCGTTCTCGGGGAGGTCATTCATTCGCTCATCAACAGAATCCTTACAGCCAGACGCAGCGGCTTAATCGTCCTTGGTATGGACACTACCGATTCGTCAGGGGATTCCTCTCTGGGGTTGTGGGGGCCGAATTACTTATTCCCGTCATCAAAGCACTATAATATAACTGTTATTGTTAGATTCTACTGAACCACTGCGCTAAAGTCAAGAAAGGATATTAAAAATTTTAAGATGAATGAGGGCGGAAAGCGAGCTTAATCGTCAAATTTCTCCTGTTACAAAAAAATGACCCGCAGCCGGTTGCTGCGGGTCCATCATCATATATTATTAAAAAGGGGGTCATGTCTTTATTATAAACACGCTATATTAAGGAATCATGTATGAAATATTACGAGTATATTACAGAAAAGAAAGCGCTTAATTTTCAGGGACATCCCAAAAATGCCGGATAGCCGATAAAGGCCATCCGACACTATATTGCTCATCACCCTTGAATGCAGCCGTTAATCAAACCGCTCCACATAAGCTTGCTTGCTACGCAGAATTTGAATGACTTCGTTATATCTAGCCTCATCCACCTTCAGCTCCATGATATAGCGAAGTTCCCCAAGTTCTTCGCCGCTGAGTTTAGCTTCTTCCCCGGTGCTTCCCTCAAACCCGCGGCTTTCAACATCGTCAACAGACTCTGGAATCCCAGTACTAGCGACCAACGCAGCTCCGGCACCCGGTGCCCCAGAGGTACCCGATGTGCTGAATCCACCCGCTGCCAAGGCGGAATTCCCAAGTGGAATCACAGGTAGTAGGAAACGGAGGTCCTGTCCTAGTCGATCATTGAGCGGCCATACCTCCAGCCCTTCCACGTTATAGGCGATAAGTGCTGTTTTTGCCCCTAGTGCATCATCTTCTGTCTTGAAATAAGCCTGAATTCTTCTAGCCATTGTTAGTCCCTCCTTGGATAAATGCTCTAGTTAGTCAAAGACCACCACTTTATCCTTGAATGCCGCTCCTGCTTGTCTACATCAACCTTTAGTGTTCTCGCTCTTCTATTACCCGGTTCAATGTATTTTCTAACCCTGCCCTACAGAATGAACCCATTTGCTGATCTCTTTCCTGCCGATAGCATGATAGAAAAAAGCCGCCTTAGCGCCCGTATCAAGTACGCGGCAGCAGGTCGCGGCTTCTTCCCTTCAATACCTGAATCTCGGCTGGAGCCTCCGCTCCTTTTACAATTGCACCAGCTTCTGCAGGGCTTCCTGTCGCTAGTGTCGGGTTGCTTCTCCACACCCAAGCCTTTTGGGATTGTCTCATTGCCGCAGCTCCTTGCAAATTACCGTAATATCCATCCGCTTCTAGTCTAACCATACGAACAATACCCTATCCATTCAAAAAAAAGATGCCGCACACGGCTCCCAAAGGAACAGTAATGCGGCATCCGCCGATATCTTACCCGTCTCAAATGAAATAACAATTGTAACGCTTGATCTAACCCCGGCTATCGAGAATTAACGTGACAGGTCCCCAGTTGACGAGCGACACATCCATCATCGCCCCGAACACCCCGGTTCCAACCTGCAGACCGCGGGCAACCAGCTCACGATTAAAATAATCATATAACTGCTCGGCCTCAGCCGGCGCAGCGGCGGCCATGAAGTTGGGGCGTCTGCCCTTACGGCAGTCGCCGTATAGCGTAAATTGCGATACAGACAGGATTGCTCCGCCGGTGTCAGTGACGCTGAAATTCATTTTACCTGCTTCATCCTCAAAAATCCGCAGTCCCGCGATCTTCTCAGCCAGATAAGCCGCATCCTTCTCTGTATCCTCATGGGTCACACCGACCAGTAACATTAAACCTTCGCCAATCTCGCCGGTCACCTCGCCATTAACCGTTACCTTCGCTTCCTTGCAGCGCTGTACTACTACTCTCATTGCAGCTTTCAGCTCCTTGCCTTATTGCATGATCCGGTGAACCGTGTAGACATCCTTGACACGCTTGACCCGATCCACTACCGATTGCAAATGTTCGGTATTGCGAATCAGAACTGTCATATGAATCATAGCCATCTTGTTCTTATCGGATCGGCCGGTCACCGCCGAGATATTGGTCTTGCTCTCCGAGACCGCCTGCAGCACTTCATTGAGCAGCCCGTTACGATCATGGCCTGTAATCTCAATATCAACGCTGTAGTTGGCCTCTACGGTGCCTTCCCACTCTACCTCGATCACCCGTGCCGCTTCTTCCCCCTCACCGTCGCCTGGAATATTCGAACAGTCCTGGCGGTGAACAGATACTCCGCGGCCGCGGGTCACATACCCAACAATGTCATCGCCTGGCACGGGATTACAACATCGGGCAAAACGAACAAGCAGGTTATCAATGCCTTTGACGCGCACACCGTTAGTCGGCTGATTCCGCTTCTCGCCGGAGGATTTGATCGCCTTCATCTCGGAGGTCAGCTCCAGATGATTAGCCGCCTCTTCTTGCTCCTTGCGAAGCTTCTCGGTCAGCTTGGAAGCGATTTGCGCAGCCGTAATGCCGCCAAACCCAACGGCAGAGAGCATGTCTTCAATATCGTTGAAGGCGAATTTCTTCGCGGCCTCCATCAACTTGTCATCTGAGATCCACTCAGAGACTTCAACGTTTAGGCGCTTCAGCTCACGTTCAATCGCTTCGCGGCCCTTCTCGACATTCTCCTCACGTTTCTCCTTCTTGAACCACTGCTTGATCTTACTCCGGGCATGGGAGGACTGGGCAATCTTCAGCCAGTCGCGACTCGGACCATACGAATGCTTCGAGGTCAGAATCTCCACGATATCCCCGGTCTTCAGCTTATGATCAAGCGGCACAATTCTTCCGTTCACCTTGGCGCCGATGGTCCGGTTACCGACCTCCGTATGAATACGGAAGGCAAAATCAAGCGGAACTGAGCCAGCAGGCAGTTCAATAACCTCGCCTTTGGGAGTAAACACGAAGACAAGGTCCGAGAAAAAGTCCATTTTCAACGATTCAACGAATTCTTCTGCATCCTTGGCCTCATGTTGAAGCTCAAGAATCTCCCGGAAGAATGGCATCCGGTTCTCGGGATTGCCGTTGTTACCGGTGCCTTCCTTGTACGCCCAGTGCGCCGCGATACCAAATTCAGCGGTACGGTGCATCTCCCACGTACGGATCTGAACCTCTGTAGGCTCCCCGCCTGGTCCAACCACCGTGGTGTGAAGCGATTGGTACATGTTCGCTTTGGGCATAGCAATATAATCCTTGAACCGGCCAGGCATCGGCTTCCAAAGGGTATGAATAATGCCAAGTGTGGCATAACAGTCTTTAATGTTATCGACAATGATACGAATAGCCAGCAGATCATAGATCTCGTTGAACTGCTTGTTCTTCGTACTCATTTTATTATAAACGCTGTAGATATGCTTCGGACGTCCGGACAGGTCACCTTCGATGCCCATCTCGTCCAGCTTGGCCTGAATACGGCCGATAACGCTCTCGATGAACTGCTCGCGCTCCGCCCGCTTCTTATGCATCAGATTGGCAATGCGGTAATACTGCTGAGGGTTCAAATACCGGAGGGCAATATCCTCCATCTCCCACTTGATTGCCGAAATTCCCAATCGATCTGCAATGGGACAGAAAATCTCCAGTGTCTCATAAGAGATCCTGCGCTGGCTTTCCTCTGACTGATATTTCAGTGTCCGCATATTGTGCAGACGGTCCGCCAGCTTGATGACAATGACCCGAATATCCTGCGCCATTGCAATGAACATCTTGCGGTAATTCTCGTTCTGCTGCTCTTCCTTGGAACGGAAGCGGATGCGTTCCAGCTTGGTCAGACCATCAACAAGCATGGCGCAGGTGTCGCCAAAATTCGCACGGATCTGGTCGAGGGACACTGTCGTATCTTCCACAACATCATGCAGAAGCGCAGCAATAATGGAGATTACATCCATCTGCATATTGACGACAATATCTGCGACGGCAAGCGGATGCAGGATATACGGCTCCCCCGATTTGCGAACTTGCCCATGGTGGGCCTGATCAGCAAATTCATATGCTTCCGTGATGCGGAGCAGATCTTTTTCTTTTATATATGCGCCAGCTTTGTCAATTAATCGCTCAATGCCCATTCTCGTCGTATCCGTTTCCTTTCTATAAGAAAAACTCCTTCCAGGAGTCTCTCGATGATGTAGTCGATAAAATAAACAAACCTGCAAAAATATGCATCGTCTGCAGGTTTCTTGATCGGTATACCGCTTTCTGTGAACAACCTCTAATAGTTGAAAGTTGTCTATAATTATGACGCTTGCGAGGGATTACGTCAACACTTGCCATCGCATGGCATTAGTGTCAACAGAAGTCACAATAACGTACAAATTGATGTCACTTGTGAAATTGTTGTTGTAAAAAAGTCAAGTTCTATTTAATCTAGTAAAGGCGGTTTGCCACGGAATACTTTATATTATGAAAAAGAAAGAGGAGTGACCACCATTGCAACGCGAAATTCAAGTTAACGAAAGGCTTCCCTGGGGGCCGGGCTTCCTTCTGAGTCTTCAGCATTTGTTCGCCATGTTCGGCAGCACAGTGCTGGTGCCCAACCTGTTCGGGGTAGATCCCGGTATGATTCTGCTGATGAACGGTATCGGCACACTCATGTACATCTTAATCTGCCGCGGTAAAATCCCTGCTTATCTCGGCTCCAGCTTCGCTTTTATTTCACCTGTTATGTCCGTGCTGGCACAACATCAGGATGATCATCAACGTGGATATTCGCTTGCACTTGGCGCATTTATCGTCACCGGCGTGATTTTCATCCTTGTCGCACTGATTATCCGTTTTGCCGGCACCGGCTGGATTGACGTAGTCTTCCCTCCAGCTGTCATGGGTGCGATCGTAGCCACCATTGGACTTGAACTGGTGCCTGTAGCCGCACGTATGGCCGGACTGATCGGTCCTGAAGGTGCAACTGAATGGACCCCGAATAGCAATGCCATTATCCTGTCCATGGTAACCCTGGGTGTTACGGTGATTGGCGCGGTTCTCTTCCGCGGTTTCCCCAAAATCATTCACATCCTGATCGGAATCGTGACCGGTTACGGCTTGGCTTATCTGATGGGTGAAGTAGATACCGCAGCTATTGGAAATGCCCATTTCTTTGCCAGCCCAACCATTATTACACCTTCCTTTGACTGGGATGTTATCCTAACCATTATCCCTGTGTCCCTTGTCGTTATTGTTGAGCATATCGGCCACTTGCTGGTTACAAGTAATATCGTCGGCAAGGACCTGGCCAAGGACCCTGGTCTGGACCGTTCACTGTTCGGAAACGGGATATCTACCATTATCTCCGGATTTGTCGGTTCCACTCCTAATACGACTTATGGTGAAAATATCGGAGTTATGGCTTTAACCAAAGTTTACAGCGTATTTGTGATTGGCGGGGCCGCCATCATTGCCATTCTGCTCTCGTTCTCCGGCACCTTCTCTTCCGTTATTGCCAATATCCCTCTTCCAGTAATGGGTGGTGTCTCCCTGCTGTTGTTCGGTGTTATTGCAGCATCGGGTCTACGTATCTTTGTAGAGCAAAAGGTCGACTTCTCCAAAGCAACCAACATGATTCTGGCAACACTCGTCCTTGTCGTAGGCATCAGTGGTGCAACCCTTACTATCGGTAATGTTCATCTGAAGGGAATGGCGCTGGCAACTATCGTCGGTATGGCCCTCTCCCTGTTGTTCAAGCTCATTGAAGTGCTAGGACTTAGCAATGAGAAAGATAATGAAAAACCTGCTCATTAATGCCGGAGTAAAATCATTTTAAAAAAGCGGACTGCTGTCGATAGATGACAGCAGTCCGCTTTTTATTTCCCGGGAAACGCTATTATGTTTAAATCTTAGTCCTCGTAGTTGAGCAAAGAGATAACTTCGATATCTGTCAGCTTGTTGCGTCCAGCCAGTTCAACCAGCTCGATCAGGAACGCTGCCCCGACAACTTTGCCGCCAAGCTGTTCGATCAAGTTAACCGAAGTAGCAATCGTACCGCCAGTTGCCAGCAGGTCATCGGCGATTAGAACATTTTGTCCTGGCTTGATGGCATCGGTGTGCACAGCCAGCTTATCCTTACCGTATTCCAAGTCATATCCGACTTCAATAGTCTCGTAAGGGAGCTTACCGCTCTTACGGATCGGCACAAAACCTACGCCAAGTGCATAAGCCAGTGGTGCGCCCACAACGAAGCCACGGGCTTCAGGTCCGGCAATAATATCAATTTTCAGGTGGGCTACCAGGGCTTTTAGTTCATCGATTGCTTGGCGGTAAGCCTCGCCATTGTTAAGCAGTGTAGTAATATCCTTAAAACTGATTCCCGGTTGTGGGAAATCTGGAATCACGCGAATAATTTCTTTGAAGTTCAAGATTATCATCTCCTAAAAATTTTGTGAGCTTATACATCGGGGCAATACATCGAACAAAATTACTTCGTAAGCATAGGCTTAGTTTGTGAGCGTATGCTTCGTTGGGGTACTTCGAGCAAACTTACTTCGGAAGCATACGCTTTTTGTGAGCTTATACTTCGGTGCAATACTTCGAACAAAATTACCTCGGAAGCATCTCTATAATCTCAAGAAACACCCTGCCGGCGGGATTGCATAAAGCCCTGCACCTCTGACAGGCTGCCGTCCATGAAATACTCTTCCATCTCCGCTACCTGTCCCAACCGGATAAAATGCTGCGAAGCTGTAAGACTCTTGGCAGCAGGCTGCGTAACAAAAGTGATCAGCCCTTGGTCTCGTTCGATAAAATCAAGCTCCTCGAACACATCCAGCATCATGCCCAGCATACGTACGCTCAGTGGGGTCTGACGACTCAGACGCAGCAATACCTCATGCTCTGGGGTTGCCGCAGCAGCGACGGAAGCAAGCAGCTTATATAAGGCCTTAAAATGATCACGGGTAGGAACCAGCAGACGTTCACGTCTCTCTCGAATCGAATGAAGCAGCGCCACGTTATCTATAAACGGAAAGGTCTGAAGTACCGCGTCCAGTTGTTCCGGCGACTCCGGCAGATCCAGCAAACAGAGCACAGAAACACGCCTCTCTTCCAGCTTATTCTGCTCATGGTCAAGTGCAGAAATTCCGCCGTGCTCATCGTATATCCAAAGAGACATGCCTTTCAACTCATCTGGCAGAAGGGCTCGCTCCTTGCGGGACACGACTACATTCCGATACGGAGCGGTTCCTACATAGGGCGTCAGACGCTCGCTGATCTCACGTGCTTGCCGAACCGCATCAGTAGCTCCGCGTAGATCGAACAGTTGAGTTTCGTGGACCGCCAGATCCTGCAGCATCAGTTGCGGCTTGCGGGAGCCATTCCACTCGTTCACAGACAATTCGGCTAGCACATCTACTTTAGTACCGCCAGGAAGTAGTGCCCCGAGCGCACCTTTGCCAAAAGCAACCGCCTCAATAATATGCTTGCCTTGCTGCAGAACAATTTTGAGGTGCTTACCTTCGGCTCCCATAGTGCGCGTCTCCTTGACCGCCGCACCGCGTAGAATAAACTTCGGCAGCGGGTTGCTCATGCCGAAGGGCGCTAGTCGTTCCAGTTCATCCGCCGCTTGAAGCGACAGATCGGCGATCGTAGCTTCACCATCCGCTGATGTCACCGCCACAAAATGCTCCGGTGTCAGTACACCAGAAGCATAGCCATTCAGTGCTTCAGCGAAGGCACCAAGGCCATCGCGATGAAGGCTCATGCCGGCCGCCGAAGGATGACCGCCGAAATGATCCATCAAGCTGGAACAGGAAGATAAGGCCGCATAAATATCGAATCCCGGGATCGAGCGGGCAGAGCCCTTACACATCCCCGTCTCGGGATGAATATCCAGAATGATTACCGGCCGGTAGTAACGTTCCAGAAGCTTGGAAGCGACGATGCCTACCACACCTACATTCCAACCTTCCGAAGCCAAGACGATCACATCGGGAAGACTCTCAACTTCGATTTTTTCCTCCAGCTTAGCAGTGGCTTCAATCACGATTCTCTCTACAACCAGTTGACGCTCCTTGTTCAGCAGGTCCAACTCATCCGCCAGTTCACGCGCTTCTTCCGTATGCTCTGTGGTCAACAGAGAGACAGCCCGTCCCGCGTGATCAAGACGACCACTAGCGTTGATACGCGGTGCCATGCCAAAAGCAATGTTCACCGCACCTACGGTATTCATTGCTATCCCGCTAACCTCAAGCAGGGCACGAATGCCCGGGAAACGGGAATTGCGCATGGAGAGGATTCCTGTGCGTACAATCTCCCGATTCTCACCTATCAGGGGCATAAGATCTGCCACAGTACCTATGGCGGCGATTTCGGTCCATGCCTCCGGTGTATCTCCACCCAACAGTGCCTGCGCCAGCTTAAGTGCAACACCTACACCAGCCAAACCTTTGAATGGGTAAGGACAATCCGGCAACTTTGGATTAATCAGGGCATAGGCCTCTGGCAGAAGTGCCGGCGGTTCATGGTGATCCGTTACGATCACATCCATGCCCAGTTCCTTTGCATAAGCAATCTGGTGATAAGCACTGATGCCTGTATCTACGGTAATAATCAGAGAAACTCCCTGCTGCAAGGCCCAATCCAGGGCATGATTATGTAAACCATAGCCTTCGTTTGAACGGTGCGGAATATAAATGTCATAGGAAGCTCCCAGATAACGCAGCAGATGAATCATCAGCGCTGTGCTGGACACACCATCGGCATCATAATCACCGTAGACCAGAATATGTTCATTTTCTTCCAATGCCTTTCTAATTCTCGGAACCGCTTCAGCCATTCCCTTGAGTAAAAAAGGGTCGTGCTGCTCCTGTCCACCGCCGTCCATGAATACCAGCGCCTCCTCAGGCGTTGTTTTACCTCTAGTAATCAGCAGTGACGACAACAGCGGAGAAATAGAAAGGCTCCGGGCCAGTTCCCGTACTGCATCGGGATCGACTGCCGGAGAATGCCATCTTGTTTTAGAATGAAGCACTAATAACTCACCTTTCTCTTACCTTGGCAAACTATTGAAGCAGGGTGGGCAGATCATCATCCACCAGTTCATGATTGCTCTTATAAGGATAACCTGGATCGTACGGCACGACATCCATACGCACCTCGCCAACGTGAACAAAACGTTGCAATAGCAACTTTCTGGCACATTCCGCAATCTCCTGCGCTTCCAGCACTGTAATGCGCGGGTTAACGCTGATTTTGACCTCCAGATTCACATAACGTCCCTGCTCCATCGCCTTCAGATGCTCCACACGGATGATCCCATGCACTCGCTGCACGGTCTCGATAAAGCTGGCTGCATCTTTCGAGGGAAGCTCCTGAATGTTCTTTCCGTAAACCGAACTGGCAATTAGGCTATAGCCCTTACGCAAAATCAGGAATCCCGTGAGCAGCGCCGCAATAGGGTCCATATACAACAGCGGATGCCAGCCAGAGTAGCTTCCAGCCATCGCAAGTGTAATCCCGATCAGCACAGTGATTGAAGTATACAGACTGAATCGGTGGCTGTCGGCATAAGCAGCATGGCTACCATCACCCAACTTCTTGAAATGACGATATTGATATTGGAACACGATTTCTTTTACCAAGATAGATAATAAAACCGTTACAAGTGCGTAATGCCCGGGCGTGGTTAAATGTCCATAAGTCAGATCACGAATGGCGGAGAAAACAACCTGCATCCCGCCCATTAAAATAAGCACCGAGCAGGAGATGGCCAAAATTGGCTCCTTGCTGCCCTGCCAGGCACCAGCCTTGGATCGGGAGGGAGCTTTGCTGTTCTTTTTCTGTCCAGAGCGCCACGGAAGGATACCTGTTAGCTTGGCTGCGGCGTCTGCTCCAGAATATAAAGCATCCCCCATTAATGCCTTGCTGCCTGAGATGTAACCCACGCTTCCCTTGGCTATGGCCAGAACGACATCGCCCACGATCCCAGTCCAGGCGACCGTCTCATTTTGCGGTGAATGTTTGTCATTCATGGAAGGCCTCCTTGCTGCTGCATATCATCTCATGATGCAAAAAAAGCGCATGGCGTGCAGCTCCGAAGATTTCGAAAGCCGCGTCGCCTTTGACGCGGCTTTCTTTACAGACAGGTTTTAGATTTAAGCCGTTTTGTTGGTCACTTTCGGCTTCTGACGCTTCTTGAGAAGCAGCCAGAGCGGGCTCGCAATAAAGATGGAGGAGTAAGCTCCGAAGAGCAACCCGACAACCATGGCAAGCGAGAACATCTTAATGGATTCTCCACCCATAATCAGCAGGAAGAATGCCGCTACAAATACCGTAAATGCCGTATACAGGGAACGCATGAGCGTCTGAGTCACACTCTTGTTCACAAGAGCTTTCATGTCCTCATAAGTTTTCTGCTTGCCAAAGCGCAGATTCTCACGAATACGGTCAAAGATTACGATCGTATCATTGATGGAATAACCGATGATCGTAAGCACCGCGACAATAAAGGTCAAATCCACTTCCAGACGGAAGATGGAGAAGACGGCCACAACCATGAATGCGTCATGCAGCAGCGAGACAATCGCAGCCAAGGCAAAACGCCATTCAAAACGGATACTTACATAAATGATAATCCCGAGACAGGAAATAAGTACGGCATAAATGGCGTTGCGCGCCAATTCTTTTGCCATTTCCGTATCCACGGTGTTGATTTCGAAGGAAGCCTTGTCATCCAGCTTGGTAATTCCAGCCTTCAACGCTTCACTTTGATCCTCAGTCAGCTCTTTATCATAACGGATATTGACCCGTTCCTGACCAAGAGAGATGCTCGGTTCATGAGTGACACCGAGGTCCTTGATTGCCGTTTCAACTTGTTCTTGCGTAAGATTCTTGGACAGGGAGATATCCACATTGGAACCTGCCTTGAAATCAACACTGTAATTCAATCCAAAAGTTGCCAGGAAGATCAAACCGGCCACAGTCAACGCAATGGAGAAGATATAGAAATATTTACTTAGATGTACGAAATCAAACTCTCTCTTAAAGTGCACGGATTTCACTCTCCTTAACCCCGAATTGCTTTGGTTTGCTCAGCTTACCGGCTCTAACAAGCAGATTGAGCAACCAGCGGGAGAAGTAAAGGTTCGTGGCAATACTGAGCACGATTTCCACAATCAGAACCAGTGCAAAACCTTTAACAGCACCTGTTCCGTAAGCGAACATTACTGCCGCAACGATAATAGTGGTGATATTGGCATCCATTACAGTACGGAATGAAGATTTACTGCCTGCTTTTACAGCAGACATAATGCTTTTCCCGCTGTAAATTTCTTCTCTGATCCGCTCGTTGGTAATGATGTTCGCATCAACTGCCATCCCTATACCGAGAATAAACGCGGCGATACCGGGAAGGGTTAGGGTAAAGTCAGCCCAAACAAAGACAAGAATTAGAAGCCATGTATGAAGGATCAGCGCGAAGCTGGCCAGAAGACCTGGCAAGCGGTACATGCCAATCATGAAAATAAGAATTATCAGGGAACCGACAAGACCGGCTTTGATCGTTTGCTCAAGAGACTGTTTACCCAGTGTGGCGCCTACGCTTTGGGAGTATTTCTCCGTCAGCTTCAGCGGAAGAGCACCAAGGTTAATCGTATCAGCCAATTCACGTGCTTCTTGGAGCGTATAACTGCCGGAAATTGAAGCACTACCATCCGTCAATGCTGCTCTAACTACAGGATCAGATAATAGATTCTCATCCAGATAGATGGCAAGGTTCTTGCCCAAGAGCCGCTTGGTAATTTCTGCGAACTTAGCCTTGTCCTTCACTTTGATGCTGATGATTGGCTGGTTCAGGTTATCCCGACCGACCTCTGCAGCACCTTCCACAAAGTCACTGCCCACCAGTTCAATCTTGCTGTATTTTCCGGCAGGATCGCCTTCGGCAGCACTGCGGAAAGTCAAGACTGCAGGTTCTTTCATCTTCTTGCGGACTTCTGCCTCATTGGTCACACCCGCAATTTTCAAACGAATACGATCCGTTCCTTCCGTGGTAACCTCCGGCTCACTAGTTCCGAGCGCATTGGCCCGTTTCTCCAGACTCTCTGCAGTTTTTTGCAGTGAAGCCCGGGTCAGTGCCCCTCCAGCCTCCATCGGCTCAGCGTGATACAGGATCTCGAAGCCGCCCTTCAGATCAAGACCCAGACGGACCTTGTCCAACAGACCAGGGGTAGTGAATACCATGACGCCTGTTAAAACGAGCACGGTAACGATAAAGCTCATAAGTCTCTTCATGCTCTTGCTAGTTCCCCTTTCATAACTCAATATTCCTATTATAGCCACGCTCCAAATGACCGTCAATTCATGTAAGAATGGGCAAGGCTATATTCACACAAAGAAACGGCGGGCTCTCCCCATTTGGCAAGCCATCCGTTTTTCAGTAGGAAATGTGAAATTCAATCCCTTCATAACTTTACCGCTTTGTGAAGTGGTTTGCAAAGAAAAATGTTTCCTTGCATCAAATCTGTCCCCGATACGCAGCAATAGTCAAATAATTCATATAACTATTGGCTTTCAAGGAATATATATCATTGACCAGCTTGTAAAGCGGCGGCTTTCCTTCCTTTGCGTAATTACGGCTGACACACTCCCAGATATCTTTGCCAGTAACATATTCGTAGCCAAGGAGTCGGAATTCCTCCGCTTTGCTGCAGCACATGGCTTCGATCTCCTCACTAAGCTCGTCATAAATACATTGCCCCGATTCCACGTGTTGACACCTCCAGGTCGCTCGTATACGCACGTTCACCCTATCTATTCGACCCTCTCCCCTGCCTTTCCTTCTTCCTTAAGAAAGTTATGTAACACAATGCTTGTCATGCCGGCGTAGGGGTTCAGCATATCCATAGAACAAGCCCACTAAAGTGCTTTAACGGTGAGTTGCCACCAGCGTCCCATTTCATGCCGGGAAGAAGGAATGTTCTTTGAAGAAACTAAGCTCCTTAAACAAACAAAGCTTTATACAGGGTACGTTAATTCTGCTGGCTGCAGGAATTATCAACCGCATGCTCGGCTTTATTCCCCGGATTGTCCTTCCTCGCGTGATCGGGGCTGAGGGTGTGGGTCTTTACCAGCTTGGCTATCCGTTTTTTATTTTGCTCGTTACCGTCATTACAGGGGGGCTGCCTCTGGCGGTCGCCAAAATGGTGGCCGAGGCAGAGGGCAAGAACCGCCCTGACAAATCAAAGCAGATTTTGCGTACAGCACTTGCGCTCAGTCTAGCGCTGGGTATATTTTTCACATTGGTTGCCTTAGCCAGCGCTTCATGGGTTTCCAACGTATTGCTGACAGATAACCGGGTCTTCTATACATTCATTGCCATGATTCCCATGCTGTGTATCATTGCTGTATCTGCGGTCTATCGCGGGTACTTCCAGGGCAGGCAAAATATGATTCCATCCGCACTCTCTTCCGTGCTGGAGTCCGTGATCCGGATTTTTGCTATGCTCTGGTTCTCCTGGCTGTTGCTGCCTAAGGGGATCGCTTTTGCGGCGGCAGGAGCTATGATCGGGGTCACCGTCGGCGAAATAGCGGGTATGTTCGCTCTATTATGGCAATATTACTTCATTGTCAGAAAAGACAGGCCTGAAACCGGACCACAGCCGGGAGATAACTCTTCAATTGCAACTGTCCCTAAAGAAGCACCTTCAGAAGCACCGGCTACCGGTTCCTTACTGAAGCGGCTGCTAGGTATCTCCATTCCTGTGACCGCTGGCCGTCTAGTGGGCTCCGCCTCCTACTTGCTGGAGTCGATTATCACGGCCCGCAGCCTTGCCCTTGCCGGGATTGCTACAGCCGTAGCCACTGCACAATACGGCGCACTGCAAGGGATGGTCATTCCGCTGCTACTACTACCGGGAGCATTAACTTCATCTCTGGCGGTATCGCTGGTTCCTTCTTTGTCAGAAGCCGCCGCCCGCAAGGACTTGTCCATGATCCATAAACGGATGCATCAGGCGCTGAGGCTTGCCCTGGTCACGGGTGCCCCATTCGCTGTTCTTATGTACATCCTGGCCGTTCCGCTCTGCAGTCTGCTGTACGGGAACGCGGATACCGCCCCCATGCTGCGCCTAATTGCACCGTTCGCTGTGTTCCTGTATGTACAGGCACCCCTTCAAGCAGCACTTCAGGCCATGGACCGGCCGGGGAGAGCACTTGTTAACACCCTGATCGGAGCTTTGGTCAAAATTCTGTTAATTCTGCTGTTAGCCTCACAGCCACAGTATGGGATCTATGGCGCTATTATCGCAATTATTGCCAATAGCATTCTTGTAACACTGCTACATGGGTACAGTGTCATCTCGCTCATTTCTTTATCTCTACGTATTAGGGATTTGTTCAAAATTGCGGCAGCTATGATCATTATGGGCGCCGGTACTCAGTTTGCGTATACCTCTATCCCCGTTGCCGGAGCACAGTGGATCCAGTTTATTTTTGCCGCCACTGTTGGCCTCTTGATCTACCTGGCCATCTGCCTGTTATCGGGACTCGTCTCGGTCCGCGATATGGATCGCCTGCCCTTTATCAAGCGCTGGCGCTAAAGCATCAGTGATGCAGAGGGGAGACATAGATTTTGCCCTGGTGATCCACCGAGCACAAGAAGACATCGCGAAAGTCCGATACTCCCTTTTGGCGAATTTGTTGTCTCAGCCAAAATCTAGTTTTTCCAATCATCTCCAGATTCGTATCTTGTACCTTTCCATCCATAATCAGTGGAATCGGGAGTCCTTCATACCTGATTTTGTCCTTGGGAAGCTTCACGGTCTTGGAATTGTTCGCGTTTCCGCCTGAGCTATCTCCCGCTTCACTGCTTTGCTCTTCCGAGCTGCTGGCCGATTGGGCCGATGAGGAGCCATTCTTGTTCTTCTCAATGATTGTAAGCTGGCCACTAGCCTCTAGAATGGCAAACTCCACATCAGCAGGATTATCAATATTTTGACCCCGCAATTGAAGCAGCAAATCATCAATGTTGTATCTCTGCTTGCGCATCTCGCCACGGTGTAATTTGCCATCGGAAATCAGGATGCTCGGCTTACCATCCATAAACAAGCGTAGACCGCGGCTTTTCAGACCAAGCTGGGCCACTAGCACCTGAATCAGGACGAGTGTAGCCATGGGCACAACCCCTTCATACATCGGCCTTTTAATATCATCTATAACAAATACTGCAATCTCGGCAATCATGATCGAAATCGTCAAATCAAACACCGACAGCTTTCCGATCTCTCTTTTCCCCATTATCCGCAAGCACAGAAAAATGAAGAAATACATCAGCACGGTCATGAAAATGTGGTATGTGATCTGCTGGAACATATTGCTTCTCTCCTTCCGCGTTTACCCGCATTGAACATCTCCGCAGGTCATTAATGTATACCCTATTCTGACCGCTCGGGTCAGGGAACATTCGGAAGCTGGCTTATTAATTAATGGTAAAAGTAACGACCGTCTCATTCTTGTACTAACAGGGCAAGCCTTCCCATACAATGAGTAGTAGCTTGTATTGCCATAATAAAAATGCTTAGGAGGTTGTACCATGCATGTAATCCGGCGCCTGTTCTCATGGAGAATAGCCAATCCTGTATTATCAGGCCTCAGCCGATCGTTCCTCTGGATGCTGGTGGGCGCGTTTGTCCTTTCGCTTCTGCTCTGGGGTAGCGGACTGGAGGAAAAGGACCTCTCCTTGTACACCTACATTGTACATGCCGTAGCCGTCGCCTTTGGAGGGCTCACAGCAGGCCGCAGAGCCAGCAGCAAAGGCTGGTATAAAGGGAGCCTAACGGGGCTTTTCTACGGTATTATTGTGCTGATCATCGGCTTTCTAGCGCTCGACAGTGCGCCTTCAGGCTCGGACTTGCTCTGGACTTTGGCGGCAGCGGCAATCGGCGCGCTGGGTGGAATGTTTGGGGTTAATTTACAAAAAGAATAAATTTAAGGATTTTTAAAAAAATCGGAACTGCTCCCCTTAAAATATGTTAAACTGTGTTCACTGACTTTAAAAGGGATCAAGGAGGCTTCGATTGCTTTGCTTTACCAATCCATGGATCATATCGTCTTGTACACTGTTGTTCTCGTTATTGCACTTGTCTGGATCGGCTCGCGCCGCAACCCATTTACCGCATTAATTGAGATCGTAAGAGAACTATTAGGCTCTTATAAGTTTTTGTTGCTTTTTGTAGGTTTATTCGGGGTGCTGGCCCTCAATAAATACGAGCTGCAGATTGAAAAGAAGCTGAATATCACCTCGGATTTCACTCCATTTGTGTTCGGACTGGAGGGACATTTTGTCCAGAGCGTGCAACATTTGTTCTATAACCCCTGGCTGACACCTATAATCGTCTTCTTCTATATCTTAATGTTGCAGGCGGTGTTAGCGGCCTCACTGGGCGTCTATCTGCTCGACAATAACCGTATGATGCTCTATGCTACCTGCTACGCTATTATTTTGAACTATGCCATTGCCATTCCGTTCTATCTATTCTTCCCGGTGAATGAGGTGTGGTCATATGCTCCGGCAGGCGTTAGATTTATCATGCTGGATGTGTTCCCTAAATTTGAGCAGGAGTACAGACCGCTTTCAGGGCTTGATAACTGCTTCCCGAGTCTTCATACCTCCATCTCTGTTACGATGGCTTTGCTAGCTTACCGTTCAGGCAACCGCCGCTGGATGGCAATCACCACCGTATCTGCAGTTGTCATTGTATTCGGAATCTTCTATTTAGGCATTCATTGGCTAACCGATATGCTTGGCGGTACCGTGCTTGCGATATTATCCGCTACAGTAGGTGTTCAACTGGCTAAGCGAACACTGGGAACCCGTTCGCAGAGACTTACTTTCCGAAGCGGTGCCAACCCTATGCGTTGATACTCAAACAAGTTCATATGAGACAGTAAAAAGCGGCATTTCCTCTCTAACGAGAAGAAATGCCGCTTTTATATGAATCTTCCTACTCTTTCGTTTCCGCGTCTGACGCAACCGAATGGCTGATGGAGCCACGGTCAAATGTGAGCTTAGTCACATCATTAACCTTAAGAACCGCGATGTCGTCGGAGATTTCTACAATCGTTCCGTGAAGACCACCGATTGTAACCACTTTATCCCCTTTTTTCAACGCTTTCAGCATCGTATTACGAGTTTTGGTTTTCTTCTGCTGAGGACGGATCAGAAGGAAATAGAAGACTACGAACATCAGTACAAAAGGTCCTACCAGACCCAGAATGCTGCCTCCGGACTGGGCTGTACCTGCTAACTCAAACATAATTCTCCCCCCTTTCAAATGACTGGAAAACGCACAATTCCGTTTCTAGAAGCCTTTAAGATTATCATTTAAGCCGTATTGTGCAAAAAACTCATCGCGAAAATCAAGCAGCCGATCTTCTCTGATGGCTTCACGCACTTTACGCATCAGTTCCAACAGGAAGTGCAAGTTATGGTATGTCGTTAACCGCAATCCGAACGTTTCGTCTGCCTTAATCAAATGGCGCAAATAAGCGCGGGAATAATTCTGGCAGGTGTAACAGTTACACTCGGGATCCAGCGGCCCAAAATCACGGGCATACTGAGCGTTGCGTACAACGAGTCTTCCTTGGCTGGTCATCGTTGTTCCGTTGCGGGCAATACGGGTTGGCAGAACACAATCGAACATGTCCACACCCCGGATTGCACCTTCCAGCAGCGCATCCGGTGAACCCACGCCCATCAAATAGCGGGGTTTCCCTTGCGGCAGCAGCGGAACTGTGTAATCCAGCACTTCATACATTAGCTGCTTGGACTCTCCGACGCTGAGCCCCCCAATAGCATACCCCGGGAAATCCATGGAAGTCAAATCAGCGGCGCTCTGGCGACGCAGATCTTCATACATGCCTCCCTGCACGATGGCGAAGAGCCCTTGATCCTCAGGACGGGCATGGCTCTTGAGGCAACGTTCTGCCCAGCGGGTTGTCCGCTCGAGCGATTTTTTAACATAATCATATTCCGCCGGGAATGGCGGGCATTCATCGAATGCCATCATAATGTCCGAACCAAGCGCATTCTGAATTTCCATCGCCACCTCAGGGGAGAGGAACTTCTTGTCTCCATTCAGATGGGAACGGAATTGTACACCTTCCTCGGTGATTTTGCGCATGTCGCTTAACGAGAAGACTTGAAAACCCCCGCTGTCGGTTAGAATCGGACGATCCCAGTTCATGAACTTGTGCAGACCCCCAGCTTCACGAATAATATCGTGGCCTGGGCGCAGGAACAAATGGTAGGTATTGCTCAAAATAATATGAGCATCCATCTGCTTCAACTCTTCTGGACTCATTGTCTTTACTGTAGCTTGGGTGCCTACAGGCATAAATGTTGGTGTCTCAATGATACCGTGCGGCGTGTGGACTCTTCCGAGTCTTGCGCCGGATTGCTTGCACGTTTTGATATGCTCATACGTAATTGCTGCCATGATTAACCCATCCTCTTACTTAATAAATAAACATCGCGTCTCCAAAACTGAAAAACCGGTATTTCTCGGCAATCGCCTCTTCATAGGCGGCCAGAATATGTTCACGACCTGCCAATGCGCTGACCAACATCACCAGTGTTGATTTAGGGAGGTGAAAGTTCGTGATTAGTGCATTAACGACATTGAATGGATAACCTGGATAAATGAAAATATCTGTCCATCCGCTGCATGCCGCGAGCGGTCCACCCTGACACTGCCGCCCAACTGTCTCCAGTGTACGGCAAGAGGTCGTACCTACAGCAATAATTCGTCCCCCGCGCTCCCGGGCAGCATTAAGTGTATCTGCTGTCTCCTGCGACATGACGAAATACTCGGCATGCATGACATGTTCCTCGACCTTCTCTACAGACATCGGCCGGAACGTGCCCAGACCAACATGCAGCGTAATATAGGCAATGGATACCCCTTTGGCCGCAATTTGCTCCAACAAGCTAGTGGTAAAATGTAGTCCTGCTGTTGGCGCAGCCGCCGAGCCTTCATGCCGGGCATACACCGTCTGATACCGCTCGCGGTCATCCAGTGTCTCCTTGATATACGGTGGGAGCGGCATCATTCCTAGTCTGTCGAGAATCTCCTGAAAGATCCCTTTATAAATGAAGTGTAGTGTCCGCCCGCCCATGTCAGACTCGTCTTCCACTACCGCCCGCAGTTCATCACTGAATACGATAACTGCACCGCTCTTCAGCTTCTTGCCAGGCTTCACCAGTGCTTCCCAGCGATCCTCCCCTAGGTTCTTCAGAAGAAGCACTTCTGCCTTCGCCCCAGTGTCTTCCTTAACACCGAACAGACGGGCCGGGATGACTCTGGTGTCATTCAGGACCAGTGTATCTCCTGGCTGTAAATATTCGATCATATCGCTAAAATGCCGGTGATCTGTCTCACCTGTCTCCCTGTTGACCAGCAGCAGCCGCGAGGCACTACGGTCAAGCAGCGGAGTCTGGGCAATCAGCTCTTCAGGCAGATTAAAATCATAATCTTCTACATTCATTGTGCGTCTTCATTCCTTAACTATAGTAACGTTACGATAATAGTGTTGCAATATTTGCTTGTAATCATACCCGCTGTCAGCCATCCCCTTCACGCCCCACTGGGACATGCCCAGACCGTGGCCATAGCCTTGGCCGATGAACAGGAAGCCCGATCCGCCAGTAACTACTCTAGCTTTGGCATCGCTACCCATAACCACCGTACCGCTGGCGGAGGACGTTACTTTGCCATTTGCGGAAAGAACACCAACATTGCTTCCACTACCAACGGTAGAAACTGAGCCGTCAGCGCCTAGTACAGTATAACTGCCAGTTGGCACAATATCAAACAATGTACTAGGCAGCCCATTGAATGCCGAACGGAACAGATCCGGATATTTCACCTTCAGAATCTCCCCATTGGCCTTCACCTCAGTAGCTCTGCCCGAAGGGCCGCGCTGGGTAACCTGAAGGCTGATGATTGAAGAAGGAAGCGCATTGCTTGTCTTGCCTTGCAGGCTCTTCAACAAATCTACCGAAGAATAAGGACCCTTCACCCAAGAGTAGCTACCGGATTCATACACCTTGTCCAGCACCACAGCGCTATCTCCTGGGTTCAGCTTGCCCACTGGATTGGCATCACTTTGGATGACCGGCAAGGGACGAATGTTCACGTCCTTCGTGGTTGCTGTAGCCAAATCAAGTCCGGCTAATGTTTTGCTGCCCGTGAATTTGATATTGTCTTCCCGGGCATATCCAGCGGTTCCATTAGACAGCAGAACATAATACCACTGTTTGGAAGCTGTAGATGCAACATCTTCCTTGCTCGGCACACTGACAAACACGTCACTGGCGTTCCCCCACACCTCTGAAGGATCCGCCGTTACACCGCCGCTGTTGGAGGAGAACAAGGCTTCTACAATCTGCGCGCCGCTCTTCAACACTTCACCAGCGGTAGCATCCACAGCTTTGGTAATGGATGGTGCCTCAGCCCCAATTCCGTTGTATACCTGGCTCAGTGTGGTGTCCACCACATTCGCCACGTCAAATTTGTTGCCTTGAGCCAGAGCATAGCTGCGGGCTGCGACAGCCTGTGCCTTGAGGGCCTCTTCCGGCCAGCTTGAAGAGACTTCTCCGCCAACAACAGCATACAAATATTGCTCCAGTGACACTTCATTAATCACCGCAAGTGATCCGTTCAACCCACTAAGCTCCAGATTACCTCGGTACACACGTTTGGAGCGCTCAACAAGCTGGATGCCAGCATCATTGCCGGCAGCAAGGAATTTGGCTCCGTTACCGTATACAACATAGTGGGGAACTTGTCCCGCATTAGTAAGATCCAGCCCCGCATCACTACGCACGATCAATCCGGCTGTTGAGACTGCACCGGTGGACAGCGTAATCTGCGGCAGCGCCACATTCACCGCAGCAGCTAACGCCGCCAGATTCGTATCATTTACAGCTTCTCCAACCCAGACCTCGACCCGTGAGCTGCCGTCTTGAGCTGAAGACAATACCGGCCAGGCATCAAATCCCGCTGCTGCCAAACTAACAATCACTGCATCAGCCTCATCCTGTGTCGCAAAGGAACCTGCAGACAAATGCTTGGTGCCGGTCACTGCCGGTGTCTGCCCCGGCGGAATGGACAATCCAGCTTTGGTTACTCTGGATAATCCATCCTTCGCTGCATTTTCACTGGCATATACTCCTGTGTAAAGCTGGTACAGGCTGGACCCATTTCTCGTCACCACAAATAGCTGAGGCTTGTCTGAAGTAGCTTGCAGTTTCTTGGCGGCATCGGCTGCCGCCTGCCAAGACGGGGTTTCCAGCACTTTCACCCGAAAGCCATCCAGGCTGACACGAATACTACTCTTGGCCGGAACAGTCGCGAGCGGTGCCCCACCTCCTTGCGAGGTCACAAGATTAAAACTTTGGTCTGACTGTAGCGTTGCTGCCGCCACAGTAGATTTATATTTGCTGCCAATATCGGCATACAGTGCTACACGAATCGTTGCACCGGGCGCAGCCTCACTGCTCCCGGCAGGGATCAGGAAGCTTCCTGCAGCCAGCGCTGACACCAGCATTCCCCGGCCCAGCACCTTCAGCGCTGAGAATCCCCATCTTCCATACTTCATTCAGCATCCTCCTTCATACAGGGAATTAAAAACTCATGATTGCTCCGAAGGGAGCGGAATACCCAAATGATGATAGGCAGCCGGCGTGACAATCCTGCCGCGTGGCGTCCGTTGCAGAAAGCCAATCTGCAGCAGGTAAGGCTCATATACATCCTCTATGGTCTGGCTTTCTTCTCCAATAGTAGCAGCTATGGTATCCAGTCCTACAGGACCGCCGCGGAAACTCGTAATCATGGAGTGAATCATCTTATGGTCAATGCTGTCCAGCCCACGCGGGTCGACCTGAAGCATACGAAGGGCTTCAGCCGCAATGTCAGGTGTAATTATTCCGTCGCCGCGCACCTGGGCAAAATCACGGACGCGCTTAAGCAAACGGTTGGCAATCCGTGGTGTTCCGCGTGCCCGCAGCGCCACTTCTTCAGCGGCGTCGCCCTGAATCTCAATGCCCAGCAGATCCGCATTACGGGAGACGATGAAGCTGAGCTCATCGATGGAATAGAATTCGAGCCGGCTGACCACGCCGAAGCGGTCACGCAGCGGCGCAGACAGCAGTCCTGCCCGCGTCGTCGCGCCAATCAGCGTGAACGGAGGCAGGTCCAGGCGTACGGAACGCGCACTCGGCCCTTTGCCGATCATAATATCGAGCGCAAAGTCCTCCATAGCTGGATACATAACTTCCTCCACCGTGCGATGCAGGCGATGAATCTCATCAATGAATAGCACATCGCCCTCCTGCAGGTTGGTCAGCAACGCCGCCAGATCTCCCGGCCGCTCAATCGCTGGTCCCGAGGTCGTCCGCAAGTTCACACCGAGCTCGTTAGCGATAATGTTCGCCAGCGTCGTCTTACCAAGGCCCGGCGGGCCATAGAGCAGCACATGGTCCAGCGCCTCGTTTCTCATCTTGGCCGCCTCAATATAAATCTTCAGGTTCTCTTTGACCTGATTCTGTCCGATGTATTCAGCCAAATAGCGAGGGCGTAAGCTCAGTTCCACAGCCTGTTCTTCCATCATCAGATTAGCAGATATGATCCGGTCATCCATTCTCTCATCACTTCCAGTTCTTTATAAAGATGCCCGCAGGCAGGTTTTACTTCGCCACGTACAGCAGCTTCAGCGCCTTTTTCATCAATACATCGACACTTCCTATATCGGCTCCCTCTTTCTTCAGGGCTAACCACACACGGTCCAACTCGCTCTCGGTATAGCCAAGCGCCTTCAAGCCGTCTCTAGCTTCATCCCACGGCAGGGCATCGCTGCCTTCTTCCTGCGGAACTGCAAAGAGGCCTGTCTGCATAGAAGCCACGCTAAGTCCATCCAGCTTATCCTTCAGATCAAGGATCATTCGCTGGGCTGTCTTCTTCCCGATTCCCGGCAGCTTCGTCAGGAATGTAATATTCTCCTGGTAGATCGCCGAGATCAGCTGATCCGGGGTTCCGCCTGTCAGAATACCAAGCGCCACACGCGGGCCAATACCAGATACTTCAATAAGCTTGCGGAATAGCCTCTGCTCTTCACGGGTAGAGAAACCAAATAACAACGTGGCATCCTCACGGGTCACATAATGGATAAAGACCATTACAGGGCCCTCCGTCTTGGCAAAAGCATAGGGATTCGGACAGAACACACGGTATCCCACCCCCTGCACATCCAGCACTACGTATTCGGATTCAAGGTGTACAACCGGACCTCTTAAGAAATCTATCATTTTCGCAATACCTCATTTAATTTGGAATTAAGACTGTAAGAGTGAGCATGACATACGGCAACGGCTAACGCATCCGCCACGTCATCGGGCTTGGGAATGGCGGTCAGCTTTAGGAACATCTTCACCATCTCCTGCACCTGGCGCTTCTCCGCTTTGCCGTAGCCGACAATTGCTTGCTTAACCTGCATCGGCGTATATTCCGCTATAGGGAGCCCACGTTGAATCGCTGCCAGGACCATAACCCCGCGAGCCTGCGCGACTGGCAGTGCAGTGGTTACGTTACGAGCGAAAAACAGCTTCTCCAGTGCCACCGCATCTGGCTTGTATTTCTCCATAAGCTGAACAATACCCTCGTAGACATGCAGCAGCCGCTCTTCTTCCGGGGTATGGGCCTCCGTCTGGATACAGCCATATTGCACAGGCGTCACCTTATGGCCTTCCTTGTCCACAAAGCCGAAGCCGACAATCGCCAGCCCCGGGTCAATTCCTAATATGCGCACACTTCTCTCTCCTCTATGGTCAATAAGAAGCCGGGCTCCGTCCCTCGGCTCCAGCACTAAAGCGAACATATGTATTCCTTCTAACCATTATAGCAAAAATAGACTCCCCGGTGAGGAGAAAGTTTCCCTGCTCCCAGAAAAGGGGTCTTTTGGCCCTATACACAGGGGTGTATGTCGCGAAAAAAAAGTAAAATAAGGCTCAACAGTAAAATCAGCACTTGTCCGTGCAGAGGCTACACGTTCAGAGGGTTCTTCCGCTGTGCTCCTTCATATCGTCAAGGTCTGATTAATGAGAAAGAGTCACAAATAAACAGCAAAAAAGACCTGCGGGTATCACCCCAGGCCTCAATCCAGTACTTTCTATTATCAACTCCGCGAGAAAACAAGCTCCGGCTTATTCCTTATTTTGCATGACCTGCTCGGAATTATCCCGCGCGTAGTCACTGAACGTGGACAGCACACTATTGTACTCTTCAATGTCCTGCACCCGGATGCCTTCCTGCAACTGCCTCCAGATGTCCTCAGGCAAAGAGGATTTCATGGAACCCATATCCATTTGAAAAAAAGTCTTCAGAACCTCATCCTGCCCTGGAGGACCCTTGAACAGTGTCAAGTTCCCATGCTCGTCTACGCCAAAATAGGCTTCTTTCTTGACGGCTGGTGACAGGTCCGCGATTCTCTTTTCCAACCATAGATCTCCGGCAGCACTGATTCTGGCCTCCCAGGAAGGATGCTTGGCGATCAGTTCCTGAAGCTGGGCCGGGTTCATCTGACCGGGTAGATTCTGAATTTCCTCACCGGATACATAGCTAACCTTCAGATGAACCGTCCTGCTGAGTCCGCTCTGCTGTATCGTTTGGAGAACTTGCTCGCGCCGCGGACTATAGCCCCCCTCTTCATCGTCATCTCCTTCCCGAAAAACTGCCGTTACCGGCTCCTCTCCGGAATGTTCCCCGTTCTCAACCGTGCCGCGCAGACGCTCCAAAGAATCCTCCACAGAAGCGGATGGCTCCTCCAGCAGTTCACTTATTTCGCCAGGAAGCTGCATTCCACGCCACGCTAATATCGTTATAGCGACACAGGCCGCTCCTACCCACAATGCCTTTTTCCAACGTCTCCATCTACGCCAAAGCTGTTTTTTCAAACGAGAAGCATTCACGTTAATCCCTTCATTCTGGTTTTTTCCTATTGTGACCTGTAGAGGGAGCCTTTATGCATGACTGTGGATGACACACTGTGCAAATGCTTTGAATTACTAAATATTGTTTGCTATACTCTTACTGATTGATTGCAGGCTTAAATTTATTTACAAAGGGGAATTCCTTGATGATCATCCAACCAAAAACACGCGGTTTTATATGTACAACAGCCCATCCTGAAGGATGCGCCAAGCAAATAGAGAAGCAAATCAAATATGTACAGTCCCAGAAGAAAATCTCCGGCCCAGCCAACGTGCTGGTCATCGGCGCTTCGACCGGTTATGGCCTAGCCTCGCGGGTTGCCGCAGCTTTTGGTGCAGGTGCCAATACGATCGGAGTCTTCTTCGACAGACCGGCAGAAGGCTCACGTACAGCCTCCGCAGGCTGGTACAACTCAGCAGCCTTTGAAGAGCAAGCCAACGAGCTTGGTCTGAAGTCCTTCAGCATTGTCGGCGATGCCTTCTCCAATGAAATCAAGGAAAAAACCATTGAGCTGATCAAAAACGAATTCACGAACGTAGACCTTGTTATTTATAGTGTGGCTTCCCCGCGTCGCACGCATCCGGTTACTGGAGAGACCTTCTCCTCGGTAATTAAGCCAATCGGCACAGCATATAGCAACAAGACTATGAACTTCCATACCGGCGAAGTATCCGATACAACCATCGAACCAGCTACAGAGGAAGAGGTTCGTCAGACGATTGCTGTTATGGGTGGCGAGGACTGGAGCATGTGGATTGATGAGCTGTCGAAAGCCGGTGTCCTGGCCGACGGCGCCACCACCGTTGCATACTCCTACATTGGACCGGAAGTTACTCACGCTATTTACCGTGAAGGAACTATCGGTAAGGCCAAAAATGATCTGGAGCAAACAGCAGTCAAGCTGAATGAGCAACTCGGAACTAAAGGCGGTCGTGCCTTCGTATCCGTAAATAAAGCACTGGTCACTCAATCTAGCTCCGCTATTCCTGTTGTCCCGCTTTACATTTCGGCACTGTACAAAGTAATGAAGGAAAAAGGAATTCACGAGAACTGCATCGAGCAGATCTATCGCCTGTTCTCCGACCGCTTGTATGGTGAAGGCCCAGCAACTGCCGATGGTAGCACGCTGATCCGCATTGACGATTGGGAAATGCGTGAAGATGTGCAGAAGGAAGTTATGGACCGGTGGAACAAGCTGGAGACCGCCAATGTGTCAGAGCTTGCTGATCTGGAAGGCTACCGTGAGGATTTCTTTAACCTGTTCGGTTTCCAGACCGAAGGCGTGGATTATGACGCTGAGTCAGATCCTGCTGTAGAGCTTCCAAATTCATATTAATCCGCTAAAAAAATTAAGAGTCCAGCCTGGGTAATCAGGCTGGACTCTTTTTAATGAAGAAATCTAAAACAAGTACCGTTGTCGGCACTTGCTTTTTATAGAACGACCGTTATTTTCTCAGCCAACGTGGATAGCTTTTGATTCTGCAAATGCTGCTCCATCTTCTGCTCCCCCTCTACCATCACCTGCTGAATCAGGCATTCCGAAGAATGGTCGAGACTGCATTCGAACAAGGAAGCCGTGCCTTCAATCGCATGAATCACGTCAAGGAAAGAGATATCTTCCTTCTTGCGCTTGAGACGATAGCCTCCGTTCGCTCCGGAAGCGGATTCGATGAGACCGCCCTTAACGAGCTTTGTCAAGATTTTGGACAGATACGTAGGGGACACACCTTGTCTTTCTGCAAGCTGTTGAACGCCCACGGGTTTATCCGTACCAGCCGCCATCATAAACAGCATCGTATGCAGCGCGTAATTGGTAGCTTTTGAGTATTTCATGTAACACCTCAATTACAGACTTTGTTCATCTATAATAACGCCGAATCAGCAAGGGGTCAACATGAGGGGCAGTTTTGCTAAGTCAGGTCCTAATTTATTGAATTTTTTTGCCCCTAATCGACACAGAATATTTGATCATGCCCCCCTGAAAGAGATATAATAAAAGATAGTGATGCACATTCAATGTTGAAAGAGAGCGAAAACTATGGGACGTAAGTGGAATAATATTAAAGAGAAAAAAGCATCCAAGGATGCCAATACAAGTCGTATATATGCTAGATTTGGCCGCGAAATTTATGTAGTAGCCAAACAAGGCGAGCCGGACCCTGAATCCAATCAGGCCCTGAAATTCGTCCTTGAGCGTGCCAAGACCTATAATGTTCCCAAAGCCATAATTGACCGTGCGATTGAAAAAGCCAAAGGCGGCTCCGACGAGAACTATGACGAGCTTCGCTATGAAGGCTTTGGTCCGAACGGCTCCATGGTCATTGTCGATGCACTGACCAATAACGTGAACCGCACCGCTTCCGAAGTGCGAGCAGCGTTCAGCAAGAACGGTGGCAACCTTGGAGTAGCTGGTTCCGTTAACTATATGTTTGATGAAACAGCGGTCATTGGTCTGACGGGCAAAACCGCTGAGGAAGTCCTGGAGCTGCTGATGGAAGCCGACGTTGATGCCCGCGATATCCTGGAAGAAGAGGAAGCTGTAATCGTATATGCTGCTCCTGACCAATTCCACGCCGTGCAAACCGCACTGAAGGAAGCAGGCATTACGGAATTTACGGTTGCTGAGATCACGATGCTGGCCCAGAACTATATCGAGCTGCCGGCCGATGCCGAGGCTCAATTCAGCAAAATGATTGACGCGCTGGAAGACCTCGATGATGTTCAGCAAGTGTATCATAACGTGGATTCCGAGGAATAGAATCAAACTGTACATTACAACAGGCTAAGAAACCGCTGAACGGTGGTTCCTTAGCCTGTTTTTTATACACATGGTAGTGCGTACTACTTAATAGTCATCATCTATTTCTTTAAAGCATGCCCCTCCAACCCGAAGTAGGCATTGGCATTGTTGTAGCAAATATCCTCGACAATGCGGCCCAGGAACAGGATGTCATTCGGCACTTCGCCGTTCTCTACCCAGCCTCCCAGGATGTTGCACAGGATACGGCGGAAGTATTCATGACGTGTATACGAGAGGAAGGAGCGCGAGTCAGTAAGCATACCGACAAAGCAACTGAGCTGACCCAGATTGGACAAAGCCGTCAGCTGTTTGGTCATCCCGTCCTTCTGGTCGTTGTACCACCAGCCGGAGCCGAACTGGATTTTGCCTCGGATGCCGCTCTGCTGGAACGACCCGATCATCGCAGCCAGTACATCATTATGGACCGGGTTCAGGTTGTACAGAATAGTTTTCGGCAATTCATTACTCTGTTCCAATCCATCCAGCAATCTGTAGAGATTATCGGCATAGTTGTTGTCGCCTATTGTGTCGAACCCGGTGTCAGGTCCTAATTGCCGGAACATCCTGGTATTAGGATTACGGATCGCGCCAATGTGCAGCTGCATGGCCCAGTCGAACTCGGCATATTTCCGGCCCATAGCCAGAAACAGCGAAGTAGCATATTGGTCACACTCCAGATTACTCAGAGACTCACCTTGCAAACGTTTGGAGAAAATAGACTCCAGTTCCTCAGCCGAAGCCTCGGCATACGGCAAGTGGGTAAAGCCATGATCGGAGATCATACAGCCGAACCGGTTGAAATATGCTATACGCTCCAGTAAGGATTTTTCAATTAACGTATAGGACTGAATAGGATACCCCACTGCTTGTTCCAGCACCCCCACATATTCCAGGAAGCCGTGTGAACCGATTTGCAGTGCTTTATCCGGCCGGAAGGTAGGCGTGACGGCGGTTTTGAAATCCTTCTGCTCTGCAATTTGACGGTGATAGCGCAAATCATCTGCCGGGTCATCTGTGGTGCAGATCCATTTTACATTGGAACGGGTAATCAGCTCTTGAGTGGTGAAATCAGGTTGAGCGATGACCTCATTGCACTTCCTGTAGATTTCCTCCCAATTGTCCGCGGTCAACAAATCGTCCACACCAAAGTAGGTTTTTAGCTCCAGGGCCGACCAGTGAAACAACGGGTTTCCAATGGTAAAAGGCAGCACCTCGCTCCATTTGGCGAATTTCTCTTCAGAAGAAGCATCTCCGGTGATATATTTCTCCTCGACACCATACGTTCTTAAAGCACGCCATTTGTAGTGATCCCCACCCAGCCAGATGTCTGTAATACTGTCAAAACGTGCGTTCTCCGCAATCGCTTTGGGGTCCAGATGGCAGTGGTAATCGATGATGGGCAGATCCTTCGCATACTCATGGTACAGTCTCCGGGCCGTCTCCGATTGCAGCAGAAAATCCTCATGAATGAAAGATGTCATCGTCCGCTCTCCTTTCAGGAATGTAACGACTTCTTGACCGCTTCGGCCAAGCCGTTGATGTAGACGGCGCCAAGCGCCCGGTCATATAATCCGTACCCTGCTCTTCCCGTCTCTCCCCAGATCATGCGCCCATGATCCGACCGGAACGGCCCGTCAAAGCCATACTCGACGTAAGCCTTAACAATCTCATAGAAATCCAGCGATCCCCATTCGGACAGATGCCCGGACTCGTGGAAGGACTTCTCGCCCGTGATCTTGATATTCCGCAGATGAGCAAAATGCACCCGGTTCTTGACCCCGCCGAAATACTTAACCATATCGACAAAATCATTATTTGGATCACAGCCTAAGGAGCCAGAGCATAACGTCAGCCCGTGATACGGGGAATCGTACAGGTTCAGGAACCGTTCAAGATTAGCCTTGTTCGTGATGATGCGCGGCAGGCCGAAGATGGACCATGGCGGATCGTCCGGGTGAATGGCCATTTTAACCTGACTTTCTACGGCAACGGGTAGAATCCCTTCAATAAAATAGCCAAGATGCTCCCACAGCTTCTCTTCATTCATCTCTTCATACTGATCCAGAACCTTCCCAAGTCCGCCTTCTCCGTAAGAAGTATCCCAGCCCGGCAACGCTAGTTCACCCAGCTTCGGGTCCATTCTGCGGATGATTTCTTCCTCATAGATCAGAGTCGTGGAGCCATCCGGCAACTCGAAGGACAGATCCGAACGTGTCCAGTCAAACACCGGCATAAAGTTATAGCAGATCACAGGAATACCCGCCCGGCCCAAATTGCGGATAGTCTCCTTGTAATTCTCAATGTAACGGTCACGCGTAGGCAGTCCCAGTTTGATATCCTCATGTACGGGAACGCTTTCAATAACCGATATCGCCAGACCCACAGACTCGACTCTTTCCTTCAGAGCCGTAATTTTCTCCATCGGCCACACTTCACCCACAGGCACATCATAGATTGCGGTGACAATGCCTTTCATCCCCGGAATCTGAGCAATATACTCCAGCTTGACCGGGTCCTCTTCCCCATACCAGCGGAACGACATTTCCATTTCTTATTGGCCTCCTTATTCACGAACTTGAATACTTGTATACTAGCATACAAGATAAGGGGGAGCAATATGATAAATGCCCTCCAGCTAATAATAGTTCAAGATACAGAGATCCCTGAACCCACGTCAAAATAATCTGCAAAACGGCTATCCGCCCGGTACAATTCCTCCCATTGGTTCATCGGCGCGAGGATATGCTGTTCGACGGCATGTTCGATCACATCGGTCTGACCCTGCTCAATAAGCCCCACCATCTGGCGATGCTGCGCTACTGCCTCTTCGAAACTATGCTCCCTTTCCGAGAGCAGTCTGATGCGATTGTAGTGAGTACTCAGACGGGTGATGGATTTCCACACATTCTCGAGCTGATTGCCCCGATAGATGATCCCATGAAATTCCGTATCCAGGTGATGAAAATCAAGCTCCTTGCCCTTCTTGTCGATCAGCAGCTCCTGCAGCCCGACATTCTTCTTAAGCTCTAGCAATGCCTCTGCCGGGAACGACTGACAGGAGCGGAGCAGGACCTCTTTTTCCAGCGTAAAACGCATAAAAGCAGCCTCTTCAATCAGATGGCCCTTGATTTTGGACACATAGGTGCCAACCTGCGGAACCACATCTATCAGATGCTCCTCCTTCAGCTTCGCCAGCACTTCTCTGATCGGTGTACGGGAAATCTGCAGCGCATCGGCAAGATCAATCTCGCTGATGACCTGTCCCGGGGTCAGGGTGAGCGACATCATATTTTCACGGATAACTCTATAGGAATAATCTTTATTGTTCTCTCCAGCTACTCTTGGGGATATCTTCATCATCAGCACACAACACTCCTTCATCTACACCAACCTGTACGGATCAGTACCCTATAACCTCTTAAGCCGATCTGGCTAAAAGACTCAGTACATCATTATAGCAAATCTTCGCAGATTCTAGTCAACTGTTCTCATTGCGGGTTCATGCTTACATTCAAAAAAGCCCCGCAAGAGGATCTCCTGTGGGGCTTGCAGCAAATATTGAAATTCGTCTCCCTTAATCCTTCAGCGGGCTGACCGTGATGCGTTCAAGGCTAATTGCGCTATGTCCGCCCGAGAGCTTGATTGTATTGGCTTCTCCTGGCTGCAAGTGAACGGTGATATCAGTAACTCCTCCAAACTCCTGCGGCCCACCCGTAGACAGAGCATTCAGTAAGGAATAGTTCTTCTCGTTGACGGTCAGCTGCAATTTGGCCAGACGTTCACCGGTGGCATAATGAAGCTCGACGGATGATCTGCCGCCCTCGCCTCCATCCACATTTTCAAACAGCACGTAGGAGCCTTCATGCTCCAGATCAGTCACCACGCTCTGACCTGATTCCAGTTTGCGAATTTCAGCACCGCCGAACACCTTACTCTTCGCTGCCGGATACGACTTCTGCTGAGGATTGACCGCCGGAGCCGGACCAACAGATGATACGCCTTCCAGGGTCTGAACAACGGTCTTGATGGAACCATCTTCATTGAAATCCAGATAGTCGATACACACGCTGCGCAAATTGCCTTGCCCGGAAATTGCCTGATTATGATAGAACAGATACCATTGTCCTTTGAATTCCACCACCGAACCATGAGTTGTAGAGCAGCCGGTCGGCTCCAGGAAAATGCCCCTGTACGTCCACGGTCCAAGCGGGTTCTCGCTGGTCGCGTATCTCATACGATTGTGATCTTCGAGATTGTCCGCATAGGTCAGGTAGTAGAGGCCGTTTCTTTTAAAAACCCAAGCCGCTTCATGAAAATCCTCTAACCCTTCCATTTCCTTCATCCCGTCTTTCAGGGATATCATATCCTCATTAAGCTCTCCGCCCAAGCAGACACTGCCTCCCCCGTAATACATGTAGGCGCTATTGTCGTCGTCCACGAGCACACACGGGTCAATCAAGGCAAACCCGCCAAGACCTGGAACATAACCCTGATCGGTAAATTCGCTTGCCGGCTTGTCACTGGTGGCAACTCCGATCTTCCATGAATCGTTCCAGTTCGAATCGCTCGGGTGCGGATAGTAGAAGTAATAGGTTCCGTTCTTGTATGCGCAGTCGGGAGCCCACATAAACCCGCCCTCCGGTCGACCCCAGGACACATCGTCCGAGCTAAGGATTTCACCTTCATCCACCCAGTGGACCATATCCTCCGAGGAGAATACATGATATCTGTCCATGAGATCACAGCCTCTGGCCGGGTCCATATCATGGGATGCGTAAATATAGATTTTGCCATCATTCCATACATGGGCCGACGGATCTGCCGTATAGATGGAAGTAATCGCCGGGTTCAGGGATGTTGTCTTTTGCCGCCTAGTTTGTAAGCCTTGATTGCCAGTGGTCATAATAAGTCCTCCTGAAGATATGCTTTTTGCATAAAATATTGGTTTCTTACTAAGGCCTTCGCCATGCAAATCTACCATCCACGAAGGCCTTGTTATTCACTTACTGATGGCTCGTAGGATGATTCGCCGTTAATGGGATCTGTCCTTTGAGCAAACGGTTGATGTCGCCACTCAGCCTGAGATAGAAATCCGCGGATACCGCCACACCATCGGCATCAAGCGTCAGGAAGTATTGATTGGTCGGAATCATCGAGCTGTTCTCTGCGGCTTTGGCGATGGCAGTACCCTCGTCATATTCGTCGAACATAGCGACATAACCGGTGTTGATGCCCAAGCTCTTAATGTTGTAAGCTTGCTTCCACATGTAATCACCATGCGCACGCGGAATCTGATTTTTCTGCTGGCCAGTCATATTGGACCACGCGAATCCCGGTGACATTACCGGCTGATAGTCGATTCCATTCTGCTGGGTAAAGGTCAGGTCCGGCTGAAGCTGATTGTTCTTGAAGTTATCCACTCCATCCATACCGAAGCGTCCCACGGACCACGGCGAGATCATATCTAGCGATTTGTACACGTTCAGAAAGTCGGATCTGGAGTCATTGTTCCCGGTTCTCCAGTAGGTAGGCACGCCGCCGATGACGTAAATACCCTGGTTTTTGAACCAGCCGATCAGATCCGCTGCCTCTGCTGCAGTACCCGGACGGTCGGTAAAGCCGATGCCCCAGATACAGACAACCGTCTTGCCGTTCTGCTTCGCATAGGCTGAGGATGAAGGCAGGTGCATGTTGTTGACGATGTTAGTCGTCCAGTCATGCTTGACTGCATTAACCCAGTTGCTAGCATTCATACCGGTAATGTCATACATAACGTAGAATTTTCGGTTGTAGAACTCAGCCGCGTTCTTCACTTTGACAGCTACGCTGTCACGGTTGGTCTTCCAGTTGTTAGGCGTATCGCTCTCTTCAGCGCCGAACCGCTGCAATGCCGCGCCGTCGATATTGTAACTCTGCATCCATTCAAAATGCTTGTTAACCGTCTCCTGATCATAGGAAGAGAACAGCTTGGCTGGCGTACCGTTGCCGAGATTAGCCAGACTGGTCTGATATAGCTTGGAGTATTCACGGAGATCCGGGTACAGCTCAAAGTTCACATTCCCGTTGGTTGACGGGGCACTACTGTTCTTGGACCAGTGCACCCAGCCGCCATTTGGCGAACCGTCACCAGTTGCGTTGAACCAGCCCTGATATCCTGCATACAGCTTACCTACCACATCCCCGCCGCCACCACCCGTGGAGCCCGCGTTGAACTTGAACCAGAGCAGGTTGAATAAATTCCCGCTGCCACCGGTGAATTTAAGATAGAGCGTATGCACACCACTGGCACCGCTAATCGCACCGGACTTCGTTACCCAGGACTGCCAGCCCCCGGTACCCGGTACAGCAACGGTTCCCACGAGCGTTCCGGTAAGACTGTCCAGACGAACCTCAATATTTCCGCCGCTGTTGTTGCTAGCAACTCTAACATCTATTGAATTGGCACCGCTTCCAAAATCAACATTGTTGAAGACGATATAATCCCCATTGTCGATAAAAGCAACATTCTGCCCACCCTCGGTGGAATTCTCCAATTGAACTCCTGATTGGCTGTTGTAACCGGAAGCGGCCGTTTGATTAAACGCCGAAGCCGCCGAGACGACGGAAGGAGCAAAGGAAATACACACCGTAAGAATCAATAAAGCCGCGCTTGCAAAAGCCAATAACCTCTTGTTTTTTTGCACAAAATTTAGCATAAGATCCTCCTGTTCTTTGGGTTGCCTGCTAATTACTGTCCAAATAAGGTCTGAGACAAGCTTTGAAAGAAAACGGATTCACATTCTGAAATATTCTTGCGGGCGTTATTTACCTCCACTGCGCCTCCTCTTTGGGCCTATCAGGATTTTCTTGCAAAAATAGGTGGTTTATCAGTTACAGCATACCCTTTCCCACTATTAGACTCCATGTGACGATCATAAACAAAACAGGGAATTACAAAAGAAACTGGACGAGTGCTACTCTAGTTCCTCATCACTCCAGGAATGTTTAGGACGCCAAGCTAGAACCTTCTGCGCCAGACTGTTACTGACAATAGCTTCTCTATTCTGAAAAGGCGCCCGCAGATCATCCACACCGGGGTAAAAGGTCTCTAGCAGCTTTTGCGTCTTCCATTCACTTAACGTATCGTTGCCGGTAATGTTCAGGTGTATCGTTCCGGCATAATCCGTATGAAGGGCTGCCAGACTAGCATCTACCGCATCTCTAATATCAATATAACTCCACAAAATTTGCTTAAAGGTCTCAGGCTTGGCCGTAGCCATATGTCGATACTCTCCTGGGCCGACAATCATCGAGTACCGCAGCGAGATTACTTGCATCCCGGTTCTCCCGTGGAACATCTCAGCAGTCAACTCGTTAACAACCTTGGAGAGGCCATAACACTCCTGCGGCTGCTGAGGGTGCCCCTCATCCACCGGAAAATAATCCGGCGAGAATGGCTGGGGCGCCCAAGCAAATCCATACGACGATTCACTGGAACCCATCACCACTTTCTGAATGCCCAATAAGGAAGCTGCCTCTAGCACATGATAACCAGCAACCGTATTATTGGCGAAAATATAGGCATGAGGAAAATGGATCGGCGCAGGAATCGCAGCCAAATGGATGATGGCATCCACTCCAGCAAGTCCCCCCACTACCTGTCCAAAATCATTGAGATCCACCTTGATCTGCCTGCATTGAATCCGGTCTGACAAGTGATTGTCCAGCGATACTACATCGTAGTTTTGCTGCTGCAGCTTACTGATGACCTGTGATCCAAGCTTGCCGCCTCCGCCTGTAACCGCAATGGTTTTCATTTTTCCAACCCTCCTTTTACTGTGTTTGAATATCTAAGGTCATTCACTGTACTTCGTTCTGCTGTGTAATTTGCTGTACTTGTTTACGGACGTACCAATGTTCCGTCGGCTTTGCGGTCCAGTGGATACGGACGGTGATATCGACTCACATTCCATGAATCTCCCAGCAATCCCTTCGCTTTCACTTCATCCAGATCAAGGCCCAGTCCTGGTTTACTCGATGGGTACAGATATCCGCCTTCTCTGATAATGTGTCCGGGAAAAGCCTCCAGTTCGTGATCTCTGAAATGGTTAACCTCTTGAATACCGAAGTTCCAAAGTGCCATATCCAGATGAACTGCAGCCGCCTGATTGACGGGATCATTCTCCCCGCCTTCTTGCCAAGCTGTGCGGACACCGTAGGCCTCACCAAGTGTAGCAATCTTCCGGCAGGCACTGATTCCGCCAGCCTTGGATACTCGAACCCGGATGAAATCAATCAACTTTTCCTGAATCAGCCCGGTCCATTCCTGCGGATTCACGAACAACTCTCCCACCGCCTGCGGCGTCGCACTCTGCTGGCGCAGTTGCCGATACCAACCGATCTGTTCCGGTGGAAGGGCATCTTCCAGGAAGAACAATCCGTAGGGCTCCAGCCGTTTCGACAATTGAATGGCATGAATCGGGGACAGATGCTCATGCACATCATGCGTGTATTGAATCCCTGTGCCGAATTCCACACGCAGCTTCTCGAACATTTCCGGGATGGTATTCAGATACGTATGCTCATCAAATACAGGACCACTGCTCCACGACTCGCGTGGTAGCTTCGCTTCCTTGCCGCTAACAAAGCCCCCGCCGCCGTAACCGCCCATTTGAACACGAATCACCGTATAGCCTTCTTCTATAAAACGCTGGACATCCTCCTTAAGCTCGTTGATATCCGCACCTCCAGCATGTCCGTAGCATGGTACTGCCGACCGGCAGGCTCCGCCGAGCAGCTGATAGACCGGGAGGTTTGCTTCCTTGCCCTTGATATCCCACAAGGCCATATCAATTCCGCCAATAGCGGTATTGAGGATTGCCCCGTTTCGCCAGTACCCGCTCATATGCATCAGATGCCACAAGTCTTCTATATTGGAAGCCTCTCGCCCAACTAGCAACGGACCCAGCAATTGCTCAATGACCTGCACCACTGCCTCAGGATTATAGAGATCAGAGGCGGAGCCCAGTCCATATAGACCGTCCTGATCCGTGGATACCTTCACAATCGTCCAGCTTCCATCATGTCTGGTGCGGATGCATTCGATACGTGTAATTTTTGCCATCAGATCACCATCCCTCTTTTGTGTCGTGTCTATTTTAATGCAATCTTCCGTACATCCAAACGGGGCAATATTAAACTTTCCATCCCATTTCTATCTTTCTACTGTAACCAGCCCTCTGGCTTTACCTGGGAATTCGTTGTATGTTAAAATTCAAAGTAAATAGATCACTCTTTAAGTAATTACCAAAACTAATACTCAGGGGAGAAGGCGCTATAATGGCAGAGAAAAAAGCAGTACAAATAACCGGATGGAATTTCGATAACAGTTATGCCGCTCTTCCAGAAATGCTTTTTACCAGACAGCATCCAACCCCTGTACGAGACCCTAAATTGGCCATTGTGAATCATACTCTGGCCTCATCCTTAGGCTTGAACTCCGAATATCTGGAGAGCAGTGACGGGCTGGCGGAACTCGCCGGCAATGAGGTACCTGAAGGTTCCTCACCGCTAGCACAAGCGTACGCCGGACATCAATTCGGACGTTTCAACATGCTAGGCGATGGACGGGCACTCCTCCTTGGGGAACAGATTACCCCTTCCGGGGAACGATTTGATATTCAGCTTAAAGGCTCCGGCCAAACTCCCTACTCCCGCGCAGGAGACGGGCGGGCCGCACTCGGACCGATGCTGCGTGAATATATCATCAGTGAAGCCATGTACGGACTAGGTATTCCGACGACACGAAGTTTGGCGGTTGTAGCGACCGGACAGAATATCACCCGTGAATCCGAGCTGCCAGGTGCTGTTCTGACCCGGATTGCTGCCAGCTATCTGCGCGTGGGTACCTTTCAATATGTTGCAAAATGGGGCACGATTGAAGATCTCCGCACATTGGCTGACTATACCTTGCATAGACACTACCCTGAAGCCGAAAAGGAAGAGAACCGGTATCTCGCTCTGCTTCAAGCGATCATTCAACGACAGGCCTCATTAATTGCGCAATGGCAGCTTGTCGGCTTTATCCACGGGGTTATGAACACAGACAACATAGCTCTTAGCGGCGAAACTATTGACTATGGCCCTTGCGCCTTCTTGGATACTTATGATCTCGGCACCGTATTCAGCTCTATTGACACCGGTGGCCGCTATGCCTTTGGCAACCAACCCAATATTGCCGCATGGGATCTGGCCAGATTTGCCGAAACGCTACTTCCGCTGCTGCATGAAGATGCAGAGCAAGCCGTTAAACTTGGGGAAGAAGCCATTTCCCAATTCGCTGTACTGTTTGATAAGCATTGGCTATCTGGTATGAGAGCGAAGCTGGGCTTCTTTAATGAAGAGTCTCAGGATGAGGCGCTGATCGAAGATTTGCTGGGGATGATGCAGAAGCAGGGTGCAGACTACACCAATACCTTTTTGGCACTGACTAACAACAAGCTGGAAGATACCGTATTATCTGATACAGCGGAGTTTGCGGAATGGGTTGAGCGGTGGAACGCAAGAAAAAGCAGACAACCGGAATCAGACGCTGCTTCCCAGGAGCTGATGCGAAAGACTAATCCGGCAGTCATTCCCCGCAATCACAGAGTAGAAGAAGCTTTGGAAGCTGCCGTGACGCGTGGTGACTATTCTGTCATGACACAGCTTCTTGAAACCCTTTCTGATCCTTTTGCCCATACGCCGGAGCAAGCCAAGTACTGCAGACCGGCTGATCCATCAGAGCTTCCTTACCGAACATACTGCGGGACCTGATTTTACTTTTTAGAAAAACATAGGATTAAACAAAAGGCCGCCTTTCTATAAGAAAACGGCCTTTTTTGTCTATTGAAGCTAAGCGTTTGTTTATAGATGCTCAAATTCCAATGCACACGTGTAGTGGAAAAGATATACTAATTGTATTGAGTGAAATTAAACATCAAATAAAAAAGCTGATAATCCAAACAGAAAACTAGGCGTTATTCTGGTTGCTATTAACGGATACCGGGTGGAATTATCCCCGGAGGCGGCGGAGACAGTTGAAGAAGCGCATCGGAAGCGAGGGCTTTAGGACGTAAATCCCCCATCCTCCTTATCATGAACAGTGAAAAAGGATTCACTTCGCCAACTAAAAGCGTTTTTGTACCTTAATTTCCTTTAATATAGGTAAATAAGGGGAATAGAGGCGTTTTTGTATCTTATTTTCGATAAAGCACGCTGAAAAAAGGCATTATGGAAGATTTAAGGTACAATATTGCACTTAATTTCCATAAACCCTTAGCTGCAGAATATTTAGGGTACAAAAATGCCGTTATTTACAAATTGGGATACGAGAAGAAGTAAAGGCGGAAGTTTGAAACTGTAGGAACGGTAGCACTCGCCTGAAAACTTTTCGCAGGAAAGATCGCACCCATCAGCACAGGCTGTCACCAGATTTCAACCTCAATCTGAAGTCCAAACATTCCACCGTAGTGACGATTGATCCCTTACCCTTACGTTCGTATCTTCAGTTCGTTTTAAATACTATCAAACCTGGTCTCTAATATTAGAACGGAGTGCTACTGTAAATGGAATGCTTGAGCTGTAGAATCCCAAACAGTATTGAACCAAACTTAAACATTATCTATGAGAACGAACTTATAACTTGTGTACTCGATATTGCCCTGTTTAATGAAAAGCATTAAATAAGGAGTGAAGGAGGCAGTTCACGTGGCCCCACCATCCATACGGGCATGGCATGAGAAGATCCGCCACAAAACAAGCCAGCCCCTCAATATCATTATTAGTTCGCTGGAGGAAGGCTATCCGGCCCATTGGCACAAGGAGCTTGAGATGGTATACATCCTTGGAGAGGGCATGCAGATCGGCATCGGCGGGGAGATCTACACGCTGCGGACAAGAGATATTCTGCTGATTAATTCCTGCGAGGTGCATCAAAATTACGCCAATCCGAACGGATGCGAGAAGATTATTCTTCAACTGGATAAGCTGCCGTTTGGAGCTTGGGGCGACCTTATTTTCAACCAGAAAATAGTTCAGCCCCATCTCGGCCCTGCCGTCACCAATGAACAGATCAATACCCGGCAGATAGCGCTGCATGGGGAGCTCGAAAGACTGATCCTCGACATTCAGCGTGAATGGGAAGGCCAAAGTGACGGCTTCGAACTGGTCATCAATGCCCGTATGCATGATCTGATGGCACTGCTCCTTCGCCAGGTTCCCCGGGAGATCTACAGCAAAGAGGCACTAGCCAAGCGCAAAATCCGACTGGAACAACTCGATCGGCTGGAAGGCGTACTGAACCATATCGAAAATCATCCCGGAAGCGAGCTGACACTCAAGCAAGCAGCAGATATTGCCGGCTACAGTATTTATCATTTCACCCGGCTGTTTAAAGACGCTACCGGCTTCACCTTTGTTGATTATATCAACGCCTTTCGGGCGAAACATGCCGGACAACTGCTGCTTGGAAGTGACATGAGCATTACTGAGGTGGCTTACAGAGCAGGATTCAACAGCATCGAGACCTTCAACCGTGTCTTTAAAAAAGTGAACGGATGCACACCCACCCTCTATCGCAGCAAAATATGACAAGTGATCATCAATCCCTGACAGGTAAAGTCAGGGTCTTTTTTTTATAATTCAAAGAAACAAGGCTCAGCCGCAATGCACTTTAGATTGTACAAGGAGGTAATTTACAGTGAGCATATCCACAGAGCATTCAAATGCACCTTACCGAAACCCGGAGCTTCCGATAGAGAAGCGGGTGGAAGATTTACTGCAACGTATGACACTGAAGGAAAAGGTCCGCCAGTTGGACCAATACTTCGGGGCTTCTTTTATGAGCGCAACTCATCCGCAGATGCATACCGTTATGGCTGATGACTCCGAAATTCTCTGGGAGAAGATTGGGGAGTTGATTGGCGAAGATGGCATCGGCTGTCTGCACGACCTTTACGGTACTACCAAAGTCAACAACGCGATCCAAAAATACGCTGTGGAGCAGACCCGGCTTGGTATCCCGATCCTGTTTAGCGAGGAAGCACTGCATGGGCTGCTACGTCCCGGTTGTACCGTGTATCCGCATGCGATCACCATGGCTTCCACATGGAATCCCGAACTTGTAAAACAACTGGGGAGTGAGATTGCTGCCGAAACTCGCAGCCTCGGTATTCACGAGACCTTTGGTCCGGTGCTGGATCTCGCCCGCGAGCCCCGCTGGGGACGTGTGGAGGAAACTTATGGCGAAGACACCTATCTGGCCTCCCGGATGGCAGTTGCCATGATCAAGGGACTGCAGGGGGACGACCTGGCTTCCGGGCGGAATATCGTTGCCGAGCCGAAGCATTTTGCCGTACATGGCATTCCTGAGTCTGGGCTGAACCATTCCCCGGCCTCTATTGGAGCTAACGATATGCATACCTTTCATATGCCTGTCTTTGAGGCTGCTTTTGTGGAAGGCGGTGCGATCAATGCTATGTGTTCCTACAATTCCATTGACGGCGTTCCCTGCTCGGCAGATTATAGCTTGCTTACAGAGATCCTACGTGGAGCTTGGAATATGCCCGGCTTCGTAAGATCAGACCTGGGAGCGATTGCCCGCCTCCAGCATGCCCATTATACGGCCAGCACCGAGAAGGAAGCGATTCGTCAGGCACTGGTAGCCGGAACTGACATGCAGTATTACGATTACCCACATGATGTCTATCAAGAGTCTATTATAGAGCTTGTCACCAGTGGAGGTATCGCCTTGGATACCGTAGATACAGCAGCCGGGCGAGTACTCAAAGTGAAGTTCATGCTCGGACTATTCGAAAATCCTTATACGGATGAGGATCTGAGCAAGACGGTGATCCGCCAGACAGCGCATGCTCAAACATCACTACAGACCGCTCGCGAGGGCATTTGTCTATTGAAAAATGATCAAAACCTTCTCCCGCTGGACAAAAACCTGCGCACCATAGCGGTTATTGGCCCAAGCGCGGATACAGCCAGATTGGGTGACTACACCCCTTATATCGAAGGTTTTGAACCGGTAACAGTGCTGGACGGCATCAAAGCGGCTGTAGGTCCGAAGACTCGAGTGCTGTACGCTAAAGGCAGCAGTATTCTGGACGATGAATTGGAGCCTATTCCACCGATAAACTTCACCCACGGCTCCGGTGCCAATGGATTATTGGGCGAATATTTCAATAATCCGGATCTGGAAGGATCCCCTGTTCTAACCCGGACGGATAAGACGATTCATTTCAATTGGGCGATTTCCAAGCCGGATGAAATCGTCCGCAATCATGATTTCTCGGTACGCTGGAGTGGCAGCCTTATTCCTCAGCATGATCTCACAGGTTATATCGGTCTTTCCAGCCAGGACAGCATGCGGCTGTGGCTGGATGGAGAATTGCTTGTTGATGGCTGGGGGCAGGGACACAGCGCCCGCCAAAACGTGCCGGTAGCACTGAAGGCTGGACAGGAATATGCGCTGCGCGTGGAATATTGTAAAGATACGAATGGCGTCGAGGTGTTACTGGGCTGGAATGATGCAGCAGAGTTCATTCAAGAGGCTGCTGCTACAGCTGCACAAGCAGATATCGCTGTAGTCGCGCTCGGCGATTCCGAGCGTACCTGCGGAGAGGGTATCGACCGGCTTAGCCTGGATCTGCCGGGCACACAGCTTCAGCTTCTGAAGGCTGTGTATGAGACCGGCACACCGGTCATCCTCGTGCTTCAGAACGGCCGCCCGATCACCCTTAGCTGGGAATCGGAGCATATTCCAGCCATTCTGGAAGCCTGGTACCCTGGCGAGAATGGCGGTCATGCGATCGCCGAAGTCCTGTTCGGCGATTACAATCCTGCGGGACGCCTACCGATCTCGTTCCCGAAAGCCCTTGGCCAAATTCCGGTATATTACAATCGCAGACGCGGCGGGCAAAAGCATTATGTCGGCGGCGACAACCAGCCGTTATATCCTTTCGGCCACGGGCTAAGCTACACCACCTTTAAGTATGACAGCCTGCACTTCAGATCAGCCTCCATCCATCCCGACGAGGATCTTCATGTGACTCTGAATGTGACCAACACTGGAACCCTGGCCGGAGATGAAGTCGTTCAGCTCTACATTTGTGATGTACACAGCTCTGTTGCCCGGCCCGAGAAGGAACTGAAGCGATTCCAGCGGATTCACTTACAGCCAGGGGAACAACACACACTCTCCTTCACACTAGCGCCGAAGGACTTAAGCTTGCTGAATCGGAATCTCGAGTGGATCGTCGAGCCCGGCACCTTCCGGATAATGATCGGCCGCAGCTCTGCCGACATCGCAGTTTCAGGTGAATTTATAGTTGTCTAGCATATGACGGCCCCCAGTCATAGAAACAGCGGCAGCCATGGACGAGAGAATAAAGTCCTGGACTGCCGCTGTAATATTGAACTATCGTTTCCCGTTAGCTTTATTACTCAATTACTTTCGGTCCCTTTATAAACATCTTTAAAATCTCCACCGTTATTTAAAGAATCAATTAGTTTTAATAAACCAGGGGTACCAACAATCCCATACCACCTCGAAACCTCATAACACGCCAGCTCATAATTTATATGACTTTTAGCATTAGACTGGAATGCAGAGTGGGAGTCCAAAAGATTGGTAGAAAAGCCAATTATTTTGATTCTTTTTGTTCTGAGTAGTATCAATGTAATATTCTCCTTATTTGAATATTTGCATATATGTATCGTTTAAATATTAACTTATTCCTAAATCCGTAGTTAGTTCAATGAAAAAAGCAGGATACCGTAGCTCCTACTCATCAATGTGTGTCATTCAACTAACGTTTCCCGTTAGCTTAACATTCTTTGTCTATATAAGATTGATTGTCAGTTATTTTTAGGATGTTCTTCTTTTAGCGTCTCTCTTACCAAATGTTTAAATTCCTTCTTACATGCACCATACTTTTTGAAATTTTCTCTAGCTTCACTTAATGAAACATGGTTTGCACCTATATTTCTTTCAGGAAATTTATGTGCGACAATATCATACTGCCAAAAACACACTTCACAAATATCGACAATTGCCTCATCATCACTTTCTACAGTGAAATATTCGCAACAGGGGCATTTTAACCTCTTCATGTTAAGGCCTCATTTCTAAAATTAAGTTCGACTAAGTGCCTTGAAATACTTATATCACCACTCTGCATATTCTATTGATTAACGTAATCTGCCCAATAGTTGAACAACAAGAGGAGCAGCTGCCGCAGCATTCTGCTCCTCTATCGTTTCACGTTAGCTTAATAACTTCCTCTTCAAAAGGGAAATGTATTCTGCTTCTAACCCAGTTATCTTCATAATTGTACTCTCTTCTATTCCTTCAGCTAATGCTTTTCGGGCAAAACGCAAAGCATACTTGTCAATAGCCAGTAATCGATGAAGTGCATTTCTATCCTCAAATGATAAATAGTCATCTGCCGTTACACCATCTAACAAAAATTCCATATCATACGTTCCGATCATCGTATGCAGATAATGTAAACGAAGGGAGCAAAAGATGGTGGCACCTTCACGATCATAGTATTGTTTTAAGCTAATTGATAGCACATCGATAATAATAAAATCCTCATCTAATTTGCCTAGAAACAATTCATGATAACCGTCTTTGTCCTGAGTTTTCCAGCTGCGAAAAGTGTTCCAGAAGCCCTCGATTGTTCTTTGTATAGCATTATGCTCATGCTCCCAGCGAGTGAGGAATCCAATATCCACCATGCCATCCCCCAACTTATAAAATCATCTCATCCATCGCATTTCAGTTGACAGACTCCGCCCTTTAATATTAGCACATATTGGAACTATCGTTTCCCGTTAGTTCAATAAAATGAGCAGCCAGCATCCGCCGAGCATAGAAAGACCGCCATTGAAGGCGGTCTAAAAAATTTATCATTTCTGCCCAACAATAAGTCCTGGGGATATTAAGATTGCATCTGTTTACCTGAGATGATTCGCTGTAAGCCTTGATTTAATATATCAAAAGGAATTAATTCTGTTAGGCTACAGCCACTCAAGCTAATTAGAGCGTCTCAACCAATTTCTGAATCTTTGAGCGGGAAATTAAATATAAAGGACCCATTATGTCTATTTTGCCGTCCTTTACACGTATAGCGCTCTCCTGTTCTGCCGCGTAAACATCAATCTCTTCAGACAAGGGAAACAGGTAGCCTTGAACAAACGTGGCGTAGTCGCGTTGAGAATGAGATTCATAGGCAAAATGATCAAAGCCAATACCATCATAAGTAGTACTTGTTTCAACTTCATCAGTGTTATTCAAGCTTAACCATTTTGCAGCCATGTTTAACGCACCGGCGCTGGCACCCATTATAACGGCATTGCTGTTCTTAATAACATCCGATAATTCATATTCCGCCAAAAAATCGTTCTGCAAAACAGGATATCCACCGCATAAAAAAATGACAGAAGCGTTTTGAATTAATCGCCGTGCATCTTCCTTCTGCATGCGGTAATCAATGAAATGATATTCATCAAAAAGAATATTAGCCTGATTCAACCATGTCCATTCAGAAACATCATCAAAGTTAATTTGCTCACCTGTATAACCAGACGGATCAGCGCTAATCATAACAAGCGATTTTCTGTCTTGTATATCCTCATGTAAACGATGGACCAGCTTCTCTGGAAAAAAATTATTAAACCAACTGAAATAGTAGTGAGTACTCAAACTTAATTACCTCCATATGTATTATTACATTCATCCATTCTTAACGATAAAACATATTACACACGCTAGAAAGATGAACGGTTCTTCAGTCATTTCGCTTGCACTCCCTTGTACACTTTTCATAAATCCAACTCTATATTACCATAACATGGAATTTAAGCATGAGAAATATGTGCTCTTGGGATCTCCTTTTTTCCGCATACTACTAAACCCCTTCAAACAAAAAGCGCCCCGGACAGCCGATAAACGGACTGCTAAGGACGCCTTTTTTATAGACCTTTAACCTACACTGTCTTCCTATTCAAAATATTAAAAATCGAACATTACCGGCTGTAAATCCGGTACAACAGCACGGCTGTCTCTGCGCGCGTCAGATTGCCTTTAGGATTCAGGCTGTTACCGCTACCCTGCAGCAGACCGGCTTCCACCAGTGTTCCAATGCTGTCTCGGGCATAGCCCGCGATAAGGCTGGAATCCTTGAAGCCGCCTAGTGTGCTTGTGCCGGCTTGCGCCAGCACAATCTTCTGGAGCTTCAGTGCACGGTCAATGAAAACCGCTGCTTCCTCGCGGCTGATGGCCGCATTCGGCAGGAATGCACCATCACCGGACCCTGTTGCAATGCCAAGTGCCTTGGCTACACTCAGTGCTTCAGCGTAGTAAGCATCCTGCTCCACATCACTGAAGCTAGCAGTGGTGGCTGCCGTCAAGCCTAGAGTGTCCACGAGCAACTTTACGAAGTCCGCCCGTTTGATCTGTGCCCCAGGATTAAACGCTGAAGCCGACACGCCTTGAATGATTCCTTTGGCAGCGAGTTGCTCAATAGCCTCTTGTGCCCAAGGAACATTGCTCAAATCTGCAAAGGCTGGCGCGGTTAAAGTAACAGCGTATTGACCTGTTGCTGTTACCTTGAATTGCACCGTACCGTCTGCGTATTTCGCCCCAGCTACGACAGCGCCCTGCTTATCCTGCAGAATTGTCCAAATGCCAAGACTGGATGCTTGGGCTTGCTCAGTGCCAGAGAGCGCGTATGGCAACGACAGCGTAAGCTGCGAATTCTTGTCGCTCCACGCAAGAGTCTTGTTCCCCGACAGGATGGACAGTTCTACTGCCGGGCGACTACCCAGTTTAGATTGCAGGTCCTTGCTCCATTTTGTGCGGTCAGCCTCCCGCAAGGAGAAGGTTACTGTCGTATCCAGCTCCTTACTCAGGGATGCCAGCAGGTTGCCCGGCAGAGTAAGTGTGCCTGTCGGCAGCACAAGCTCCAGCACTTGATCTGGAGAACCCGCAGCTACGAAGGCAGTTGGAAGTTCAATACTATAGCCTTTGGCTCCGCTGGCTGCCGCTACCTGAACGAACACATGCTTTACACCGTTCTTATCAGGCTTAGCCTGAGCAAAAGCACTGGTAAGCTCCGATGACGTCACAACGGCTTTAGCCGATTGCGATGCGCTATCTACTACAGGTCCGGTCTTCACTTCAACAGTTCCATCTCCCCGCAGAGTGATGGATGTCTTGCTTCCCGAAGCCGCAGGGACAGAGGATGAAGTTCCCGAACTTGGATTGCTGGCAGAAGGCGTTTCCGTGCCGGGTTCCGGCTTTTGTCCCCCCGGGTCAGTGCCCGGATTTGGATTCCCTGGGTCAGTACCCGGATCAGTACCAGGTCCTGGATCGACCGAACCTCCGATGGCTGCCAACCGGGCAATCAGCGCAGTCTTCACCGGACCTTCAGGCAGCAGACTGACAAAATTGGCTGCTGTATCCTTATGGGTGATATCCTTATGCGCCTCTGCTTGTGTAACTTGTGCTGTTGCCGATTGCTCCAGCAGACCGGCATAATCGCTGTTCAACAGAATCAGGTCCCCATACGTTGTTGCATCCTTGCTGGAGCCAATGCCCTGATTGTATTCCATGAATCCGGAACGACCGGCTCCGTCATTCTCGTTGATCAAGAGCGTGAAGCCTATCACATCGGAAGGCGAGAAGGTATATCCTGGTTTGTGTAGCTCACTGAACGGAATCTTCAGCTTATAAGTGGTCAAATGGGTAGACTCGTCACGGGTAATATCTGCCTGGGCATTATTCAATGCCCCGGTAGGCACCCCTTCCGGTGCTCTCCATCTCCACTTAGTGACACTGCCTTGATTATTCAGGGCAAAGCCTAACTCATTTACATTTTTGCTGGCTGATCCATCTTTCTTGGACAGATCAATGCCAAGCTGGATGCTGTCGCCCTGCCAGATATCCCCGCCACTCCAGGTCTGTGCATGCACATCATCCTTCACGACAACCGTAGTGTACAGATTCTGGTCATCCCAGGCCACAGATGCATGGGCACTGAGATCGTCTGGGCCTTTCCATTGACCCCCTACACTGGAATATTGGTCAATGCTGGACAGTTCAATCGTCGGAGTAACCACCGATTCCGCTCCATGGCGCTCGGCAAAGGACTGTGCCAGTCTGACAGAAGTTGTGTAAGTGTAGCCGTCATCCAATGTGACACGGTATTTCAGTGTGTCACTGGACAGGAATGGCAAGGCAATCTCCAAGGACTGTCCCAGAGCAATACCTTCAAACCGGACAGGCTTGAGCTTCCCGGCATACCCGGCAGGCTGCAATAACTCCAGACGTCCGCTCAGCGGCTGTTCTTCAGTTACATTAGTTACGGTGAGCACGCTGTTCGCTTTGTCCGGTTCGCTGGCATTGAACGGACTGCGTTTAATGCCCAAGGCAACCGGAACCAGATTGGTGCCAAATACTTTATTCACTGCTTCGTTGACCAGCTGCATGCCACCCTTGAAGAGGTTGTTAGAAATCACCAGCTTGCTAATATCCGGGCCGGCATAGACATGTGTAGTGCGCGGCTGTTGGAAGTAGGAATTGTACAGTGCTGTATCTCCGCCCAGAGCATTGATTCCTCGTTCCCCAACAGTCGTGAAGTTAGCTTGCTGAATACGTACAGTTCCCGCGTGAATATCGAAGGAACGGGTCGTATCTCCCCACATCGAAGTGTTGAAGAGCGTGACTTTGGAGTCAAAGCCTTCGCCGACTACGACATATACTTTATCCGAGCTACTCATCGATACAAGCTCGGTATTGATCAGGGAAAGTCCTGCGGGACCTGCGCTGTCAATAACGGCACCTTTTTTACTGCCGTCTGTTCCGTGACCGATAACAACTGCTTCCGGACCAGAACCATTCTGTTCCTCGAAATGAATGCCATACATTGAACCGTAAACAAAGGTATTGAAGATAGTCTCCTGCTTCACATGTCCTACACGGAAGGCATCCAGATGATCCTTCTGGTAGTTCCAGACTTTATTGAAGTCCTCGCCGCTTTCAGGATGATTCGGATAATTGTTTCTTCCATAATAGTGCGGGTTAAACTGGACATTGCGGACCATTCCGCCTTCTGCCCCGCCGCCAAGGAAGATGCCTTCTTTAAGCGGAGAACCGGCGACATAATCAATATAATGTCCGCTGGTATCATAGCTGCCAAAGTCAATCCCTTGATAAGAGTTAATCAAAGTCGTATTGATTGCGTACACGCTATGGCCTTTCCCTTGAATCGTCCAGGAATAAGGCTTCACCGTGTTCCAGTTCTGCTTGTCATAATAGACAGACAAGCCTCTGACTCCTGAGGAAGCCTCCAGAGTGATCAGAGGTGTGCCATCGGGATCATTTTCCCCATAATTGGTGAAGAACACGGTTCCTCCACCAATCGTATGATGGGGCACATCCCATGATCCTCTCAGCTCAACACCACTCGGCACAGTAATAGGTGAGTTCAACCGGTAGATCCCTGCTGGCAGATACACGGTACCGCCGCCGGCAAGCTTCGCATCATTAAGGGCCTGCTGCACGATGGCGGCAGTGTCGATTTGGCCGCTTTTATCCGCTCCGTAAGGTTGTGCAGTTACATTGTATAATCCGTTTGTTGCAGGTTTGGGCTGCTGCGCTAGATCAAGAGCTGCTACTTCTGGCAGTGCCTCCAGGCTATACTTGTCATCCTGGTGAATGTTCAGCTGCGCGCCCTCGCTCTCATTCTTCACCTGAAGCTCACCCTGATAGCCGGAATTGACAGCGTTCACTTCTACCACAGTACCCTGTAGCAAGATGTGATTCGACGGCTTGTCGAAGGTGGACTGGCCGAGAATAAGCGAGCCTCCTTTGGCTGTAATGGCATAGCCACCAGCTAGGTCATCCCAGTTCTCGAAGGTGCTATTCTCAAAAGAAAGAATTCCTGTTCCTTCATTGACGACTGCGTGATGTGGCTGACCGCCGATTGTCACCTGGTTGAACTGGACGATAGAGCGGAACCCAGGCGTAGCTTGAATAGCGATCGGACTCGGTCCGACATCGGCTTTAAAGCTGCTGTCCGTCACCAGCAGACCATAATCATTGACGCCTTCAATCTTGAGCGCTACCTGGGAATGCTCAATATTGATTTTGTAGAGCTGGGCATTGGCTGATTCCAAGCTGTCCGTTCTGGTCGTTACACGCATCCCTGTCTTGAAGCCTGACAGATAGATGTCCGACATGTATTCCCAGTCGGAACGGCCCATAACAATCCCTTCTGCATGATTTGTAACATAATTCGTCAATTGTTCCTTTTGCGGAGCCCCGGCCAGACCGGAACCAGACCAATAATCAGGAGCCAGACGAACGTGCTCGAGGCGCCCGATATCTGTGGTGAAGTCCAGGAAAATTCCGGTATTCAGCACGGTTCCAAATACATTTTTGACATAATGAAGCTCATTCCAGATCGGTCCGATTTTGATACCATTATAGGAATTGACGAGCGTCACGTTCTGAATGGTAGCGCTATCACCTGAAAGCTGCTCAAAGGTCCAAGGATAGAGAACCGGCTGCTCTGCCGATTGTTCCGGATACCAAACCGACAGATTCGTGACACCACTAGAAGGTGAGAGCTGAAGGAAACTTGGCGCGTCAGCGTCCCCTCTACCACCGTAAGCCTCAAGAACCGTTCCCTTTACTTCTTTATTAACGGTGTCCGGGTTTACCCAGTCACCACGGAGTGTAACTCCGGTTGGAATGATGAGATTACTAGTAATCTTGTAATGACCTTCTGGCGCAAAGACTACCCCACCCCCACGGTTGCCCGCTGCGGTCAAGGCATCCTGGAACGCCTGCGTATCATCCTGGACGCCATTCCCGACAGCACCAAAATCTTTGACACTCCCATCGGCTATAACTACATCCTGTGTTGCATAATTGGTCGTGTATACCTTGGTCTGCGCATCCACAGCGGTGCGCGGTGCTTTTGTGATTGTTACCGAAGCCAAGATCAGTTCCGGATTGTTCGCCGGAGCGCCTGCGCCACTGACACCAACCCGGAAGTCTCCGCCGTTAGTGCCGTTGCCAAAATAAGCATCGCTTAACTTGTAAGTATGTGTCTTCCAGGTATTCGTATTTTTATAGGTGAATAATGCAGCATCCTTAAAGTGCGCTGACTCCGCATCATACTGCAGAACCATGCTTCCATTGCCGCGATCATAGTATTCCACCGTTACAAATACATCCTGATCGGTATTCTGATACAAGTAGTCGTCGCCCACATTAAAATAGAAGTAGAGGACGTTCTGCCCCGGGTCCGACGAGCTTACATTCTGATTCGTCTGCCAATAAGTTTTGCCGTCCCTTATTCCAGTCAAAAGGCCGGTAGCTGGTCCATCTCCAGGTCTCGCCGTAATGCCGTTAGAGTCGACTTGATCCCCCAGCTTAATACTAACTTGTTTATTTGTATCCGCTTTCAAATTCTTGACAACTGTAACTGCAGCAACCTTAATATCCTTGTTAGTCGCAGAATCAATGCCCCCACCTTCCACGCTAAGGCGAATATCCGCTCCGTTGGTGCGGTCTGCAAATTTGGCATCCTTCAGGGTGAAGGTATGACTTTTCCAGGTCTTGGAGTCACCATATTGGAACACGGTTCCATCCTTGAAGGCTGCCGTCTGGGCATCATATTGCAGAACAAATTTCCCGCTGCCCTCGTCGTAATAATCTACAGTAACATCTACATCGTAATCATTGCTGTCATACAAATAATCGTTGTCCACGTCCAGATAGATGTAGCTTGTTCCGAGGTCCTTACCAGTCTCCCAATAGGTGACTTCAGTGACCGTTCCGGTCTTCAGACCGTCGGTAGTATCACCTGCTCTAGCGGATAGCCCCTGCTCAACCGGTGTTTCTCCCAGGCTAACATGTACAGCATTGGCCGCAGCCTTTACTGTGCCAAGAGGAAGCTGGATGCTGGACACCAGCAGTAGGGCCGCAAGTATCCGTGATACCTGTACCCGGAGCTTGACCCATGATCGATTTGTACTCACAAACGCACCTCCAATAGTTTATTGGTCAATCCTTCCTGCGGATAGGCAATGACGCTATGCCCAAGTAGAAACGGCTTTTCCGTCCTCTAAAGGGACGGTTATCCGTTTCAGCGAGAAATATAAGGACAATTTATAGCGTAAAACATATAAACCCTTATATTTTAAAAAACAGGAAGCACACCTTCCAAGGCGGCTTCCTGTTTGCCGCAAGCCTTATTTTTTGGCAGCAAGATAAGCGTCTATTTGTTTCTGTGTTTCAGCGATAACTTTATCGAGTCCGTTCTTCTTTTGAGTCTCTACATAATCGGCTACAGCTTTGTTAACATCCTTCACCATACCGTATTCGATCGGTCTGCTAATCTCATCAGTGGCTTGGTCACGCTTAGCCAGTTCATTCTTCATGCTGTCTTCAGCAATGAACAATCCGTCGATTGGCGAGTTCACGTTGTTCGGCTGGTTGGCGAAATCTGCTTCCTTCACCCAGAAATCTTTAGCATAGGTTGTGGTTGGGCGCATGAATTGCGGCTTCCAGAATCCCCATTGTCCGCCCCACTCCATGTAGTTACTGGTAGAGGACTGCATGCCTTCCGGATAATCCGCAGCATCTCCATTCAGGACATAGGTCTTGCCTTCGATACCATATTGCAGCAAGTCATACAGGGTTTGATCGGTTTCCACCATATCGAGGAACCGCAGAACCCGGTCCGGATTCTTGGAGTTCACGTTGATCGCTAATACGTTTGCAAGAGCGGTACGGTTAACATATTTCTTATCAGGATAAAGGAGCGACATGCCTTGTTTAAAGGAAGAATCGGAGAAGCCTGGATCAGCGTAAGCCCATTCATGAGAAGTCACGGTAAAGAGCAGCTTGCCGTTTCTCCACTGGTCTTCTGCGCCTTCCTTGTCAATCATGGCATCTCTGTTAATCAGCTTGTCGTCATACCATTTCTTCGCCAACTGCGAAGCCTCCAGGAAGAATGGTTGTTGTTCAACTGATTGAACGGTAATCTTCGGATCATTCAAATAGAAGCCCAGACCGTGGAAGTTCAAGTCCACCCATTCATCACGGATGTAATAGAGAGACAACGGTGTGGTACGGGACAGTTTATCGTTCGGGTAAGCCTTTTTCAGCTCACGAAGCAAATTGTCTACATCTTCAATCGTTTTAATCGAATCCGGTGCGATGTTAATGCCTGCCTTTTCGGCAAGATCCGAACGCCAGCCGGCAAATTTGCGTTCATTCATTTTCATCGTCCATGGCAATCCGACAATTTGGCCGTTTACTGTTGCCGCGCCCAATGTCCCCTGCTCTTCGTATTTCTTCTCCAGGTTAGGTGCATACTTCGGCAGCAGATCATTCAGGGCCATATAGGAACCTTTGGCTGCCATTTGCTTGTAGGAGAGCCAGTCGCCGTCAAAGTTCATGTCCCAGCTATCGCCGGATGCGGCCATAACGAGCATTTTCTCCTTAAAGTCACCAAACGGAATGAAGTTAATGTCAAATTTGACATTCAGGCCTTTGGCTTTCACATACTCACTGATTTTGGACCAAACTTCATCTGTGGCAGCCTTCTTATCACCGCCGAAATAGAATTTAAGGGTAACTTCATTCTCAGTCTTCGTTGCTGCTGTGTCACTTCCTCCGCCGGCATTCGTCTTTTCACCTGCATTTGAAGTGGTATTGTTGTTACTGCCGCCACATGCGGACAAGACTAAACTGAACAGCAGGAGTGCGGTTAGAATTAGCTGAAATCTACCGATGCTTTTGCGCATCCAAATCTCCCCTTTTTGAAATGTAATTTATACTATACGACCGTGGTCGGCATAGTTAACCTTTTACAGCCCCAACCATGAGGCCTTTGACAAAATAACGCTGCAGGAACGGGTAGAGGAAAATGATCGGTCCAATCGTGATAACTGTGAGCGCCATCTTGATCGACTCGGAAGGAATCTGGGTCGAGATCCGCTGCATCGCCGCCGCATTGCTGGAGCTCTTCAAGAACTCGACATTAGAGATCAGTGTACGCAGCAACAACTGCAATGGCTGAAGCTCTTGCTTATCGACGAACATCAGACCGAGGAACCAGTCGTTCCAATAGCCCAGGGCTACGAACAAGCCAACAGTAGCTAGAACCGGTAAGGCCAGTGGCATAATCAGCCGGGCATAGATACGGAATTCACCGGCACCGTCCATTTTGGCCGATTCATGCAAATCTTCAGGGATGGAGAGCATAAAGTTCCGAATGAGGAACATGTTGAAGGCATTAGCTAGAGACGGCAGAATAAGTGCCCAAATCGTATCTTTCAAGTGCAGGTATCTGACGATAATAATATACCAAGGCACGAGTCCCCCGCTGAAGAGCATGGTGATAATAACGAAGATCGAAAGAATATTCCGGTATTTAAAGGAACGGCGGGCCATGACATAAGCGCCCATACTCGTCAGAAACAGGGACAGTACAGTACCGACGATTGTAACGAATGTGCTGACCCCGTAAGCCTGGAATATACGGTTGGAGCCAAGCAGCAGGATCCGGTAGGAATCAAAAGTAATCGTCTTCGGCCAAAGGGAATAGCCATACTGCATAATGTCCTTCTCTGTACTCAGGGAGCCTGAGATTACCATCAGGAACGGGAACAGGCAGGCCAGACTGAACAGGCCGATGACCAGAGCAATAAGGAACTGGCTGAGGGAAAATTTTCGTGCTGACATCGTGTGGGATGACCTCCTAAAAGTATGATATGCCTGGTGTCCGAAGTGCCTCTATTAGCAAGCCCCCCCCGGACACACAGCCTTTAGAATATCGCTGAGTCTTTGTCAATTTTGCGCGCCGCATAGTTGCTGCCAAGCACCAGGAAGAAGGCGACAAAGGACTGAAGGAAGCCCGCAGCGGAAGCCATCCCGATGTCACCGGATTTACGCAAGCTCCGGTAGACGAAGGTGTCAATAACATCCGTGGTCGGGAAGAGCAGTGAAGCATCCCCTACCATGGCATAGAACATGCCGAAGTCCGCATTCATGATTCTTCCTACCGCCAGAAGGGTCAGGATGATGATCGTTGGCCGCAGCATCGGAATACTGATATAACGAATCTGCTGCCATCTGGAAGCTCCGTCAATTGAAGCGGCTTCATAATAAGAATTGTCCACAGAGGTTAAGGCCGCCAGATAGACAATTGTGCCGTAACCGGTTATTTTCCAGCGTGCTGCAATGGTCAGAATGGCTGGCCACAGCTCGGCCCGGCTATAGAAATCTATCGGTTGCAGATGCAGGTATTCCAGAAAGCGGTTGACTGCACCGTTCTCAAAGTTCAGCAGATTGTAAGCAAATACGCCTACAACGATCCAGGAAATGAAGAATGGTAGAAAGGTCAATGACTGGGTAATCCGTTTGAAATACTTGTTACGCATCTCATTCAGCAATAGAGCAAAACCTACTTCAAATACTAATCCTATAGCAATGAAAAGCGCATTGAGCAGGATCGTGTTGCGGATTGCCCGGAAGGCTACCGGTGAAGAGAATACATAATCAAAATTGCTGAACAGGGGGTGCATCCATTCACTACCAAAAATCCCTTTGGAGAAATCGAAATTTTTGAAAGCGATGACAAGACCGGCCAGCGGCAAATAGTTAAAAAGCAAGAATAGTACCCCGACGGGGAGGAACATGAGCAGCAAGGTGCGATTCTTGTACAGTTCCTTGAACACTCCGTTTAGTTTCATATCGACTTCCCTTTCGCTGTTTGGATGACTTAATTGTAAAAGAGAGCGATATACACTTCTATGAGTCATTCTTGCACTTTGTAGTTTCCTTTTGTCCTGATGACCCTATTGAAGGTCTTTATCCCCCCAAACAGGGAAGTAGCGGCTCTCCCATATGGGGAGACCCGCTACTATGCTTGCTTTTACAATTCTAATAGTCTACCGACTGTCGTCCGGCCTAGGTAATTCCACCTCTATCTTCTTGGGATGACGCAGTAGTATTCGGGTACCGCCTTGTGGGCCAGTCTCAATCTGCAGCTTGTAGTCAGACCCGAAGTATAGCTTCAGACGATCGTTCACATTGCGGAGTCCTACCCCCCGGCGAGTGGCCGTATACATTTCCTCGGCAGGCACGTCATGCTCCAGTTCCTCTATGATTTGCTGCGGAATGCCTTTACCGTTATCCGTAATCTCAATGATCATATCCTGCCCTTCGCTGCGCGCAGACACAATGATTTTACCTTTCTCAAAATCACTCCGCACACTGTGCTGAATCGCATTCTCCACCAGAGGCTGCAGCAGCAGCCGCAAGAATGGCGAGTCGAGCAGCTCTTCATCAATAGAATACAGAATGCGAATGACACTGCCCATCCGGGCCTGCTCAATCAGCACGTAGGCCTTGACCTGCTCGATTTCACGCCGCAGTGTCGTGATCTCCTTACCCTGATTCAGACTCAGCCGGAGCAAATTACCGAGTGCAGATACCATTTCACTAATATCGCTGCGTCCATGGTTCTCCGCCTTCCAGCGAATCGATTCTAGCGTATTATAGAGGAAATGCGGATTGATCTGGTGGCTTAGCACCTGGAACTCCAAGGCTTTCTTCTTCCGCTCCGAACGCCATGCATCCTGAATCAACACATCAATCCGTTGAACCAGACTGCCAACCCCGCGGTACAGCCACCCCACCTCGTCCTTCCGGGGCGAGTTCAGTATAATATTATGAAAATTCCCGTCCTCCATTCTCCGCATCAACCGCACCAAGCGTGCAATGGGCTGAGTAAAATACACTGTGATATAGAAGACAACGGCAATGCAGCAGATTAAATAGATGATCAGAAAAATAATCAACAGCCGGTTAATCTCATCATTCGTCCCGGTTAGCTCCTTGAGCAGCGTCAGGCTGACGATCGCCCATGGCTCGCTACTCAAGCCAACATAGGTTGCAAGATAAGTGTTGCCGTCGATCTTGATGGTCTGTGAGCCTTCCGGACTTTGTTGTAGATGCTCTATGAACGATTCTGAAGGGAAAGCTGTACCTGCCCACTCATTGGCAGATGAATCATAGTAAATGGTGCCATTCTTGTTCATAAGAAGCAGCTTCTGGTTCTTCAATTGCTCCGTGGGTGAAAAATAACGCTTCAGATGATCCTCCGAGACTTCCGTGACGACCACACCGCGGGGCTTCCGGTCGTAAAGGCCCGAGAAGCGTTTGATATAGGCGAGCAAGGGCCGTCCATACTTGCCTTGCTCCGGCAAGAACTGCTTCCAGATCGGCCCCACACTCTCCTGAGGTTTCTGGAACCAGTCCTCCTCAGATACAAGATCAGCCGATTCTCCCAGCGTATTCATATAAGAAGGGTACAGGGCTAGATTCATCGGGTAGACTCTGACCCGGAAGGCGTCAATTTGCGGGGTCGCCTGATAGAGCAATGTCAGCAGGTTTACTGTGAACGCCTCTTCTTCAGCGGTATTGGCTGGCGGGTCGATCAATAGATCCTGCAGGCGTTTATTGCCGATAAGCGTATTGACCTGATCATTGAGTTTATTGAGATAGATTTCAAAATTTTTGCGTGCCTGCTGAAGATAGCTTAGTGAAATCTTGGTATTGGTGTTAGTGATGCCTTCAATGGACTTGATATGCGCATAGTAAGCAAAGATAAGGAACGGCATAATAATGATCAAGAAGAACACCAGAATAATCCGGTTCCGAAACGATGCTCCGAGCCGCAGAGAAAAACGATTCACTGCTTCAGCCCTCCCTTTCTTGCATGTCGATAACAATCCCCGCAATAGTTTGCGATCCACTCATTGTGACAGCGGATACATTGATTATAATTATGCTGTAGCGTCCATCATCTTATGGAAAAGAGGAATCGCCTTGACAGCACCCAGCAAAACGGTTGTACATGTCATCTCCCACACTCACTGGGACAGGGAATGGTATATGCCCTACGAAGCCCATCACGTCAAACTCATCGAAACGATAGATACCTTAATTGAAACGTTCGAGTCTGATCCTGAATTCAAGAGCTTCTATCTTGATGGACAAACCATTGTAGTAGAGGATTATTTGCAGGTCTATCCCGAGAAGCGCAAAATTATCCAGCGCCTGTGCGATGAAGGTAAGCTGTCCCTCGGTCCATGGTATATCCTTCAGGATGAATTCCTGACGAGCGGCGAAGCCAATGTCCGTAATCTGCAAATCGGCCACCGTGATGCCAGCACGTTCGGTCCGATCTCCAAGCTCGGCTATTTCCCGGACTCCTTCGGTAACATGGGCCAGGCGGCGCAAATCCTGCAGCAAGCTGGTATAAGCACAGCCGTGTTCGGCAGAGGTGTGAAAGCCACCGGCTTCAACAACCGTGTAGAAGATGCTTCCGGCCTGGAATCTCCTTACTCCGAGCTAATCTGGCAATCTCCCGACGGTTCCAGTGTTCTCGGTATCCTGTTCGCCAATTGGTACAACAACGGTATGGAAATTCCAGTCGCCCCCGAGGCGGCCAAGGCTTACTGGGATATTCGCCTGGAGCGTGCCCGGCAGTATGCCTCCACCCGACATCTGTTGCTGATGAATGGCTGTGACCATCAACCCATCCAGACCGACCTGTCCGAAGCCCTGCGTGTTGCGCGCGAACTCTATCCTGACTGCGAATTCATCCATTCGAACTTCGATGACTACGTGAAAGCGATCAAGGAAGAGCTTCCGGAAGATCTGACCCTCACTACCGGCGAGCTGCGCGGGCAGCATACTGACGGCTGGTATTCGCTGGTCAATACAGCATCGGCGCGCGTGTATATCAAGCAGCTCAATCAACAGAATCAGACGCTTCTGGAAAAAACGGCAGAGCCGCTGGCTGCCCTGGCACATGGGCTGGGCAAAGCCTATCCGCATGGTCTGCTGCAATATGCCTGGAAGACCCTGATGCAGAATCATCCGCATGACAGCATTTGCGGCTGCAGTGTGGACGAAGTGTATCATGAGATGAAGACCCGGTTCGCGAAGAGCATGGAAGTCGGCTCGTCCCTCGCCACCGAGAGTGCCAAATTCATCAGTTCCAAGGTGGACACTTCCGCATTCGCATCATACAGCGATCAAGCCGTTCCGTTCGTGGTCTATAATACCAGCGGCTACGCGACCAGCGGTACAGTGACTGTAGAAGTGGAATGGTCCCGCCGTTTCTTCAACCAAAGTGAAGATCCTGTCGCTGTCTTCAATGAGGTCGCCGGCCGTACACATGGCGAAGGCTATCTGGTTGATGCAGCAGGTGTAAGACTTGATGTCACCGCCGAAGATTTGGGCGTACGCTTCGGCTACGAGCTACCCGGTGACAAGTTCAGACAGCCTTACATGGCCCGGGCCCTGCGCCTGACCTTTGAGGCGACGAATCTTCCTGCATTGGGTCTGGCTTCCTACGCGTGGATTCCTAGCAAGGATGTCCAGGTGGAGCAGGAGCCCCAGGATGTCTATCTGGTTACCGGTGACCTGACTATGGAGAACGAGCATCTCCGAGTCAGCCTGGAAGTAGACGGCAGCTTCTCCCTGCTGGATAAAACCAGTGGCCAGCTGTATAGCGGCCTTGGCATTTATGAGGATGTCGGCGATATCGGGAACGAATATATTTTCAAACAGCCTGTAGGCGACACAGCCATCACAAGTCGTGGTGTGCAGGCCGAGATTACGTTAGCCGAGGATACGCCTTACCGTGCTACTTTTGAAATCCGCCATACGCTGGAAATTCCGGCTTCGGCTAATGAGCTGCTGCTGCAGGAAGTAGAGACCATGGTAGAGTTCAGGCAGCGCCAGGCGACCCGGTCACAACAGCTTGTCCCCCTTCATATCGTCACCCGCATCAGCCTGGAGCGTAGCGGTCATGCCCTGCAGGTGCATACCCGTATCGACAATCAATCGAAGGATCACCGCCTGCGGGTCTTGTTGCCATCCGGCGTCCAATCGGCTGTGCATTATGCCGACTCTGTCTTTGAAGTGGCTGAACGCCAGACCGTACCCGCACCGGAGTGGGAGAACCCAAGCAACTGTCAGCATATGCAATCCTTCGTCGATGTGCATGGAGACGGCAGAGGCCTGACTGCTGCTGGCAAAGGCTTGAACGAATACGAAGTGCTACGTGATACCGAGGGCACGATTGCCGTCACACTGCTTCGCAGTGTCGGAGAGCTTGGCGACTGGGGTGTCTTCCATACTCCTGATGCCCAGTGCCTTGGAGCAAACGAAGCAGAGTGGAGCATTATTCCGCACCGTGGCAACGAGACTCGCTTCGATGCTTATCGTGAAGCCTATCGTTTCGCTGTTCCGCTCATCACAGCCCAGACGGACATTCATGAAGGCGAACTACCGCCCGTACACAACTTCCTCACTTGGGAAGGAAGAGGGCTTGCCTTCTCGAACCTGAAGCTCAGCGAAGGTAGCGGTGACCTGATGGCTCGCTGGTACAACCTCGCGGAGACACCATCTGAACTGAGCATTCAAACCAGCGAGGATACCGTGCTCTATACCAGCAATATCATGGAACAACACACTTCGGACGTTCTGGAACAATCGCTTCCAGTGAGTAAGACAGGCATCGTGACTGTCGGGATCTCGTCCCGATAACCTTTTTCTTCCGTCCTAAATGATTCATATGGTCTGCAATTGACTTGATTTGCTTTTTGGACCTCCTGGCTGCCAATTCCTTCGAATGGGCAGCCAGAAGGTTATTCCTCAGCCATCCCCAGCTGTCTTCTAAACTCCTTCGGTGTGCAGCCTACCTGCTTCTTGAACAGCTTCGAGAAATGCACCGGGTCCTTGTATCCCACCTGATAGGAAATCTGATAGATTTTAAATTTCACATCGTACAGCATTTCCTTGGCTTTTTTAACACGAATCTCCGTCAGATATTCGAGAAAGGTCTTATGCAGTTCCTTCTTAAAAAGCTTGCTGAGCCACACCGGTGTTACGTGAACAGCAGAAGCCACGCTTTGCAGCGTGAGGCTTTCTGCATAATCACGGTGTAATATTTTCTCCGCCTCGCTGACGATCTGACTTGGCGTCTCCGAAAGCTTGCGGAAGTCGGCAGCAATCTCATGCAAGAACGCTTCAGTCTGCACACGCAGGGCTTGCAATGTATCGTACTGCTCCAGCAGCTCCCAGACCGCTATCGGATTACTCCTCCAATTCTTAAGGACCGTCCCCTCCGCCCCTCTGCGAAACACTTCGAACAACCACTCAAAAATTTTCTGCTGAATATCCCTCAGCTGTGTAAGCTGCCAGGAATGCACCATCTCGATGAAGCTGTCCATCGCCCTTGAAATATCAGCATCCGTCCCGTAGCGGACCAGATCAAGCATTTCTTCCGGCTCCTGAAGCGACAGGTCCTCATTCTCACCATCATAAAAAAGCCCCTGCTCTGTAAACAGCCGGTTGCCGCCATAGACCGCCTTCTGCTCCATTACACTTAACGCCTCAGTGTACATGTGATAAAGATTCCGGGTGTTGCCCGGCTTAGTCAGCATCCCGGCACTGGCCGTAATTTTGACAAACTCATTGATTCTCTGAATCAACAGTTGTGCCATCCCCTGGGCAAATTCCGTCTGCTCCAGTTGCGAGCTGCCGAGCACGACGATCCAGCGGTTGTGATTATCCTTATAAAGAGCGGACGGATGCGGATATTCCTCCTCCAACGTCTGATGAACGACATTTCCGATCCCGAACAGGATCAGTTCCTTCTCATGCGGATTCCGGTTCTCAATCGCCTTGAGATTATCGGCCTCGATGACAATCAGGAACATCGACTCACTTAGCATCCATTCCAGCTCCAACGTCTGCAGGCGGTGACATCTGCGCATCTCCAGATTGGGGTCGTAGACATGCTCGATCATTTCCTTCAGCAGTTCCTCGCGCATTTTGGGAATGGCGAAGACGGCCTGGTTGCGCAGCATCTGGCGGTTGCGTTGATCCATCCTTCTGCGGTTGATCGTCTCCACTGATTTATCCACCATTTTTCCCAGTTCATCCAGGTTGATCGGCTTCAAGATATAATCGCATACACCTGACTGCATAGCCTGCTTCACCAGTTCAAAATCATCATATCCGCTGACAATAATCTTCTCCGGTTTATAGTCCTCCACAGGGGACAGAGCGCTCAGGAACTCCAAGCCCGACATGCGGTTCATTTTGATATCCGTAATGATCAGATCCGGTCTGGCCTCCAGCGCCGTGTGCAAGGCAATATCCCCGTCCTCCGCCACCATAATCTCCGTAATATTGTAATCCTCCCAAAGAAAGCGGTTACGCAAACCTTCACGAATCTCATATTCATCATCCACTATAAGTACGCTAAGCATCTGTTCACCTTCCCGATTCGCTTTTTTATACCTCTGTTTCCTGTGGCAACATTATGCTTTAGTTTCATACTAACTGACAGCGGTTTGGAATGCACGGGGGTAATCCTGAACTTTTATGGGTGGATATTAAATTGCACGGATGATCTCTTGCAAAAAAAATAAAACGGCATCGTCCTGAGAGACTTCTACCGTTTCATTTTTATACGTGATACGCTGTATTTCATTTCTAAAATTTATGTACCTCTGATCACGAATGGACGGATAACACGGATAATGCCTTCAGCTTATTAACAATGGCGCCCTCACAGTCGCCCTCTAGTGAAATGGATTCCGAGGCATAGGGAGCAAGCTCCTCATGATATCCGATCATAACGGCATGGCGGGCCTGCTGGAACATGGAAATGTCATTGGCATCATTGCCGAAAGCAATAAATTCCTGCTTCCGTACCCCAAGCCGTTGTAATGCATTCCATTTATGGATGTTCTGCGGGCTGATATCTATGACATTTTCATTGCGGTGCCTGTGAATGACCACACCAAGATCTTTCAGGGATTCCGCCAGCCCTTCCATATCGTCAGCAGTCAGGATTAGAATCTTGACGATGGATTTCAGTGATTCTACAGGAAGACGCTTGGCCAGCTCAGAGGGGTCCACATTATTCAGAATGGGATGATCAGGCGGGCCGGTGTAGGCATAATCCCAATCACTGTCAATCAGATAAGTGGCCTGATGTTCTTCAATCAGCCTATGGATCTCCTGCACCTCCTCTTGACTGAAAGCTTCGGCATGCTGAACCTGACCTTCCTTGGACACTAATGACCCGTTGCCGCCAATGAGCGCAAAGGAATGAAATCGTTCATGCAGAACCGGTAACATATCACGAATCGGACGGGCAGAGGCAAAAATCACTTCATGCCCTGCATGCGTCAATTCTTCCAGACGAGTCAGGATCATTTCGGATACCGGTTGGCCTTTGAAGCAAATAGTACCATCCAAATCAAAGACAAATTTCACTTCATTTCCCTCCACAACAGATAAATTCATGTAATATATTACACCCATCCTACCGCTATTTTGAGAGAAAATAAAGGATAGATTGGGGCATCTTTCAGGGGACTGATGGTGCTGCTGATCCCCTTTGTCTGCCAGCTCGTCAGGCCGATTCAGAAGAGCAGTTCAAGAAGGAGCGTGATTGACAATTCAAATCAATTACAGTACCTTTAGTCAAAAAAAGAACACACCCGAGGTGAAACCACAGATGGCTACAGTTAATTTGCAGCACGTGTCTAAAGTATTTACATCCCAGAAGGAGAAGGTTCAGGCTCTGGAGAACGTCAACCTTGCCCTGGAACCCCATGAATTTGTAGCCATTATCGGACCCAGCGGCTGCGGCAAAAGCACCCTGCTGAAGATCGTTGCCGGCCTGGATACCGGGTATGAAGGATCTGTCGAGCTGGATGGCAAGCCTGTTACAGGACCTAGCATTCAGAAAGGCGTTATTTTTCAAGAGCACCGTTTGTTCCCTTGGCTGACTGTCGAAAAGAATATTGCCGCTGATCTATCCCTGAAAGACCCTGAGGTCAGAAAAGCTGTCGATGAAATGATCGAACTGGTCAAGCTTGGCGGATTCGAGAAGTCCTTTCCCAAGCAATTATCCGGCGGGATGTCCCAACGCGTAGCCATTGCCAGGGCCCTGATCCGGAATCCGAAGGTTCTGCTGCTGGACGAGCCCTTTGGTGCTCTTGACGCTTTCACACGCAACCACATGCAGGAAGCACTGCTGGATATCTGGCGTAGTAACCGTACCACTATGCTGCTTGTGACCCATGATATTGACGAGGCCATTTTCCTTGCCGACCGGATTGTGGTCATGCAGTCCAAGCCGGGCAGAGTGAAAGAGATTATTCCCATTAGCCTGCAGCATCCCCGTTCCCGCGTGTCCGGGCCATTTCTGGAGTACCGTAAGCGGGTATTAGAAGCCCTGAGTGACTCCGAGCTGACAGAACCTGCATACAGCATCTAGCAAGAACATCTTAATTTCTCTATTTTGAATTTACGTCTCACCCATGCCGGGTGAGGCGTTTTTTTATAATCCCAACCGCTCGATCTCCTGCTGCAGATGCCGGAGCAGCTCCTGATGGGCGATAGAGAAATGCTGCCGCTTCGAGCGGGCATAGCCCAGTTGGATTACCTCCTGGTCCAGTTCCTTCGCTTCCAGCGGAATCGCTACAATATCCCCGCTCAGAATCAGCGGATCGTTCATAATATTGAACTCCATGAAGATGCTGATCACATCCCCTTCGGCAATCGTCCGCTTCAGTACCTCCTGATTGGTCGACGTGAACAGAACCTGCACAGGGCCGTATTTCAGCATGAGCTTTTTCATAAAAAGCCGGGAGAAACTGCCGTTCACGCTGACAAAAGTCTGGTCCAGAATATCCTCTATCACTAGCTTACTTTTTGAAGCCAAAACAGATTTCCTGCCCACACAGACAACCAGCCTCGTCTCTACCATCGTTGTCAGCCATAAATCTTTAATATGCTGGCTATGCTCGGCATGAAAGTAGATCAGCCCCATATCGGTGATATCCTGGCGGATGTCCTCCAGAATCTCCACCGAATCCTTTTCAGTGATCTCCAACTTGACATAGGGGTTATTCGCCTTGAAAGACATAATGGCTTTTGGAAGAATCGCGATAAAGTTGGGGCTGACAGAGAGGCGAATATCGCCATGAATCTGCTCCTTTTGACCAGAGACCTCATCCTCAAACTCCTGAACCTTCAGCAGAATTTCGCTAGCTTTGGCGATCAGGATCTTTCCCCGCTCAGTAGGCAGCGTCCCGTGCCGCGTTCTGCGGAACAACTCGAACCCCACCTCTTTTTCCAGCTTCATGATGGCTTTGCTGATACCAGCCTGTGAGATATGCATGGTCTCCGCAGTAGCCGAAATGGATCCTGTTTTCGCTACATTTACAATATATTCTATTTGTTCAATATTCACCTGAAATTCTCCCCGTTCCCATAACCAATGGTTATATAAACATCATTCAAAGTTATTTTACTTGTTTAATCGGATATAGTAAAGTGATCTTTAACTTAGACAAAGGGGACTCGAACTATCATGAAAAGAAATACATTCGCAATTCTATTAGCTGCCATAAGTATGCTGCTGGTACTCGCTGCCTGCGGTAAAGATAATAACTCTGGTAACTCCGGTAGCAATTCCACCGCCTCCGGCACCAATCAAGTGGCCTCCGCTCCAGAAGTCACTGTCAATATCGGCGTCCAGCACGCCGTTGCTCCGCTGGTTCTGGCTCAGCAGCAGAAATGGTTCGAAGAAGAATTCGCCAAGCATAACGCCAAGGTAAGCTGGGTAGAAGTACCAGGTGGACCGGCGCAATTCGATGCGATTCTTACGGATCGCCTGGATCTCGCGGTAACCGGTAATACGACCGTTATCACTGGACAAATATCCGATATTCCTTTCAAAGAGATTGCCATTGGCAGCACCGGCTCCAAAAATGTTGGACTGCTGCTACCCAAAAACAGTACGATCACCGATCTCAGCGAACTAAAAGGCAAGAAAATCGCTGTAGCCAAGGCAACAGCAGCGTATGACATTCTGTTCAGATTACTGGACAAAGCTGGTCTGACCGCAAATGATGTGGAGCTTATCCAGCTCAGTGCGGATGAAGCCAAGGCGGCGTTCGTCGGAGGTTCTGTGGATGCATGGGCTATCGGCGAGCCTTACCTGTCAACAGCCGTTGTAGATGAAGGCGCCAAGGTTCTCGCAGACGGTTCTTCCATTAACTACATCAGTCCTGCATTCCATATTGTCCGCACCAAGTTTGCCGATGAACATCCGGATCTCGTCGTTGCCTATCTCAAGGTACTGGAAAAAACACTGCAGTGGCAGAAGGATCACCTGGATGAAGCGGTAAAAATCTACGCTGAGGGCACCAAGCTGAACCCCGAGGTTGTTAAATCCGTCATCTCCAATGTCCAGTTCGCGACTGTCCCGGTCTCTGATAATTTTGTCAAAGCTCAAGGGGAGCTGGCAGCATTCCTGTTAAAAGAAAAAGCAGTAAATAAATCTGTTGACCCTTCCAAGGTCGTGGATAACACCTTCATCAATCAAGCACTGGAAGAAGTGAAAAACGATAAATAACCGTTAGGAGAGACAGCTATGAGTACAATCACCATCCCTATCCAAGAACTTAAAGACATGGGTAAAAAAGTCCTGCTGAAATACGGCGCTACCGAGCATGAAGCAGAGATTATCGCTAGTGATTATCTGGATGCCGATCTGAGGGGGCGCTCATCACATGGTTTTACCTTCTTCAAGCAGGCGGTCGGCTCCCTCGAAGGCAGAGGGAAATATGAAGCCGCTCCGCTAGAAGGCTCTTATCTACATGTAGCCGGAAATTACGATCTCGGACATATCGTAGCCCGGGAAGCGATTGATCTCGCCCTTCCAGCACTCGCCGAGCGCAAAGTGATCACCATCGGCCTCACCGATGTCTCCCGTTTTAACTGCCCGGGCATTATTGCCAGGTACGGAGCAGAACGCGGCGCGATTACGCTAATCTCCGCTTATGGCGGAATGAGCGTGATGGCACCGCCCGGAGGCAAAGGCGCTGCTGTGAACAATACGCCGCTAGCGATTGCCATCCCGCATACAGATCCGCTGTTTGTACTCGACATGGCGGTGTCGGAACGGGCTTGGGGCCATCTCAGCATTGCTAAATTCAAAGGGGAAACCATCCCTGAGCATTGGGGCGTGGATGAAGAAGGCCAGCCGACTGAGAATCCTGCGGATGTTAAATGGCTCTCCCCGCTTGGCGGCTACAAAGGCTTCGGCCTGGCGCTCGCACTGGAAATTCTCAGCGGAGCCCTTGTCAACGTGCCTATCGGAGCCAAAGGACTCAAGAAGAATCGCGGAGCTTTCATCCAATTGATCGATCCTACCATTTTCGGTCATACTGTGGAATCCTTCACCGCACAGGTCACCGGCTTCCTTGGCGAACTAGGAGATATTCCGCTGGCAGAAGGCCATGAGGGCCCCATTACCTATCCTGGACAAGCTTCGGAACAGCGCTATCAGGCAGCACTGGCCTCCGGTGTCATTACGCTGCACCATTCTGCTATTGATTACCTGCGGAATGAGCTATGAAAACACAGAAATCTTATGTGAAATATGTATACGGCAGCCTGCTCCCTCTACTTATTGTGGTGGTGTGGCAGTTGATCGGGGAGCTTCATCTGTTGCCTCCCCAGCTGCTCCCCACACCGCTCAAGATCGGCAGAAGCTTTATTGACCTGCTCTCAAGCGGTGTGTTGTTGTCCAATATCGGGATCAGCATCTATCGTGCCCTGATCGGATTTCTGATTGGCGGCGGGCTGGGTATCGTATTCGGATTATTAGTTGGCTTCTATAAAAAAACGGAATGGACGCTGGACCCGACGCTACAGATGATTCGTACGGTTCCGCATTTGGCGATTATGCCGCTGTTCATCCTGTGGTTCGGTTTCGGGGAGTTCTCGAAGGTGCTGCTGATTGCGATGGGTGCCTTCTTCCCTATCTATCTCAACACCTTCGTCGGCATTCGCAGCGTGGACTCCAAGCTGTTCGAGGTGTCCCGTATTCTGGAGTTCAGTAGATTCAAGCAGATCACCCGCCTCATTCTGCCGGCTGCCATGCCCAATCTGCTGCTCGGTATCCGCTTGTCCCTCGGTACGGCCTGGCTGAGCCTGATCGTTGCCGAGCTAATGGGGGCGAATGCCGGAGTCGGCTATATGATCTCGGATGCCCGCCAGTTTGCCCAAACTGAGGTTGTCTTCGTCGGCATCGTTATCTTCGCCGGAGTCGGCAAGCTAACCGACTCCCTTGTGCGCAAGCTTGAGACCCGCCTGCTGCGCTGGCGGGATAATTACAACGGCTGATCATCTTATCAGTTGCACGTGCAGGAATAAACCAAACAGGCGTAGCCTTTCCCTTCTATGCGGGATGCTGCGCCTGTTTTTTACATGAGTAAAGTCCGCTGCGGAATATGCCATGACACCTCTTTGCCCAATATCATCTCTATGGCTTGCATGTTAGAATTCAAATATAGCATTCCTATTTGAAAACAACAGATCACCATCTTTTATCGGGAGGCGTCTAACATGTCAGAGAATCAAGATCCTGAATTCCCTGCTCCGCATCATGAGGTGGGAGAACGTCAGGACCTATGGGTGACGATGAGTGACGGGGTACAGTTGATGACCCACGTATGGTTAAGCAGGGGCGAACAGCCCGCGCCAGTGATTGTGGTTCGCAATCCTTACATAGGCAGAGAATTCCGGCCAGACCCCGAAGTCGTAATGCTCTCTGCTTATGGATACAATGTCATCATCCAGGAGTGTAGAGGACGCGGTTCCTCCGGCGGGCGCTGGGTGCCGTTTGTACATGAGAAGCAGGATGGCCTGGATACACTGGATTGGATTATCGCTCAGCACTGGTGCAACGGGAATATTGGCTTATATGGCGGTTCCTATCTTGGCTTTAACCATTGGGTGCTCGCAGACAGTCTGCCGCCCGAGGTCAAGACACTATATATTTCCGTGATCGGTACCGAACAACAACGCTTCATCTATATGGACGGGATGTTCCGTCCGGATATCTATACCAGCTGGACGGTTACCAACGCTGACGCCGATCTTAAAGGCCGCAGTCCCCGGGAGCTGGAAAAGCAGGCGCGCGAATTCCGCCCTCCCCTGGAGATGGATGTGACTCTACTCGGTAAAGAGCTGGCATGGTACCGTGAATTCCTGTTGAACCCGGGAGCCGGAGACGAGCTATGGCAGGAGGACTTCTGGCAGGAATTCCGGCATATTCCGTCCCGTCTTACCGTTCCGGTCTGTATGGTCGGAGGATGGTTTGATATTGCGCTGGAAAGCATGATGCTGACTTATGAGCAGATTCCACCGGAGATCCGGGCGCGCAGCCGCTTTATCGTCGGTCCTTGGGTGCATTCGCTCACGCCGCATGGCGACCGTAGTTTTCCGGGTGGAACCGTTAATGGCGGCAATGGAGGTTTACGCGAGGTTATGGGATGGTTTGATTACATGCTCAAGCAGGCGGCGTATAAAGAGGAGCTCGGCACAGTTAAGACCTATGTAATCGGCGTGGATGACTGGAAATATTGGACGTCCTGGCCGCCGCCGGTGCAGAAGCGAACCTGTTATTTAGGCCAGCATAACACCCTTGGCAATGTGCCCGAAGCGGATGAGCATCAGTTAAGTTACACTTACGATCCGCTTGATCCAGTGATTACTGTAGGTGGAAGCGGTCTCTTATCTACCTTTGAACCCGGGCCAGGCCAGCCCCGCACAGCTTGTGCACTACAGCCGGAACCAGGCTATCGCCAGGATGTCCTGAGCTTTCTCTCTGTACCGCTGGAAGAGGAACTATACCTCGCAGGCTCCATTGAAGCGGTGCTGCAGATCAAGTCAACCGCTGAAGATACCTCGTTCACCATCAAAGTGAGCGAGGTTCTGCCGGACGGCAGCGCCTATAATATCGCTGATGGCATAACTTCACTGGCATACCGGAACGGCTCGCCATCAGCTCTGCCTTATTCGCCCGGCTCACTCGAAGAAATAACGTTCCAGTTATGGCCTATCACCTGGGCACTGGGGTCAGGCTCACGGATCAGGGTCGATATTTCCTCTTCCAACTTCCCTGCTTATCATGTGCACCCTAACCAGGCCGGCAACTGGGCCGGGATACAGGAGACTGTGACGGCCGAGCAGAGTATTTATTGGGGTGGAAGTCACAACGCTTGTATCCAGCTTCCGGTATGGAAGCCACAATCTTAGCCGTATAAATGTGTAAATCAAAGGCGGCCCCGGTCAAACGTAGTGAACGTTTGACCAGGGCCGCCTGTTTTAGTCAGCTTTGAAGGCATTGATGTTCTACAATGCTAATGCCTTGGAAGAACTACGTAGCTTGAGCCCGCCATTGTTGTCCAGCTCACGGAGCCATTTTCGTCCCGCGTAACGACTGCCGGCTGTCCATTGCAGGTGATTTCCACATCGCCATCACCAGGCACACGCAGCGTACATTCTCCGTCATTGTAGGCATGAATAACAGCCTGGTCCAACAATCCCCGACTCCAGATCATATCCACGGTATAGCCGCCCCTGGCCCGCAGTCCCCGTACCTCACCCTCGGCCCATGCTTTCGGAAGCGCCGGAAATAGATGCAGTTCTCCGGCATGGCTTTGCAGGAGCATTTCGGAAATCCCGGCAGCGCCGCCAAAATTCCCATCAATTTGGAAAGGTGGATGATTGTCAAGGAGGTTTGGCAGCGTGGAGTGAGCCAGCAGCGCCTGGACATTCTCCCACGCTTTCTCTCCATCCGCAAGTCTAGCCCAGAGATTAATAATCCAGGCCCGGCTCCAGCCAGTATGGCCTCCTCCGTGCGCCAGCCGTCGCTCCAGCGTCACCCGCGCCGCCTTCATCCACTCCGGGGTTTCCCTGGCGGAGAAACGTGTCCCGGGATGCAGCGCGAACAGATGCGAAATATGCCGATGGCCCGGCTCAGCCTCTTCGTAGTCCTCCAGCCACTCCTGTAGCTGTCCGTGCCTGCCGATCTCCGGCTGCGGCAGTCGTTCGCGCAGTGTATGCAGCCGCTCAGCAAAAGCAGCATCCACCTCCAGAATATCCGCTGCCTCGATGCAGGCGCTGAACAGCTCATGCAGAATCTGGCTGTCCATCGATGGACCCGCGCAGAGGATTCCCGCAGTGCCATCGGGCAGCAGATAAGTATTCTCCGGGGAGACTGACGGCACGGTGACCATACGTCCGTCCGGCAGCTCCGTCAAATAGTCTTCGAAGAACTCCGTCGCCTCTTTAAGTATGGGATATACGCGTTCCAGAAAAGCAGTATCCTTGCCGAATTGGTAATGCTCCCACAAATGCAGGCATAGCCAGGCTGCACCCATTGTCCAGTAGGTAGCGGGAATATAGTGATCCTGCGGTGCCGTATCGCCCCACAAATCCGTATTGTGATGAGCTACGAAGCCTTTGCAACCATACATATCCCGGGCCGTTATCCTGCCCGGCTCCCGCATACGCTCAATCATCTCGAACAAGGGTTCATGGCAATCCGCCAGATTGCCTGATTCTGCAATCCAATAATTCATCTGGGTGTTGATATTAATCGTATATTTGCTGTCCCAAGGAGGCAGAAACTGCTCATTCCAGATTCCTTGCAACGTGGTCGGCAAGGAGCCAGGTCTGCTAGAAGCCGCCAGAAGGTAGCGCCCGAATTGATAATAGAGCGCGATCAGGCTGAGGTCCTCTTCACCGCTACGGATACGATCCAGACGGACATCCGTTGGCAGGTTATCCCCTTGCAATTGGCCCTCTTCGACCGCTGCGCCAAGCCGGATCGATACGCGTCCCATCACAGCCTCCATGTCGAGGATATGCCGCTCCTTCAGCGCGGCATATTCCAAGTCCCACGCCTGATCCATAGCCTTCAAAGCTTGCAGCTCCGGCTGGGAATAGCGATAGGAGGTTGCCGCTGTCAGGTACAGAGTCACAGTATCAGCCTGCTCCACTACGACGTGCTCTCCAATAATGGCCGCCTTGCCGCCACCTTTGGCTTTCACACGCAGTACGGTGCGAAAATCCACCCCACCTGCGCCCCCCTCATTCCCCCGCATAACCAGCGTATGATTATCGGCTTGGACAAGCTCGTCATAGTAGCGATTGTTGCTACCCCGCTTCAGCCGGGCTTTGAAGCTCACGGCTCCCGGCACATTGGCCGTGATGCGCATAACCATCACCTGATCGGGATAGCTGACGAAGATCTCCCGCTCATAACTTACATCGTTCACTTCATAACGGACACTGGCTATTCCATCAGCCAGATTCAATTGACGTGAATAGTTCGCAATTGCTCCCCCATGTTCAAACACTAGCGCCAGTTCTCCAAGTGGAACATAATGGCGCTGACTTTCAGGGATACCCGACAGGGTTAGCACAGCCAGTTCCTGTGCCTTTCCTACCTCACCCCGCAGCAGCAGTTGCTGCACCTCCGCCAGATTTGCCTTGGCATCCGGATTATTGCGATTCCGCGGCCCCCCGTACCACAGGCTGTCTTCATTCAGCGCGATTCTTTCTTCCAGCGGATCACCATAGATCATCGCACCAAGCCGGCCATTACCTACAGGTATGGCATTCTCCCATCGGTCGCTCGGGGAGGTAAACCATAACCTCAGATCGTCAATTCCTTTCACCTGTGAAGCTGAACTCATGTGAATCATTCTCCTCTCAAATTTCTATATTTTCTATATATAATACGAACTTAGGATTCGAATGTAAGACTCGGTTGTTACTACGGTGAATGTTTGGACTTCCTGTCGCTGTTGTCCCCTGATTTCTTCTTTATGAACCGCTTCTATATAGTGTGAACTTAGAAATCCAACGTCCTGGAAGGGCGAAATCCTTGGTATACTAAGGTGTAACTTGTGTAGCACATCCGTGGGCTATCATTCTTAAGTTCAGCGAATAGAAGAGGCTTAAAATAGAAGAAGTAAGATAACAACGGCGAATGCAAGTCTACACTTCACTGGAATCATCACCCGAGCCCACGTTCGAAGCTTAAGAGAGACCTTGATAGCGGGAAAACATACCGTTAAATGTCTCCTTTCATCTTATTTGTTATAAATAAAGGGAATTACTCCTGTTAAAAACCTCTTTTATCCCGTAATGACCTAGTGGTGATGTAATTAACAGGATATTTTCCAGTTATTCTTAGAAAAGAAGGAGTTTCAATAAAAATAACTGGCGTTTTTCCTGTTATTCGAATGCCTATAGAATGAAGTTAAGCCTTTCGACGCAATTGTCACCTGGAGGGGTGAAATCCTGGTGAACCAAGGGTATACGGTTCCGTTCGCTCCTATAATTGAGGCTTCAACCTACGGAATGGATGGTGTTCATGACGTAGGTTTGACCAGGTTCTTTTGGCAGGCAAAGATTATAATGTTGAGCCTCTTATACAAAAGAAAATACCTTCCTGTCCTCCCTAACCAGTAGCAGGTGAATTGTCCTGCAGCGACAGCTCTCGGTATGCCGAAGGCGTCAGGCCCACTTGCTTCTTGAAAGCGGAATAAAAGTGGCTGCTGTTGGTGTATCCACACAGTTCGGCCACGTCGCTCACCCGGTACTCATCACTGCGCAGCAATTCCTTGGCCTTGTCTATTCGCACCTTGCGGATGTATTCGCTGGAATTGATTCCTGTGACTTCTTTGAAAATCTTAGATAAATAATTAGGCGTATAGCCGGCCCGCTCGGCCAGAACCTCAACACTCAAGTTATTGTCGTTATAATTCTGCTGGATGTACTGCATAATCTCTTCGACCTTGCGGTAGAACTTGTTCTCCTTCAACTGCTTGATACTGTCCAAGCTGCTGCTGTAATGGTCGAATTGTCTAAGCAGCCATTCCATGGCCTGCTCCAGCGTCTCCATCTCGGTAAAGATCAGATTCAGTTCCCCATACAGCACACCGAGACGTTTGTTCTCGTCATTAATGGTCTGGTTCATTTGGGTGATGCAGACCAGAAAGAGATGAAACAGCGCCTTAATGGCATCAGAGTACACGAACCCTTTTAGCACATAGGCTGCACCACCCAAACTCTCCTGGAATCCAGCTCTGTCGTTCATAGAAATACAAGAAATCAGCTTCTTCTCCATCTCGGCCGGAAGTCCATAACTGCGTGTAAGTGTCTCTTCAACCTCTGCCAGATGGATGATTCGGCCAAAACCTAGCACAAACCGCTGCTGAAGCATCTCTAGGCCCTGGGCGTAGGCCAACGCACAATCCCTGTCCTGCCGCACATCGCTGAGCCCGACACTGACCGTGATCCCATGCGACGCAATGAACCTCTGGATACTCTCCAACACATCTAGCAGATCCTCTAAGCCTTCCGTTCCCTCCTCACTCTCATTGATTAGAACAGCGATCTCTCCTTTGGGCATCCTTACAGCCTCATAAGCGTAATCATTTTGAAGCCGTTGACCGATACTCTCGAACAGCAGCGACTCGAACAGGGCTGCTTCCTTCCCATCTAACTGTGAATAGGCATCGATCCTGAACAGACATAGACGGAACCGGTCCAGACAAACCCCAAGTCTGTAATCGCCTGCATGGGACTCTTCTCGTTCATCAGTTCCCCCATCGGTCAGCAGGCTGCGCAAATAACTCTCCTTCACAATCCGCTGATTGCTCCGATTCTCGTTTTCCAATGAACGCATATGCAGCAGCGTTTCTGTATAAACCGATTGAATAAAGGAGATATCGCCGGTTTGTCCGCCCTCCACATGGAACGGGGAGCGTTTAAACAATTCCGTCAACTTCTCTACCGGGATATAGAGCCTCTTAGAAATCAAAAATATAGCAGCGAGACACATCAGGAGCACACTTAAACAGACAGCCAGAAAGCCATTGCGTTTATCCTGAATCGGCTTGACCAGCGTGGAATAGGGTGCCTTGCTCAGAATATACCAGCCGGTGGTTTGGTTTTGCACAAAAGCGACAAGCGATCGGGAGGTTCCCTCCTTATCGGAGAGGTTGCCCTTAGGCGCAGATTGTTGCAATACGGTGGCAAAAGCGGAAGTGTCCTTGATATCCCCGCCAATTCTCTCCGGGTTCGTATGTGCGAGCAGCGTTCCCTGAGCGTCCGCAATAAGCAGTTCGTTGTCTGAGTTCGCCAGGTAATCATGAATAAACAAATTCTCGTCTATATTAATGATTACCGTCTGCTGCTCGCCACTAATGCTAAGGTTCGTATATTCGATACTGATGGTGTAATCCTTCTTATTGGTCAAAAAGTCTTGCTTGTTGCCCGTCGGAACCAGCCGGGTTAAGTAGATGGTCCGCTTGTTGCCCACACTTTTGCGGTAAGTTGACCCCTGTCTCAAAAAGCCTGCGGCATCAAAGCCAAGCTCGCCCTCGCAAATGAATTCTTTGATCGCTGAGTTGTAAACAAAAATGGAGTGGATGTAGGGATTGATTTGGCGGATATTACGGATCTGGATGCGAGCCTGGTTACTGGTCAAGGCATCACTGCTGCTTAACGCCAGGAAATAATTGATGTTGTCGTTGATCTCCAAATTCAGAAAGATCTGATCCATCTCCCGGAAGAGATTGTCGATATTTCCGCTTAAAGTCTCGAGTCCCTTGATTTGTTCCCGTGATAGCTGATTAAAGAGCGTCTTGGAGTAGAGGTTGGAAAAAACAAGGGTCATCGTCACGACAAGAACCATCGTCAATGCCATGAAGGATAACAGCATCCGGACAAACAGAGAATCTCTCCTGAGCTTTGTCACCGACAGCCTCCCTCTCTCTTTAAGCGCTTTCATTTATTGGATTCCAGTATAGACGAAAAGGATCGCGAATGGCAATGTTATATCGCCACTCGCGATGATCAGTTTGACGCCATATATTCGTTAATCCAGCCTAGTTCGCTGCGAGAAATTCATCCAGCTGTTTTTGGACCTCGGCCACGATCTTGTCGGTTCCGGCATCCTTCTCCTTCGCGATAAAATTAGCTACATCTTTGTCCACGTCCTTGATGTTGATTCCGCACATCAGCAGATTGCCCAGCTCACTGCGCAGCTGCTCCCGCTTGGCTGCCTCCGTCTTGATCGGCGTCTGGTCAGGGACAAAGTATTTGACCGTCGACGTAATCTGGTTTGGACGATTAATGAAGGCATCATAAGTCTCATAGTATTTCGGCGTATGCTGCTCATCATACTTCTGGAATTCCTTGCGCCAGAAGCCCCACTGTCCCGGCCAATCAAGATAGTTGGTTGGCTGGCCATTGCCTTGCCCATCCATGTACTTCACGTTATCTCCATCCAGCTTGTAGGTCTTATCCAAAATGCCATAAATCACAGCATCATACACCTTCTGGTTGGTCGACAGCTCCTCCAGGAACATGAGCACCCGCTCCGGGTTAGCTGCATTCTTGTTGATCGCTACAATATTATCCAGCGGTGAAGCGATAACCCATTTCTTGTCCGGATAGAATTCCGACCAGGTCTTCACAGCGCCTTCCGCTTCCACGGACGGCTTGAAAATATTAGGGTTCTCCAGAATTCCTCCGTCAATCTGATTGATAGCAGCGCTCAGCGTTCCAGCCGAGAAGTCACCTTCCGTTCCTTTGGTCGCCAGCAGGTTGCGCGGAATCAAGCCATCCTCGTTCCACTTCTTAGCATAGAATACGAGTTCCTTGAAGGCTTCAGTTTGCTCCCACGGAATGACCTTATGCTCGGGATCATCAATCTTGACGACCAGGCCCATGGAGTTCAGGTTCTCGTATTCATACTTTTGCAGAAACACCTGGGCAACATCGCTATACCAGTTATCCGGCCGCCAGGAGATAGGGAGAATTTGCGGCGAAGCCTTTTTAGCAGCATGGAGGTACTCATCCAGTTCTTCCACCGTTTCTACTTTGTCTTTCATGTAACCGCCTTTTTTCGCCAGATCACCCCGGTACCAGACGATAGGCTTAATACTTTTCTTCAGTGTCCAAGGCGCTCCGTACACCCGTCCCTTGACCTTGATCGGGTCCAGCAGATTCTGTTCTTTGTACGTTTCGGTCAGCTGGGGAGCATATTGTGGCAGCAGATCGGTCAGATCCAGGTAAGAGCCGCGATTCATGGCGTTGGAGAAATCATTCCAGTTCGCATCAAAATTAAGATCATAATTATCACCCGAAGCCTGCAACAACTTCATTTTATCCTTATAGTCATTCCAGTTGACAAAATTGATCTCGAACTTGGCATTCAAGGTGTCCTTAGTCAGCTCTGACACATACGACCACACCTCATCAGTCGCCTGCGGCTTATCTCCCGGGAAATAAAAGCGCAGCGTAACCGGCTTCAGCTCTGCCTTTTGTCCTTCGCTTGTTTTAGTACCTTCTGTACTACTTGGGGTGGTGCTTGCATTCTCTTTGTCTCCGCCGCCGCAGCCCGCGAGCAGCCCTCCTGCCAGCAGCACCGTTAATGCCAGCGCAGCCGATCTCTTCCCTTTGACCATTGCCGTTCCCCCTATTAACAATTTTGTGAATATGCTCAGCGGCACCATTGCCGTTCAAGCCTTCATCAACCTGCCAAACTCGTAACGTCTTACCCTTTAATTGCCCCCAGCATCAATCCCTTGACGAAATACTTCTGAAGGAACGGATACAGAAAAATAATCGGACCAATCGTAATCATCGTGGCGGCCATCTTGATGCTTTCGCGCGGCATCATCTGGTCAGCAGTCGTGGCCAGCACGCTGGAATTGGCCAGATAATCCACATTCGAGATAATGGTCCGCAGAAGCAGCTGCAGCGGCTGCAGCTCTATCTTGTCAATCAGCATCAGCCCCAGCCACCAATCATTCCAGTAGCCCAGAGCTATAAACAAGCCAACTGAGGCAAACACCGGTGTAGACAGCGGCAAAATGATGGATATCAACGTCCGGAACTCACCGGAACCGTCGATTTTGGCGGATTCATGCATTTCCTCCGGGATCGAGGAGAAGTAGCTGCGCATCAGGAACACATTGAACCCGTTAACCATCGAAGGCAGAATAAGTGCAGCCATATTGTTGTGCAGATGAAGATATTTGACGCAGATGATATACCATGGCACCATCCCGCCGCTGAAGAGCATTGTGAGCAGTACGTAGGCGGAGATATAATTACGGTATTTCAGCCTGCGTAACGACAGCGGGTAAGCAATCATGGCCGTAATTGCCAGACTGGCAATGGTACCAATCACCGTGACCAGACTCGTGACCTTGTAGCCATTCAGAATGACGCTCATCCGCTGGAACAAATACTGGTAAGCTGCGAAGTCCACATTTTTCGGGAATAGATTATACCCGCTCGTGAGAATGTCCATTTCCCGGGTCATAGAGCTGGATAGAATGATGATAAACGGGATGACACAGAACAAGGCGATCAGCGTGACGATCAGATTTAGAAACGCTTGGCCCCAGGAAAAGGATGTGCTGATTTTCATGCAAGTACCTCCATTATGCACCTCATTTTTTTTAAAAGAGCGCTGCGTCGCTTTCATACTTGCGGGCTAGCCGATTGCTGATGTACACAAGCACGAAGGCCAGCACCGACTGATAGAAATTCGCCGCTGCGGCCATTCCCATATCCCCGGCCCCCTTCAAGCTGCGGAAGACAAAGGTGTCGATGACATCCACTGTAGAATAGATTTGGGAGTTATCGCCGACAAGGGAGTAGAACATTCCGAAATCAGAGTTCATAATGTGGCCGATGCCGAGCAAAGTCAGCACGATAATGGTTGGCCGCAGCATCGGAATGGTAATATGAATGATCTGCCTGAACTTGGTAGCCCCGTCAATCCGGGCCGATTCATACAGTGTGTTGTCAATTCCCATCAGAGTGGCCAGGTAGATGATGCTGTTATAGCCGATGCTTTTCCACACAAAAATTATGGCGATTATAAATGGCCAAGCCATTGGACGCGAATACCAGTCAATCTTATCAAAGCCCCATCTCACCAGCAGCTCGCTTAACATTCCGTGCTCATAGCTCAGGATGTTGTAAGCGAACACGCCCACCACAATCCAGGAGATGAAGTATGGAAGCAGCGTTAGTGATTGAGAAACCCGCTTGAACCAGACCGACCGGATCTCATTAAAGAGGATCGCCAGCGCCACATTAAGGAAGGTGCCTAACGCGATGAACAATAAATTCAGCAGGATGGTATTCCGGGTCACCCGAACCCAATTGGATGAAGTGAAGAAGTATTGAAAATTCTCATAGATCGGGTGCGCCCAGGAGCTGCGAAATATCCCCGTACTTAAATTGAAATCTTTAAAAGCGATAATGATGCCAGCCATCGGAAAATAACTGAAGACCAGCAGCAGTAGCATCGCAGGCAAGGTCATCAGATACAAGACCTTGTGCTTATTCAGTTCTTTGAGCAAAATGGAACCCCCTCTACATTTCATGAATCCGCTTACAAATGGAATACTATCACAGCTATAACTCATTTTATACTTTCGATTACTGTGATTTTGTTATCATTTCTACGATAAGAAGGCACCGATTTCTATGATTTTATTGCGTTTTGATCTCAAAATCATGTTATATATGTGACAGCAGTATTGTTTCCCCGAAACTTTATAGGTGCCCTTATTATTGTTATACTGATGACAAACCCTACTTAATAAGGAGATTCTCTACTCCACCACACCCCTTGGGCAGGAGCTGTATCACTTGCATGCCGCACTTCATCGGCAAATGGACAAGGGTGCCATCTTTTTTTACAGCGATATTCGCAGGAGGAACTGCAATTTCTCATTCAATGTATGAAGGATGCTGTGAATGCTTCATGGACCCATTTTGCTCCCGAAGAAGATGAACCTGTCAATTCGCCGTTCTCCCTGGTGGAGGGAACGCCAGATGTTAATGAACAAGAGCTGGCTTCACCTGGAGCCGGGGACATGGACGATATCGCCAGAATGCTAGAACAGCTCAGCCCCCGTGGTCTCAAGAACGCGAAGGCGATCCTCGAAGATGTGTTTTTCACTTCATTTGATGATGTTTAAAAATGACTCCCCCGCTTCTCCCCCAAAAACGATCACATTGTCCTCATGGACACATGAAAGACATACCCGCAGGTTATACTTTTTTCCAAGCTGAATTAAAAGAGGGATTACATGAATAAAAAAGTGCTTCTCGTTGAGGATGAAATCCGTATTCGTGAAGTCATTGCCGACTATTTCATACAAAGTGATTGGGAAGTCCACGAAGCGGGCAACGGTCAAGAAGCCTTGCTCCGCTTCGATGACCTGCAACCGGATCTCCTGATTCTAGATATCATGATGCCGAAAATCGATGGCTGGGAAGTATGCCGCCAGGTTCGCAGCCGCTCAGAGGTGCCTATTATTTTACTGACGGCCAAATCCGGCGAGGATGACAAAATACTAGGCTTTGAGCTGGGCGCCGACGATTATGTCACCAAGCCGTTTAGTCCCAAGGTGCTCGTCGCCCGGGCGAATGTTCTGATGAAAAGAGTCGAGGGTCTTCCCAAAGCTCAACCAGCACTAATCACGTTTGGCAGCGCGGTGCTGAACACGATGGCCCGCCGGCTGGAAGTGAACCATGTGGAAGTGGAGCTGGCCCCTAAGGAGTATGAGCTGCTTCTGTACTTAATCAAAAACAAAGGGATTGTCATCTCGCGCGATACCGTACTTGACCGGATATGGGGATTGGATTTTGAAGGTGATTCCCGGGTGGTGGATACCCATATCAAAAAACTGCGGAGCAAGCTCGGAACGGAATCACGGCATATTCGTACTGTAATCGGTACCGGCTATAAGTTCGAGGAGGAAGAATGAAGAAGCGTGGTGTCACCTATAAGCTGTTCATCATGACTGTTGTTTTTTTCCTGTGCTTTTACGGCATGGTGATCCTCAGCCAAATGCTGTTCTTCGAAGGCTTCTACGAGAACCAGAAAATCTCCCGGGTAGAAAATCATTTGAAGGCATACGCCGCAAACTACGCTTCCCAAGAGAACCGGAGCATGAGTCAAATCTCCAAGGACACGGCCAAGTTCATCATTCAGAACAAAAGCCAGCTGGCCATACTGACCCTGGAAGGCAAAGTGAAGCTAGGCGACCCCTTTCATATCACGTTGAAAAAAGAAAATGGGCAGCTCGTTACGATCAACCTGTCTCTTTTTATGAATATGTATGGCACCGAGCTGAAGAATGCCCAGATTCAGCAGGGCGATGAGCTAACCATCTTCGGTGAGAACGATGTCGTTGAAGAATCGCAGATCCATGTGCTTTATCCGATAAACATTCAGAAGCAAGGTAGACCTGTCGTTGGAGAACCTCCTACAAAAGTGGTGGCCGGGGAAGACGAGATTGGGGAAGCAGAGACCATTACGGGCACAGTTACAGAAATTGTGCTTCCTGATCTGAAGACATGGAACCCCCGCCAGGTTCTTATGCTGTCTGCTATGGAGGAATGGTTCCCTCTAACTCCAACCCTGCTGGAGAAGCTAAAAAAACTGGAGGTTCAGCAAGCAGATTGGACAGAACCCTGGACCGGCGTCCGCAGTTCCATTCTGCTCTACCCTGTGAAGATGAAGAACGGCGACATTGACCTGTTGTTCACCGTGACTTCGCTCCAGGAGGTCAGTGAGACGAATCAGGCCCTGCAGTGGTTCTATGTCTATCTCGGCATCGGCGGGTTCATTCTGATCCTGTTTCTCTCTCTCTTCTTCTCTAAAATCGTGACCCGTCCGCTCATTTCGATTAACAATGCAGCGAAGCGAATGGGCAATCTCGACTTCAGTGATCACGAGCCTATCCGGCAAAATGACGAGCTCGGTAATCTTTCGCACAGCATGCACACCCTCTCACGCAAACTGGACAGTGCGCTTGGGGAGCTTCAGGAGGCTAATCAGCAACTGGTGAGTGATATGAAAGAAAAGCAAAAAATGGAGATCGCCCAGCAGGAGTTTTTTGCCAATGCATCGCATGAGCTGAAGACCCCCATCAGCATCATCAAGGGCTTCGCGGAAGGATTGCAGGACGGCGTGAGCGCCGGCAAGCAGGATCACTATATCGGCGTCATTATCGAGGAATCGGAGAAGATGGAAATGCTCGTGCAGGATATGCTGAATCTGGCGACCTTGCAGTCCGACACCCTCAAGCTCCGTAAAACAACCTATATGCTCAGCGAGCTGGTGGAAGATGTGATGGGCAAACTAGTCTATTTATTGAAGCAAAAAAATCTTGAAGCTGTGATCATCCCGTCCAACGAACTCCCGCTCTATGGCGATTTAAGATGGATGGAACAGGTAGTCTCTAACCTCGTTACCAATGCGATCCGGCATGCGGTGGAAGGTAGTACGATTACTATAAGTATTAAGGGCTTAGAAGAGTCCTCTATTTTCTCCATTGAAAATACTGGCGAGCAAATTCCGGAGCATCAGTTAGAACAGATCTGGGAGCGGTTCTTCCGGGCAGAGCCTTCACGCAGCCGTCAGACTGGAGGAACTGGACTTGGGCTTGCCATTGTCAAGCGGATTCTGGATCTGCACGGCTGCCAGTATGTAGCGGAGAACACGGGGATGGGCGTACGCATCGTCATTACCTTTGATCATTAATCATTTTTCAATATCATCTTTTTTTACACGAAAGGCGTGAGAATAAACATGAAATGGATTTGGTTACCCTCAGCTTTCACTGTAATCAACTTGGGGGCAGGGGCCTTATCGTTATTTTTTACCATTCGCGAAGAATATATGGTTGCATTTGCACTGGTGATGGTAGCGGCCGTATGTGATGTGCTAGATGGATTGTTGGCTCGGCTACTGCATTGTCCCAGTGATTTTGGCAAACAGTTGGACTCGCTCGCAGATATCGTCTCCTTCGGGATTGCCCCGGTATTTCTGATCTTAATGTACAAGCTGGAGGATTCCCTGTGGCTCGGACCGCTTGCGGCGGTTCTATTCCTGGTATGCGGAGCGCTCCGGTTGGCAAGATTTAATATAAGTGCTCCCGTCAGAGGGTTCGTCGGTCTGCCTATTACCGCTGCCGGAGTAATACTGTCTCTTACAACATTACTTGGTGACCGCGTGAAGCCTGAAATGACCCTGCTTGTGATGGGCCTGCTGTCTGTTCTGATGATAAGCAGAATTCCGTTTCCATCCTTTAAAAAAACTTACGCCAGGAAGTGACTGCAGCATGGCATGGATTATGGATATGATCACTCAATATGGATATTTCGCGATTTTTGCGCTGCTTGCGCTTGGAATTATAGGCATTCCGGTTCCCGATGAAATTCTAATGCTGTTCGTAGGCTATCTGTGTTCTGTAATGGTCCTTGATTTCTCGATCTCCGTGCTGGTCTGCTTCGTCGGGGCGGTCACAGGTATGGTCACTAGTTATACTCTGGGCAAAAAACTGGGGCAGCCACTGGTTGACAAGCATGGGAAGTGGATCGGCCTCACCACTAAACGATTTGAGATTGTGAAGCGCTGGTTCGCAAGGTTTGGTCTCTGGACGATCCTGCTCGGGTACTTCGTTCCAGGCTTGAGACATGCTACTAGCTACATCTCCGGAATTAGTGCCATGCCCTTTCGGAAATATTTCCTCACCGCTAGCCTGGGGTCACTGGTGTGGGTTCTGATATTCACCTCTATCGGTTATTACATGGGGTCCAACATATCCTTTGCCGGACTGTAAACAGCACTCCCTGCTGGCCTTGCCGGAATACGAAAATTGTTCATACTTTCCTCTGCTATACACTAATTCGCAGAATGATTCACCATAAAAACGAACAATCAGTCTTTTATTGACGTCTGCTTCCTTTGAATTTAGAATAAAGAAGAAGCATAAGCTTGAAAGGCGGTGTTGAAGATTCGTAAAGGTGAGAAAACGAAACAATATGTGATCGAGAAAACCTCCCTGCTGCTTAACCAGCGCGGTTACTTGTCCACCTCCCTAGCCGAGGTTACGGATGCGACCGGACTGCAAAAGGGAGGCTTATATAATCATTTCAGAGACAAAGAAGACCTGATGATCGAGTCGTTCAAATACAACTGCACACTGATTACTGAACGGATAGAGCCAGCCATCGCCTCAGCATCAACAGCAGCCGATAAGCTGAACGCCTTCGTCGAGACTTATCTCGACCTCGATTTTCCAGGGGGCTGCCCTATTGCCAATGCCGCTGTGGAAGCCGAAGCTGTTTCCCCTCTCCTGTTCCAACATGCACAAGAAGCGATGGACAGAATGCTCGTATTGCTGGAAGACATCATAAATACAGGAATCGCCCAAAGGGAATTCCGATCGGATGCCAATCCCCGTAATACAGCCGTAGTCATACTCTCTCTGATCGAGGGAGGCCTGCTCATGAACAAGCTTCTCCCGTTCTCCCCGTTCCAACTGCTCAAAGATCAACTATCTCGTTATATCAATGAAGAGTTGAAATAAACCGATATTGTCAATAGAAAGAGACCTTACGGCTTCAATCGTAAGGTCTCTTTCTATGGGTAGCGGGAACGTGGTGGAGATTACTCCGCGATCAACGATACCTTTTCCCACGCCACAACTTCTTCGATTCTTTTGCCCAGCTCATCCCGGATACTATACGATGCCATAGCACCTACCGGGAAATGCAGGGGAGGATTCTCACTATTGATCATAGCAATAATGGATTCTACCGCTTTACCCTGATCGCCTATTTTCAAGGCCTCATAGCTCTTGTTGAAGGCTTCATACACCGGTGCATATTCGTCGGTAGATTTGCTTTGTTTTTGAGAAGATCCCATAAATTCAGTTAAGAAGACGCCCGGTTCCACAATCGTAGTCTTAATCCCGAACATGGCCAGCTCAGCTGCCATTGCTTTGGAGAAGCCTTCCACTGCAAACTTGGATGCTGCGTATATACTGTAAGTTGGAACAGCCCACACCCCGAAGACCGATGACAAATTCACATAATGCCCTGACTTCTGTTTCTTGAAGACCGGAAGGGTTGCCCGGATAACATCCAGCATACCGAACACGTTCACATCGAACTGATCTCTGATCTGCTCATCCGTATATTCCTCCAGCATTCCAAATAGCCCATAGCCAGCGTTATTAACGACAATATCAATCCGGCCGAATACGTCCACTGCCTCTTGCACCGCTGCTTCAATCTCTTCCTTCTTCGTGACATCGAGTGCAGCGATATGAACATTCTCCGGCGATTTATCCTTCAAATCGGCGATTGAATCAATGTTCCGTGCTGTAGCAACAATTTTATCTCCAGTGTGCAGCAATTGCTCCACGAATTTCCGTCCAAATCCTGTAGACGTTCCTGTAATAAACCATACTCTGCTCATTCTAATCTCTCCTTATGATGTTTATAATATTAGGACAATTATGAATCATTAAATAAAAGACAGACCGTTCATATTTTTAATTATAGATAGGGACATCATTAAAGTCAAACGTAATTCGTCCGGCCCCGAAGTGTAGCGTTCATGCCGATGACTCAGGTCACTTCACACCCGAACATACGTATGGTAGGATACCTATAAAAAGCATTCCGAAGGAGAGAGGATACGATGAAGAGTGTAGCTGTTTTTTGCGGATCGAGTGAAGGTGCATCCCCTTTCTATAAAGAAGGCGCACAGAAACTAGGTCATGAACTTGCAGAGCGTAACATCACCCTGATCTATGGCGGAGCCAGTGTTGGCTTGATGGGAGCCGTAGCCGATGCCGTATTAGAAAAAGGCGGGAAGGTGGTCGGCGTCCTGCCACATTTTCTGCAGACCCGGGAAATTGCCCACAACCACCTGACAGAGCTGATTGTTGTCGATTCAATGCATGAACGCAAAGCCAAGATGGCAGAACTCGCCGATGGCTTCATCGCTTTGCCGGGAGGACCAGGCACACTGGAAGAATACTTCGAGATTTTTACATGGGGCCAGCTTGGACTTCACAATAAGCCACTAGGTCTGCTAAACATCGAACATTACTATGACGCTTTAATCACCATGTTTGATCATATCGCTGCCGAGAAATTCATGCAGGAAAAATATCGGTCCATGGTGCTCGTCGATACTACAGCCAATGGAATTCTGGATCAGTTCGCAGCATACAATCCGCCGGCAGTCAAAACCTATCTCACCGAAGACCGGACTTAATCGACAGTCACGCTTCCCAAGTGAACGTTATTTACGAAGAAGTTGTCCCAAAAGGGGCTTGAATCTCCGTGCGCTTGTAGCGCAGAATGGTGGATTGGTCAGAATCCATGCAGATCCTCACATCCTAACTTGGGAACTGGGATCTGGGATCTGGGCTTAGATCTGATTTAACAGGAAAATGTACCGTTAATTCTCCCCTTTCAAGCGTTTTGCTCGGATTAAAGGGAATTTCTCCAGTTATTTTTCCCCTTTATCAGAAAATCGAAGGGTATCTTAGAGAATAACGGGAGTTTTTCCCGTTATTTTTTTGGAACACGCTATTTTCGAAAAATTAACGGGAGTATTTCCCGTTATTTAAGCGCTGCATAACCCGCAACACCCATTTTCACTTTAGCGGATCTGCACGCCTGAAGGCCGAGTGGTTTGGGTTTGGGTTTGGGTTTGGGTTTGGGTTTGGGTTTGGGTTTGGGTTTGGGTTTGGGTTTGGATTTGGGTTTGGGTTTGGGTTTGGGTCAGCGTTTCACTCTGGCTTTGGGTTTCACTCTGGCTCTGGCTTTCGCTTGCCTTTCCCTTGCCGAAGAAGGTGGTCATCGACCACAAATAGAACATGGCAGGCTTAGGAATCCTTCCGAGCATCGCCATCTTCTATTTTCGCTTTATTTTTTAGCAGATAGGCTTCTTATCAAGAAATATACCTAGTTTTGGGGTAATCCCTTAACTATGAACTACCAGCGAATTGGTGCATTCTAAGCTCCAGTCTCTTTCTCCGCCCAACGCTTTGCTTCATCCGATTCAGTGAGGCTAGAGAAGAACGACCGGTAAGAAATATCACCGCCACTTAATTGAGTATTCTTCAAATCAAGATAACGAACGGCCAGGCTCTCTACAACCTCCTCATCCATAATGGCCTCTACGGCCTCTTTCTTGACATTCTCATCCCATAATACCTGAAATTCATAACGTTTAATTTCCGGGAAGAAGTTGGTCACATTCCAGGCATAATCCACTATTGAACGATAAATATCCTCTTTGATTGGGGCAGAACCCACTTCCGGCACAAAAGAAAAATGAAGTATATACTGATCTTTTGCACCATCAATTGTGAATTTTTCCACAAATCTAAAGTGATCTTGGGTGTAGAATTCCACTTTACTCGCGATAAAATCTTTCTGTGTCCTCATTTCTCCTGTTTCTAAAGCAGAATTGGAACTTGCTTGTGAACACGCAGAGATGAACATCAGCATGAGTATTACCATAATTACATTCAGGAATTTGCTCATAAGCTCCCCCTCCCTGTTCTATATTCTCATAAATATCAAAATTTTACCAATCAGTATCAACGAAGCAAAAACACCCCCTGGAACTCTATCAGATAAACCAGGGGTTTATTCCAATGTCTATTCTAAGGGGTGTTCTTCAATTACTATTAGATAGCAGATGAATCCTTTGAGGTTAAGGTCAATACGTCCGATACCAAGCCTGCCGACGACGCTTCAATTTGGATACTCCCTGCCTGATTCAACGACTGTACGATGGCTAGGGCATAGCCGTTGAATACGCTTCTGGCAGTCCCTTTATCTGACTCATGACACCCGGGGTCACCATTACCTAGCCCCAGCAGCTTGCCTTGTCCTGAAACCTGAAACTGAATCAGGTTATTGGCAACAGGCACTACTTTTCCCGTTGTATCTCTTACTGTTACAGTAATTATGGATACATCTTGACCATCAGCAATTAGCTCTGTCCCATCAGCCTCTAGATGAATAGCATACGCTTCGGTGGTTGTTTCCTTCCGCTCTCTCGCTACTTCAATACCGTCCCGATAAGCAACAGCTTCGAGCACACCCGGTTCATAAACGACCTGCCACGATAATGTATGTTCTCCTGTTTCCACTTCCGCTTTCTTAATACCTAAGCTTTGTCCGTTCAGTACCAGTTCTACCTCACTACAATTGGTATACACGCGGACTTCCACCGGCTGCCCCACCCGTTCCGGCCAATTCCAATGCGGCATTAGATGAACTATGGGCTCATCCTTCCAGATCGATTGATAGAAATAATAAGAATCCTTGGCAAAGCCGCAGTAATCAAGGACACCGAACTGCGATGTCACAGACGGCCACTGGAATGGTGTCGTCTCTCCGCGATAATCAAAGCCTGTCCACACGAACAAACCTCCTGAAAACCGGTTATCCAGAAAATAACGCCAGCTTCGCTCAGGTGTGGACGTTCCGCCCGCGCCGCCCAGGTTGCCTACATCCATCTCCTTACCTGACATCGTATATTTAGAGCCGTAGCTGGAGCAGCGCCCACCCTCTGGATCATCCTCATAGACCCCTCTTGTAGAGAAGAAGGAGACATTCTCCGTATTCAGCACCTTGGCCTGCGGATGGTCATGGAACCACTCTCCGATCGATTGGCTTCCTTTTATAGACTCAGCATAGTTAACACCGTTCACATCAATCTCAATTCCCTCCTGACTTAAGCAGGCCACCGTAAGCGGACGGGTAGGATCGATTTTTGTAGCCAGCTCGCGCATACGCTTAAGCATTCGCTTGGCTTGATAGCTCCCGCTGATCTTCTCCTCATTGCCGAGACTCCACATAAAAATGCTGGGATGATTGCGATCACGGTACAACATCGATTTCAATTCCTCGAGCTTGATCTCCGTACTTTCCATCACACGGTTCTCGTTCATGACCAGCATTCCGAGTCTGTCACAGGCTTCTAGCAGTTCCGGCGCCGGGGGATGATGGGCACAGCGATAAGCATTGCAGCCCATTTCCAGAAGCCGCTTGATTTTGTATTCATGTACACGATCCGGCAGCGCGATGCCCACGCCCGCAAAATCCTGATGATTGCAAGTACCCTTTAGAAGCACGTACTCGCCGTTCAGGTATAACCCGTCCCGGCGGTATTCCACCGTGCGTATGCCTGTAACCGTCCGGTACGTATCGACGATGCTGCCCTCATGCAGCAGTTCGGTTATAACCTCATATAAATGTGGTGTGCTCAGTGACCAGAGCTGCGGATGCGGGACTTGAAGGGATTGCAACGTTGTTAATTTGTCGAGTCCACCCGTTGTACAATCCGTCTCTGTTGTAGAAGACAGCTTGCCGTTCCTATCCAAAATACTTGTACGAATGCGGTAATCCATCGTCTGTGGATACTCGTTACTTATCGTCATTTCCACTGTAATCGCAGCCGTATCATTCTCTACCCAGTCGGTTCTGACAAAGGTTCCCCAGGCGTCGACATGGAGATAATCGTATTTGGTTAACCACACATGACGATAGATACCACCACCTTCGTACCACCAGCCTTCATCTCCGCCGGTGGTATCCGTCCGAACCAGGATGACATTATCCCCCTCAGCTTCTCCGTATTTCAACAGATCAGTAATGTCATAATGGAAGCTGGTATACCCGCTGAGATGATCGCCAACGAAGCACCCATTTACCCACACCGAGCTGGCCCGCATGACACCGTCAAACTCGATGACGATTTTCTGACCCTCATCTTCCTGCGGAATTTGGAACACTTTGCGGTAATAGCCCACACCACCAGGCAGATATCCCTGAAACGCTGCCCCATGTTCCTCCTGGCTATAGGGTTGCTCCAATCTCCAATCATGCGGCAGGTCTACACTAACCCAGCCTGTATGCTTGTCTCCTGGTGTATCCGAACCGTAAATTTGCGAAATTTCAAAATTGGGGTCTCCCATTAATTTCCGAATGACGTCCTGGGTGATGCGTGCGGCTTCACCCATAGCGAAAGGCTCATGGCGCTCTTCCTCAAGCGCATTGGTCAAGCCAGCTATCATCCCTGCTTTCTTAACCGTCTTCGCAATCTTTCCTACCTCACCAAAGTGAAACATCCAGTTTGTATCAAAATTCTCCCTGGTCCGCATACGCTTTTGACTCCTTCTGCACTGTACCCTTTATTTCTGAGTCTTCGCCCATTCATCAAGCTGTTTTTGCTTCTCGCTAATAATCTTGTCGCTGCCTGCTGCTTTTAGCTTTTCAATAAATTTCGGCAAATTTTCTGCCGGGTCAAGCGTACCTGTTTCCAGTCCTACTCTAAACTCTGAGAGTACGTTATTGACTGCCGCCATTTCAGTTTTTACATTGTCTACATTGAAGCTGAAGCCCAGCGCCTTGGATTTCTTGGCACCCCTATTGAACTTGTCCATCTTGTTCCAGATATCCGGATCTTCTGTTGTCCAGGTGTAGGACAAGAATTGGTTACCGAACAGATATGGCGTACCGAAGTTATAGCCCAGGCTCTGAATATCTACGCCTTGCGGATAATCAATTACATTGTCGGACTTCTTCACATAATGCTTGCCTTCAATACCCCAAGTGAACAGATTGTACAACTCTTTATCAGAGTACAGCAGGTTCAGAAGCATCATCGCTTTTTCGGGATTCTGCGAATTTACCGGAATCGACCACATAATACCTGTGATGGAGTCCGTCGTAGCATAAGCCGGTGTAAGGCGAACTACCGTCATTTCTTTGCCGCTCTTACGGGAGGCTTCAATTTCGGATCCCGGCTTAAGGTTGGAAAAGTAAGCGAAGGCCTTGCCCGCTTTCACCATTTCTCTACCATCCTGCTTGCTTGTCCCCGCGTCTTTCAGCATAAATCCTTGCTGGTACCACCTGCGCAATGTGCTCAGTTGTTCTGCGTATTTCGGCGTTTCATAGAAATCAACGACCTTCATGTTGTTATCAAAGTCGGGCAGAACCCCTACCCCTCCTCCGAGAGGGTCGTACGTGATATATCCCGCGTCGAACGGAGCCGTTCCAGGATTCTTGGCCACCAGTGGTACTATCGTCGGTTCTTTATCTTTAATCACCTGAAAGACCGCGTCCAGATCATTAATGTTTTTGATATTGGCTGCGTCGATATGATATTTGTCCAGAAGATCCTTACGCATTAAGATACCGTAGTCAGAAGCAAGATCTCTTACTGGCGTAACACCGTAGATCTTGCCGTCAACTTTGGAAGCCGAGAGCTGGGAAGGATCCAACGCTTTTTTGATCCCCTCTCCGTCTTTGTCCAGCAGGTCATCAAGTGGTGTCAATTGTCCTTTAGCCACTTGCGTACTGTAATTGAATAAGGAAGACGTGAACATCAGATCTATCTTTTCATTGCTGGCAAGCATCAGGTTCGTTTGCTGAGCCCAGTTACTCACTGCGATCGGCAGCAATTTGACGGTGGCATTGATTTTGGACTGGATGAGCTTGTTCATTTCACCCTGTACTTCCTGCATATCCTTCTGCTCATTGCCGTAGAAAGCCATGGTCACTTCGTAAGGAGCTTCATTCTTCCCGTCTGTTGATGCACTTTCCCCGCCGGCTTTCTTTGTGCTGCATCCTGACAGCACCATTGTTGCCGAAATCGCCAACGTCAAAATACTGTACACTGCTTTTTTCCCTCTTCTGTCCATCTCTGAAGCCTCCCTAGTGAGTTCCTTATTTATGCTAACCAGTGTCATACTGGACATAGCCTTAGCCTTTCACTGCACCTACTGTAAGTCCTTTAACAAAGAACCTTTGAAAGAATGGATAAGCTACCACAATCGGAATGACACCGATCACCGCCATCGCCATCCGTACGGTTTCCATTGGCGCATTGGAAGACACGTCCGCTTGACTACTACCAAAATTGCTACTCGCCAAAAATTGAATATCCAGCAATATCCGGTTTAGCAGGTTCTGCAGACTGAACAGGCTGCTATCCGTAACATAGATCATTCCGTTAAACCAGTCATTCCAGTAGTTAATCGATTGAAATAATCCAACGGTCGCCAGAATCGGCAGGGAAAGCGGCAGCACAATCCGGATAAAAGTACCTAGCTCACCTGCACCATCTATTTTGGCCGATTCAATAACAGGTTCAGGAATCGACGTTACGAAGAAGGTACGCATCAGCATGACATAGAAGGCATTCATCAGCAGCCCTGGCACGATAAGTGCCCAGATCGTATTTTTCATATCGAGTAGTTGTGTATACACCAGATAGGTCGGCACCAGACCGCCGTTGAACAACATCGTGAAGAATACGAAGAATGACCAAAGATTACGAAACGGTAAATTGGGCCGTGATAAAGGATAAGCCAGAAGAGCTGTCAGGACCAGGCCGCAAGCCGTTCCCACTACTGTAATGAAAATCGTGATCCCGTAAGCATGCAGGATGCCCGAAGCATCATTTAACAAGTATTCATAAGCAGCAAAGCTGATCTTCTCCGGGAAGAAGGAATAACCATGTTGATAAATGGCCTGCTCATCGGTTATAGAAGATGTCAATAACAGGACAAAAGGAAGGATACATACACAGGCGGTCAGCATCAGAATGATATTGATTCCCCATTGCCACATCAAATTTCTTGTTTTCAATACTTTCCCTCCTTTAGAACAAGGCATTATCGCTGTTGAATTTTTTCACCACATAATTGGAGATGAAGACGAGCACAAAACCAACTAAGGACTGATACAGCCCGGCTGCCGAAGACATTCCGATATCTCCAAGGGTCATCAGTGCGCGATAGACATAGGTGTCAATAACGTTGGTGGTCGATTGCAAGGCTCCTGTGTTGAGCGGAACTTGATAGAACAAGCCGAAGTCGGAGTAGAAGATGCGCCCGATCTGCAGTAACGTCATTACCGTGACCACCGGCATGATTAGCGGGAAGGTAATACTCTTGATCTGTCTCCATTTTCCCGCCCCATCTATAGTTGCAGCCTCATAATATTCCTGATCGATCCCGATGATTGCTGCCAGATAGATCACGCACAGATAACCGGCGCTCTTCCAGCTGTGTACAAAGGTCAAGATGTAGGGCCAATATTTCGCCTCGCTGTACCAGGAAATTTCGGAGATTCCGAACATCGGCAGAATACTCTTGTTCAAGAGCCCGCTGTCCATACTGAATACCGCAAAGGTCAGGTACCCAATGATCACCATAGAGATCAGATACGGGAGCAGAATGACACTTTGGTAAAAACGGGATAAGAAGCGCTGCTTCACCTCGTTCAGCAAGACAGCTAAGCCGACCGCAATAAATAGATTAAGAATAATAAAGACGCCGTTATACAGAATCGTGTTTCTTGTAATGACGAAGGCATCCGATGTCTTGAAGAGATATTCAAAGTTCTTGAATCCAACCCAATCACTGCCGAAAATGCCCTTGGTATAATTGAAGTCCTTGAATGCAATGACCACGCCAAACATGGGTAAGTAATTGTTGATTACAAGGTAAAAGATTCCCGGCAGCATCATTAGAAGCAGCACGCCGGATTTCCTGGCTTGGCTTTTCCTTTTGTCTGTAGTTGATTTCGTCATGTGGCCTTCCCTTTCTAAAAATCAAATTGTTGTCATTGCGCTCTCCACCATTTACTGGTAGTACATAAGTGTTTACCACTAGTAAACACCCTTAGTATAGAATCAAATTGTCACAGTATCATCAACATGAAGTAAATCTATTGTTAAAATTCCGGGGACGGATAACATCCGCTCCAATGTGCGATTCCAAGCCGCCGAGACAAAAAAAGGCGCTATTCCCAAAGGAGTAGCACCTTTATATTTACAGAAACGATGATTTAAGCGCGTACGCGTACTAGCTTAAGCTTTTACATAAGCCAAGATCATATCCACCATATGTCTCATCACAATAGCAGGATCTGTATCCTGGTCCTGGTGAAGCAGTTTCCCGCGCAGCATCATCCGCTGTTTGGTCGCATTCACGACATTGCTTATGGTGTAACCCAGTGCCTTGACATCTATATCCTGGCGGATCGATCCATCATTCACCCCATCTTGGAGCGTAGCTAAAAAAGGATGCGGCACACTACGTAGAAACGACCGGTATCGATTTTCAAGTTCTGGAGTCGGATATTCTTCCTGATAGAGCGTATCGAACATCGCAATGAATCGAATCGCGTCCTTACTTCCCTTTGAGTCCAGGATCTGCTCCTCCAGCAAGAATTGCAGCTTTTCATAGCCACTATTGCCTTGGTGAGTCGCCTGATTGACCTTTTCTAACCAAGCGCTTAAAATCTCAATTTCCACCTCGAAAATAATCTCATCCAGAGAGCGGAAATACTTATATAAGGTCACTTTACTAATCCCGCAAGCTTCAACAATATCCTTAAGTGTAACCGCGGTTAAACCACGTTCCATGAATAACTGCTTTGCATGCTGGATAATATCTTCACGCCGCTGATTTCTATGCAGCTCCAGCTGTTCTTTCCATTTGGGTTCCATTAAACTCCCCCTTATTCATTTATAGTTGCCGAAATTGGCATTTCCAATAATAAAATCCTTTGCATATAAGACGAACTTAAGATCGAACACAAAGCTCGGCCGTCACTACGGTGGAATGTTTGGACTTCCGGTCGCTGTTGTCCCCAGATTTCTTCTTTATTACCGATTGTAGCGGTTGAAATCTGGCGACAAAGGCGATCGCTGCGCTCCTACAGTTCCAAACTTCCCCCTTCGTTCCTTCTTGCGTTTTGTTACTCTCTTTTGTTCAACTTATACAGGCTACAGCTTTGCTTCCCACAAACCGCAGAATGAATCTACCGGATCGGTTCCCGCAAAAGGTGAACGACCGAGCAGCTTGTCAACGACAGCTTCAATTGTGGCTTCATTGCACGAATAGGCATTAATATACGTGGGTATACGGGGAACATCCAGCAAATGATACGGGTTGGCAAAAGAAACAAACACCGTTGGCAGCTCCTTAACAAACCACGGTACATTCGCAGCAAGAAACGGTTCCCAATGAATGCGCACTGTCGTCTGATTGCTTGCTGTCTCCACATTTGCTGCGTATAGAATCAGGTCGTACTGATCGCGCAGCTTCTCTACGGATTGGAATATGGCTGCAAAGTCAAGTCGTTCAGGGTCAAAGCGTGTGACTTCAAACCCTTCCTTTACTAATCGCTCTGCCAGTTGGCCTACATGCGAACCCTTCCCAGGTACTTTACCGTTTGTCAGACTATATAAGAGTACACGTCTATGCTTAGGGACAGAAATTGGCAGCAATTGTTGCGTATCTTTGACAAGGGTGACACCTTGGTCTGCGGAGGCCTTCGACCATAGCCGATGCTCCTCACATTGCAGCAGCGAGAGCGCCTCCGGCTCCGGAACAAGTGTGCCGGAACGTTGCCGCAGATGGAGCCCTAAAGATGCTTTGAGGGCTAAAATGCGGGTGACGGCTTCATCCAGCCTTTGCATGGTCAGGATTCCGCTTTCCAACCCTTTCTCCATGAAGCTGAAATCTTCCTCTATATTCTTGTTGAACAAGAACATATCACAGCCCGAAGCGATAGCCTTCGGAACGGCAATCTCACGTCTCTCTGCCATCATAAAGCCAGCCATCAGTGTAGCATCCGTAACAACAAGGCCATTAAAACCCAGACGGTCCCGGAGCAACCCCTGTAGCAGCTCGGGGGCCAAAGTCGCGGGCATGATTTCCTCATCACTTAGGCCGGGAGCGAGCATTCGCGAGTATGCCGGAAGCATAATATGGCCGGCCATTACGGTGTTGGCCCCCGCCTCGATCACTTCCCGAAAAACCTTCCCATAGGTCGCTTCCCACGCTTCAACGGACAACGAATTCACCGTGGTCAAGAGATGCTGGTCGCGTTCATCCACACCATCACCCGGAAAATGCTTGACTGACACTGCAAGTCCACTCTCCTGCATCCCTGCAGTGAACGCTTTCGCCATCCTTGCGACACGTGCTGGATCGGCTCCGAACGTCCGAACATTCGTTATCGGGTTACGAAAGTTAAGATCAATGTCTACTACCGGCGCAAAGGCCCAATTGCAGCCAACGGCCCAGCCTTCCCTGCCAGCCACCAGACCCAGCTTATAGGCCATGTCTTCATCATCCGTAGCGGCAACCTGCAGAGGATTGCCGAAGTAAGTGCCGTCGATAGCAGTCCCGTTCCCCCCGGCTTCCAAATTAGCAGCAAGAAGCAACGGAATATCAGACAACTCTTGAATGAAGCGATGCGTCTCCTGCACTCGCTGCCCTGCTCCAGGGCGAAATAACATCCCGCCCGGTTTGATGGCTTCAATCAGCGCCTTTAGCTGCTGTGGATCATCGGTCCAGCCGATCAGACAGAACAGCTGTCCGATTTTCGCTTTGACGTCCATAGCGGACAATGTTTCATGAACCCATTGAATGTCCGCCTGCTGTAAATTAAACGGTTTTGCCTCCAAGTTTACCACGTTATTGATCCCCCTGACACTCATTCCAGACACAACTTCTGCAAAGCTTCCCGTTTGGAAGGCGTTAGGTCGAACTCCACAGCTAAATACGAGTCGTAGTCTCCATATTTGCCCTTAATGGATTCAAAAACGGCCTCCATATACTCTTCTTTAATGCCAAGCATTTGCTCAATATTGTTCAGATCCTCCGCATTCGCATGCCCGGAAAGCTGGTGCAGAATTTGCTCATTAACCTCTTTCATCGTTTCATTGGTGAGCAGATAATCCTCCATAATGTCGGCCTCTGAAACGCCGAGCGCCATAAATATCAGAGCTGCCCCCACTCCGGTTCGATCCTTACCAGCCGTGCAATGCTGCAGCAATCCGAGATTGTCTTCAAGCTGAATTAGATCCATTAACCGTTTGTATGCCGGATTGTTAATTGCCAAGTTTCGGTATAGCTCCAGCATCATCGTGTCTGAACGATATTGCTTGAAGAATCCGCTTTTCAACAGACCGATAATAAAATGCTCCTGCTGATCCTTGTTCTCCGTCTGCTCCGGCATATTCATCATCGACATCGAACCGGACGTAATAGCTTGTACGTGCAGTTGGTTTACCTGCGGGAAGACCGGATCAGGTTTCTTCTGCACTTCATATTCGCTACGGTAATCAATAATCGTTCGAATATTCAGACCCTGAAAGTCCTTCATATCCTGCTCTGATAAAGCAAATAATTCGTCTGAACGAAAGAATAGGCCTTGTTTAACTTTGCGGCCATCCGCAGTACGATAACCACCCATATCACGAAAATTATGTGTTCCTTGGAAAGGAATTAACCGATTCATATGTTCACCCCACCTGATATTAGCCCGAAACCAGCATTTTAGAATGCCTTGCGGGCGGTTTGTCATCATTCATTCACTCATGGTAAGTATGTATTTACTATGAGTAAACACCTCTGAGTATAAGTGCGATTTATTATGTAATGATTAAATCTGAGTAAAGAAATCATCAACAAAACAAAAAAAGGATGTCTCCTCATAAGAGGAGATCATCCTTTTGTATACTTTCACAAACTACACTTCGTGACTCAACTGTTCGTTGTCTTATTTCCCTGCAGATGATTGGATCACTTCAAGGATTCAATGAATAGCTGACTGATGCTTTCATTAATATCATCCGGCACCGGCTGCATACCGGCTTGCAACGTCTCAGCTCTTGTAACAATACGATAGGCAGAATAGGATTGTAAGCCTAACCCAAGATCCATGATTTCAATCGGATTACCGTCAGCACCGGCAAGGTTCAGCGGATTGGCTTGATGCAGCAAATAGAGACTTTTCTCCCCAAAGCGGATTCGTTCAATCCCCTCCTTGACTTGTTCTATTGAAATGGCAGCCTGCTTGATGGCTTTGACATTGATCTCGAAGCTGTAATGACCGGAATTGCCGAGGATCACCTTATCTTTGAATAAAGGAATGTGCTGCTCGGTAATGACATCAAAGGCACCCGTCACAGTAATAATGACATCTGCCTGAGGAATTAACTCCTGCAATTCACCTACAATATGGCCATCCGACTTCGCCTTCAATTGATAGACAGGATTGAGATCATACACGAGGGTCGTGGCCCCTAAGCCACGGAACTTCTTCGCTACACCGCTCCCACAGTATCCATAACCCACCACAAGCACCTTTTTGCCCCCGACCAGAAGGCTGGTGGTTCGCATAAATCCGTCAACAACCGACTGACCGACACCCACAGCATTCTCCAGAATTTGCTTCAGGGGCGAGTCGTCAATCACCACAATGGGATAGGCCGTTTCTACACGGCTTTTCTCGATAAGCAGCTTCCCGGAACGCGTCTCCTCATTGGCGCCCATAGGACTCCAGCCCGGATTAAGCTCATGGTGAGCCAGAATCAGGCTAGCGCCGTTGTCGAGGAAAATGTCTATTTTATGCTCCATCACCAGCTTGAGATATTCCTTGTGGTCTTCGTATGTGTCCCCTTCCATACCTAACACGGTGATATGTTCGAGGGAAGCCAAATATGCCGCAGTATCCCTCTTCGTTGTCCCCATACAACCCACCAGATAGACATGCTCCGCACCACCGCCCAGCAGTCCCTCAATCCAAAATCCGGTCTTGGGTTCAATATGCATACACACCGCAATCGTCTTGCCTTTGAAGATCTGCTGCTCCTTAAATGTACGGTTTACCCCAGCAACAACAGGCATCCGCTCCCGGAACCAATGCATTCTTTCAGCTCCCGCATTCGCCAAACTATGATCATCAATTATAGAATTCATACTGTCACCTCTGTCTCTATGCATTTGTCTTGTCTTTCTGGCTCTAGTATAATGATTTGAAAATCATAATCAGGAGGACATATGTCCGCTTTTTTAAGACGACAAATAAAGACGTGAGGAGTCTGCTGCATGACGGCCAACAAGCCTCAACCAGACCTTAGGGCAGCCATCGTAAAGGCCAATCTGCAAGACCTTATTCCGGACGAGATCCTTCCTGCTCTGGAAATCAAGTGTTACAAGAAGAACGAAACAGTGATCTCTACCGGCAATGAAGTGACGGAGTTCTTTATCATTATCGAGGGCAAGGTAGCCATTCATAATTCATCTGAGAAAGGAAACATTGCTGTAGTGGATTATTTGGAGCGCGGGGGACTGCTGGGGGACATTGAATATTTTCATAAATGCCAATACCTTCATACCGTAATTGCCGCTGTGCCAACGGAAATTCTGCGAATCCCCTTGGAGATCATGAACAGTACGCTGACCCGATCCGTCCCCTTCCTGATGTTCATGTGCTCCAGCATAACAGAGAAGCTGATGCGCTCCTCCATTCAGAATGCCAGATCCCTGCTGTACCCTGCTCGCAACAAATTATGCAAATACCTATTGCAGACTTCGGAGCTCTTCGAGACGCCGGCAATTTTCTTTGTCAGCAAGGAGGTTGCCGGCATGCTGGGCATTTCGGACCGCCATCTCCGGCGGCTGCTCAATGAACTTATAGATGACCGGATTATTATTAAGGAAAATAAAACCATAACTATCACAGATATAAATAAACTGAGACAGTACTCGTCTTATTTTTAAATATGTCTCCAAACAAAAAACGGCATTTCTGCCGTTAGGATTTTCAAAAAAGTTTGTTTATTAGAAGGCCTCTCTCGAAAGGCTCTACCCTTTGGTGCCTCCCTGTAACCCAAACCCCTTGGACATGTACTGCTGTGAGAGAATATACATGATGATCGCCGGGATGGCATACAGGACCGAGAATGCAGCCAGGCTTCCATAATCAACCATGCCGTATTGCCCGAAGAACTGATATAGCTTCACAGAAGCCGGAAATTTCTCAGGGGATTGGAGCAGGATATAAGGCACGAAGAAGTTGCCCCAACTGCCCGAAAAGGTGAAAATCGCCACCGTACATATGCCGGGAACCATAAGCGGAGCTACAACCTTGCGGATTCCCGTAAACACCGATGCGCCATCCACCCAAGCGGCTTCTTCCAGGTCACTCGGCACCGAATCCATAAAATTTTTCATCATCCAAATGCCATACGGCATCGAAGACGCTACATAGAACAGAATGACGCCAAGAATATTGTCGTACAGCTTCAGTCCCAGAAACAACTGATACACAGGCACCATAACCGCCGTAATCGGCAAGGATGTCATGAATAAGATCGTAAGCATGAACGGTTTCTTATACTTCAACTGATAACGTGATAGCGGATAGGCTGCTAGCAAAGCTAGAACTACAACCAGCACAGCTTGGCTAAGCGACATTACAAGGCCGATCAGGAAGGCTCTTTGATTATCTCTGCTTGTGATCACTTCAATATAATTAGCCCCGGTGAGCTGGCTGGGAACCTTTAGAGATTGCATCGCATTGGGATCTACAGAAGCCACCAGAATCCAGAGCAGCGGTAGCACGAAGCATATTCCAATCCCTGCAAGGATCGCATACGGCAGGATGCGAAAGATTAGTTTGCGTTGTTTGGCATTCATATGGATTCACCTCGGTTACTCTTTCATCGAGCGGATATATAACAGACTTAGTACGATACCGATTAGCAGCAATAATAACGATATGGCCGTCCCGTAACCGAGCTGATAATTCACGAAAGCCTGGTTGTACATGAAGATGGGCAGCGTAGTTGTGGAGTTACCAGGACCGCCCCCGGTCATCGCATAAATCAGGCCGAACACCCCAAGCGTCTGCAAGGTGACCAGCATCATGTTGGTTGTGATGGTCCCTTTGATATAAGGGAGAATAATGCGAGTGAATATTTTCCACTTGGATGCCCCGTCCACCACCGCAGCCTCCTCAATTTCAGTGGGTACATCATCCAGCGCCGCTTGGAATACTAGCATTGAAAATGCCGTACCATGCCAAATGTTCGCCAGGATAATGGTGAGCATCGGCACCGTAAACAACCACGTCACTTCCGAAAATCCGAAAAAGCCAATGATCGCATTCAGCGTACCATCATCCCCAAAAAAGCTGTACAGACACAAGGCGCATACGATCTCTGGCGTCACCCAGCCCGCAAGCACGATGGTTCCGATAACGCGCCGAAAGGCTTTATTCCGCTGCTTCATCAGCAGGGCAACAAGAAATCCGAGCACCTGTTGGCCGATCACCGCCGAGCCGATCAGGAAGATCAACGTATTCCAGATGCTGATTCTTACCGTGGGGTCCTGAAACATTCGTGTATAGTTATCAAACCCGATAAATTTTAATTCCTTCGCGGCTTCACCGGTCAACGCCAGGTTCGTAAAGGAATAGAAGAACGTCAACAATATCGGATAAATAAAAAATAGTAGCATAATCGCGAGCGAAGGCAGTAAAAAAAAGAGCCACGCATACGATTTTTTGGACTTACCGTAAACGTCCACCGATAAACTGCTCATGTGCCGTTCTCCTTCCATGCTGTAGTTCTGCACAAAGCCGCTTGCCCAAGCATCCATGGATAACCTGAAAGAATGCTTGAGCAAGCCGGCCCTCAGCTATTCTCTTCTATTTCTCCACTGCATGATCCGCCCCAACGATACGGGTAACATCCTGCGCATATTTATTCATCGCATCAGCAGGTGCAGTTCCCGTAGCCACGGATTCCACCATCGTTTGGATTTGTGTGGACACTTCTGGATATTTATCCTGAGCAGGTCTGAACTCCGCGTTTTTCAGGTATTCTGTCGCAATCTCGTTAAACGGCATTTTCGTATATCCCGGGTCCTTGGCAACATCGGCACGCACGGTGATATTTCCGGAAGCAATAACCAGATTCTGGGTGTTTTCCTTACCTAACGCGTATTGAACAAACGCCCACGCTTCATCCTTATTCTTGGAGTTGCTTGGAATCGACAATGCCCAGCCACCAGCCAGCGTTATGGAGCCCGGCTCCTGTCCTTTACTGGTAGGCATCGGCGCAAAACCCAGCACATCCTTGTATTCCGGCCAAGGCGCAGCCCCGGTATCGAGATAATTCCCTGGAATCCATGATCCGTCCAGAGAAATCGCCAGCTTGCCTTTCGGCAGGTATTCGCGGGAAGCGGTGTTGCCAGCCTGACCGTTGAGCACCTTGGACAGCGGTGGCCCCAGCTTTTCCTTATTAACCGTCTCTACGAAACCAAGCGCATCGAGAATACCCTGGCTTTTGACTGTCCATTTACCGGTAGCATCATCGTACAGCCTCTCACCTGTACCATACAGCAGCATTTCATAGGTCTGCATGGAGGTTGCCTCCCCCGTCGCCTTGCCCATGTTCATCCAGATCGGCACGACATCCGGCGCTTTCTCTTTGATCGTTCTGGCCGCACTCAAGACATCTTCCCATGTCTTCGGCTGCCAGTCTTCTGGAAGACCAGCCTGTTTGAAAATCTGCTTGTTGTACCATAATCCGCGGGAATCCGTGTTGTAAGGAACGCCGTACACTTTGCCATCACTAGCCGTAACCCCCTTCTTCATCGCTTCGATGAAGGAGCCGTTGGTCCAGTCCTCCCACTTCGCCAATCTATCATCAAGCGGCTCCAAGAATCCTGCACTGGCATCCGAATTCAGAATAAACGTATCTTCAGTTACAATATCCGGTGCGGTATCCTTGGACTTCAAAGCCAGAGCGATCTTCGCAAAATAATCACCTTCTGAGGCTTGAATCGGCGTGGGCTTGATCTCCACATTTTTATCAGGATAGCTTGCCGCTACTTCCTTCAACCACTTATAGAACGCTCCCTTCTCACCAACACCGTCATCCCTGAACGTGACCGAAACCGTCTTCTTGGCTGTCTGTCCCCCAGGGGCCTTCTCTGGTTTGCTCGTCGCTGCCGGGCTATTCTTACCATCCGTACAACCAAACAATAAGGACACACTTAAAACCGACGTCGCGACTAGCCAAAATCCCCTTTTGCCTGTCTTCATCCTTTGGCCTCCTTTTGTACATATAAAATGGTTATATAATCCATTTTATATGAATACGCTTACAGTAACGTATATTCAACTCTATTTCCGAAGCCGTGCAGATATTCATAACTTTTTTTCACGATAACAACATCCCAGTCAGACGAGCCATCAGCCTGAATTAGAAATCGTCAAAAAGCCGCTAAACCTTTCGATTTAGCGGCTTTACGAATATCATGGCTTCTCATTCATTTCTGGGACAGCCTTCTAGTTTAGAGCTTTGAGTAAGTTCCCCCAGAACGCTGAGTAATGCTCCCAGTTCATGAATTCCAGTGAACCCCAGTGCGGCGCACAGTCGCTCGCGAAGGCTGCGGTTTTGCCTGCTCCATAGGTGCCTAATACAAGCATTGGATCACCATTATGATTCAGAATTTCTTCCGCATCCGGCTTGGTCACCAATTTATTATATCCTAGCAGTCTCGGCCATTCACCGAATGAATCGACCAGCGGATGGGGCTTGGAGGCCTTCGGAGAGAAGCCCTCCGGCATCTCCACCCGGTCCTCCCCATTCATCATTTCAACCGGCAGCACCTCGGCAAGAAGGGTGTTTTTATAATTCGCTTTGCCTTCAATTCCCATAAACGTCAGATAGCCACCGATCATCAATAGTCCGCCGCCTGCAGCAACAAACTGTCTAATGGAGTCTAGCGCATTGGGAACAATCTGCATTTGATAGAATGTTGGGTTCTGCAACAGGAAGGTGTTGGCACCCACATCACTGATCACAATGGCATCAAAGGCTTGAAGCTCTTCCAGGCTTTTCGGGAAGCGCACCTGCACTTCATGCGAAGGCATATAAGTCACATCTACACCCTCTTCGCGCAAGCAGGATAACAGATACGTAGCTCCTTCTTCATATTTAGTTGATGTAAAGCTGTCATAACCTTTCGTGTGAATCATATGAACAATCCAGGATTCACCTATGAATAATACCTTCATCAATTTTGCACCTCCATAGATTCAGTTCCGCACCAGTCTATAATCGTCTTCGCGATCATTTTAACGGCATCTATCACTTCATTTACGGGTGTGAACTCATCGCTGTGGTGAGCTAGACTAGGATCTCCCGGGCCGAAATTCACTGTGGGAATCCCAACATTAACCGGCCAGCCCATATCCGTATGGAAGCCCAGTCCTTCGATCTTGCCTTCCAGACCAATGGAGTGCAGGGATTGAACACAAGTCTGAACAAAGGGATGCTCAACATCGGTTTCCGCACAATCGGCATCCACCAACCATTCAATCTCCGGCAGATTCTGGTTTAGCCAAGGGTCAGATTTTGCTATATTATAAATGAAGTCTTCCAGTTCTTTCTTCACATGTCCGCCCATTAATTTATCGTCCCGTTCCGAAGGCAGATACTGCGCATTAAACACGATTTCAGCCTCATTGGCAAATGAAGTTGGGTACTCACCCGCATTAAACTGCGCAACATGGACTTGGCATGGAATCGAGAGATACGGATGTGTTTTGCGTACAGCCCAGTCTGTATTCAGATGATCGAACTGATCCAGGATGAATCTGGCTTTCTTAATGGCATCCACCGCCCCGCCATCCTCCCAGTCCGCCTGCGGCATTTCGATATGACCACTGCGGCCTTGCACCTTGATTTTGCCCCACAGAATGCCTCTGCATAATGGAGCGATTGTAAGTGAAGTAGGCTCCGTTAATATACACCCATCTGCACGATAGCCATGATGAATGAAATCAAGTGCACCCATGCCACCCGTCTCCTCATCCACGACTGTCCCCACAATAACAGGCCCCTTAAGCTTAGCCCCGCTGCGAAGAATCGCCTCAACCGCCATAATCATGGCCGCGACCCCGCCCTTCATATCAACCGTACCCCGGCCATACAGCTTGCCGTCGATGATCTCTGCCCCAAAGGGGTCTACGGTCCATTTCGAACCAGCTTTTACTACGTCAATATGTCCAAAGAGTAACAGGGACTTCCCTTCTTCTCCTGCTCCAAAAGTAGCTGCCAGATTGGGTCTCCCTTGAAAGTCTCTTCCCGGATAATAACCGGCCATTCCTTCATATTGCTTTAAATCATCGGCAACAGGCTCCCATAATTCGATCTCCGCGCCTAATTTACTCAGCTTATCGGCAATAAATTCCTGCACGTCTTTTTCTTTGGATGGCCCTGGCTCATCGAAAAACCAGGGGTTCACACTCGGAATCTGTATCAATTGTTGTAAGAAGCTTATAATTTCATCGTTATGGTCATCAATCCACTGCATAATTTGCCGTTCTTGATTCATAGCTGCCAGTCCTCCTCTAGTTGATCAAGCTCGGGTCAGCCTCAGAGATGGACAAGCCATCTCCGAAACTTACCGTATCCCCATTTCCGAAATCCACCCAAGGATTGATCATTTCATCACCGAATTTGTCCTTCTTCTTCTCAATGGCGAACATGTAGCGCGCATCATCATGAGCAGGATACGCAGGACTGTGCCAGACACCCCGGCCAATAATGATGGCTTGCCCCGGTTTGATCCGGAAGCATCTCACTGTGCTTGCATCGGGATGTTCATCCGGATCATCAATATCGGCACATAACGCCACCGGCTGAATGATCTCTTGATCGAACGTAAGCAGCAGTTCCTCCCGGCTTACGTGACGCTCCATGGCATCCACCAAGAACTCCCTCTTTTTCGTAATCACAAGTCCAAAGCCAATAGGCTCGTGTACATCCAGCATGTCGATGTAATTCCAGCAGTCCCATCCATCTCCCGTTTTGGGAGGAGCGTAAGAAGGAAGATCGATTACTTTCCCGAAAGGTTCAAACGCCTCTTTCGTTAATGGTTCTACATTGATGCTATGCTGCATTTTTACGCCTCCTATCCTTTAGGATTAGAATCCAAAGCTGTCTACATTGTCACTCTTGACTTCCAGCATACCGATAAAGACGCTTTGCCCATCCACTTTCACCTTGCCGACCGTAGGTACATCCATGCCATCAGTGATTTTTTTCCCTTGAGCCAGTTGATCGAGGACATATACAGTCGTATAAGCGAGCTTGCCCGGATCCCAGATAATATCTGTTTTAATCGTGCCATTCTTGATGTAGTTTTTAACCACACTAGGAACGGCAATGCCGGTAATCGCAATTTGTCCTGCTTTCAAAGTGCCAGCCTTTACCGCCTGCTCGACCACTTCAGCTGCTGCCGGCGGCTCACCGCCTGCGAACCCAATGATACCCTTCAAATCGGGATACGTTTTGATAAGGTTTTGCGCATTGGCATATGCCTTCTGTTGATCATCATCACTGGACACCGTTGTGACCACTTCAACGCCTGGATAGTTAGCCTTCAGGTAAGCTTTTGCCGCTTCCGATTTGGCAATTTGGTTCTGAGAACCAAGACCTGCTACCATGAATGCTACCTGGCCCTTGCCTCCAATTTCGTCGCCGATCGTTTTAGCCAGCTTGTCTCCAACTTCTTCATCTGTAGCTGGCGCTATATAATATTGACGGTCCGTATCTGGTGCATCGCTGTCCCAGGTGACAATTTTGACGTCCTGACCGGCTGCTTTCTTGAATACAGGTCCAACGGCTTTGGCATCATTTGGCGAGACACCAATCCCGTTCACTTGACGAGTCAACATATCCTGAATCATATTAATTTGCTTAGAGGAATCTGCCTCAGTCGGAGCATTGAAGAGAACTTTCACCTTCAGATCCGTCTCTGCTTGCTTGGCTCCTTTTTCAGCGGCTGCCCAATAAGCGGGACCAATGGACTTCGGATTGATGAAATAGGTTCTTGTGGCAGTGGACGAAGAGCCTTGATTGCTATCATTTCCCGCACTTTCTTGTGGTTTAGAGTTGCTCGTATTTCCGCAAGCAGCCAAAGTAAGGGTCAATAATCCAGTAATTAACGTAGTAGCTATTTTTCTCATGTGCTTCGACCTCCAAGTAAGTTATGCTTTTTGTTTACCAACAGCGATCAACAACAGAATGCCGAGAATTACGGATTGATACAATACAGATACACCCAACAAATTCAGGCCATTGCGTAAAAACACGATAATTAGCAAGCCGAGAAACGTACCCGCAAGACTCCCCCTTCCGCCAAAAATATGTGTGCCTCCTATCAGGGTAGCCGTTATTACATCAAGCTCTATATTTGTACCTGATGTCGCTTCTGCACTTGCCAGTCGGGACACTAGGAAAACACCAGCCAAAGCGGAGAACAACCCACTGATCATGAACAAAATGAACCGGGTGCGAACAACAGAAATTCCTGAATAATGGACGGTTTCCTCATTGTTGCCTATGCCGTATACATAGAGGCTGAAGCGCGTCTTCTTCATTACAAAATTCGCAATCAGGAACATGACGGCCAGGAAAATCGCATTAAAGGGAATTCCCCAGAAATATTGCTGCCCCAGAAAGTAGAAGGCATCCGGATAACCGCTGATCGGCCTTCCTTCGTTCAATACATAGACAAGACCGCGAAGCATTACCAGCATTCCGATGGTCACAACGATAGCCTGCATGCGATGCCTGGCAATCAGGTATCCGTTAACAGCTCCGCATGCTAGTCCAGCTAACAGCCCTATGATCACGCTAAGCCAAATGTTCAGGCCGCCTTGAAACGCAAGTCCCATACAAACCGCGGAGAAGGCAAGAATCGAGCCGACGGAAAGATCCATGGCGCCGGAGATAATAATCATAGTCATCGGGATTGCGATCAGACCGACCTCAACCATCTGATTCAGCACATTCATGAAATTGTTGAATGACAGGAAGTAAGGAGATTGGATGCTGAAAAAGACGAGGATGAAGATAAACAAGAGCATCTGAACCAGCATTTTATTAGATTTGAAGTTAAACCATTGGGTCAGTGCACTCATATCAGCTCGCCGCCTTTGCGTTTATTTTGTCTGACGTATTGCAGCGTATTAATGGCAATCGCCAGAATGATCAGAAACCCGGTCGTCGCATCTACCCAAAATGGAGAAACTTTAGCAATGACCAGACCGTTCTTGATAATCCCCATCAAGAGAATACCGACCGCAGTTCCAGCAATCGTGCCGGTACCGCCGAAGATGCTTCCCCCACCGATCAAGACCGCCGCCATCACCTCAAAGGATAGATTGCCGCCTGCCGTTGAGGCCTGAACACTGCCCACCTTGGAGGCAAAAATCACTGCCGCGATACCGACAAGCATTCCACTGAATACGTAGACCATAAATTTGGTTTTCGGTATACTCACTCCGGCCAGCTTGGCCGCAGCTTTATTACCGCCAATTGCATAGATTCTGCGGCCAAAGCGGGTGAATTTTAGAAGAAAGATAAAGCCGATGATCAGGAGTACAGTAACGATTAACGGAAAGGATATGCCCAGAACCTGACCTTGTCCGAAGAACTGGAATCCTGATGGAAAATTAGTCATCCATGTTCCGCCGCTGATGCCAACGGCCAGACCCCGAAAGATATACATCGAAGCCAAGGTAACAATAATGTCCGGGATGTTCAGCACAGCAATGAAATAGCCGTTAAACATGCCACACAGAATCCCTATACCAACGCCAAGCAAGGAAGCGAGCCAGGGTGACATCCCGTGACTGAGGAACAGCCCCACTGAAGTGGCGGTCAGTGCCAGCACCGAGCCTACCGACAAGTCGATGCCGCCCAGCAGAATCACCATAGTCATTCCAATGGCAACAATCGCACTTGAAGTATTCTGATCCAGTATCAGCTTCGCATTATCCAGTTGAAGAAATTCCGGGGAGATGATTGTAAACAGAATGCCTATCAATACCGTGAACAAGATGATCGGTGCTTCGTGGATGTTCAATAGACGCTTCATATGACATCTCCTCCCCTAGTCCGCGGATTGGAGGCTCGTTTCAGCAGTTGCTCCTGATCCGCTTCTCCACGTCCGAATTCATGGACAATCTCTCCCTTATGCAGCACCAGAATTCGATCACTGAGGCCGATGACCTCTGGCATCTCTGATGAAATAAGCAATATGCTCAAGCCCCTTAATGCCAACTGATGAATAATGTTATAGATTTCGGCCTTCGCCCCCACATCCACACCACGTGTGGGTTCTTCGAGAATGAGGATTTCCGGCTCTGCAGCCAACCATTTGCCGATAACTACCTTCTGCTGATTGCCACCGCTTAGAAAATCGACACTTTGCAGATCATTTGGTGCCTTGATATGCAGTTGCTCCATATAGAAACTACTCATCTTCTTAATCCGTTCCTGTTCCAGCATCAAACCCTTTGAAAGCTCAGGCAGAATCGGCATCGCTAAATTTTGCCGGATCGACATCGGTTTAATAATGCCTTGGCGGTGACGGTCTGGCGGAACATAAGCAATCTTCTTGGCTTTTGCCTCATTTGGGGTATTGATTTGCACTTGAACACCATTGATCTCGATTTCTCCTGTTCCCTTCACCAACCCGAAGAGTCGCTCTGCTACGGTGTGGGAGCCGGAGCCTGGTATTCCGAATAGGCCTAGAATCTCACCCTTTTTCAAGTTGAACGAAATGGAATGCGTGGAATCGAGAGACAACTGCTTCACCTGAAGCACAATCTCTTCACGCGGCTCTACGGTTCGCACAGGATATAATTGAGCGACTTCCTTGCCGACCATCATCTGAATCAGGCTCTGCTCGGTAACCTCTGCGATCTTGTGCGTGGCGATTTTCTTCCCGTCTCTTAATACCGTCACTTTATCTGCAATCTCGAATATTTCTTTCATTCGGTGCGAGACATAGACGATAGCTACGCCCTGCTCCTTAAGCCGCTTTACCACATCAAACATCTTTTGCACTTCATTCTCCGGCAGCGCTGCGGAGGGCTCGTCCATGATCAGTACATCAGCCTGGAAGGATAACGCCTTGGCAATTTCGATGACCTGCTGGCTGTGAACCCCCAGATGCCGTACTTCCTTACGAACATCAATCCCTCTTCCACCAATAGAGTCAACCAGTTTCTGAGCTTCACTATATAATTTTGACCACTGGATTCTTCCGAATCTTCCCACCATTTCCGGACGGTCGATATAAATATTCTCTGCCGCAGACAAATTGGGAAACAGATTAAATTCCTGATGAATGATAGATACACCTTGATGCTGCGCATTGAGAGGATTACGAAAGACGACATCCTGTCCTTTGAGCCGGATAATCCCCTTGGTAGGTGCATACACACCGGATAATATTTTCATTAAAGTGGATTTACCAGCCCCATTCTCTCCCATCAAAGCATGAATCTCTCCGGGATAAAGCTCGAAATCGACGTCTTCCAAAGCTTTTACACCCGGAAACTCCTTGCTGATCCCCTCCATCAATAAGATCGGACGTTCCATCGTTAACCCTCCCTTTTCAGACTGTTACGATTGGCTGACTAGTGAAAAATGTAAAATCCGGTATACTTCAACAAGACTCAGCTTTAAATCAACACAGTAAATTAATGCAACAATCCCCTTCAAAAAAAGCAACATGGAATCTATTCCTATGACGCCCTTCCGGATTCCATTTCACACAGCAGATCATCTGAATCCCACTTATCCTAACCCGCTCTTTCTTTTTCCATAAATTCAAGGACCTGCGCTTCTTCAGGAATAGAACTTTGAGCGCCAGGAGCCGATACCGTCAACGCGGAGGCAGCAGTAGCATAATTCAAGCTGCCCCCTTACCACATAGATATTTGGATACCACCAAGACCTTTGCCATGTTACCCTTCTTCGACTAATTCATTTTTTTGACGGAGCCGTATTTCATTAGTTCGACATCCAGTATGACTTTCTTAGGGTTCGTCTCATCCGTATTTTTACCTCTAATTCTCTTAATCAACATCTCCGCAGCTTGTGTTCCCATTTCACGAGTAGGTCTGCGAACAACCGTTACCTTCGGTTTCACAAATTCGGCCAGTTCATTCTCATCAAAACCAATTAATGAAATGTCTTCCCCGACCTCCAGGTTCAAATCCCGAATCGCCTTGATGGCTCCCTGGCAGATCAAGTTGTTGGCTGCGAAAATCGCTGTCGGAGGTACCTCGGCTTGCATTAATTCAAGGGTAGATTGATACCCGCTATCCTCCAGCCAGCTCCCTTGCTTGTGATACTTAGGATCAGGACTAACTCCACCTTCAACCATAGCTCGCTGGTATCCCCAATAACGATCCTTACCATCATTAAAGTCATGCTTCCCGTCTATAATGGCAATCCGCGTGTGACCATACTCTAGAAAATGCTTGGTAGCTTCATAAGCGCCGCGATAGTTATCAATCATCACACCATCATGACCGCTATTATCGATGTACCGATCCACCAGAATCGTTGGCTTGCGAATGGTCTGGTAGAAATCTGCTGTCTTATGAGTACCAATTAAGATAAAGCCATCGGCGTTTTTTCCAAGAAAACTCTCGAAATAGGTAGACTCTTCAGCTTCATCGCCATTTGTGGATACAACAAGGGTGACAAAGCCTGCTTTCTTCGCCACTTCCACCGTTCCGCCTATCACTGCCGTGTAGAAGGGATTTTGAATCTCCGGCACAACTACCGCCAGCATATTTGTTTTTTTATTAACCATAGATGCCGCTATCGTGTTCGGCACGAAGTTTAACTCATCGATTACTTTCAATACTTTTTTTCGTGTAGCCTCACTTACCCGGTCTAGTCCATTGATTACTCGAGATACAGTAGCAACAGACACATTAGCCGTTTTAGCTACATCCTTAATCGTCATGTCCCTTTTCGTGACAACCACTTCCATTCTTTACCTCTGTTTTTGTCATAACGTTTTTACAACCTTTATACCTTTTATAATGTGAGACTATTTAACATAAATCTGTTATTTTGCAAAAACGTTTACGCAATTTCTAATTTCATTCTAGTACATGTTATATAAGTTATCAATATATTTTAAAAATTTTTAAAAATAAAGATTTACCTCTCATTAACATAACATTATATGATGCACCTGGTATAATTCGTGTTAAAACAAAAGAAACGATCAATTTTATGTTAGTTTATATAACATAATCATAACCCCATCACTTCAATGCGATACACGCAAAAAACCTTGAAAGACTGACTTTCACATCCTACGACATGGAAGCAGCCTTTCAAGGTGTTATCATTGGTTTCTACAATTGGCTATTCCCCAAAAATGTATCCCTGCTTAAGCTTATAAAGGCTTCAATTGCAGGCGAGATCCACTTCTCTTCATGCCAGAACATTCGGGTTGCGAAGGATATGGCTGTAAAATCCCACGCCAACGGAACCAATTCTCCCCGTTTCATTTCTTCGACCACGGCCATTTCAGGCAATATAGCAATGCCCATTCCTATTTTCGCACACTGCTTGATCGCTTCTGCACTGTTAAACTCCAATTCCGTAACTCCTCTTATGCCCTTCTGCGACAGACTTCGCTCAAAAAATGTGCGATAGGAACAACCCTTCTCTGTCTGCAAAAAGGTCTCACCCTTAAAATCTTCAACAGTCAATGTCGGACGTGCTGCCAAGCGATGATCGGGCGCGGCCAGGACGTAAAAGGCTTCATCCAGCAATTTTTCTCCACAAAATCCGGTCCCACCCTTGTCCTCATCCAGCATAAAAATAATATCCGCGTCCCCTTCCCGCAGACTCTGTTTGAGATTGTCATCGGAAAGTGCGCGGAACATTAGGCGAATTCCAGGATAGCGCAAGCGAAAGCGCCGCAATACATCCGGCAAGCGGTACGTACACAACGTTTCATCTGCACCTATGACCAGTGTCCCTGTCATCTCGCCAGATTGTCTGACCACTTGTTCTGCTTCTTCAAGCTCCCTTAATATGTTGTCAACGTATCCGAGGAACCGTCTCCCCGCATCGGTTAATATCACTTTCTTCCCCAGCCTGTCCACCAGCTTAACCCCTAATTCCTCCTCCAGAGCCTTCATCTGCATCGTAACTGTTGACGGGACGTAGTTTTGCACTTCTGCAGCGCGGCTAAAGTTGAGTGTAGCAGCAAGGGTATGAAAGGTCTTGAGTTGGCGCAATTCCACAGTACATCTTGCATTTACGAAAAAGGAGATTGATACGATGAGAGATTACGAAATCTATGAACTGGGGGATATCCTGCTGCAATCCGGTGTCATCCTGCCAAATGCCATTCTTGCCTATAAAACTTTTGGAACACTGAATGCGGCAAAAGATAATGTCATTGTCTACCCCACCTGCTTTACAGGTCTGCATACCGATAATGAATGGTTAATTGGGCCTGGCAAGGCGCTGGACCCGGAAAAGTATTTTATCATCATTCCGAACATGCTGGGTAATGGATTATCCTCCTCGCCGAGCAATACGGCTCCGCCCTATGATCGCGGGAACTTTCCGGTGGTGACGATTTACGATAACGTGCGTCTGCAGCATCAACTGGTGACCCAGAAGTTTGGGATTAACAAAATCGCCCTCGTCGTCGGCTGGTCACTCGGAGCCGTTCAAACCTTCCAGTGGGGAGCCAGCTATCCCGACATGGTAAGACGCATTGCCCCATTCGGTGGTACCGCTCAAACAAGGCCACATGCACAGATTGTATTTGCAAGCATGATCGCTGCACTTCTAGCGGATTCTGCTTGGGAGAATGGGTTTTATAAACAGCAGCCTAAGGCCGAATTAGCCGCAATGGGTCGGGTCTATGCACCTTGGGGCTTTTCCCAGGCTTACTATCTGGAGCAGCTCTATCAGCAAGAGGGTTACCACACTCTGGAGGATTATCTTGTGAACTACTGGGATCAAGTGTTTCTGACTTTCGACGCCAATGACCTGATTACCATGTTACGCACCGGAATCAGCGGCGATATCAGCGCAAATCAGGCGTATAACGGCAATTTCGAACTTGCATTACGAAGTATTACAGCCCGTGCGCTAGTCATGCCGGGAAGTACTGACTTGTTCTTTCCTCCCCAGGATAACGACTATGAAGCACAATGTATGCCGGATGCAATCTTCCTCCCGATTGACTCGAAATGGGGGCATTGCGCAGGCATTGGCCAGCATGGGCCCGATTCCGAATTCATAGATCAACAACTGAAGACTTTCTTGGGGGAATGATTTCAACGCAAAGTGAATAATAGAAGGTGGAGCGAACCCATTGAGAAATAACATGATCATCTATATCCTGGCACTTGCAGTCTTTCTGATCGGAACCATTGAATACATTATTACAGGAGTCATTGATATGATTGCCCTGGACTTGAGCATTTCTACTTCCAAAGTTGGGCTATTAGTGACTGTATTTGCGCTCGCAGGAGCCATTATCACTCCGGTTTTAATCGCACTGACTATAAATGTGGATCGCAAGAAGCTGCTTATGATTTCTCTTGGTGTGTTCATTGCCACTAACGGACTTATGTTTGCGGATCTTTCTTATGAAATCGTACTATGGGTGCGAATGATTCAAGGGGCTAGTGGAGGAATGGCTGCCGTGGTCGCTATGGCAGTAGCAACACGACGGGTTGAAAAAGAACGACGGGGATGGGCCATCGGCATTATTTTGATGGGTCTCAGCAGTTCGCTTGTGCTGGGTGTTCCGATGGGGACCTTTTTTTAGCGAGAGGCTTGGATGGAGAGTTCTCTTTCTTGCGATCGGTTTATTAAGCGTTCTTCCATTGCTAATCATCTATAGAAAGGTTCCGGCAATCAAAGAAGAGGGAATAGTTACCCTCAGGATGCAACTCTCTATGCTAAAAGATCCAAAAATTCTGACTGCCTTGGGTATTACTTTATTGTATATCGGCGGGTATTCTACCCTGTTCACTTATATTACTCCTTTCCTGCAGGCCACCTCCTCACTGTCCATAACCGAGATTAGTGGTGTTCTATTCCTGGCCGGAGTTTGCAGCTTCGTAGGATCAAGAATGGGCGGGCAATTGGCCGATGCAAAAGGATCGAAATTCACCATTTGTCTAGGACTCCTGTTACAAGGAGCAACGCTCCTTGCCTTTGGACTGGCTGGCATCAATCAATTTCTATTCATCTTGGTCTTAATGGTCTTTATGTTAACGACCTGGAGCATTTCTCCTGCCCAACAGCTATTACTGGTTACCCTGGTACCCAGAAATCCCGATATGGCGCTAAGCGTGAATACTTCCTTTATCCAGTTAGGTTTTGCATTGGGATCTGGATTGGGCGGGCTTGTCATCAGCAATACCTCTGTTCTGTACTTGAATTGGCTCGGGCTGGCTGCTGTAAGCATGGCTCTATTTCTTGCGATCTGGCTGTTCAGAAAAAGAAGTGTCCCCGGCACGCTATAAAAAAACTGCCCCGTGCTTTTCAGCGCGGGACAGCTCTTATCGAATCAATACTATAATCAAGAATTGCTCTGATTTCTTCTTGTGAACTGCTAGTTTTATTCAATACTCGGATCCCATGTTGGGTGGTTGCTAAATTTTTAGCGATAAGGCTGGCTGGAAAATGAGATGTAATTTCTCCTGCTTGTTGACCACGAATAATGACTTCCTCAAGTAACTTCTCCGAGTCTTTAAACAGAGCATCAATTTCCACTGAAGCCTCAGCATCCTCTGTGCCTAGCTCAAGAGCCATGTTCACGATAAAACAACCTTTCGGACAAGTGTCGTCACTGGGCTCCAGCAAATTTATTTTCCATAATTCTAATGTTCTTAACGCCGATGGTTCTTGATTCAACAATTCTTGAATGGAAGTCATGGCTTGCATTCGATACAGACGAAGCGCCTTTATAAACAAAGCATGTTTATCGCCATAAGCCCCGTATAGACTTTGCTTCTTCAAATTGCTGACTGCCACCAAATCTGCCAGGGAAGTGCCTTTATAGCCCTTCTCCCAAAATGTCAGCATTAATTGATGCAATACTTTATCATAGTCAAACTCTCTAGGTCTACTCATACACTGATCATATCCACTTATAGATTATGGTGTCAATAGCGCTTAGTCATTCTCCTTGTATAACTCACTGTCTTTTATAGTCGGTGCCGGACTCAATACTTCCCCTGTAAATTCTTCAATAGGCAGGCCATTTTGCACTTTTTTGACCCAATCATGATTGGCTAGCGCTGGTTTTCCAAGAGAAATCAGATCCGAACCTGCCTCAAGTGCCTTCTGTGCATCTCCGGGTTGATCCAATTGCCCATTGGCGATTACCGTTGTTTTCCCATACTTCTTGGCAAGCTCAGCTAACGTCAAATTACTGTTCGCAAAAGCAGGGGCTAAGCTATTGTATTCCGTGATATGAATATAATCCGTTTGTTCTGCGCCAATGGCGCCAAATATGATCTCGGCATCTTGTTCACCATTCGCCCATTTGTACTCATAATTATTGATCTTTGCTTGCGAAATACGAATACCAACAACGATGCGATTACCGACTTTTTCCCTAATAGCTCTAATAATCTCGGTTATGAAACGGGTACGCTTTTCAGTAGAGCCGCCATATTCATCTTGACGAAGATTGGTGTAATCCGTTAGGAATTCATCTATTAAAAAACCACTGGCACCATGAAGTTCGATTCCATCGAAGCCTGCTTGTTCAGCTCGCACTGCTGACTCTGCAAATCCGGCAATAATATCTTGAATCTCCTTAATGGTAAGTTCCCTCGGGGCTTGTCCCTGTTCTGCCCCAATGGGCTTCACGGATGAAGGAGCAACTGCTCCCTTTCGATACCGGTTACCTTGTGATACTGCGCCAGCATGAGCAATTTGCAAAACAATCTTGCTGCCTCGGGCATGTACAGCATCAGTTACAGCTTTCCATGCAGTAACGTGATCATCATTGGCGATCCCCGGTTGATTCAAAACGCCTTGGCTATATTCCTCATCTGGGTATGCTGCTTCTGCAATGATAAGACCGAAGCCACCTGCAGCGAAGCTCTCATAATATCTTGCCATTCTGTCGGTTGCACGGCCATCGTTGTCCGCGGACATCCGTGTCATCGGGGCAAGCGCCACACGATTTTTAAGGGTTATATTTCCAAGCTGGAAGCTGGAAAGCAGTGCGTTAGATATTGTCATGAAGTTGCTCCTTTTATTAGTTATTATTATTGACCAAAAGGTCATTAAATATTACGTGGCTTTATAATATCAGTTATTTACCTTTTGGTCAATAATAAGAATCAGCGAATGCTCCACAGAGAGATTAAACACGTTCAAGCTCAGTACTCTCAAGCGTATATACATAAAAACCCCTTGGATTCCCAAGGGGCTTTCGCTTATGTCATCCTAAATCATGACCAGTCAAAATAATATAGCACACCAAGAACACATTGAGGGCAACGATAACGCCGGTTGATAACCAAGCTAGAATTTTAATCCACGGCCGATTGGCGAATTCACCCATTTTCCGCTTATCGCTGGTGAACAGTACAAGTGGAATAACGGCAAAAGGCAACTGCAGACTAAGCACTACTTGACTCCATAACAACATGTCGCCGGTTCCCCTGGAGCCGGCTATCCAAGTGACGATAAATGCAGGCACTACAGCCAGCAAGCGGGTAATCAATCTGCGGAGCCACGGAGACACTCTCAATCGTACAAAGCCCTCCATCACAATCTGCCCTGCCAAAGTTCCCGTAATGGTCGAGTTCTGCCCAGAGGCAAGCAATGCGACTGCGAATAACGTACCAGCAATACTAACGCCAAGAGTAGGACTTAAAAGCTCATACGCACCTTCTATTTCCGATACATTTAGACCCGTGCCATGGAAAGCAGCCGCACCGAGGATCAAAATAGCAGAGTTAATCAAGAAAGCAAAGAACAATGAAATATTAGAATCGAGAACAGAAAACTTGAGCGCTTCTTTCCGTCCCTTAGCCGTTCTCTCATATTGCCGGGTCTGTACAATCGATGAATGTAAGTACAGATTGTGTGGCATCACTGTTGCTCCCAAAATTCCTAATGAGATAAAGAGCATCTCGGGATTCGTGATGATCTCAAATTTAGGAACATAACCGCCCAATAAAGCCGATACTTCCGGCTTCGATATGATCACTTCAAAGGTAAATACTGCGAATATAGTGAACATTAAGACGATAATAATCGACTCAATAATCCGAAAACCTTTTTTCTGTAAAAATAACAATAGCAGCACATCAAGTGTAGTAATAGCTATCCCCCATAACAAAGGGATCCCGAATAACAAATTTAGGGCAATCGCCGATCCAATGACTTCTGCCAGATCTGTTGCCACAATAGCAAGCTCCGTTAGAATCCATAGAAAAACAGCCATTTTGGGACCGACAGCATCCCTTGTTGCCTGTGCCAAGTCTCTTCCGGTCACAATCCCGAGCTTGGCTGACAAGACTTGAAGCAGCATGGCTATCAAATTTGAAATTAAAATAACAGATAAAAGAGTGTAGCCAAAACGTGCGCCGCCCGCGATTGAGGTTGCCCAGTTACCCGGATCAATATAGCCGACGGCTACCAGTGACCCCGGCCCCGCAAATGCCAGAAACTTTCTCCAGAATCCTGACTTTAGCGGAATTTTAACGGAATTGTTTACCTCCTCCAAACTAATACTAGAACTGCTCCGCAACCATCCATGTTTTTCTTTTACTTGCTGAATTCCTGTACTCATGGCCTCTCCTCTTTTCACATATTAATCGCGGGGTTGTTCCGAGCCCCTAAACTTAACGAACGTATACTGACAAATTTTATTTTGCTCTCGAGAAACATTTTTGTCAATAGCTAAATTTTATGTACGAGACTAAAAAAAGGGGGCCGTCCCAACATCCAAAAAACAGATGCTTGGAACGGCCCTTATTCTATTGTTAAAAACGAGAACGCCTGTTACAGCTTCTCAATCCCTTAACACCGCTAGGTCAAGCTTACTTATGTGAATGGGGTCAGATATTAAGTCGATCTCGGCAATTTTCCCGTGCCTCATTGTAAATTCAAGTACATAGAGTAGTTTTCCGCGAGGAGCAGCAATTACACCGATGGACCCATTTACGAGAGCTGGCTGCGCAGCCTTTGTACGTCCCGCAACTTGATTGGCCAGAGCGTTCGCGCCTACAGTGACTCTTGCTTCCCCTGTCTGGCGATCATCACGAAGCACTACGTTCGGATCAAGCACTGTTAATAGGGTATCGAAATCGCCGGCATGCGCTGCAGCAAGAAACGCATCAATAAGTTCGCGTTGACTATCAAGCTTAGCTTCCGGCTCCTTTTCTACACCTTGTACCTTACGGCGTGCCCGGCTGGCAATTTGTCTGGCTGCTGTCTCGGATTTCCCTACGATCGGGGCGATCTCGGTGAAGGGCAGCGCGAATATGTCGTGCAGCACAAACGTGACGCGTTCTGAAGGCTTCAGATTTCCCAGAACAACCAACAGCGCAAGCCCGACAGAGTCAGCCAATAATGCCTCATGCTCCGGGTCACTTCTATCCTCATGGCGCGCGAACATCTCAGGCAAGTGCGCTTCTATCGATTCCTCGCGTCTTGATTTTCGTGACCGCAGCATATCGAGGCACACCCGCGAGACAACCGTGGTCAACCACCCTCCCAGGTTATCAACACCACTTGTATCCGAACGGCTAAGACGCAGCCAGGACTCTTGTACCGCATCCTCCGCCTCGCTCAACGATCCAAGCATTCGATAGGCCACCGCCTGCAAGTGATTCCGAAGCGCTTCGAATTGCTCTGCCAACCATTCATGTTCGTTCATCATTCAGATCCTTCCTTAAAATATAAAAATACCATCTACAATATTGACGAAACAAATCCGGACGATGTGACAATACGCTAATTATTTGTTTATTTCCTCGTTTCTTCTGCAAGTTTGTCACATTCCCGAGAGACCATTCGTCATTGTAGTGAAGAGCTGAATAAAGGGCTCCATTCAGAAAAAATAAAGGAGTGTTACCATGCAATCCAGAATGAAAAGTCCAGTTGTTACCGTACCGGAAATGTTTCCAGCTTTACAATCCCTGGGCACAGCCCTCTTCGCGTCCGCAGAACAATCCAGCGTTCCGAAACAGACACTGTTCCTTACCTATCTTCGGGCAAGTCAAATCAATGGAGACAGTGTTTGTGTAGATCTTCATTCGCGTAATGCGTTAGCAGCTGGCGAAACGACAGAACGGTTGCTAGCCTTAGCCGCATGGCGTGAAACACCGCATTTCAGCAATGCCGAACGTGCTGCCCTGGCCCTGAGTGAAGCAATCACTCGACTCAGCGACCGTACAGATGCGGTGCCGGACGATATTTATAACGAGGCTGCCCAGCAATACGGTGAACAGGCGCTAGCCACTCTCATTGCCGGAATCGCCACGGTCAACTTCTGGAACCGCCTTAACGTCCCCACAAAGCAAGTAGTCAGCGTTCCCTCCCGTTAAAACAGTCCGCTGTTAAGAATTAATAAGGGCGTCCATTACCGGACGTCCTTTTTTATTGTATAACGGGCAAAGACGTACACAAAATAGGCCGCCCCATGACGGGACGGCCTTAAATTTGTGTCTCAAACCTCATTCTACCCTTTTCTAATAAGCGAACGGTACATTAAGAACAGGAAATAAGGAGCACCGATCAGCATAATGATCAGGCCTGACGGTATTTCTTTTGGTGCCATAATCGTTCTTCCGACAGTATCGGCGATCACCAGCAACAATCCGCCGAGCAGACCCGACAAAATAATGGAGCGTCTCGTATGATGGCCAATCATCATCCGCACCGCATGCGGTGCGATCAGCCCAAGAAAACCTATGGTCCCCACGCTAGCAACAGCTCCCGCTGCCAGCAATACCCCGATAATCATCGCCCAAAGCCGCGTCCCGCGAACGGGCAAGCCTAGGCCGACTGAGCTCTCATCGCTAAATGCCAGCAAATCGATTTTCCGTCCCAAATAGTAAGCAATGGGTAACAGGATAAGAAGAAAGATCAGAAGACTATAAAATTGATTCCAGCCCCGTCCATAGGTCGAACCTGTGATCCAAATTAAGGAGTTGCCGCTCCAGATACTTGCCTTGACAATCATCACCTGTATGCCCGCAGAGGCAATTGCAGAAATTGCGATTCCAAGCAGGATGAGAACCGATGGATTTAGAGATCTGCGCCATGCCAGGAAGAATACAAAAGCTGCTGCCAAAGCCCCGCCAGCCATAGCGGCAATAGGTAAGGCAATAACCGTCATTGCCGGCCATGCGAACAGCACGACCAGCGCGCCAAAGCCAGCTCCGGAGGTCACCCCGATAATCGAGGCATCTGCCAGTGGATTGCGGACAGCGCTTTGAATCAGTACACCGCTAACGGCAAGCGCGATACCACCTGCAGCGGCAACCAGTGTACGCGGAAGTCTTAAATTCAGCAGAACAGAATACGAATCATCGCCCTTCTGGACAAGACTGCTCAGTAGATCCCCAATAGGAATTCTCGTCCCGCCAAGTGACAAGCTCACAAGGATAATAACGATTAACAGTACACTCATAAATATCGCAGTCGGAATAAAACGCATACGTAGCGCTACTCCGCCTATACTCATGGAGGATTGCCCTGGACCTGAACCCGATATATTTTTCATTCTGGTCAACACCAGCCAAATAAGCCAAGGAGCTCCGATTATCGCCATAACCGCACCGACCGGCATCTCCCCTACACTACTCCGCACCGCACGCGCAAGTGTATCCGCTGCCGTAATGAGCAATGCTCCCCACAAGGCGCTCGCGGGAATGAGCAAACGATGCTTACTTATACCGCTAAGCCGGACAAGGTGGGGAGCAACGAGACCGACGAAGCCGATGGGGCCGACCACGCTGACCACGATCGCAGCCATCAATACCGATATGCCGAGGCCCACAGCCCGGGTTAACCCTACCCGCTGTCCTAGCGAACGGGCCGTGGACTCATCAAGTTCAAGCGCATCGAATTGTCTGCCTGCGAACACGGATACTCCAAGGAGCACAAGAATGAAGGGCCAAGCATACCGGACGCCGTCCCAGTTCAGCTGAATCAGAGAACCCGAACCCCATAAGAATAAATTTTGCGTTTCCGTCTTGTTGAAAATAAATAACGCCGAGGTGAACGCTCCAAGCACCATGGACACGATCATTCCCGATAGAGCCAGCCTGACAGGAGTAGTCGTCTTGCCGCCACTCAGCAGATAGGCAATAAGTGCCGCCAGCAGACCCCCGGCAGCTGCCAGCACAAATGGGAACTGATGCTGCAAAGCCGGAAAAGCAACCATGCCAAGGACGACCATAAAATAAGCCCCTGCATTAATCCCCAGGGTATCTGAGGAAGCAAGCGGATTCTTCGTTATCGTTTGTAGTAACGCTCCCGCCGCAGCCAGGGCCGCCCCGGCCAGAATGCCGATAACTGTACGCGGCATGCGGATATCCCAGAGCAGATGATGTTCCATAACATCCTGACGGTTCAGCAATCCCTCAACTACAGTAGCCGCTGGGATTTTAGCCTCCCCAAAGCCCAGACTGAGAATGAACAGAACGAAGAGGACGGCAAGGCCGCCCCCGAATATTCCAATAATCCGCCAGGTCATATTGATTGAAGTTTTTTCACTGCTATGCCCGTTCATAGAAGCACTCATTTCGTTAAGGTTTTTACAACTTCATCCACAATGACCTTGGAGGAGATTGGACCGCCAAATACCCAGGTCGCGCTGTCTAATGCGTAAGTGCGTTTCTCCTTAACGAAGGTAAGACCGTTCCAAACGGAATTATCCTTCAGTGTCTTTGTGAAAATATCATCATCCTTTTGGACGATATAGAGCAGATTCGTATCCTGAACCGCAGGCAAGGCTTCAACGGTCGATGTGCTGAATCCGTAGCTCTCGAAATTATCAGGTTTCCAGTCGTTCTTCAGACCAATCCGGTCCAACGTTTGAACCGCTAGTGAATTGTCTGTGAAAAGACGCATTGTTGCTGCATTCTGATAGCTATATGCTTGTGTCAGTACGTAATTCAGACCTTCCTTGCCCGCTGCCGCCAGCTTCGTCTTCGCATCCGCATAATGCGCGTCCAGGTCTGCGAGAACCTTGTCGCCTTCCGCGGTTTTACCAAGAGCCGCTGCAATCGTTTTGAAAGTGTCTTCCATCAGTGTGTATTGATTCCCTTGCCCTTCAGCCGGATAAAGGCTAAAAATCAATGTTGGAGCAATACTTTTCAGTTGATCATAAATGGCTTCGTTACTAGGAGCATTCGCAATAATCAAATCCGGCTTCAACGCCGCAATGGTCTCCAGATTCGGCTCGTCGCGCGTACCAACATCCGTCACGTTTGCATCCAATGATGCTTCAGATGTCACATACAGCTTATAGTTTTCATTATCAGCGTTCCCCACCGGCTGTACCCCGAGCGCAATCACATCTTCTGTAAAGGTCCACTCCAGTACAACAACCTTCTGTGCAGGCTTATCCAACTTAACCTCGCCTTTAGCATCCTTCAATACAATAGGACCACTTGCGGTTTCACTGCCACTATTTTCAGCCGTTGCATTACTCTTTGCTTTATCGTTTGTTGCCGAATTCGTAGTATTGTTAGACCCACAACCCGCTGCAACCAGTATCACAACAATAAGCATAACTACACTCAAAAGCCTTTTGTGCATTTTGTATATCCTCCTGATTTCCAAATATTATGTATGATAATGATTATCATTTTTAATTACATGGACTATGTTATCTACGATTCCAGGGAAAGTCAAGGGAATATGATATTTTCACTATTGCATCACCAGATGCAAAAAGCCCGTAAATCGCTTTTAACAAGCAGATTTACGGGCTTAGAATCCATCGATTATCTCATATCAAATTCGTTTGGATGCGGGCCTTTGCGGCGATTGCTGTCCAGTTGATTTATGGATTCCATATCTTCAGCGGAAAGTTCGAAGTCAAACACATTAATGTTTTCTTCAATTCTAGAAGGAGTCACCGATTTAGGAATGACAATGGCATTACGCTGCAGGTGCCAGCGAAGTACGATTTGCGCCGGGGATTTACCATGAGCTTCGGCCAGCTTGACGATCACTTCGTCCTTCAGGACATCGCCGCCTTGATCCAGTGGGCTCCAAGCTTCAAGGAAGATGCCGTGCTTATCACCGAACGCCTTCAATTCATTTTGCGCCAGATATGGATGGCATTCGATCTGATTGAGGACCGGTTTCACTTCGCATTCCTTCAGAAGACGCTCTAGATGCTCAATTTCAAAGTTACATACACCGATCGCTTTTACTTTACCATCATGGTACAGTTTCTCCAGTGCCTTGTAAGTGTCAATGTACTGATCGAATTGCGGGGTTGGCCAGTGAATCAAATACAGATCAATATAATCCAATTCTAGCTTCTTCAAGCTTTCGTCAAATGCACGTAGAGTGTTCTCATATCCTTGATCTGCGTTCCACACTTTAGTGGTGATGAACAGCTTCTCCCGAGGGATTGCCGATTCCTTGATTGCTTGTCCCACGCCCAGCTCATTCTTATAAATCATTGCAGTGTCAATCGAAGTATAGCCAACTTCAAAGGCTGTAGCTATAGCAGAAGCAGCCTGCTCATCACTAACCTGCCACACGCCAAGTCCAAGCTGAGGCATTTTCACACCGTTATTCAATGTTACATAGTTCATGGTCTATTCTCCTCCAAATATTTTATATTTATGGAAATCAATAAATCAATTTCACAAACGCTCACTTATCAATTTATGAAATTGATTCATGGCTCAACAGATTTGAAATCTCTTGTGCGCATGACATTACCTGCTCAATATGATAGTCATCCTTCTCTTTGGACACCCGGGTTGTAGGACCGCTGATTGCAATAGCTGCAATGACCTTGCCATCCTTCCAGATCGGTGCGCCGATACACCTGGCTCCACATTCCCCTTCTTCATCATCCAAAGCATAACCTTTGATCTTAATGTTACGCAGTTCCTCACGGAATTTCTCCTGGGAAGTAATTGTACGCTCCGTTTGCTTCTCCAAGGACATATTCTCCAAAATCCACGACTGCAGCTCTTCACCCTGATAAGCAAGCAGACATTTTCCAATGGCGTCGCCACGAATAGGTTTACGATCACCGATCACATGATGAGTCCGAGTGGCATATATTCCTGGAATCGCATGCGTGATCACTACCTCTGTACCATGAAGCATTCCTATGTAGGAAGTCTCCCCTGTTTTCTTACTTAGCTTGTCCATAGAAGGCACGGATTGCAAGAGATCAACATCCTGCTTCAGGAGATTCTCACTTTGTAATTTGGACACAAACACATCCGAAATCACAAACCCGTTTTTGGGGCTTCTCATGATAAAATCATTCTGCTCCAGTGTGCTAACCAAGCGATACGCCGTGCTCTGGTTGAGCTGTAATTCTTCCATGACCTCTTGGGTAGTGATGTTGGGATTATGGAGTACAAGGTTAAAAATATCCAAACCCTTCTTGAGCGTACCGACCTCATTGCGGTTTATATCCCCACCCCCTACTGCAATAGTATTCCACTCACAATTGGGATTATAGCACTGGAAAATCGGTTTTTCAAATATAGATAATTTAATGATGAAATTTATCCATTATGGATAATATGTTTCACTAATCCAATATTCCTGCAAGCAAGATGTTGTTATATACATTTACTATGCAACACTCACATGGTAAATTTAGTAATCATATCAATTTAGTAGAGGTGACCATGAAAAAGCTAATATTATTAATAACTTCCATCCTGATAATCATTGTTGGATGTTCAAGCCATAACACATTAAATATTAACTATCTAGACCCAAGTGAAGCTAACGGACCAATACATAAATGGATAGAATCTAATCATGCAAGAAATGGAATCTATTTGGGCAGAGTATCCGCTGAACACCGTGTATACCTGTATGTAAATTATAAAAACGAAGAGCATAATCAAAAATTCACAGTACCCTCAGTAAATATTCAGAACCAGGACGGAAGGCTTATCGTAGAAACAGTAACCGTAGCTTCAGATCATTCGTTTGAAAAAATATTCGTAATTACAAATAAGGGAATAAAACAAATCGAAATAAATGGACAAGAATTTAACTTGGAACAATTTGAGGAACTCCAATAGCTTTTTGATTTGTTTTCCTAAATAAACAGAAGATACGTAACCCATGAAAATAAGGACGTATCTGTTTGAAGCAAAAAACAGCGGCAACCCAGGAATTGAATTATCAAATCCATAAGCTGTCGCTGCTTTTGTTATGCGTTTCTACTGTTATTTTTCTTCCAGATTAAAGTAAATCCAGCGCCTTCAGCAATGCATGCTCGCTAGACTTCGCACCTTCCTGAGAATAATGGGCGTTAGGGAACATCGGAGATAGATGGTGGTAGCCCGGATAGACATGCAGTTCGACCAAAACACCATCATGAACCAGTTGTTTCGCGAATAGCAATGCTTCGTCAATGAATAAATCAATGCTGCCGATCGTTATAAAAGTAGGTGGTAATCCAGCAAGTGATTTCGCACGTGCAGGCACGTAATATTCACTTACGCCTTCCTGACCCGGTTCATGACCTAATACAGATTTCCAGCCAAAATAATTACTTGCTTTGTTCCAAATAAATTCCCCGGCATAAGGATGATCTGGTGCAACACTCGTACGGTCATCCAGCATCGGATTGCGCAATCTCAAATGATGAATCTCAAATTCCTTCTGATCCCGAATGTATAAAGCCACACCAGCCGCCAAACCGGCGCCAGCACTTGAGCCTGCAACGGCAACTTTCTTAGCGTCGATTCCTAGTTCTTCTGCATGTTCAATACACCATTTCAGTCCTGAATAGATATCCTCTAGCTGACTTGGCTGAACATGCTCTGGTGCCAGGCGATAATACACAGACACACAGCAAAAACCATGCTGCACAGCAAGGGCGGCATTTCCCATGCGGTCACCGACCGGACTTCCCATAACCATCCCACCGCCGTGAAGCGAATAATATAAAGGCATCTTTTCATACTTTGGCTGTGTAGGTTTAATAATCTCTATACGAACTTCCGGCCCTCCAAAATAACTGGGCACCGTTCTTTCTTCAAAGGTAACCGGGAACTTTTCCGTAACATTGATTTGCGGCATCGTTTGTGCTTGCTTCATACGTGATTCTATCAGCACAGACGGAGTAAGATCCGTTGTTGGGAACATATCAAGGACGCTAACCACTTCTGGATCAACCAGATGTCTGCTTCTGCTTTGCTCTTCACTCATTGTCAATATTTCCTCTCTATGTGTCATTATTCAGACTAGCTATCTCTACCATTAGTCTACAGTGTGCCCTTCGCGCTTGAAATGAAAACAATGACTTAGAATCATTTTCGGCATAAAAAAGACACTGATGAAGGATGCTCACCAGTGCTGCTTCTTACTTTTATGTGAATAGACAATTTTCTTTATCGTTTCGATTGAGAGAAAATGTTCCTCGGCCAGCTGCTCGATACTGCTATCGTTTCTAAAGGCAGCTCGGATCGCAGCGTTTCGCTCATCAAGCAACCGCCTCCCGCCGCTCTGACTTCCCCAATGCTTATACTCCGTTTCCGGCTTAGGAATGTAGAGCGTTTCTCCCTGAACATATTTTTGAATTTCCATAATTAGCTTTTCGGGTAACACTTTTGCTGCATTAATATATTTCATTGTGCCCGCTCCTTATTTTAAAGTTTCCAAATAAGGTGCAAAGCCAACATATTAGAAGAGCTTATTTAGCGTTAGTGTTAAAAAAGGTTTTACCCCATGCAAAGTAACGCTTTTCTAATACAGGCTTTGCATGAGTGGGAGAAGTACCAGACAATCTTACAAGATTCTCCATCTATTAAGCACCCCCTTGTCACTAACCATTATATCATAGTTTCAAGTGTGGCTGTCACGAACAGCATTGTGAGGGAAATTGTCTTTACCACGTACATCTTCATCAACGTAGTCTTTAAAAAAGTATCGAAGTGTAATTAGCGACATTTTTGTACCTTAAATCCTCTGCCGTTAAGGGTTCGTGGAGATTAAGTGCAATAATGTACCTTAATTCTTCCAGAATACCCCACTCAGCATACTTTTTCGAAAAATAAGATACAACAATGCCCTTATTTACCTTATTAGCCTATAATAAAGAAAAATAAGGTGCAAAAATGCCGTTAGTTGGGGCGGTGACCCTCTTTTTCACTGTTGAGACGACTGGTGAAGGGAAATGTATCGCTTCTTTCTGTATACTCCGAAAAGAAAAAAGGCAACCCTTATTTATAAGGATTGCCTCATCGTTTTGTTTAGCTCTGCTGAAGCCAATTCATACGATCTTTCTTGGACAGGCGCGGGCATGTATAGCAGTACGAGCGATTGGTACGCTTATACTGTAGGCAGCAGGTATTTTTAATAGCAAGCTTCTTTCCTGCCTCGAGCGGATGGTCGAGGAATCGGACTTTAGCTTGGAGCGGGTTCTTCGCCCGTCCGAAAACCTCAGGGGCAAGATTATTACACATGAAGGCATCATCTTCAGCCAAATAGGCCAGAAGCGAAGCATTATCCTGTGTAGACAACAATGCTTGCAGCTTTTCCCTGTAGTTCTGCAGAGAAGTTGGCAGCTGTCCCCATAAGATTCCTGCCTGAATCCCGCTGGCCTCCGATACACAGAGGAGCAGAGGACTGACAGTATCCTTATAAAAACGGCTGAACACTTGCTCCCGCCATACAGTCCAATCTACCGTTTGCCTCTCCCCTGGCGCATGATCTAATTGATCCTCCGACAGTTGGAAGGCAATCCGAGTGAAGCCCTGCTCAGGGATGAGATGTACCTGCAAGTTTGTAAGTGTAAGGTTCGGGGCGGTATTGTGCACAGAAACGCTATACAACAGCGCAGCAGCCACATCCCCAAACCAGCTGACAAAATAAGCTGCAGCAACTGATAGCTCTTCGGCCTCAATGTAATCGCCATAGGCGGTGAGAAAACGCTGCATGGCTGCCTTCTCGGTTAAAGCTTCACCTCCAACAGTACATACAGCCTTCCCCTGCTGCTGAATATGAAGGTTAAAATAGACGCTCAGTTGATCCCAAATATTCGTGTCCATTATTTAACGAAGATTCTAGTCAGATCATCCAGCATGGAGTTAGCAGCGTTAGGCCCATATCCGCCGAACCAGGAATCCGAAGACAGCGTGTACACCTGATTGTTCTTAACGGCTTTGAGATTTTTCCAGATGCTTAGATCTTGCAGCTCGTTATAGATACTTTCATTGTCGTTAATGAGCAAAATGTAGTCCGGATTGATTTGCGGAAGCTTCTCATTAGACAACGACTCAAAACGATTGTCCGGTCCAGTTACTGGATAGACCGCAGGCCGGGTGAAGCCAAAATCATCATACAACCATTTGTAATCCATATCCCCGTAATAACGGATATCGTTACGAATACGCAGTACCATTAAGGTTTTGCCGGCTACTTTATCGTGAATCTGATTTACTGCCTCTTGCTTGTGCTTATCATAGTCGGTGATGACTTGCTCGGCCTTGTCTTGAAGGCCAAAAGCTGTAGCCGTTGCACGGAATGCCGTCTGCCAATCAGGGGCTACATAGCCATTTTCAAGCATGGCCGTAGGTGCTATTTTCGCGTACTCGTCATAGATTTTTTCGCTGTTGGTGTCTGTAATAATCAGATCGGGGGTTATGGATAAAAGCTTTTCCAGATTAACCTTTCCTTGATCTCCAATAATCTCAACATTATTCAGAAAAGGCTTCAGGTACAGCGGGAAATCTTCATTTTGAGACTTAACGGAAGCCGTCGGCGTTAAGCCCAGTGCAATCATATGATCCGTTAAATAAGTTACCGTTGTGGCAATATGAGCAGGCTGTTGATCAAGCTTATGTTCTCCATTGATATCCTTGTAGGTAAATGGCGTCTCTTGGGTTGTGTCCGGACTGGCAGTCTGTTCTGCAGCAGGCTCAGAAGACTCCTTGCTGCAAGCTGTAGCGATCGCTAGCAGCAGCATAATCAGAATTACTACGCTCAATGGGCGCAGCTTTTTATAATGTTTTCTCATGTTTCTTTCCCCTTTTTCATTCTACTTGATGAGTCTTGTACAACTCGATGATCTCTCATGACACGGGAACTGGTGATCCAGCCTCTGGCATTGGTCAGCTGCATAAAAAATACTCCACCTATGGTCGGCAGAGAAACATGTGCTTCTCCGAGATCAGTCCTATTCCCGTCCTTGTGCAGAATAGCCTCCTCCAAATACCAATTGGCGCTTCTCCAATTCGAGTCATCTTCACACCAGTACAGCTCGGCTTTAGTCACCTCAAGCGGCGATTGAAAAACCACCTGTACCTGCTCCTCATCCTGCTCTGTGCGAAGAATACGGATTAAAGCAGGTCCTTCTCTTGTGATACTGTCTGCAAAAGCGTAGCTCTCTTCACAGGACCATGCTGCCGGATAGGTATGAGGCAGTCCATGCTGAATGCTTAGTCGGCTATGCAGCGGCGCGTCCTCATAGTGATGTTCATGCTGTTCGTAGGACTTCACAAAGATCGACAACGGAAAATGTGAATCCTGGCTGCCGTTAAGCCAAAGCATGGGTATCTTGCTTTGGTGGAGATAAGAAGACGGGTCCCACAGACTCCGAAGGTGCTCTGCTGTAGCGGGCGGCATCACAGCAAATCCAAGACCGTAGAGGGTACCTGGCTCATAAAGATAACCACATCCATATACAGGCATGGCAAAAGAAAGCCTGCGATCCAAACCAGATACCAGACTTGTAATTATGCCTCCCCATGAGATCCCTGTAATCCCAATATGGTCTACATCCACACCAGGCAGACTGCGAAGGATGGTATGTGCCGATAACACAGCGGCTACAGCGTGATACATCCATTGATCCTGCAATTCTTCACCATAATCTGCGAACACTCCCTGCTTGAGGGGGCCGCTCCAAGGATGTGCGGAGAAGTGTGACTGGGATGGGTCCATACTAAGATGATCACCGCTGCTAGCATTGATGTTATCATAGCTTGCAAAGGGTACCTGTCCCTCGAGATCCATCGCAATCGCGGCATAACCCCGGTCATTCCATTGCTTCACCCAATGGGAAAATGCGCTCCCTGCACCGCCATGAACCAAAATGATCCCAGGAACCTGCTTAGGAATCTCATCTTGCTTATGTTCTTCAATCTTAGGCATTCCATAGTAGGCAAACACTCGTGTTTCTTTTCCCTTATATGGAACCCCTTGATAAAATACGGCATGAATTCCAGTCTCCTCATCCTCAAAAACCGGGTATAGGGCGGGCAATTGGAATAATGACTCCAAATCCCAGGGGATGTGAGTAAAAATAAAAAATCTCCCCTTCCATAATCATGAGAATGATTTTCTTTCTCAACAAACAATAACACTGAACCCTTCTCATTAACATGGATTATGGGGAGATACCATTTGGATTTTTGTTACCTTCAGAACTGAATTTAGCGTCTACTCAACAGCTCAGCAAAATAGGATAAGGCACGATCATGAGACCAAGCAGAATATTCCAGAAGTTTCTCTGTGCCAATATCAAAGATTCTGTTATTTTTCGCGGCCGTCAGATTTCGCAACAGCTTGCTTCTCTGTAATGTCCGCCACTCTAGTACTGCCTTGGGGGATGGATCAACCATAATAACAAGAGCATCTGCGTCATAAGCATGCAAATCTTTTCGGGCCACGATTTCATACACATCAACTTCCTCTAATGAATGCGTAGCCCTAAGCTGAAAATCGCCATAGAGCACCGAACCAACATTCCGATCTCCGTAGATCCGATATTCATTGTCCATGATCCGCCAGATATTAAGCGTTGCGCCCCCCAGACTCCCGCGTACCTTGCGCCGGATAATCTCTGCTTTGCGATCATATTCCGACAGCCACTGTTGTCCCTCTGGTCCTAGGTCGGCAGCTTCAGCGATGAGCGTCAATTGTTCACGCCAATTCGCAGTGAGCCAGGGAACGGTGACGGTCGGTGCGATTTGCGCTAATTCATGCTGCGCCTGTGCATCCAAAAAATCGGTACAGAAAATAAGCTCCGGGTGCGCACCTTGCAGCATGGCTACATTTTCCCCCCACATTTGTCCTATACCTTGTTCATCGGAATGCAAGCGAAGCATTCTGGCGTCCGGCTTGTGATTCGGATAGAATGCAGCGGCTCTAGGCAGTAACTGCAAGGCAAGCAGACTTCCAAAGATCGGTTCGGATACACTGGCAATATTTCTCCTCCGGCTATTTACATAAGTCAAGGGAGACATTCCGGTCTGCTGCTTGAACCGCCGGCTAAAATAAAATTCATCGTCAAATCCCACTCGAGAGGCTGTATCCCTGACCCCGCTCCCCGAGAGCAACAGTCCCTTTGCTTTGGCCATTCGCAAATCCATGACAAATGCGGATGGTGATTGCCCCATTAGCTGCTGAAAGGCCCGTGAGAAATAGCCCGGGCTAAGTCCGGCTAACTGTGCAAGCTCGGTTCGATTCAACTCCTGATCAATATGTTCCCTGATATAGTTAGATACACGTGCGATCGCCTCAGCCAACGTTTCCGCAGCGGACGGCCCGGCCTTCGCAGATTCGAGCAAAGCCATCAGCTGGTAAAAATCAGCCTGTCCCCTGTACCGACTTGGCCGCTCAGCTAGCTGTACTTGGTGTAATCTGTCACAAATGCCTGCCAGCATTTGAGGATTCTCACAGCGCAGCCACTCATACCGAACAAGATTATGTTTTGCTAAAAGATTCTGTTCCTGTAGCATATAAGTATCAAATTGAATCCGCCAGCCCTTAAAGGGTTCTTGTTCATCTGCGATAATCTTAAGCTCTTGCTCTGGGGGTAGTATGCAGATTTCTCCAGGGGCTAGAGAACAAGCTTCACTCCCCCACTCCACCGCTGCTTGGCCGTTCAAGCAAATCACCATTGTATGTGAATCCATGCTGGCGAAGAAACCCTCGCCATTCATCACAATCTCAATCGCTTGTATCCCATTAAAGGTCAATATATCTGTAAAGACGTCCTCAAGTCTATTCATTGAAATCCCCCTACTCAACGTCTTAGCCCCCAGTTTATTTTACTTGACTATACCCGTTCTCGGCATGAATGGAAAAGGGGGAAAATTGGAATTAGCGACTTTACTAACGTTATACGGTTGTATTGAAGTTCACTTTAAGGGTTATAATAGCCATAATTCATGTGCGAAGGATGAGTGCGATGAAAACCATGTATACCATCAAAGAGGTCTCAGAAAAATTTAATTTGGCTTCCCACACGCTGCGATATTATGAAAAAGAAGGGCTGTTGCCGCCCGTTCACCGTATGGACAATGGCAGACGCGTCTACAACGAGACGGATTTACAGCGGATTCAAATGCTGTGCTGCATGCGGGACTCCAGCATGTCGATTGAAGCGATCAAGCACTACAACGAACTGATCCTTCTTGGGGACGACACTGTTCCGGAAAGACGTGAAATCATTTCCCGGCAGAAAGAGACCGTTCAACAGCACATCGCAGAATATCAGAAATATCTCGAACTATTATCTCAGAAACTGAACTACTACGATGCTTTTTTAGCCAAAAAGTAAAAAAGTCGCCTCTTCGGCGGCTCTTTTTATATCTGCAGCTTAGCTGAACACATCTTTAGAGAAATGTGTTCAGTCTATAATGATCCTTGCTCTGTGACAGAATCCGTTACATGCCTGCGCTTACGAAGGAATCTTTGTTCGGACACGATTAAACCTACCAAGGTTAGCGCAATACCCACGATACCAACACCAGTAATCCTTTCATACAACAATAAATAAGCTGCTCCTACAGTAACTACAGGGGTCAAATAAAAGTATACGCTGGTCTTGATCGCTCCCAGAATGCCGACACTCCAGTTCCAGCTAACATAACACAATGCTGAAGCACCCAAACCAAGGAACAGAAAATTCCACAAGTGAGACCCTGTCCCCAACCGATTCAGATCCAGTCGAAAATCACTAAACAAGGTTACTGGTAGCATAAAAATCAGACCGTAAAAGAAGACTCTCCGGGTCATGCCAATTGAAGGGTATTGAAACTGATTGATCTTGCGCAAAAGAATGGAATATAAAGCCCAGCTAATACATGCAAGAACGGCAAGCAAATCCCCAAGCGGATTTAATTGAAGCTTCGAGCTGCCACTCCAGGAAATAAGCGCAATCCCAATCATCGCAATCAGGAAACCTACAAAAAATCGAAAATGCAACTTCTCATCCTTCAGGATAAAGTGCGCAGCCACCGCTGTAAAAAAGGGAGCTACGGTGACGATGACGCCTACATTAGAGGCATACGTATAGGTTAAGGCGATATTTTCCAAAAGGAAGTACAAGGTCACACCGCATAGCCCCGCTGCTGCAAACAGTAGTTCCTCCGCTCTTTTCTGAAACGGAATCAGTCTTGGATGAACGATCCACAATGCCACATAACCAATCAGAAACCGGGTAAACAAAATCTCCATGGGACTGAAATCGCCCAAAAGTACCTTGGACGAGATGAAGGTAGTTCCCCAAAACAATATGGTGACCAGCGTTGCGATATGTGCGGCCGTCCGGTAACGAGAGTGCATCATTGGCGCTCACCCGAAACCGGGGTTTCTGTTGCCGTTTCCTGCTGATAGATCCGCATGTACTGCCGAGGTGTCAGTCCTATCAACCGTTTGAAAAAATGGGTGAGATGACTTTGATCACTAAAGCCAGTCAGGTGCGCTGCATCCACAGGAGCCACTCCCTGCTCCAATAACTTCTTGGCATTGCCAATTCGAATGGTCTCCAAATAGTTGTAAGGAGAAAGTCCTTTATGCCGGGTAAATGAACGCAGAAAATGATACTTGCTGAGTCCGGCCAAATCGCTCAATTGCGACAATGTAATTTTAGACGCATAGTTGGTTTCCATATAATCGCACACGACCTCAAATTCAGAAGAACCCTTCTTTCCTGTCTGTTCATGCTCCTTCGGCGAATTCGAATAATCTTGCAGCAATTGGACAATAAAAAAGAAGAACCATTCCTCTTTTATAAAATCAGGCTCGCCCTTAAGGATCATTGCATGCAATTCTCTCAAAGCTGGCGCTAACTCGCTGCCGGAAAGTACATTCTGTGTGAATGAAGGTAAAAACGCATGGCCCGCAATATCGTTCATAATGCTCATCATACGATCCGGCTTGATATTGATGCTGCGATAATCTAACGGCCTGCCATCCACTTCTTCACAGGAATGAACATCACCAGGATTAAAGATCAGGAGATCACCCGGCTGAATGCTATACTCTATATTGTTGCACAGCATACGGCGCGGACTGTTCTCTATATATCCAAATACATAATGATCATGAAAATGATTGGGGAAGCTATGCATCACGCCTTGAAACCGGTATGCTTCCACTTGTAGTTCTGTGTCATAGCATGCTGTTCTTACTTCACCTGGCATTGGCATTACACCCCCTCCTTTAACATTCTTCATAACTATATCAACAGGGTTGACGAAAAGATTGCATGATATTGCTCTAGTTCACACTATAAACAAGAACTGACGTTTGGTATAGTGGAGTTGTAATCATTCCTCATTGAAGAAAGCAGGGATTATTATTACACAGCCATCCTATTCAAAAGCAGATATCAGAAAATACTTAATCGCCTATCATCATTTAAATGACGATTCAGCACTTCAGAGTACGCATCAAATTGCTGAGTATATCCGTAAAGTCGGCTGTATTCAATATGATCCGCTGGATGTCGTAGGCCGCAATCCCGATCTGACGCTGCAATCTCGCTGCGCTGCATACCGTAAAGGAGATATAGACCAGTATCTGTACACCGAGCGGATTTTGTTTGACGTATGGGACAAGAACATGTCTATATGTGAGGTCAGTGACTGGCCTTCTTTTAAACGATTCAGGGAAAGATATCTACACTGGTGCCATGAACACCAAGAGACGATTGACACTATTACTGCGTATCTAAGGGAACATGAGACGGCATGCTCCTCCGATTTTGCACTGGAAGAACGAGTGAATTGGCATTACGGACCGCAGAGGTTGGCCAAAGCCGCACTAGAAGCGATGTGCTACGCAGGACTTGCTGTTGTTCATCATAAAAAAGGGACTCGGAGATATTATGGCTTGGCCGATCAATTCATACCCGAGCCCTATTTCAGCGCTCCCGCCCCCTACACGACAGAGAAAGAATTCTATAAATGGTTTGTCTTGCGAAGAATCAATAGCATCGGAATCTTGTGGAATAGACAAAGCGATGCTTGGCTCGGGATTAACGGACTTAAGAGTCAGGATCGGAACCGGGCATTCCAAGCACTGCTCGAAGAAGGGCATATTCGTGAAATCACCGTCGAAGGTATAAAGCATCCGATGTATCTTTCGGCTACTACCATAGAGTTATTGGAATCCGCAACGGAGCGAGAGCTTAGCGGCAATACGGCTAGAATTCTCGCCCCGCTGGATAATCTGATGTGGGATCGCAAGCTGATCCAGGAATTGTTCGGTTTCGAATATACATGGGAGGTCTATGTTCCTGCCCCCAAGCGCAAATACGGTTATTATATACTACCTGTGCTGTGCGATGAACAGATGATTGGCCGAATTGAACTGGAAACTGATAAAAGTAGCAAGACGTTGATAGTGAAGCAATTTTGGCCACAGCCTGAGACGAATATCCTCGACTATCGCCAGCAGTTGCTATCTGGCCTGGAACGATTTAAACAATACAATCTTTGTGATGTCATTGAAATTAGCCCGGACGTACGGTTTCTGAAATAACATTTACTCCCGATTGCCAAGAGGATAAACAAGCAGGCGGAGCCATTACAAAGGGTTTGCGTCAGGCAGAATCCCAGCCTCCCGTATCCACAAAACCCGCGAAGCGCTCTGAAAGATCAGGGCAATCGCGGGTTTTTGATGTTTTTAGACTCATGTAGCTTTACTTCAAAGCAGTTACTTCAGGGGAGCTAAGTCCCAGTTCGTTCTCGAATTGCTTTAAGAATGCGGTCATCACCTGATGCCGCTGCTCAGCCATCCTTCTTCCGGGCGCCGTATGCATACCGTCTGCAAGCTTCAAGAGCTTTTCATAGAAATGGATATGGACCGAGCCATTGGGAGGAACATTAGGGTCAAATGCAGACACGGTTGATTTCTGCTCCTCCTCAATCATCGGCAGGCCATGTGCACCTCCGAACATAAAAGTACGGGCAATCCCGACTGCCCCTATGGCTTCAAGCCGATCCGCATCCTGCAAAATTTGCGCATCCAGCGAAAGAACGGCGTTAGTGTTATAGCTCTCATGCACCGCTATGACATCCAGAATATTAGCGAATGCCTTCTCCCCGATCTCTGGAATAATCAACGAGCCGAACTCCCGGCGCAGCTCTTCTATCGCCTCAAGACCGAAATGCAGCTGCCCGCTTAGCTTCTCTTCTTTGCGATAGTAATCATGCATTAGTCCGGCGGCGGCAGCGATATCTACATCGGCATGAAGTTCATCCGCGATGCTTGCCGAGAGCTCCATGACCCGCACTGCATGCAAAAAATCATGGCCTGTCGTGTCATCGCACATCTTGGCGAATACCTTGGCTACGACAGGTCCGATCCATTCCGGCAAAGGCTTTGTAATATACGGAAAATTCAGCTTTCTCACACCTTTTCCTCCTATTTTCCGCTTCATCTCTTCTATATAGATTGAACTTAGGAGTTTTACACGGGGTCAGATCGTCATTGCGGAAAATGTTTGGACTTTCGGCCGCTGTTGTCTCCAGATTTCTTGGGATTGTACCGCTATTCGCGGATAAAATCCGGAGACAAAGGCGGTCGCTCACGCTCCTTCAGTTCCAAACTTTTCCTCCATTCCGTTCCCCTTAGTTGAAATTTTTCAGTTCAATCTATATAGGCTTATTATTTCTCTCGTTTATCTTTATTAACTTGCTTCTTTTATGACCATACGCGCCATTCATGCTGCTTAAGCAGTCTCATTCCGCACAGTGCTTCTTCCCCAAGACCTGCCGGTGCTTCGCCGTAATGCATCAAGTAGGTATGCTGGCGAATAGCTCCAGGGTATTGGCATAAGACTTGGAAGCTGGCATGGACGGGACTGGAATCAAAGCTGCAATCGTGGTAAAAATCCGTGATGCCTTGCTGATGAAGTCTGGATACCAGGTCTGCGTCCGCCACCATATCTGCGCTATAAAAGAAGCGATTATCGATCACGAGCGAACAACTGAACTTGGAGGGCACGTGATGTGTAGACATCCAGCGCATGGCGAGGAGTGGGCGGTCTGCAGCCTCACCGGCATGAACCAAAGTACCGGCTTTACTGTCACTGCCAGCATCAACCAAAATACCCGGTTCTTTCACACTGCCAGCCTCTGCTAAAATACCGACTTTTCCCTCAGCGTCACCATCACCGCTGCTAGCCGTTAACCAAAAAATCTCCCCTTCTTCTACGGTCTGTATATCAAAATAGTCCGCTAAAGATATTTTTCCTTCAGCCGCATTCTCCAAAGTTCCACGTAAATGCTGTCCCCATAAAATGGGCTGCAGCGGAGCCGGTAGCCAGAGCTTCATCTTGCGTCCGGCTGCATAGGCTCCGTACAATGCGGCTTCATCCAGCCCTCCGCAATGATCGTAATGCAAATGTGTAATAAAGATGCCATCAATATCCTCAAATCCGAGTCCAAGTTCATACAAGCTGTGCCAAGCCAGTGCTCCGCAATCAATTAGAAATCGGTGACCCTCCACTTCCAGCAATGCATTGTTATGATAAGTAGACTTCACGAATCCGTTGCCGACGCCGAGCATCATGATGCGAAATTCCTGGTTCATTCTACACCTCCGCCAAAAGCCGGCTCTGGCAGAACCGCAGCGGATAAAGCCTTCACCAACTCATCAGAGGTCAGCGCAGTCGGTGTCCAACCCCAGATATGCGACAGCTCAACCACTGGCGGAAGCGTAATATGATAACGCTCCAGCTCTTTCCCCTTTGAAAACACCTCACGAGTAGGCGCATCCCACACAATCTGTCCCTGCGACAGTACAATCGTGCGCGGAATATAGTCTGCTACAACCCGCATATCATGCGTAAGCATAATAATGGTATGGCCTTGGCGCCAGAGCTCAGCAATATAATCCATCATTTCCCGGCAGCGTACGGAATCAAGTCCAGTCGTCGGTTCGTCCAGAATAATCACTTCCGGCTGCATCACTAGTATGGAGGCAATCGCTACTCTGCGCCGCTCTCCCCGGCTTAAGAAATGGGGATGCTCCTCCAAATACTTATCGATTTGCAGCAGTTTTGTCACTTTCATGACACGTTCCTCAATCTCAGAAGCCGGCAGCTTCTGCACGCTTAAGCCATAAGCAACTTCGTCGTATACGGTACGCCGAACGAACTGGTAATCCGGATTTTGAAAAACAAAGCCGATATGACGCGCCCGCTGGTCAGCCCGGTATTCTCTGGAGGGCTTGCCGTGAATCAGCATCTCTCCACCATGCGGCTTCAAGAGGCCCGTAATCAGCTTACACAAAGTAGATTTGCCCGCACCGTTACGGCCAATAACTGCTGCGAATTCGCCTCTGCCGATCTTGAGATTCAGCGGCTTGATAGTCATCTCATCTTCCTGCTTACGGTAGCGGAACGTGATATTCTTCAACTCCAGCAGCGTTTCACCAGCAGGTACCACCCCGCCTTCAGACATACGTTCACTCTCCTGCCTGGGAGGTTCAGGGCGAACAATACCTCTGTTGTACAAAGCCTTCCATAGCTCTTCCACTGACAACGGATCACAGTCCCTGTACTGCTCGTCTTCTATTTTCACACCCAGCTTACGTGCCAGTTCAATCACTTGCGGCATCGGCAGCCATTCCCGGACGAGCGGTTCGTCGTATAGACGGTTTGGCGGAGCATCCGCTACGATTTTCCCATCTGCTACCACGATTACCCGGTCGACAAAGGGCATAGACACATCGAGATTATGATCAACAAAGACGATTGTATACCCCCATTCCTGGTGCAACTGGCGAATCGTCTCCAGCACCATTTCTTTGCCAAGTGGATCAAGCTCCGCAGTCGGCTCGTCCAGTACAATGACCTTCGGCTTCGTCATCAGACAAGCGGCAATAGCCACCCGCTGCTTCTGTCCGCCGGACAAGTCCAGTGTGGAGCGAAGCAGCAGCGACTGGATCTCCACTCTCTCCACAACTTCTTCCAGCCGCAGGTCAATCTCTTCAGCGGAGAAGCCCATATTTTCAAGCGCAAAAGTCAGTTCTTCCTTCACCGTCCCCCTGACGAGCTGCCACTCCGGGTCCTGCAGCACCGTCCCGACTACAGAGACAAGATCGTTCGGGTAGACATCTTGTACCCGGTTCCCGTCTACTGTCACACTGCCCTGATAAGTGGAGCCTTCCGTTTCATGCGGAATTAATCCGTTGATTGAAAAGCATAGCGTCGACTTCCCGCCGCCGCTCGGCCCAGTGACAAACACAAATTCGCCTGGAGTAATGTTCAAATTCAATTGATGCAGCATCGGCTTTCCCGACGAATACGTACAGCTGTAATTATCGAAACGGATCATCTTGACTCTCCTCCGTTGTTATAAAGTAAAGAAGCATCTTAGCCCTAGCCAGGTGATAAACAGCAGTCCCCCTGCCAGGATGACCCGTTTGTCGATTCCGGTAATCCTGGGATTGTAATAGTAAGTCCGCTTGTTCTTCCGCCCTGCCCCCTTGAGTGTCAGAGCGAAGCTGGTCGTACGGAATCGCTTCAAGAAGACGAACAGGACTGGAACAAGCGTACTTGCGAACCGGACAGAACGGGCATACAGACTGCCTGAGCGAAAATCGACGCCCCGCACGTATTGCGCGTCCATCACCGTTTTGACGTCGAAGATCATCAGGCTCCAGTAACGCAGCGCAAGGGATACGGACAACGTAACAAATTCAGGCAACCCGAACTTTTTCAGCCCCATAACAATATCTTCATTAGAGGTCGTGAACAGGATCAGGAAGAAGAGCAAACACCAGATCAGCATACGGCACATGAATTTTAGCGAAACTGCGATGTTACCAGAAGAAATTATGATTTTCCAATACCCCAAATCCGCTTGAAAGTATAGCGTTCCACCTGCGTCGGACAGAAAGTAAGACAAACTCATCGTGAATGACAGGATCAGTACGGGAACCAGCAGCAGCCAATGCCATCGTGAAGGACGAATATAAATGAATAATGCCAAACACACCAGCAGCAGACCTGTCAGACTTATGAGCTGGTCCATAAAGAGCGGAATAAAGGTAAGGAGTAAACCAAAGACTAATATTTTCGTAAAGCCGTGCAAGTAGTGCAGAAGCGAATTCGATGGATAATACAATTGCATAAGTGTAACCTCCGTCAGCCTAGGAACCTTTTGAAAAACAAGCCGGATTTATTCATATAGTCAGACATCCACGCGAACAGAAGCGGGCTGAAGATGGCTGCAGCGAGCGTATTACTAACCTGCATCCAAGGCCAAATGGTGCCCCATACGACATTGCCAGGAATCTTTTGAATGAGGACCAGATTCAGTGCTACTAGTATCGTGGACAGAAACATCCCCAGCGTGACGGTAACGATGAAAACAATACGATCCTTCGCGCCTTCAAACCGGACTTTGCGGAAAGCGATCCCCGGAACGAACCCCATAATGAACTGGGCAAGCAAGGCTAGAGGATAGATGGCCGGATTCATACCAACCACAACCATAGATAGAATATTGCCGACCACAAGTCCAGCCGAACCCCAAACGCCAAACCAAACCCCGAACAGCGGGGCGAAAATCGCCGCAGGATACAGCACTTGAACCGTACCTAACTTGATAGGGACAAACCGGGAAATATAAATGGTCGCTCCAAAAATCAGCGCACTGATCACCATCGCCACAATATGACGGGCGGTCACCCCTCTTTTCGGTAATCCTGATTGCATGGAAGTCAATTGGCTCACAACAAACACTCCTTAGATGTTATTTTTCCATGTCCGTTAATTCTTTTTTCAATAAAAAGCGGCTCCACTCATTGCAGATAATCCGGTTTTTATCTACGTAAATAATCTCCCGGTCCTTCAGCTCTTTGAGCACCCGGTTCACACTGCGCAGCGTCACTCCCCACTGGGAGGCAATATCTTCACGAGAGATGGGAATGATAAATGATGCCTGCTGGTTAAAGTTGAAATGCTCAACCTGTCCATATAAATAGCGGAGCAACTTGTGCCTAAGGGACATCGACACATGGTCAATGGATTTGCGCACCGTCTCATGCAGCTTCCCGGCTAATTGTTTCGTTAAGTACAGTAAGAAATGATTATCCGCCAGCAGCCATCTTTGGTATATATCCTTCTTCAGCACAAGTGTAGAAGACTGCATCTCAGCGGTAATGCGGCAGACGTACGGTGTCATTAACGCAATTTCGATATCACTGATCATCTGCCCTGGATCAAGATAGGCAATAATGAGGATCGTGCCATCTTCCAGTATGTGCTCTACTTTCAAGCGCCCCTCTATAACGATGAAGAAGACAACAGGATGCTCGCCTTGCTCACATACCAGTTCTTCAGGATAATAGCGCCATAGTTCCCAATGGACAAGCAGTTCCGGCGGCATGTGTTCCAGCATGTCATGCAGCCATCTGTAGTTGTTCATCAAGTTGAGTAGGACTGACTTGTCCATTTGCAGCCTCCATTACCTTTTTACAGCTATTATTCCCCTAGCGCATCTGATCTTGCAAGACTCGCTTGGCGATTTCTCGAACTGCAACCGGCACCGGCTCTTCGTCCAATTGAATGGCCTCCAGCCAAATCCACTCCTCCTCGGCTTCCGTCCGCGCTCTGCGAATGATTTCTCCAACATAAATGTAATCAATATGGTCATGCTGATCATCAATACGCTCAAGCTGAATCTTGATTGGAAAAGCCAACGGAACTACACCAGACTCTGTATGACTCTCTTCATGTGCCGACACAAGCCGAATGTGATAACCCGTCTCTTCCCACACTTCTCTGACAGCTGCTTCATCCGGCGTCTCGTTCGGCTCCAAATGCCCACCTGGCGGGAAAAAGCACCCGACAAACGGCGGTTTTCGCCTCCGTGTGAATAAGAGCGCGTTGCGTTCTTCATTCAGGACATAGACCGTAGCGGTAAACTCTCTAATTCGCTTCTGTTCGATCTCTTCTCACCTCCACTCGCTTGCCTCATTTGACTCTTATTTTAGAGATTTTTTCGCACGAAAAAAGGACAATTGTCTAGTAGTGTTAAATAACATGACATGTTTCGTAAAATGACTATTAAACATAAAAAAAGACATCCCGACTGGAATATAGCTCCAAAATCAGGATGTCCTCTATGATTAACTTTTATTATTCATCACTCATAAAACTGATCTCTTCATTTTAGGAAGAGAAGTTTACCGTCTCACTCACTTGGCGCCACTTGGCATCCGTTGCCGCGCGAGCTTGCTGTGCTGCATCTGCATTATCGACCGCATCCTGGCCCAGCAGCAAACGAAGAGGAGCCTCAGGCAGCAAGGCTAGCTCGCTTATGACTTCAGCAAACTTCTCAGGTTCACTGCCAAATTGACCTGAATGCTCTTGCAGCATTCGAGCTAACGCTCCAATGGTCTCTTCGTACGGCTGGCTGATTGGTGGAATAGTCATAGAAGAACCCGCCCAATCTGTCCGCATGCCGCCTGGCTCAATTACAGTTACCTTGATGCCAAATGGCGCCACTTCTTGTGCCAGCACCTCAGAGAACCCGCCGACAGCCCATTTTGCACTTTGATACGCTGCTAAGCCCATAGTAGCAATCCGGCCGCCTACAGATGAAATCTGGATGATATGCCCGCTGCCCTGTTTGCGCAAAATCGGAACGACAGCCTTGGAAACATAGACGACACCATAGAAGTTCGTATCAATCTGGGCCCGGAAATCATTCAGGGTGACATCTTCAACTGAAGCGACATCGCCATACCCAGCATTGTTAACCACGACATCCAAACGACCAAACACTTGATGGGCTTGTTCAACTGCAGCAGATACAGCTTGCTCATCACTGACATCTAGCGCAAGCGGATGAATCTGCTCACCGTATTGTTCAACCAAATCATTCAGCGACTGCGGATTGCGGGCAGTTGCAATAACATAATCCCCTTTTTTCAGAACAACTTCTGTCAGACTGCGTCCAAGACCTCTGGAACTGCCGGTAATGAACCATACGTTTGGTTTAGACATTGATATTCTCTCCTTTTATTAAATATCGCGGCTTCGATTCAGCTTTGATATCGTCTATTTATCTCACTTCTGTATAATAAACGATCATTCAGTTATAGTCAATCTGCTGCGAAAACTTACCAGCTATCACTTACCATTTATCATACAGATCGGAAACAAAACCCGCGAAATAGCCTTTTAAAATCAGCTCTGTCGCGGGTCCTTATATTATTTGATCTACTTGATGCTATATAGAACGCATTAATAAATCAAACATAGCCAGAAAAAAGAGAGTATCTATAAAAAGTATCGACGTGTAAATTAAGGGCATTTTCGCACCTTAAATCTGCTGCAGCTAGGGGTTATTGGAGATTAAGTGCAATATTGTACTTTAATTCTTCCAGAAAACCCCTTACTGCGTGCTTTACGAAAAACAAGATACAATAATGCCCTTATTTCCCTCATTTGACTATATTGAAGAAAAATAAGGTGCAAAAATGCCGTTAGTTGAGAAGGCGGCTCCCTTTTTCATTGTTAAAACGGTTAGTTAGGGAGGTGACCTCTTTTTTCACTGTTAAAACGGCTAGTTAGGGAGGTACCCCTCTTTTTCACTGTTAAGACGACTGGTGAAGGGTCTACGTTTCAAAGGTAAGCTTACCAAAGCACCACGCCATTTTCGTTAAAGAAACCACCTGTAGGCCCGTCTTCCGGCAGTGTCGCAAGGTGAGTAATAATCTTAGCCGCCTGCTCAGCTGAACGATGGCCTTGATTACCCGTTAAGTCTGTAGAGGTATAGCCCGGGTCAGCCGCATTGATCTTTAATGGTGTATTTCTAAATTCCTTGGCGAACATGATCGTCAACGCATTCACAGCCGTTTTGGAGCTTGGGTACGCAAGGAAGTTAAAATTAGCGTATTCGGCAGCCGTATCGCTCATAAAGGTCAATGACCCCAGTCCGCTGGATACATTAACAATTCTGCCTGCAGGAGCCTCAGTCAGCAAAGGAAGGAATGCCTTCGTTACAGCAAACACACCGAAAAAGTTCGTCTCATACGTTGCCTTTAAATCAGACAATTCCAGCTGGCTTGGCGAAGCGAAGGCTTCAAAAGAGGCTCCAGCATTATTAACCAATACATCGAGTGATCCGAACTCATCAGCGATTTGCTTGGAGGCAGCATCAATCGTACCTTGGTCCGTAACGTCAATCACAATGTGACGAGCATCGTAACCTTCGCTTACCAGCTTCGCTGCTGCTTCCTTTCCTCTTGCCTCGCTTCTTGCGCCTAGCAGGACCGTATATCCTAAGGCTCCCAATTGTCTGGCTGCTGCGTATCCAATCCCTTTGTTAGCTCCGGTAATTAGAACAGTCTTTGTATGTGACATGGTTTTACCCTGTTTCTGTATAGAATTTGTTTGAATACTTTTGGTGACACTCACACTCTACAACTTGGAGTATACTCCAAGTCAAGCGCCGCCATAATCAGCAGTCTATCCTTCAAATTCCGTCCATATTTACGGGGAAAACATCTTGTTTTTTAGGATTGAGCGTGACGATTCTTCGGTATGTTAAGTCCCAGATTTTCTCTAAGTGTAGAACTCTCGTAAGCTGTGCGGAATAAGCCACGTTCTTGCAGAATCGGTACCACTTCATTTAAGAAATCATCCAGCCCAAATGGACCGAAGGGAACGAACATAAAGCCATCTGCGGCGCCTGCTTCGAACCACGCCTGCAATTTGTCTGCGATTTGTTCAGCCGTGCCCATGAATGGACTACGCGGAGTCGTCGCTTCCAAAGCAAGCTGTCTGAGCGTTTTCCCGCTCTGCAGTTCTTCTGTAAAGTACTTGAAAGTACCGTCCTGACCCGGAATCAACTCCAGCAGGTTTATTGCCGGTTCATCGAGCGGATACTGCGAGAGGTCAAGGTGGTTAAAGAATCTGCTCGTATAGTTAAGGGCATGTTCGATGGTGACCAGGTTTGCAATCTCCTGATATTTTTGCTCAGCTTCCTCAGCGGTCGCGCCCACGACAGGAGAGATATTAGGGAACACCAGAATATCATCTGCCGATCGTCCAAAACCTACCGCTCTCTCCCTCATATCTTCTCTAAAGGCAATCGATTCTTCGATACTCTGTGGAATAGCGTAGATCGCATTGGCGAATTGGGCTGCAAAGTTACGGCCTGGTTCCGACAATCCCGCTTGGAAAATAACCGGCTGACCTTGCGGGGAACGATCAATGTTCAACGGTCCTTTGACAGAAAAGAATTTGCCCTCATGATTCAGAGTGTGCATCTTCGCAGGATCAAAGAATACCCCTGTCTCCTTATCGCGTACAAAGGCATCGTCTTCCCACGAATCCCATAACCCCTTAGTGATTTCCAGATATTCTGTTGCCAATTCATATTTTTCATCATGATGGACTTGCTTCCCATTGAAGTTATTGGCAGCTCCATCAAGTAATCCAGAGGTAACTACATTCCAGCCTGCCCGTCCGCCACTCATTTTATCCAGCGAGGCAAACTGACGTGCGATGGTAAAAGGATCACTGTAAGTAGAAGATACGGTCCCTACAAGGCCAATATTTTTCGTTACAGTTGCAAGAGCGCTGAGCAAGGTAATCGGTTCAAAGCGATTTAAAAAATGAGGCAGCGACTGCTCCGTGATATACAAACCATCCGCAATAAAAAGAATATCAAAAAGTGCGGCCTCGGCCTTTTGTGCCCATTCCTTGTAAAGCTCAAAATCTATACTTGCGTCTGCCTTAGCATCAGGATGTCTCCATTCAGACATACTTCCTCCTACACCGCGCAGGTTGATTGCCAGTTTAATTTTCCGATCGCTCATTGATATTCCTCCTATAGTTCAGCTGTTAAGTCGAGCCGAAAACCTTCCATGAAGTATTCTCCCTGATGAAGATCCTGGTCGTGTGAACGGACAAAGCCCAGATGTTCATATAATCTCGCAGCGGATGCATTGGTTTCCAATGACGTATGCAAATATAAATATCCGGCTCCAGCGTTCAATGCTCGCTTCGCACTCTCATGAATAAGCTGTGTAGCAATTCCCTTACCCTGCCACCCAGGTGCAACAGCTAGTCTGCGCAACACTGGTGTTGCAAGCGTCTGCTGGATGTCACCGTACGCTTCAGCAGCGTTATGAAATATCTCCGCTGTTCCAATAATAAGACCTTCCACTTCAGCAACAATACGCTCCTGAGAACCTGGCTCCAGATACTTTCGCAATGCTTCCTTTAGCGATTCTCTGACTTCAGGGTAGGCCACGGCGTAACTTTCCCAAGCCTGAGACAGTATTTCAACCACTAAATCATAGTCAGCAGGTACTGCACTGCGGATCGTAATTAATTCCTTCTGTTCCGAAGAATTGGATAAGCTCATTGTAAGCCTCCTTCAAATGGGATAGGGTGATGACAGGCTACGAGATGCTGGTCTCCGACATTTTGCCATACAGGATCTTCTGTTCTACATTTGTCAGTGGCCGCAGGACATCTTGGATGAAACTTACAGCCTGTTGTCCGGGACGTCTGCGAGGGAACTTCCCCTTTTAACAGCCCATGTGCTTTTTTACCGGAAGGGTCCGAAGCAGGGATCGCTGATAATAACGCATGTGTATACGGATGCGCCGGGGAAGCATACAACGCTTCTGTAGGTGCAAGCTCCACGAGCTGGCCCAGATACATCACCCCTACACGATCTGACAAATGTCGGACGACATGCAGATCATGGGCAATGAACAGAAAGGTTAGCCTGAGCCTTCGCTGCAGATCCTGCAGCAAGTTAATAATTTGCGCCTGTACAGATACATCCAGGGCAGATACCGCTTCATCAAGGACGATGAATTTAGGATTTAACGCAATCGCCCGGGCAATGGCAATACGTTGCCGCTGTCCGCCTGAGAATTCATGAGGATAACGATCTGCCGATGCAGGCTCTAGCCCAACCAGAGTCATCAATTCTTCTACTCTCTCTGTTCTTTCCTTAGAGGATAACGAAAGATGTACCTTTAGCGGCTCCCCAATTATATCCGCCACTTTCCAGTGAGAGTTGATAGAACTATAGGGGTCTTGGAACACCATCTGCATCTCACGGCGCAAACCTCTTAAATCCTTGCTCTTCGTCTCGGCCAAGTCTTGTCCTTCCCAGTGGATTTGACCTGAAGTTACCTTCTCTAGTTGAAGCATCATGCGCCCCAGTGTTGATTTCCCACTACCAGACTCCCCAACGAGGCCGAACGTTTCCCCTCTTAGAATCTGTAAATTCACTTCATCCACTGCACGAACACCTTGCTTGCCTCTGGATAAAAATCCTCTGCCCGTGTTGAAGCTTTTAGTCACGTTTTGCGCTTCAATAAGGACTTCTGGATCGCCTATATTGGTATAGGACTGAACAATAACGTTTTGCGCATCCTGTTCATCAGTCTGCCGTTCCGCTCCCAGTGGAAGTGCTGAGATGCTTTCGGCATGCCAACAAGCAACCATGTTCGTACCATCCGTAACAGCAGGCGGTTCCTCAGAGCGACACTGATCCGTAGCAAATGCACAGCGTGGATGAAAACGACAGCCTCGCGGCAGATCCGATAGACTTGGAATAGAACCCGGAATATGATAAAGCGGCTTCGTACGATCACTCTGTAACGTCATAACCGATTGCAGCAGTCCACGTGTGTAAGGATGCTGTGGTTTCGCAAAAAGGGAGTCAACATCAGCGACCTCTACCAATTTACCCGCATACATGACTGCGACCCGATCGGCCATTTCTGCAGCGATCCCTAGATCATGCGTGATCAGCAGAATCGACATGTTGAACTCTTCCTTCAGTTCTTGCAGAAGCTGCAGGATCTGGGCTTGAATAGTGACATCTAGCGCTGTCGTGGGTTCATCGGCAATAAGCAGTTCCGGCCCGCAGGACAGAGCCATCGCAATCATGACACGCTGCCGCATGCCTCCCGACAGTTCATGTGGATACTGCTTCATCCGGAGCTCCGGATCGACAATACCCACCCGGTCAAGCAAAGTGATCGCCCGGTTCCGCGCTTCCTCCTTCGTGGCCAGCCCATGATGAATCAGGATCTCCATCATCTGATGACCAATCGTAAAGATAGGATCAAGCGCCGTCATCGGTTCTTGGAAGATCATCGCTATCTTCCGGCCACGAAGCTCCCGCAGCTCACGGGCGTTTAGTTCTGCCAGATTGAGTCCGTTCAACTGGATAGAACCTTGGGCGATACGTCCATTGTCATAATCAATGAGCCGCATAACAGATAGAGACGTCACCGTCTTCCCGCTCCCAGACTCTCCTACCAAAACTAGCGTTTCCCCAGGAGCAATGGTTAGACTGATATCATTCACCATATTTCGGGGTCCTTGCGGTGTCATAAAATCAACGGACAGCCCCTTAATATCGAGTACATTGTTCATGGGATATGCGTCCTCCTTTCTTTCAACCTTTTCGAGGGCCAATTGCAGACTGTAACTCGTCCCCTAGAAAGTTAATCGACACCACTAGCAAAGTAATGGCAAGACCAGGGAACGTCGCAATCCACCAAGCCATCGAAATATAGCTTCGTCCCTCTGACAGCAAACTTCCCCAATCCGGAATTTCTTCCGAACTCCCAAGTCCAAGAAAACTGAGTCCTGAGCCCATTAAGATCGCACTGCCTACGCCGATCGTCCCCATGACCAGCAAGGAGGAAAAGGCATGCGGCGCAATATGCGAGAAGAGAATTCTAAGATGTGAGGTACCGATGCTTCTCGCCGCTTCAATGAATGTGCGATTCTTAATCGTTAGCACCTGTCCGCGTAGCACGCGAGCAAAGCTAGGAATGATCGAAATACTGACAGCGATGATTAAATTAAATTTACTTGGCCCCAGCACCGCCGAAACCGTGAGTGCCAACAGAATTCCTGGGATGGTCATCAGTGTATCAATAAGACGCATCAGCACAGCATCGATGAACCCCCCGCTATACCCGGCAATAGCACCGATCAATGCGCCAATCCCTCCACCGAGCAGCACCGCAGAGATTCCGATGATCAAAGCATCCCTACTACCATAGATAACGAGGGTTAAGATATCTCGTCCAAAATAATCCGTTCCGAGGAAGTGGCTCCCGCCGGGTGCCTGCAAGATCGCTGCACCATTCATCTCGGTAGGAGAATAAGGAGCAATCCAGCCAGGAACAAGTGCAAACAGCACCAGACAGGCAATCATCAGCACGGAAACGGTTATCATTGCTCTTGAAAAAAGACTTCGTTTAGCGTTCACCTTATTCGTTCCCTTTCTTCTTGGCTCATGGTTTGCCTTTATACATGCAAGCTAGGCTTGGCGAATCCTTGGATCAATGATTGCATACGACAAGTCGACCAATAGATTGACCAGAATATAGATTGAAGCCGTCAGCAGAATCGCCCCTTGGACTACAGGCAGATCTTTTGCCAAAATGGCATCCAGGATTACTCTGCCTACGCCTTGCCTTGCAAACACAGATTCAATAACAACCGCACCGGCGAGCAGTTCTCCGAGGAGCATCCCCATCATCGTTACCGCTGGAATGAGTGCATTACGCAGGACATGCTGATACATCACGCTTCTCTCCGGCAGCCCCTTCGCGCGCAGTGTTCTTACAAAGGGTTCATGCACCACTTCCAGAATACTGCCTCGCACCATGCGAGCAATTAGCCCTGAGCCAACAATGCCCATCGTCGCTGCCGGGAGGATGAGATACTGAAACCCGCCTACGCCTGAAGCCGGAAGCCATTGCAGATTAACGGAAAAGAGGAGAACAAGAAGAATAGCTACCCAGAACGTCGGCATCGAAATGCCGAAGATACTGAGCAGCCGAATGAGATGATCAAGACTGCGATGTCGGTACACTGCCGACACAACGCCTAGCAACACGCCAAACACTATAGATATAGCCATGCTTAGAAGCGTTAACCATAGCGTTGCAGGGAACTGCGCCATGAGTTTGGTCATCACAGGTTCATTATCCACGAGCGACTTTCCGAAATCTCCCCGGAATACCTTGCCCAAATACTGGAGGTACTGTTTATGGAGCGGTTGATCCAAGCCGAATTCATGCTTCAGCTTGGCCACAACCTCCGGGGATACCGGATTTCCAGCAATTTTAATATTGATCGGGTCTCCCGGCAGGAGGTGAAGAAGAAAGAACACAAGTGTTATGGTGCAGAGTAAGACCACGATGGAGACTAGTAGTCGGTAAAGAATAGTTCTAAGCATTTCTCCCCGTCTCCCTCCTGCTGCCTATTTCGAGACTGCAACGTCATAGAATTGCGGATACCCTGGGAAGTCAAATGTAATTCCGCTAACTTTCTTACTTTCTGCAATGGTGTATGGGAACACATATACAGGAATAGAAACGGCATTCTTCACAAAGTATTGTTGTAGTTCTTTATAAGTCGCAATCCGTTTTTCCGGATCGGCTTCTTGGTAAGCGTCTGTTAACTGCTGCTCAATCTGCGGATCATAGAAACGAGCAAAGTTGGAGTTCGCATATTCATTCGTAGACCAGTTCGCTTTGGAGAAAATAGTTCTTAAAATATCAGGATCTCCACCAGCAAAGCTGTGGCCGACTAGATCATAGCTGGCAGCTTTCAGTGCATCAACATAAGGGCCCGCAGCCATAATCGAAACATTCATCTTCACACCGATTTGCTTCACTTGCTGCTGCACCATTTTAATGATGTCCCCGCGTTTTTCTCTATTGCCGGTGATATCAATATAATTGATCTCCAGTGGCTTACCGTCTTTTTCGCGGATACCATCCGCACCTAACTTCCAGCCTTCTTCATCAAGCAATTGGTTAGCATGCTGAATATCTACCTTATATGAATCTTCCAGGGAAGAATCGTAGCCTAAGGTTGAGGAGGACAATGGACTCCATGACCGCGGGAATGTGCCAAGGTACAGAGATTTCACAATCGCATCGATATCGACAGTAGATTGTATCGCCTGGCGAAGCTTCACATTATTCCATGGTGCTTTCTCATTATTAAAGGTGAGCTGGAAAGTAGCACCTGGGAGCAAAGCCTTCTGAATCTGGTAATTAGGGTCTTTCTCCAATGCGACAATATTCTGAGCCGGAATAGATTCGGCGGCAAGCACCTGACCACTTTGCAAGCTGCTGACGCGAGTCGCTTCTTCCGGAATAAGCTTCAACACGATTTTATCCAAATAAGCTGGACCACTATGTTCCGCTGCCGGTGAAGGCCACTTATAATCGCTATTTTTCTCCAAGACGATCTCGGAATTTGCAACCCAGGAGGCCAGCTTGAACGGACCGGTTCCTACAGGATGCTGACCCACTTGGTCGCCATACTTCTTAAAGGACTCTGGCGATTGAATGCCCAAAGTGGATTTAGCCAGATTACTTAAGAAAGGCGTAAACGGTTCTTTAAAATTCACTTTAAGGGTAGACTCGTCGATGACCTCGGAAGACTCGTACGGTCCTAGCAATTGTTTCGCATAAACGGACTTCCCGTTAGGATCAGCGCTTCTGTCAAAATTGACTTTGACTGCCTCTGCGTTGAATGGTGTACCGTCATGGAAAGTAACGTCTGTACGCAGCTTGAAGGTATAACTCTTCTTATCTGCTGAAATTTCCCAGGACTCTGCCAGCCAAGGTTTGATTGTATGATCCGGCAGTTCGCCCACCAGACTATCAAATATATTCCGGCCAACCCGGAAGTCAATGTCAGAAGAGGTGACCCCGACATCCAGCGTACTCGGAGAGCCCGCAAGTGCGAAGGTTAACTCCCCTCCCTCAGTAGGAGTAGATGCTGGAGCTTCATTCGTTGATGCTGTATTAGCAGGAGCATTCTTGTCACCACTGCTGCATCCTGAAACCACTAATGAAAATCCAATAGCCATGACGATGGCCCACTTAAACTTAGGAAAAGAAAGATTCATGGTTACACCCCTTGTGTTTTTTCGCATAGGAATACATGGAATTAAATCACAAGTTGACCGCGCGTTCAACTTGTGATCAATTATATTCACTCCCTCACGCACTGTCAATTTTAAATTTTTTTAATTCAAATTAGTTATTTCAATACCAAATGTTCAAATTGACAGCCAGGCGGGAAGCAAGCTATAATGATCCACAAATTAAACGAACGGTCAATCTGTGGGTGTAGCTGCACTTTAATCCGAGTATACTCATTCTCTTAGTTGATCAAATAGTGGGAGGAATCATTGTGAGTCGAAAACAAATAAAACTGGCCGTAAATTTGCGCGGCGTTGGGGACAGTATTTCTGAATGGAGACATCCTGATGCTCAGCCGGACGCCAGCGTGAATTTCGAGCTGTATAAGCAGTGGGCCAAAAAAGCGGAGTCTGCCCTGTTGGATGCCATCTTTATTGCGGACGGCTTGTACATTACAGAACAGTCACTGCCCCATTTTTTAAATCGCTTTGAACCTGTCTCGCTACTAAGTGCCTTAGCCACAGTAACCTCCAACATTGGTCTAGTCGGGACCGTATCGTCAACCTTCAGCGAACCTTTTACAATAGCACGCCAGTTTGGAACCCTTGATAAAATTAGCGGGGGAAGAGCCGGCTGGAATGTGGTGACCTCCGGTACGCTGGACGGTGCAGCAGATAATTACAACAAAAAGCAAATCGAACATGATGCGAAGTACAAATTGGCCACAGAATTTCTAGAAGTTACAAAAGGATTATGGTCATCCTGGGAAGAGGATGCATTCGTACGCGATAAGGAAAGCGGAGTGTTTTTTGACCCAGCGAAAATGCATACGCTGAATCATAAAGGTGAGTTTTTTTCCGTCAAAGGACCGCTTAGCATTGAACGTTCACCGCAGGGCCAACCGGTTATTTTTCAAGCGGGAACATCGGAAGTAGGTCGCAACTTTGCAGCAGAGCAAGCCGATGCCATCTATTGCATCCCCAAAACGATCACAGAATCGATTGCTTTTAGAAAGGATATGAGAAGAAGAGCGGAGACCTTCAGTAGATCAGCAGACGATATTCTCGTCTTCCCAAGCATCGCTCCAGTTGTGGGCAGAACCGCAGAGGAAGCGGAGCAGAAATATCAGGAAATGGCGAGCTTAGTCACGATTACGGATGCCCTTAAATATACCAGCCGCTTTTTTAACCACCATGATTTAACGCAGTATCCGCTGGATGAGCCCGCATTGAACTTGCTCGATCTTGTACCGACTCAACAAGGTTCACTAAAGAGCTTTACCGAAGCTCTGAAAAGTGGTATATCGCTTCGCCAGCTTGCTTTAGAAGCTACTACACCACGCAGTCCGTTTATGGGAACGCCTGAACAGGTCGCAAATACGTTGCAAGAATGGTTTGAAGCAGGCGCCGCAGACGGGTTCATGCTCGTTCCCTTTGGTCCTTTTGGCATGGATGACTTCTTAACTCAAGTGGTTCCGATTCTGCAAGAACGTGGTTTGTTCCGAACAGAGTATGACAGTGATACACTTAGAGGGAATCTGGGCTTAAATATTCCACAGAACCATTATGTAACAAATTAATTCCCTAATGAATACGTCAAAAAACCGTGAAGCCCTTGGTAATCAAGGAGATTCACGGTTTTTATGTATGTAGCGCCTACTAGCGAAGAAAGAGCTTCAGTGCCTGCTCTACATTACTCTCATCAAAGAGCCCTTCACTCCTAGTATTCTCCATGAACATACCATTCACGATCGAGGCAAAATGAATCGATAGCCGGTAAGGATCACCTTCGATGAATTGCCCGGCGTTTTGCCCCTGCTCGATCAATTTCGCAATGGTTTGTCGTCTAAAGCTATAGGCTTTATCCACGTCGCTCTTATAGGGCTCAGGCAACTGTTCAAAACTTAGAAACTGCATGGAAAAGGCCAGATTAAATTGCATCTCAACGGCATCTCCGGCTAATTTAGATTTCTGTATGATAACTACATCCTTAGCCAATTGACAAAGCCTGTCCCATGGAGTGCCTTCCAACTCATACAGGAGATGATGCGCGTCTTGTTCGGAAATGCCTAAGATATCAGCGGCCAAAATACTGTATAACTCTATTTTCGACTCAAAATAGTTATAGATCAGACCTTTGCTCATGCCTGCTGCCTTCGCAATTTCGCTGATCGTCGTGCCCTGAAGCCCGTTATCAACAAATAGTGGCAAGGCCGATTTTAAGATCTGTTTTTTTCGCTCCTCACGGAGTTGAACATCTTTTTCATGATTTCTGGGCATTCCATAATCTCCAATCAATCGAAATATCCGCCCTTTAAAATGGGCAAAATTTTCACCGCAAACTCTTGCGGCGTCTCCGGCCGTTTCTCCATATTCCAGCGATAAGTGATACCATAGATCGACCAAGTCAAGATATTCGCCGCGATTCGCAAGGTATCTTCAGCGGTATCTTTGCAGTCATTAACCATAATTTTAAAAATAATGTCTTCAAGATAGGCTTTTATATCTTTTTCCACGTAAGAGGCAATCGCTTCATAATTTCGCTTACAAATCTGATTTGTAGTTACATGATATTCGCATAAAGAGATCACGATAAGCTTAATCGTTTCTTCCGATAAATCCGCTTCTGAACCGACCCTTTTATTGACAAAATCCATAAAGGAAGCTGAAAAATAACTATCGGTAAGGGAAAATTTATCTGTAAAATGCGCATAAAAAGTCGCTCTGTTGATCGTCGCCAGCTTGGAAATATCACTGACAGTAATGGCGTTAAACTCCTTTGTGGTCAGCAAATCAATATAAGCGTCGATAATTAATTGCCGTGTTCTAATCACGCGCGGGTCAGAGGCATTCACTTCAGATATTGGCATACTCATTTCACCTCGTAACTATCTTTCCAACAATTATATAGAAATGTTGTGTTAGCAACAACTGTATATAAGATCAGACTATAAAAGACGAATTTAAGCTTTAAACTTAAGGCTTGGTCGTCACTACGGTGGAATGTTTGGACTTCCGGCCGCTGTTGTCTCCAGATTTCTTTCCATTGTACCGCTGATTGCGGTTGAAATCTGGAGACAGCCTGTGCTTCCGATGCGAGCTTTCCTGCGGAAAGCTTTCAGGCGGTCGCTACCGCTCCTACAGTTCCAAACTTCCCCCTTCGTTCCTCCTCGCCTCTTGTTTTTCTTTTGTTCATCTTATATAACAATTTCTAAACACAACACCTTTATAAGTTCTTGCTTAAAGAACAGATCTGAACAATCGTTGTTGGTTGCACGCTGGATAAGGTGTTACATAACACACCTATAACTCAAAATGGAGATAATGTCTCGTGACTTCCAGAAACATAGCGTTCGTAAGGCCAAATTGAACGATGGATAGGCTGCTTTCTCAGGATCACCGCTTAATCGCTACTATGATCTTCAAAATAAGCTATATAGGATAGAGCAGCTACCATGAATCTTGTTCTGAAGAATCAAGGAACAACGCAGATACATAAATACTTCACTTGCCGCTAGGTTTCGATGCTTACAGTTGTCTCGGACAAGTGAGTACGTTAAATTATGGATTTGCGCACTGGAAAGAGATAGTATATCCACCGATTTCAATACCAACTAAAATTGAAAAACGCCCTAACTACCCTTATCTATGCATGAATTGCATATTGCATAAATAAGGCTTTTTTGCCCGCAGATGCAAACTATATCCGATGAACAAAAGAAGAGAAGGAATGGAGGGGAAGATTGGAACTGTAGGAGCGCAGCGTTCGCCTGAAAGCTTTCCACAGGAAAGCTAGCATCGGAAGCATAGGCTGTGCCCGGATTTCAACCGCGAAACGCGGTTTAATCGAAGAAATCTGGGCACAACAGCGACCGGAAGTCCAAACTTCACCGGAATGACGCCGAGACGTATGTTTGAATCTTATGTTCACCTTATACTCATGCACTTTGCAATTTCATCGCATATTCCCTACAATTTAACGTGCTTATCTATACTTGAAACGGATAAAGGAGAACACATTCATGAGCTACCGCATTCTAATCGTTGAGGATGATATGGATATAAATCAGCTGCTTGCACAAATACTGAAGGATAACGGCTACACCGTCACTAGCGCTTATTCAGGCTCGGAAGGCCATTTGCTGATGAAGCATGAGACCTTCGATTGTCTATTGCTGGATTTGATGCTGCCTGGAATGGACGGGAAGTCGTTGATAACAACGATCCGGGAACAGCATACGATACCCATCATCGTCATCTCCGCCATGCTGGGTACGGATGCTCGTGTAGCCACGCTGCGTCTAGGAGCGGATGACTTCATCGCAAAACCTTTTGAAAATGAAGAAGTATTGGCTCGTGTAGAGGCACAACTCCGAAGAAGCCAAATTTTTTCTAAAAGCAATACCTCCTCCTCCGCTACATTGCTTCGTCATAAAAATTGTGAATGTAACACAGCAACAATGACGGTAAGCATGAACGGAACACCCATCGACCTCACATCGCTTGAATATCAGATCCTTACCCTCTTTCTTCAGCATCCAGAGCGGGTATTTACCCGTTCGAATATTTTCACTTCTTGCTGGAAGCAGGAGTTTTTAGGTGAAGATAATACGGTAGACGTACATATCAGTCGTATTCGCAGTAAAATCGCCCAATACGATCGCGAGGAATACATCAAAACCGTGCGTGGCATTGGTTATCGCTTAAACCCGTGAACTTCAGAAAGTCTTCAGAATTCCTTCATGCTCTTGTATTCTTCGTTCGCTAAGATAAGTACATCGAAGGAGGTATGGTCATGAGTGAAAACATCGTCGCTACGAATGGATTATCTAAAAAATATAGCTCTTCTTTTGCGCTAATGGATTGTTCCTTAAATATTGAAAAAGGTCAGATCTATGGTCTAGTCGGGAAGAACGGAGCAGGGAAAACCACATTGATGAGACTCATCTGTGGTCAGAGTTACCCAACATCGGGATCGCTGTCTTTGTTTGGAAACGGTGATTCCCGAAAGCTAGAAGAGAGCCGCACACGCATCGGCTGTGTAATTGAATCCCCCACGTTTTATCCGAACCTTTCAGCAAAGAAAAATTTGAAAATCTATTGTATGAAAAAAGGGATTCCTATTACCGGTGAGCTGGACGAGTTACTGGAATTTGTGGGTCTCAGCGATACAGGCCGTAAGAAATTCTCCCAGTTCTCCTTAGGTATGAAAGAGCGGCTAGGCATTGCGCGTGCGCTGCTTGGTAAACCGGAGTTTCTGGTGCTGGATGAACCTACGAACGGCCTTGATCCTTTGGGGATCTCACAGATTAGGGACTTGATCCTGAAGCTTAATCAAGAACAGGGTGTTACCATTCTGATCTCCAGCCATATATTGAAGGAGCTTAGCTCGGTAGCCACCCATTATGGATTCATTGACAACGGGATACTGATCGAGCAGATTAGCGCAAAAGAACTCGAGGCACAGTCCAAGGGGGCACTAGTCATCAAAGTCAGTAACACTGCGAAGGCATCCACGGTTCTCGACATCTGTGGTTATAAGAATTATAAAGTTTTTCCCCAGAATATTATTCGCTGTTACGATCAAGTGGACCATCCGGAACAGATGAATCGGGAACTCAACGAAAACGGCGTAGACGTATTCTCATTAACAGAAGAAAGAAAAGATCTGGAGGATTACTTCATGAGCTTGTTAGGAGAGCGTTCAAATGCTTAATTATTGTAAAGCTGATTTATATCGTATCGGTACCCGCTTGTCATTCTTGGTATGGTGCTTCATCTTGATTGCCGTTCCGGCCTTGCTGATCATTGGTGTAAGCAGTCATTATGCCCCATCCATCGTTGTCCATGTCGTTCCAGGCATTATGTATGTAGCCTTTTTCTTTATCACGCTAATCATTACAGAATACACATTCCGAGAAGATATGCAGCTAGGCCTATATAAAAATGATACAACCAGTGGCATCACACGAACGACCATCTTTATCTCCAAATATTTCAGCGGACTCCTGCTCTTATTGCTCATGTGGATACTCTGCTCCGCTTCTACCATGGCTTCAGTCTTTTATAGCTTCGGTACAGCAGATGGGAGCACTTTGCTTCAAGAGATGGTATCCACGACGATGATTTCTTATTTTCTGAGTATCGCTGCCTATCTCGCCTTATTCCAGATGCTAAGTGTTCTGATCCAAAAGACGGCTTCACTGATCTTGGTATGTATTCTGAGCAGTACGGTGCTTTCTAATATCAGTCACTTGCTGGGCTCAACTTTCCCTGGTTTTAGCAGAGTGCTGACTTTCCTAAATCCGGTGGCTGAGAACAGTGCACCCTCTGTAACGCTGCAGATTGTGATGCTCACCATCCCGGTGGTTTGTGTTCTCGTGCTATTAGGGATTGGCAGTTTCTTATTCCGCAAAAAAGAACTTTAAGGAGACCGATATGCTCATTGTGACGATCGTTTTAGGTGCGGCAGCCTGCTTATTTGCCATCCTCTATGGCCTACAGGTCTCCCAGACGCGGCGGCTGATGCAAAAACTCAGACAACTGAACAACGAAGAACGATCCCAACTCGTCACGATGAGCTTTCCCTCTAAGCTGAATCAGGAGCTTGTCATTGAGATTAATCGGCTTATTCATGCCAAGGAACAGATGGCGCGTTCTTATCAATGGAATGAAAAGAAATTTCATCAAGGAATCTCTAATATTTCTCACGATATGCGAACACCGTTAACAGCCATTCTAGGCTATCTACACATGTTGAATCAGGGTAAAGTAACCCATCAGGAACAAGCGAACTATCTTCGCATTGTAGAAAAAAGGGCCCGCTCGCTCCATCGTCTCATAGCGGATTTCTACGATTTATCCCGCTTGGATGAAGGAGAATACGCTCTTGAATCCACTTTAATCGATGTCAACGAGATTGGTCTGAACTTACTGGCCGAAGTCTATGACGATTTTGAAGCCTCTGGCTTTCAAGTGGAAGCTTCTCTTCCTCCTGCTGCCCCAAAGGTTGTTGCAGATGCTAACGCTGTACATCGGGTCATCGAGAATGTGCTCCAAAATGCCAAGAAGCATGGGAAAAATAAATTACTAGTGGATAGTAAGGTCGAGTCTGGCTCCATCGTGATGTCCTTTTCAAATGGAAGTGAGGTCATTACAAAACAAGAGTTATCTCATGTGTTCGACCGGTCATATACGACAAGCAGCAGCCGAACAAATGACAGCACTGGACTCGGGCTTTCCATTTGTAAAACGCTGCTGTCACAGATGGGTCATAACATTAAGGCGGACTATGCCGAAGGGATTTTCACAATTACAATTTTTTGGAATATTGAGAGTGAGGAATATAACAATGAAGAAGCAAAAAGCAAGTAGGGGAACTGGGACCTGGGCGCTATATCTGGGATTCCTGTCGATACTCTGGTTATCTAGCATGAATGGCGTGCCTGTCATTGAAACTCTAGGGAACAAGATTGGATTTCATGACCAGAAGATTTTAACTCTAGCTGTCTTGATTCTTACGGTGCCAGGCATCCTCTTGGGGCTAAATCATCTCAAAGATTGGGGAGCGAAAATCGGCACCTTACTGTGTCTCGGTACAACGATCAATGTTGTCATTACTATAATTACTAGCTTTTATAAATAAAATATTGTGTATGCTTATTATGCAAAAGAGGAGCGGATGAATGATCCACTCCTCTTTCTTTAAATTAATCCGCGCTTGCAGTAATGTGTTCCCACTTGTCATATTCCTCAAGCATCCCGTTCAGCTGCGTACGCGCCATCACGAGACCCATGCTACCAAGCGCCAGTCTTCTCGGAGGATTGTCTGCGCCGGCGATATCGGCAACGGCTGACATTGCTTTCTCAACATCGCCATAAGGCGCGGTCTCAGCAAGATCATTATACCAATCATACAGTGGTTGATAGTCTGGGATACTGCTTGTAATTTCCTGAGTATTGGCTTGGAAGCCTGTTTTGAATCCTGCAGGTTCGACCAGCGTGAGCTTGATGCCCAGATCCTTAACTTCTGCCGCCAGACCTTCACTCAGGCTTTCAAGCGCTGCTTTGGAGCTACAGTAGATAGACAGCGTTGGCAAGCTTTGTACGCCGCCCATCGAAGAGATATTGATAATATGACCCGAGCGATTTTCCCGCATTTGTGGGAGAACGGCTTGAATGGTGGTCATTACACCAAACACATTGGTTTCATATTGCTGACGGGCTTGGTCAACAGATACTTCTTCAAAAATACCTGCTTGCGCATATCCGGCATTATTGAGCAATACATCAATGCGTCCATATTGACGTGTTACCGCCTCTACAACCTCGTTGGTCATTTCCTGATTCGTAATATCCAGGGCCAGAACTTGTACATTACTATATTGACTAAATTCAGCGGCAGCTTTCGATGGTTCCCGCATGGTGGCGACGACGTTCCATTCACGCTTGGCGAATTGAAGAACCAATTCTTTGCCGAAGCCTGTTGATGTGCCTGTGATTAAAATGGTTTGACTCATGTGTATTCCCTCCAGATCACGAATTGAGCTTGGCTCGTAAGTCATCGTAACCCTTAAAGTTCACTTTAAGGCAAGCACTATTTTTTAATGGATTCCCACCAGTTTGAAGAAGGAAATTCATTAGAACCGATAATCACCTTTTCTCCAATTTTAGGCGTAGCCAAAGCTACACCACGCTCACCCGCAGCTGCCTTCGCCCGCTCAATCGGGTTTGTCCAAGTGTGCAATGCCAGCGTGAAGCCTCCCCAGTGAATAGGAACCATTACTTTGCTCTGTACATCGAGACTCGCTTGTACGGACTCTTCAGGAACCATATGAATGTTGGCCCATTTCACATCATATTGACCTGTTTCTATGAGGGCAAGATCGAACGGACCGTATTTATTGCCAATTTCCTTAAAGTGTGGCCCATAACCACTATCCCCGCTAAAATATACATTTGATTGTTCACCTTTAATAACCCAGGAACTCCATAAAGTAGACCCAGAACGGGTGCCGCGGCCAGAGAAATGTCTTGCCGGTGTGCTAACAACGGTTAGCCCTTGGTACGACGCCTCTTCCCACCAATCGAGCTCTTGAATCTTGGCCGGATCTACGCCCCATTTCGTCAAATGTCCGGCGACCCCTAATGGAACAATAAATTGTTTGACCTTTCCTTTCAGCTTACGGATAGAAGCATAGTCCAGGTGATCATAATGATCATGCGAGATCAAGACCACATCAATGTCGGGTAACTCCTCAATTTGTGCTGGAAGATCATAGCTGTATCGCTTTGGTCCTGCGAAAGAAACCGGGGAGGCATATTTACTGAACACCGGGTCCAGCAGCATCTTCACTCCATTTGTCTTCAGCAATAGAGTCGAATGACCAAACCAGATCACTTGATCCTCGGGACTTTCCGAAAAGGCTTTTGCATCAAAACGCTCCGTCGGAAGTTTTACCTTTGGCCGACCATCCGGGTTTCCTTTTATCGTGTCGTATAGGGCTCCAGCGGTATCTTTTAGACTATAATCCATCGATGTCGGTATTTGATTGCGAAACTTCCCATCGACAAAGTTAGCAGATTCATGAATCCGCTGCTGAGTGTCCGCTGAACTTTTTCCACCAAGAGGAGGATAATAATTCAAGATTAAGAAAATTACTAATGCGAGTGCGAACAAGATTATTACATATTTCATCCAGTCTCTCCTGCTTTCTTATTCCGATGAACGTTATTTTTTAACAGTTCCAGTTTACATCTTAAAGTGCACTCCAAGGCAAGGTCTTTAATAACAACAAAGCCACCCTTTTCGATATTGTTATACACTTCAAGCTTCTGGCTAACGACTTCCAAGTCCTCACCCAGCACACGCTGCTTCCGCTTGATCTCTTCTTGATGAGCTTCTTTGTTCGAACATACGGTTGCCATCATCGCCCCTGCGAATGTTAGGCAATAGTCCTTCTTTATCGTAAAATTAGATCGTGTGAGCAGCTCAATTTAATTTTCCCGATGCCTCCTTAATTGTAAACAAAGTGCTCTCCCCCTAAGTCCGACGTTTATAACGGTAGCTTTGTAGCCGGTTTGACTTAACTCGTAACCCTTTTTTCTTTTAACATCGACCGGAAAACCAGCTTCAACACAGGTGACACTGCGAAAAAGATAAATAATGTTCGAAAGAGCTGGTAAAGCGTTACGATCGACAGATCGGCGTTTTCAACTTCCTTGGCGATGAGTACCATTTAGTTCTTACCACCTGGCGACAAGCCGAGAAATGACGTCACGATCGTAATATCAATAAGTTCCCACCACCTGGTCAATGAGCAAAACTTCCCACTCCTTTAACTTACGGTGAGGCAGATCCCACGGATCTTTAGTATAGCTTCGCAAGCTTGTTATTTACAAATGGTGTAGTGATGGAAGCCGTTTAGGAGTGGGCCGATCCCCCTGACTGTTCAACAACAGCAAATGTTTACTACAACCTGGATTAGAGTTAGAAAATCTCATTTTTTCTAGATAAATGATTATCTAAAATACAACAAATAAGCTCATCGGATATAAACCCAATGAACTCATCTGATTAGGCAAGATACTGGTGAGAAGACTCGAATTCGGGTCGGATACGCTATTTGGAAAGAAAAAAAGTCCAAGAAGACGAATCTAAAACCCGCTTAAAACTCAGAGAAGTCAAAATAGAGCGTGCCACTTTAACTTATCGGTTTCCATTACGATGATCTAAGCACCCAGCCCTTAGTCTCACCGGTGCGCCTTTATTGTAATACGTAGCCGACAACCATAGCGGGATAGCCGCCATTATTAATCAAAAGATCGGCAATGTCTCAAAACTTCTAAGCAATTACTAGTGATACCTGTCTCATTACTAGGTACCTCCTCTGAGACCATTCCCTATGAAATCTATCGTAACAATAGTTGGTCCAGGTGGGTTGTGTTCGAGTGGAATGGAGAAAGCAAAGAAATAACTTCTGGCTTCTGTTCGCCCATAAAAGGCTTCATCAAATTAATAAAAGTTCCGGAAGGACTTAAATCGACGAATAAACTCCGGGGAAATAACCTGAGCAATTCCTTGATCGTTCCGGCGACATCGATAGGTCTGCGGATGACTTGCCAGAAAAAATCCCTCTCTGCAACCCTTGTCTCTTTCCCATACAAACCAGATATCCAAGGTATAGAGGGAGAGCGGTAGCTGTATGCCTCTATAATCCTCTGGTAATCATTTCCGATAGAATCCACGTCGGAGGAATGGAAGCCATATTCAACAGGCAAGGGTACGAAAATAATGCCCTGTTGGCCCAAATACTCTTGAACCCGTAGCAATCCTTCTTGAGACCCCGCTACGATAAAATGGTTATCATTGTTAACAGCTGCAATCTCACAGTTTCTGTACAGATCTGGACTAGTATGGAATAATAGATGATTCTCAAACACTGCGAGCATCCCGCCAAGCCGGCAATGGGTTTCCAGGAGCTGTGCTTGCACGACGATCGCTTCCAGCGCAGTTTGCCAAGACCATACGTTTGCAGTTACCGCAGCAACAAAATCCCCTAAGCTGGATCCAGCTACGGCGTCGGGAATGATATCATTCTCCAATAGTACCTGAGTCAGTGCATATTCCACCATGAAGATGGAGGCGTGAGTGTAGAGCGTTCTCTTGAATGGTTCGCCGATTTTCTTATTCGGATGATACAGTTCTTCCAACGCAGACCGGCCGGTAAGCCTTACGAATTCATGATTCAACTTCTCCAGGCAGTCACGAAAGATGGGATTATTGCGATAAAATGGCTCGCCCATGCGGTAATATTGGGATCCTTGTCCGGAGTACAAGAATACTGTGCTTCTACGATCACTCATCTGGCATCTCCTTTCGATTAGTTAAACAATTTCAATTCTTACGAAGAAAGTACAAAGTACCAATTCTACCAGATCAAGCAGTTCCATGTTCAACCCTTCCATTAGCCGTCTTCACGCAGCCAAGCAATATTCCAGCAATTCTCTCCCTTACTTTCCGGTTTTGACAGATTTGATAAAGTCATAACCCCTTCTGTTCCCATCCCGGCAGTATGCAGCAGCAGAGGATGATCGGCTTCTGGAGAGGCTAGCATTTTCCGATTTTCTTCAGAGCTTCTCGCTTCTTCCTTAGGAACCCAGTACCTTTCTTTAGCGAAGGGATAGGTCGGCAAATGGATGCGGTTCGGCCGATAAGAACCATACAGGAGGTTCCAATCCACCGAATTACCTGCCGTCCACCAATCGGCCATAGCATTCCAATCGCCTATATTATCCATATTTTGCACCGAATTTGTGGGAGCTACTGATTTGTTGTTTTGCTGATGGCTAGATCCATCCCCCTCGAACCAATAATCTTTCCTCGGTTCATCATTGCAATAGCATTCCAACTTATGCATCAATTCTTCCAGAGAAGCAGAAACAAAAGCTACCCTACATTTCATCTCTTCCCGTCCCGTTTGGAGTGTAAAAGCAGCCTCCCTCAACAGCTGGTGGATATCCTCCGGTGGGCATAATACTGCATCATTCTTCATCTGCCATTTCTCAAAGTATTGGAGCAACTTTTGCGCATATATTTGTAAAGCTCGTTTACTTTTGGCCGATAAAGGCACAAGGTAATACTCATAAAAACTCCCCACTCCTCTACAACTTTCGGGGCTGGTTTCTATATATTCTTCTATAATTAAATGGGCATTACTTCCATTTGCTCCAAAGGAGCTTATGCCTGCCCGCCTTGGATAGACCTTCTTTTCCCCAGAAATTTCAATCTCCGGTCTAGCCCACTCTGCACGGTCGCGTTGAACGAAAAAAGGCGTATCCTCAAATGATATGTAAGGATTTAGTTCTTTTGCATGCAACGAAGGGAAAAAGGTTTTATGCTTCATTTGCATAAGGACTTTGGTTACTCCCGCAATACCAGCCGCCGCTTCCGTGTGACCAATATTTGATTTTACCGACCCTATAGCACAATATTGTTTTTCTGGGAACCACTTGCCAAACGCCCGTTCGAGGCCGTGCACTTCGATGGGATCACCTAATGAAGTGCCCGTTCCATGGGCTTCCACATAACTAATCGTCCTAGGATTGATGCCTGATCGGGCTATGGCGTCCGCAATAACTTCCGACTGGGCAACCGGATCTGGAACCGTAGCTCCTGATGTCTTACCGGCATGATTGATGGCCGAACCCTTGATCACTCCGTATATCGGATATCCGCCCTCCTCCGCCTGAGATCGTTTTGCCAAAAGTATCGCTCCTACTCCTTCCCCCGGAACATAGCCGTCTCCGCCACTTCCAAAGCTACGACAACGACCATCCGATGACAGAAACTGAGCCTGGTGCAGGAACAGGTACTTATGGGGGTGTGTCACAAGATTTACTCCCCCAGCAATCGCATATTGACACTCTCCCCGCTTAATGCTTTCACTTGCCATATGAATCGCTGTCAAAGAGGAGGAACACATGGAATCGATGGATATAGAAGGGCCATGGAAATTGAATGTATAGGATACCATGTTGGCAATGGACGCAGCAGAAACGCCAAAAGCCAATGGATTTCCGCGCTGCGTCATTTCCGCGCTAAAAAGCTCATAGGTATTCCAGAATACTCCGGCGAAGACACCTACGCTTCGATCGCTAGAAGAAGGAAATTCGTGCTTGTTCCTGTTTATCAGGAAACCCGCATCTTCACAAGCCTCCCATGCGACTTGCAAGAATTGTCTGGCTTGAGGGTCCATCCTCTCTGCCTGCGCAGCAGAAATGTTAAAAAACATGGGATCAAATTCATCAATTCTATCCAAAAATCCGCCATATTTATAGTATTGCTCTACATCATAGTTTAAGTAATTGTTCTCCCAACGTTCCTTTGGAATAGAGGAAATGCAGTCTTTCCCTTTTTCCAGATTGTTATAGAACTCGTCAATATTGTTCGCCATGGGATATTTGCCCGACAAACCAATGATAACAATGTCCTCGTCGGTCCCCGAGCTTATGGTTTCTTCCAAGAGAGTGTTCCTACGATCATCGGATGACCCGGATTGGAGGAAGTCCCTTCTAATTTTATCTCCGTCACCGTACAAGATGATGGCTTGGGTCAACGAATGTGCCAATATGTTATCCATAGCTTGAAGCCCTACTTTTGTCGGAAGAGCGCGATTTCCTCTTGAGCGATAGAACATCTGTTGAATGTTCTCATCGATCTGCATTCCACCCTCCTGCCATAAAGGCCAATTCAATGTAATCGTCCGTCCGCTACGCTCTCCAACGTCCACCTTTGTTTGCCGTTCCGCCGCTACCAAATCCAAACAGCCATTCACACTGGAATAATCGGCCTGTCCAAGATTTCCGGTAATGGCCGACACGGAGGAGAAGACCACAAACCAATCCAGATTGTCTTCTTGTGTGGCTTGATCTAAATGGCGAAATCCGCGCACTTTCGGAGCGAACACTTCGGAAATCTCATAGGCATGCTTTTGAAGAATGATTTTATCCTTGATTACGCCTGCACAATGAAAAATTCCTGTGATCGTTCCCCATTGCATACGGATTGAATCGATTGTATTCTTCACATCCGATTCTTTGCTAATATCCGATTCAAAAAACAATACTTCCGAACCCATTTTTATCCATTCTCGAATCATCTGACTTTTATGTTGATCTGGCTTAGATCGACCAATCAAAGCGATCTTTACCCTCTCTCGGGATGCAAGGTGGTTTGCCACCTGAATCCCCAAGCCGCCCAATCCGCCCGTGATCACATATACCCCATCTCTTTTGTACAAAGGGTCGCTTATCTTGGGATGAACTTCATTGTATTCTTGAATTAAACATTCACCGGTATCCATCCTGTGCCATAAGGCAATGTTACCTTCTTCATGAGCATTAGCCTCCCGCTTAAGCCATTCGGCCATTAGCTTGTTGGATGACTGCTCTAAACTCGGCTCTAGCTTGATGATTTGACTATGAAACTTCGGATTCTCCAGATATAGCGTCTTCAACAAGCCTTCCAACGCAAAAACATATGGGCTTCCATCAACGGAAACAATCTGCAACAGGATTTGTTCATTTGCCTTTCTCTTCATGATGGACTGGATATATAACATCACCTGCTTCAACTTATCTTCGAATTGCAACGTTTCGTCCGGTTGACCAGAATGGAGCCGATAAAATTCATCAAAATATTGCTCATCAACCATTAACTCAGTGGGATAATCGTAGAGTATGACTACATGGTGCCGCCTAACTGAGCTCTCTCTTCGCTGAATCTCTCGCTTTACCCACTTACGATCCAAATATATAGTTTCCCCCAGATCTTCCTGAATAGAACTTTCTGGAGATTTCGTCCCATTCACAGTCGCTTCCTCACAGTGGGAAAATGCACTTTCGTAATGCTCCAATAAGTAATCCGATAAACTGTCGATAGTTGTGTATTCAAACAGCAAGGTTGGATATAATGTCCCTTTGATCCTCGCTTCCAATACTTTAACTAAACCCAGTAATTTAACCGAATCCAATCCCAATTCATAGAACCCATCGCTTGTACAGATGTGGTCCGGATGAATTTGCAACGCTTCGGCTATAACCCCAATCAAGTAAGCCTGAGTATGCTTTTTAGCAACACTGGAATCCTGAGGACTTAAAGGAAGGGCCGGCTGAGCCTTCCCCTTTACATCAGACTCCTCCGTTGGCATATCGCCGATTGCAGAAAAGGCATTCTCATGGTTCTCAAGTAAATATACCGCCAGTCTGTCAATCGTAGAGTATTCGAACAGCAGGGTTGGGTATAAGGATGTGTTTAGCTTTTCTTCCAATACCCTTACCAACCCTAGCAATTGAATCGAATCCAATCCCAGTTCATAGAACCCTTCACTCGTGCTGACTATATTCGTTTCGGTGTTAACCTTCGCAATGATACCAATCAGATATGCGGTAATCCGTTGCTTTTGTTCCAATCGGAAAGACGACTCCAAAACAGGCTCTTGCCCTGTTATCAATAAAGGATGTTGGAAGGAACTAGTTGACCGGTTCTCTTCTAGGCTCTGGATGACATTGGATTCCCTAATCCGCTTCACGCTAAATTTCTCAAATTCTACCAGCACTTCTCCAGATTCGTCATAGACCGTGATATCCCGGGATACAATATCAGGGTTGATAGGGAGAACGCTTGTCGGCGCCCTCTCTATTGTGTGGGTAAACACTGTTCTCGTAAGCTTCCGATTAATGCAGAATCGCCCTATGGATATCGGCAAATAAGTAGATCGGTCCTCGTTGATCCAATTCTGCGTGCCGTTTATGCTGAAAGACATGCCGGCCATGGATGCTCCGTCAAGGAAGGCCACATGTGCATAGAATGCGTCGAAATATCGGTACGCAAGTTCGCTAAGTTGTAGTTGCATGACCTCATCATTTCCCCTTTGGTACACTCTTCCCAAAGTTTTCATGAAATCATCATGCTGAACCCCGCTCTTACGCACCACCTCATACATTTCATCCATATCCCATTGTTCTTCCGAATTTTGAATGAACATTGGGAGGTCCATGGGCTGAGGTTTCTGTGCCTGCTCATCTATAACGTCCAATAAACACTCCATATTCTCCGTTGGCTGAGTCTCCAGTTCTATCCCATTCTTCACTTTCTTACTGGTTATCGTAATCCTCCAATGGTTTGGCAAAGGAGAGAATGTGACAAAGATATGGCGGTCAAATGCTTCCGATGTCACTACCGGCTGCTTGAATAAAATCTGTCTCAACTCGATCTTCATCGTCCCGATATGGATGTCTGACAAACGGTAAATCATCTCCAGCAACGCAATACCTGGCAAGGTCCGCACGCCATGAACCCTATGATCCCGCACAATGAAATTGTCATTATGCAATTTTTGCATAAACGTCTTTGGCTTTCTCATAGACTAGCCTCCTCTATTCAACTTCCAGGACTTCAAAAAATGCTGTGAATTCCTTATCCAGTTCTTCCTTTCTCTGCGGTTCCGGCCAATATCTCTTGCGAAGAAATGGAATCTCATTTTTTGGGGGTACAAGGGAAGCACGATGTGTATCCGGAATTCCTTCATTACTAACAATGATATGGGCGTTGTTTCCGCCGAGACCAAATGAACTGATACCGGCCCTCAAAACCACCCCGGGACAAGTCCACTTTTGATGCTCTTGCACAATATAGAAGGGAGAATCTTCAAAGTTAAACCTCGGATTCGGAGTATCGCAATGCAAAGTTGCCGGCAACTCTTCATGAACCATCGACAATAAAACCTTAATAAAACTGGCAATGCCTGCAGCGCAAATCGAATGGCCAATATTACTCTTAACGCTGCCTACTCCGCAAAAATGCTGTCTGTCCGTATATTTGGAGAACACGTTCTTCAATGCTTTCAATTCTATCGGATCACCGATTAAAGTTCCTGTCCCATGGGTCTCAACATAGCTAATAGTACTGGGATCAATCCGGGCGTCAGCAATAGCTTTCTCGATCAACTCCCTCTGAGCCTCGGGATTCGGAGTAGTGATGCCCATGGTGTTTCCGTCATTATTGATCGCAGAACCGTCAATAACGCCATAGATTCTATCATTGTCTAGAATCGCTTGCTCGAGAGATTTTAAAATAACAATCCCGCAGCCTTCCCCCACTCCGATGCCGTTGGCATGAGCGCTGAAGGCTTGACATTTCCCATCAGGTGACAAGATGTTGGCAGCACTTAGCAGAACGTAGATAGACTCGTCCAGGATAATATCCACTCCTCCGGCCAATGCCATTTCACTCTCGCCGTTCAAAATGCTTTTCGCAGCTACATGAATGGCCGTTAAAGAACTGGAGCAAGCCGTATCGACAACCATATTGGGACCTTTAAAGTTGTAATAATGAGATAAGTGGGCCGCGATGAAGTTTTGTCCAATCCCAACAATTGTGTCTTTATCTACCTTCCCAAGCTTTTGATAATAGCTACTCGTTCTCGCACCAATGAAAACACCAACTTGCTTATTCCACAGTTCCTCTTTTTCATAACCTGCATCAGCCAAAGCGCTTGCCCCGCATTCAAGGACTTTGCGCTGAAGCGGATCAATCTGGACTGCCAGAGATTCCGGAATTTGAAAGTACGCAGGATCGAAGTCCTCGATTCCCTCCAAAAACGCCCCGACTTTCTTTTTTCCTCTTACACTAGGATGTTCTTTTTCTGTGTCCCAACGGTTCGTGGGCGCCGGTTTAATACTATCTTTTGCCTGTTTTAAATTATTCCAATATTCCTGCTTGTTAGATGAATCTGGGAATTGACATCCAATCCCTACTATCGCTACTTTATCTTTGCAGTTGATGCCTTCCTCTCTTTGAGCCTTGGGAACCCTCTCTACACCAAAATTTGTAGAAACAAGCTGCTCTTGCACTAGCGACTCATCAGGTATCCGCTCCTGATGCTTCTCATTCAAGCCCAACCGCAATCTCAACTCATCTTCATACGTTTGCGATAAATATGCCGCCAGATTCCTCAAGATCGGATACTCTAGAATAATGGAAGGGTCGATCGCCACATTGTTTAACTCCAAATCCATTCTTGTGACGACCTGAGCCAAGAGAATAGAGTCCATTCCATATTGTTGAAACGGAATATCCAATTGAATTTCAGAAGGATCAATCCTCAATTCATTAGAAAATAAAGAGATAAGCCAAGCCTCTGTCTTACCAACTAAGTTATCCACCGCCACAGATGAGGGTGCGGCCCGTTCCTGCTCGTTCGCTAATCTCACCTCAGTCATTAATCCGTGAGATTGTACCCCTTCCGGAAATCGACCGTCAGAAGCTAAGCTATATGTCGCTGATCTACCTAGTCGTATCCTCACTACCTCAGGGTACATTTCCATCAAATGCTCTACTAGGCTTCTTATTGTGGGATATTCCAGAATAATTGATGGGTCAAGAGCAATACCTTCCAGCTCATTGTCCATTCTTGTAATCACCTGGGCCAACAGAATAGAGTCCATCCCATACTGTTGGAATGGGATATCCGGTCCAAACTCCGATTCATCAACCCTCAGCTCCTTGGCAAACAAAGAGATTAGCCAATCTTGTATTGTCTGGGCCAACCCGTCGCGGCTCATCTCCTTTGGGACATAATCATGACTATTAAAAGAAGGCTGGGCCTCCTTCCAGTCGAGATTAACAGCCTTAAGCCTACGCAAGGACATCAATCGACCGGGTTCCCAAGCTGCAGGATTTACCAATGCAGGAAGAACAACCGTCCGGCTCTTCAAAGCCAAAATTCGATCCAGTGCGGTTAGGCCCTCTTCGTTATTCATACTGAGCATCCCCGTATGCCGGTACGGAACGGTGAACACTTCTCCCATGCCCTCTTCTTTCCAACTTGACCATTGGATACTGATGATCGGACATGTGCGGGATTTGGCTTCAGCGAAATAATCCATATAGGCATTGCCCATTGCATAATCGCTAATACTGGATCCAAGTGTCGGGATGATCGCAGAAACGGAAGAGTACAAAATGAAGAACTGCAACGGTTCATTCTTAAAGATCTCGTACATAACGTCCAACCCGATCAATTTGGGATGAAGAACCTGTTCCATTGCTTCAGGCGATTTCCGGATAAACGCTAAATTCTCCAAATCAGCAATTCCCGCACAATGAATAACTCCCCCAATCGGTCCCATAAAGCGCTTGACACTGTCCATGCTGGCGCGCATGGAATCAATATCGCCCAAGTTGATGGACTGAACAAAAACCTCCACGCCTTCTCTCTCGATCTCCCGAATGGAGCGGATTTTCCGGGCCATCTTCGTATCCTGATCCATGAGAGCATCCCATTGATCCCTCGGAGGAAGAATCTCTTTACCAGAGAGAACCAATTGCCTGACTCCGTAATGTTTCACGAAATGCCGGGCACACAATAAACCCAATCCCCTTGTCCCGCCCGTAATCCACAGAACATGATTGGAGGGGAATTTGCGGTCCAATATGATGGGGCGGGAATATTCTTCCGCTTCTTGAAGAAATGCCCGGTATCTCTCACCACCGCGGTAACAGACCTCTGTATCCTCGTTATCAGCCGAGAACTCCCGCATAATTTGCTCTGCAAGATCAGCATCATTTACTGCAGGGTCGCCATCCATATGACGCGAACGAACATAGCTATACTCACTTTGGAGCATCCGGTACAAGCCTACTCGGGATGCTCCGGCCAAATTGATATTTGTGTTTTCATAGGATTCCAACCCTCGGGTTACACAAATCACCATGAAGCCTTCTCTTCTCCCATACTCTATCAGTTTCTGCAGCCATGATAACCATTGCATATCCTTTGAAATCCCATTTCCACAGCCGATAAGGTCGATGAATCCGGAATAATATTCCCATGTCCGCTCCGGCTGTTGAAGCACAGAATGCAAATCATGGAGATATACAATGTCTGACCCAGGAATGTACCGGGTTAAGTGCCGGGCTAAAAGTTCAGTTTCTTCTGAAGCCAGTATGAGAACGTTTCTGCGCTGCTCCTTAGCGGATGATTCTATAGAAGCCCGCTCCCATTGCTTTATAACATAGCTTAGTGTGGGCTGTTCCGATGCAGGATTTTTTTCCTTAAACATTGCTTTCTCGGAAAAGTTATCGAAGTTCTCATTAGTTATTCTCTTTATCTGGGAGACCCAGTATCTCTCTCTACCGAACGGGTAGGTGGGAAGAGGAATCCTGGTATACTCTCCCTTCGGAAAGAGTCCCTGAAACTCCAGTTCCATCCCTTGTACATAGAGTTTAGCAGCCTCAGCTAAATACTCCATATAAGCTGAATCCCGAAGCTTCTCCCCGCATTTGGCAATACATTCATTTCCATATAACTCCAGACGTTCCCGCTCCTCCTGCCGAATATCATTCGCAGGGTTCTGCGTTGAAAATACACTTGGTCCGCTTTCATGCATCAACCATTCTCTCAAATTCGCAATAAGCTCCGGCAGGTATTGAACAACACAGGCCAACCGATGATTGAAATGCTTGCGTCCAACGAATAGGGTGAAGCTCAGATTCCCGCAGTCCAGCTCAGGCTTCTCTGCACAATAATTTATCAATTGTAAGACTTGCTGGCGCAACTGATCTTTGGTCCGGCCTGACAAAACTACTACATACCCTGGCCTTGAGGCATGAGAACGTTTAAACTCCGGCGCTTCCTCAATTACCATATGTACATTTGTACCGCTAAACCCAAACGAGCTGATCGCAGCCTTTCGTTTTATATCAGAAGGAACAGACCAAGGTTTTAGATGTTGATTGATATAAAACGGACTTCCTTTCAATTGAATATTGGCATTCTCCTTCTCGAATTGCAGAGACGGGAGGATTTGCTTATACTGCAAGGAAAGTAGAATTTTGATCAGGCCAGCAACACCGGACGCATATTGGGTGTGGCCAACATTGCTTTTGATAGTTCCAAGCGCGCAATAATTCGTCTTATCTGTATATTTGGTGAATGAACGGGAAAGTGCCTTGAACTCAATGGGATCGCCTAACTGCGTACCAGTCCCATGGGCCTCCAAGATCTGAATCTCCTCGGGATGTATACCAAACGAATCGTATACGGTTTGCTGTAATCTTTCTTGGGATAAGGCGCTTGGGGCTGTTATTCCGTTGGTTGAACCGTCTTGATTCATTGCCGTGCCTCGGATCACTCCGTAAATATGGTCTCCATCATTCAGTGCATCCTCAAGTCGTTTGAGAATCACGACGCCCGCTCCTTCTCCCGGAACAAATCCATCGGCACGATGGTCAAAAGCGAAACAACGACCCTTATGGGATAACATCCCCGCACGACCGGCGCTGATATAGAAATCCGGGGTCGCCTGCAGAAATATCCCTCCGGCAAGAGCCATCTCCGTCTCCCCTGTCCAAAGTCCTTGACACGCTAAATGAATCGCTGCTAACGAGCTGGAACAAGCGGTATCCACTGCGATGGCGGGTCCCTGCAAATCGAGATAATAAGCAATTCTAGCCGGAATGATGGAGCTCGCATTGCCCCAAAAAGCTTGAGCAGGCTGTTGTTCATCCAACAGTTTCACATAATCGGAGGGGCCGCAGCCTACGTAGACGCCACAAGATTTACTCTTCATAGCCGGTCCGGCATAACCTGCATCTTCCAATGCCGTCCAGGCTTCCTCCAAAAAGATTCGCTGCTGAGGATCCATATACGTGCCTTCCAAACCAGTAATGTTGAAGAACAGGGGATCGAATTGCTCCATGTTGCCAATAAAACCGCCATAATTGCAATAAGCTTTCCCAGGGGGATTGTAAGTGGACAAATCCCAACGTTTGACTTCCTCGATCAAATCCTCCCCATTAGCTAAACGCTCCCATAGCTCGTTAACATTGTTAGCCATCGCAAATCGTCCACTCATGCCAATGATCGCTATCTCTTTCGCGTTCTTTCCGCTGTGAGGGATCCTAGACGGTTGCAGATCGGCAAATCCGCCTTTTTCCTGCCCTAGTGGTGATGCCAACGGAATCTCCGGCTCTCTGGCCACCGATTCGAAATAGGACGGAACCACTTTATCCAGCTTCTCCGACTTATTGAGAAACGCATCGTTCTGTGTCTTACGGTGCAAGAATTGGATTTGGGCGGCCAACTGGTTGACCGTATTGTAATCAAATAAATCTGTATTCTCTAACTCAATCTGCAAAGCCTTATTGATGCTTTGCACCAATTGCACGCCTGTAACCGAATCGACGCCATAGTCCGAAAAGGCATCATCTGGGTCAATCATGTCAAGCGGCACCCTCAAGTAATAGGACACCTTCTGAAGAAGGATGTCCTTCACATTTGCCAAGGACACTTTGGAGTCTAGGATTGGATCAGGTAATTTGTCACCACGGGAGTTCCATCTATTCTCATCCATACTTGAGTTTCGTCCCCATGCGTGAGACGGATTCATTCCGGTTGCCGTTGCTACCTGTTTTCGCTCAGGCAAAGCTAGTGATGGCCTCCTTGCTTCGCCATCAGCGATGGAAAGCCCGGTTAATGCATCTTTATGCCGCTCCATAATAAACGCAGCCAATTGATTAACCGAACTGTAATCAAACAAATCGGTGCTGTCCAATGTTATCCGAAGCTTACGATTAATGCTTTGAACCATCTGTACGCCCGTGATCGAATCCACTCCGAAATCTGCAAAGGAACTATCATGGTCAATCAACTGGAGATTGATTCTCAACGTTTCCGATATATTCTCGAGTATTGTTTGCTTCACAAACCAGATCTGTTCGCCACTTTTTGCCTCTTCCCTTATAGGAGAAGCCGTTCCACCGTGGCGTTGATAGAGGTTGTCTCTTTTTTCATGGGCAAGGGGCCATCCAGCTTTCCCCGGTTGATATGTCTGAACGATCCCGTCGCTAAAGGCCGTTATAATCTGTTGGCCGTATACCGCCATGTCCTCGGCCGGAAAACCAATCCCTTCATATCCCTCCATCTCAAGAACTTTTTTCCATTGTTGAGGATAAAGCCCTGGACAGCCGGGGATACGGTAAGAATTATCCTCGTATTTCCACCATCCATCTAATAACCCGAAGGTAAGGTGAGTAAATAGAGTGCTGTCGGTAAGCTCGTTCAACAGCAATACTCCTTTGTTCCTTAGGATACTTTTGGCGTTGCGAATTGTCTGCCTAATATTCTTGGTGGCATGCAAAACATTGGCAGCCACGACCAGATCATAGCCGCCAACTTCAATGCCTTGTTTACCAACCGGCTCCTCAATATTCAATACATTAAAAGTAAGAAACGGATACTGCTCTCCATAATGAATCTCTCCATGCTTCAGAAACGCTTTGGAAATATCCGTGTAACAGTACTCCTCAATCTCTTGTTCAAAGGCTTTCAACTTGCCAAGGAGCATAGAACTTGTCCCTCCTGTGCCTGCTCCAATCTCCAAGATCCGTATCTGCCTTCCTTTATCCTTGCGAAGCCATCCCTCGATCAGATTTATCACCGTATTAGATAATACCTCGTTGAAATAATCCGCTACCAGATTGTTCTTATATATCCCTTCTACAAGCTTCATCGTTCCTTTAGGAAACATTACATCCGTAGCAGGAACTTTGCTTGTAAGAATATTGGGTAACGCTCGCAAGGTCGTCTCTGCAAGAACAATCTGGGCACTCAGGTTCTCATTCTGCATCAAGAATGGCTTATTTCTCTCCCATTCACTCCAGACTTCCTCTATCCGCGAGGGGCGAAGTCCCTGAAGTGGATGGCGTTCCAGCATAGAAATACTTTCTTCAAACCACTTGTGGTACAAGTCTTTTAACCCCTTGTCCTCTAAGAAAACCTTGTCAGCAGAATTCTCGGTCAACAATCCCATGGTATGCAATTGCCCCCATAGCAATTTAGCAAGCCATTGATTCATCGATTCCAAGGATTGATTTAACTTAATAAACTGTTCATCATTTTTCATGACCGTATCCCCTTTTGAGAATAGTAGGTATCGTTTCGTTTCAAGATTCGCAATAGCATACTATGGATTTGTCCCAATTCACTCCCTGAATTTCCAGCGGAGCCACTGTTTTCATTAGTGCTAATTGATTTATCGGTCCTGACAGAAGCACTTCAAGTGTTTCCATCGCTTCTTCCGGTTCAATGGAACGGATCCCGATCCGGTCCATCTGTTTCTGGTATGAAGCCGACGCAACTACGCCTACGCTTCCCCAATACCCCCAGTTAATCACCTTCACCTTGCACGTCCATTCCAATGAAAGCTGGTGGGCAAAGGCATCCTTGAAGGTGCAACCCGCCACATAATTGCTCTGCCCAGGTGCTTTAGTAAAAGCATTTAAAGAAGAAAAGAACATGACAAAATCCAACGGCTCCTGCTGGAAAACTTGCGCCAAGCTCACGCTAGTATCGATCTTAGCTTTCAATGCTGCCTTAAATTGAGATTCCTCCATATACGCCAGACTCTTATCAGATAAGACAATAGCTGAGTGGATCACCCCATGAATCTTATGATAATGTCTTTTGATTTCATCATATGCCCTTTGCAAATCTAGTGGATCGGAGGCATCTGCGGCGATATACAACGGTGCGGGACCCAATTTCGACAATTGTTCGATTTGTATTTTGATATCCGCATTCATCTCCCGCCTTCCGATCCATACCACCTGCGCCCCATAGGTTCTGATCATATACTCACTCCAAGCCCGTCCAATACCTCCTGCACCTCCAATAACGATATACACGCCCCCGCTTTTGTAACCCGAGACTCCGTGCGAGATCGCTTGAAGAGGAACGAGTTCCTGTCGGTGCCATTGTCCGTCACGGTATACATAAGGGTGGCAGTTGGGATCTGCAGTAAGATGAAGGAGTTCCCTAACTGGCCAAGGCGCATTGGCATCTAAATCTGCCATGCAAACGTCCCAGTGCAAATACTCCTTCGCCATAGAACCGATTAATCCATGGAGACTTGCATGGGTCGGGTTGATTTCGTCATATTTATGGATTGATTGAGCTTGAACCGTAATCACAGTCCAACGCAAATCTTTTGTTCCATAGCCGAGAGAGAGCAAGCTTTTAATCAATCGGAAGGCTAGGACTACCCCGTCATTTTGTTCATCAATCAATGCACTATCAGAAACAGACCGCGATACATGCTCAGGAGAGATCCATACAATATGATCAATTGGACCACAAGCCTCCAAACTGTCTATGATTTCATCAGTTGTACTGATACTGGATAAGTCTAATATTCGGGATAGTGGATACTGGCTTTGCACTTGATGCCTTCTCTCCGCCTTCCCACCGATCACTACCATCTGCCCGTTTGGTGGTGCAAGCGGCATCGATTGCATACTCATCGACTCCCAGACAGGGTTCAAAAGCAACGTCTCCACCGGTAATGGATCTTTGAACACGGATTCCATTGCCAACGTCAGGGACGATTCTTCCGAAGGAAAAGAAGCTTGGGCAGAGCTCCCAGACATAGCGGCACGTCTAGTTGAAAATCCCCGTAGACTTACACATACATGGCCTTCATCGTTACACAGGTCAATATCAAGCTTCAGTGCTTTGCCCTCGTCTCTGAATCCCTCACTATAACGGACCCATGCCCACATCTGGGATGAACATGCAGCCATCACTTCTACTTCCTGTATGGCATAGGGTAGTTGAAGCTGAACGGATTCATCCTGGTCCGAACTGCCTGCCATCAGGACAATGCTGGCTTGTAAAGCAGAATCCATTATGCTGGGATGAAGCATATAGGAACGCTGGATATCCGCTCCATTACAAGAAAGCGACAGTTCGGCAAACACTTCATCCTGACCCAAATAAAGCGTTTTAATCCCTTGAAAAGTATCGCCATATTCCAGACCTATAGATTGAAAGAATTCATAGCACTCCTCAGCCGTCACCATTCCCCGATCGCACCTGCTATGTATAGTCGCCAAATCCAGTCTGCTGGTACCGGTTCCGTTCGAAAAACTTGCGACACCCTGAGAATGAACCACCCTCTCATCCTCTATCTCTGTACTATAGATTTCAAACTGAATCCTATCCGTCCCTTCGGGCATGAGTCTGATGTTTACCTGAACGGGATGCTGGTCTACCCATAAGGGGCTCATCCAAACTACATGCTGCAACTTCATTGTCACTTTCGATTCGTAGCCATCCACGGATTGTTCAACCGCCTTGCGAGCCATCTCAAGATACGCCATACCCGGCAGAATTTTTCGGCCGAACACTTTGTGATCCTTAAGGAAAAACTCTTCTCCTGTAAAGACGGAAGTAAACCGCTGCTCCTGGAGAACAGAGATATTTCTTTGAAGCAAAGGATGCAGCCATGCTAGGGAATTCGGCGCTTTGTTTTCCCCCTTCGTTGCCCAGTAGCGCTCACGGGCGAAAGGATACGTCGGGAGGCTGATCCTTCGGGGCTTGCGATGCCTTTCCGTATACAGGCGGTTCCAGTCCAAATCTAGACCTTTCACCCATAACTGAAGCAGTTTCTCAAACTTTGCCTTTTGAAACCATTGATCAATGGTTTCGATCATATCCTCATCCCGGTCAAAAAGTAGCATAGTCTCTTTATTATGCTTGACCTGCCCTCTATAGAGTGATGGTGTGACCCCTTCAAGCAAAAAACTTCTTAACTTTATTTCGAGTTCTTGTAAAGATTCGACGACAAATCCCAGTCTTTCTTCCATAGGCTCTCTTCCAACCTGAAGAGTATATGCAATGGCCTCAATATCCCGATCTAAGTACTGCTGCTCTTCAATATCAGAGATCAATTGCTGAACTCGTTCTGCCAACCGCTCCTCATTTCTGGCTGATAACACTACCATAACTGGTTTCTGGTAAGCAGTATGGTGTGCCATTGGTTCTTCGGGTTGCACATACTCTTCTATCAGCACATGTGCGTTAGCACCTCCTGCTCCAAAAGAAGAAATACCTGCCCTTCTCGGATGCTCTTGACGGCTCCCCTCTATCGCAACAAACGGCTGTTTCCACTCTGAAAGCTCCTGTTGTACCCTAAACGGCGTTTTCTTGAAATCGATGTTTGGATTGAGGGAGTTAGAGTGCAAGGAAGGCACCAATTGGCGATGCTTTAATTGGAGGAGTATCTTAGTCAAACCTGCGATGCCTGCCGCGCTCTCACAATGTCCAATATTGGATTTCACTGAACCGATGGAGCAAAAATCTGTATCTTGAGTATCCTTCCCGAAAGCCTGCCGTAATCCTTCAATTTCAATCGGGTCTCCAAGAGCCGTTCCTGTACCGTGCGCTTCCACGTAACTAATACTTCTGGCATGAATCCCTGCCCTCTGCAAGGTCTCCGTGATAAGCCGAGACTGAGCTTCGGGATTGGGTACTGTATATCCGTTCGTCTTGCCCCCTCCATTCAACATGGTGCCTTTGATCACACCATAGATCTGGTCTCCATCGGCAATAGCCTTTTGTAAGGGTTTTAAGATTACGGCTCCCACACCTTCACCATCCACAAACCCGTCCGCATTATCGCCAAAAGATTTGCATTGTGGGCCTGGAGAGAGCATCTTCAGTTCGGATAACCGCAGATAGTGCTCTGGATCCACAATCAGGTTCACTCCACCTACAATGGCACATTCGCTTGTTCCGTTGTTTAAGCTTTCCACCGCAAGATGAACCGCTGTCAGAGAGGAAGAACAGGCCGTATCCACAGCCATACTTGGCCCCTGAAAATTGAGGACATAGGACAACCGGTTCGCAACAGACCAATACGCCGCCCCCGTAGGATAGTTGCCATTCATAATGCCGACAAAAACTCCAACCTTGCCGTCTTTGCAGAGCGATTGAGGAGTATAGCCCGCATCCTCGATACAGGCATATGCGGTTTCCAGGAACAAACGCTCCTGAGGATCCATCTTCTCTGCTTCTCTCGGAGAAATACGGAAAAACAAAGGGTCGAATTTGTCGATATCCTTTATAAATCCCCCCCATTTCGTATATATGTTCCTTTCTTGACCCTCCGCCCGATAGTAATCCTGCCATTGCCAGCGGTCTTCCGGAATTTCCGTGATGCAATTTTGTCCATTTTTCAGATGATTCCAGAATTCCTTTAGGTTCTGGGCCTGGGCATAGCGTCCGGTTAGACCGATTATTGCAATATCTTTACTACCAAAAGGTATAGTTGTCGGATCCAATGTGGGAGGAGACATTTCTTTAAACCTCGAGCGGGAAGTAAAACTTCCCTTCGGAGAGGCTGAACGCTCCGTACTTAGCCTCTCTTCAGCCTCAATCTCTTCTCCCTCGGACAACTTAACTGGGGAATGCTTCATACCAATAACCTCGGCTAAAGACTCTTTACGGGAATCCAGGAAATACTGTGTCAGTTTCTCTACCGTGGGATATTGGAAAAACAAAGTGCTGCCAATATCATCCCAGAGTGTACGCAATTGATTTGTTACCTGAATGTTCAATATGGAATCCAAACCATAATCCGCCAGCGGCCTGTTGGCCTCGATCTGTCCGGGTGGAACCTTCAATGTCCGACTCAACATTTCTATAAAGTATTCTTGGCTTCTCTGCCGAAGGGCCTCCTCATTGACTGTGATCTCCGGCTGAGTAGAGTGCTTGCCTTTATATCTGACCGCCTTCTCCTGCTTCCCGGAAACAGGAACGTATTTATTCCTCTTCCGTTGCTGTCGGATCACTCCATCACTAACAGCTTCAACAATTTGTTGTCCGAGAAAATGGGCCTTATGTGCATGAAAGCGTATGGAATGAATCCCCTCGTTCTCCAACAGTGTCTGCCATGTACCAGAAGATAACGACGGACAACCTGGTATTCGCAAAGGAGCGTCTTCATAGGACCACCAACCTTCCAAGAGGCCAAATGTCAAGTGGGTAAATACAGATTTCCCTGTTATCTCATTGATGAAGAGCCGTCCGTCTCTTTTCAGAAGTGCTTTCGTATTACGAATTGTCTGCCTCATATTCTGGGTAGCATGCAGCACATTCGTTGCGATAACTGCATCATATTGGCCGACTTGAATGCCTTGGCTCGCCAATGGTTCTTCGATATTTAAAAGATGGCATGTTAAAAAGGAATAACGAGGACCATATTTTTTTTCACCATGGATGAGAAATGCCTTGGATATGTCCGTATAACAGTATTCGGAAATAGCATGAGCATAAGGTTTCAGTGCAGGCAATAAAGCCCCGGTCGTGCCACCGGTTCCAGCTCCAACCTCCAAAATACGCAAATTAACGTGTGGATCATCATGTACTCGTTCCTTTACCCATGCCAAAGCAGCTTCTACTAGTACGGTGTTAAAGTAATCGGCAATTAAGTTATTCTTATAGACTCCCTCCACACGCTGCATTCCTCCGTCAGGGAACATCAAATCGGTAGCGGGCTTCTTCCCCGTGAGGATCTCAGGTAATGCCCGGATCATGACATCCGCCAGAGCCGCATGAGCCCGTAAGTTCGGGTCAGCTGCCCATTCCCCCATTCGCTTGTCCCATTCCCGCCAAAGAGCCTCCATATCAGAAGCCGGTTCTAGTGCTTCAACACTCGGAAGATCAGACAACAAATTAACGCTTTCCACTAGCCACTTGCGATACTTATCCAACATTCCCGGCAGATCACAATGCTCCTCGGGTTTCGCTTTCAACCCCTGCAATGTTAATCCCATACTCTGCAGTTGCCCTCTTAATAATTGAAGAAGCAGACTATTTAATACTTCCAACGGCTTTCTCATCAAGTCCAGTTGTTCAATGGGATCCATTCTCATCTCTCCGTTTGCTATTTTTCTAAACGGCTGTCTCTGAACGCAGAACCGGGAGCCGCGTTTGCGGCCCCTGAACTACCGCCTCGTCCCTGCGAACAGCCTCATTTCAATGAAACAGTGATTTCCTCCGAACTATTAACCCTCTGAATTTCTAGAGGATTCGACGTATGAATCAATCCTATCTGATCAATTGGGCCTGCTAACAAAAACTCCAGAACAGCCATGGCTTGAACAGGCTCAATCGAGTAAATCCCATTCTTCTCCATAAGCTTCCGATACCTTTCCGAAGCTACAACCCCAACATTTCCCCAGTATCCCCAATTCATAATCTTCACCATGCAATGCCATTCTTGGGCAAGACGGTGAGCGAACGCATCCTTGAAGGTACATCCTGCTGCATAATTGCTCTGGCCGGGCGATTTGGTAAATGCATTGAATGAGGAAAAAAACATTACAAAATCCAACGGTTCGTTCTGAAACACTCTTGCCATACAAACACTAACATCGACTTTGGCTGTCAAAGCGCCTCTAAACTGCCGCTCTTCCATATTTGCTAAACTGCCGTCTTCCAGGACGATCGCGGAATGAATCACTCCGTCTATGCGGGAAACCTGACTCTTAATCTCTTGATAAGCACGGGTTAAATCCTCTAAATCGGAAGCATCCGCCTGAATATATACCGGGGCGGGCCCAAATTCCGCCAGACGGTTTATTTTGCTATGGATGGAAGCCCCCATCGCCTGTCTGCCAATCCATATCATTTTAGCTTGATAGTGATGGATCATATATTCGCTCCACACTTCGCCGATGCCCCCCGCTCCTCCGATAACGACATAGACACCGTTCTGCTTGTAAGCCGTTTTCTCAGGTATAGTGATCTTCATCGGTATGAATTCTTGGCGATACCACTGTCCGTCCCGTAATACAACTAGGTTTCCCTCAACATTTGCAGGCACAGCGAAAAGAGATGCTACTAAACATGTTTCCAAGTCATCCACGTCTAGGACACGAATGGTCCAGTTGGGATATTCCTTGGCCAATGAACCCATGAAACCGTGAACGCTGGCATGGGTGGGATCAGTCATATCATTCTTATAGATGGCTTGCGCTCGTTCCGTCACGATAGTCCACTGCAGACTTTGGTTGCCATATCCTGATCTAAGCAAAAGTTTGACCAGCCGGAAAATTTGAAGGACTCCCGACTCTTGATCCTCTATCAATCTTGCATTCAGCCAGGAAGAATGATCGGAGGATTTCGGAGCCACCCACAAAATATGTTCTATTGGACCGCAGGCCTTCAGTTGAAGCATGATTTCCTCGATCGTTGAACTTGCACCGATTGTCAAGAAGATTGCCCCGGGATACTGCTCTAGCAGTTGTTTCCTTAATCTTTCACTATAATCAATGACGACGAGAACGTTAACCGATTCCATCAGTTGGGATTCTACTTGAGGATCAACTTCAACCGGCTCCCAAACTGGGGCCAATTTTACACTCTCAATAACCGGGTTCTCAGCCTCTTCATCCAGCTCCGTTACTTGCTGCCGAGCCGATAATAAGGACTCCTCCCTTGTCAGTGCTCTGGTTGCAAATTTTCTCATTCTAGCACACAGAACACCTTTGTCATCGCAAAGATCCACATCAAACTCCAACAACCCGATATCGTCTTGAACTTCCGCACTGTGGCGGATCCAGGCCCACATGGCTGCCGTACAGGGGGCGTACACTTCTATCTGTTCCAGAGCAAACGGAAGCAAAGGCTTATTTCCCAGTCCATCGCCTATTACCATTCCTAGGCATGCCTGCAAAGCCGAGTCCAATAGCGACGGATGCAACACGTACTGCTCCAAGGTATCGGCAACTCCACCCGGCAGCAATAGTTTCGCCAGTACCTGACCCTCTCCCACATAGATCCGTTCGATCCCTCGATGGGCGGCTCCGTAAGATATCCCCATCTTTTCAAACGCCTCATAACATTCATCTGCTGTGATTACTCTTCCGTCGCAATCCTTCTGCTTCGCCGTCACATCCAATTGAGGCATTCCCGATGCTTCGAACCATGCGACCCGCCCTTGGCTGTATACTGCTGCTTCTCCGGTCTCCTGTTCTTCTTGGTAAACCTCAAAGCCAATCTCTCCATTCTCTTCCGGGTATAGTCCGATCTGCACCCGCTCCGGCTCTTCCCCAACCACTACCGGGTTTATCCAGACTACATTCTTAATCCGAACAGCTTGCCCGTCTCCTATACGCCCAGTCGGACCAGTCACGTTCTCCGACGCAGCCCTTGCCATTTCCAGATATGCCACACCCGGCAGTACTTTCCTCCCTTGGACTCGGTGGTCCGTCAGGAAGAATTCTTCTCCGGTCCAAGTCGAGCTATACTTCTGCTCCGTGAAGTCAGAGATATTCTCATGCAGCAGAGGATGTAGCCGCACGGACGGAGAAGGATGAAGCCGCTCTCTGCCGCTTGCCGCCCCCCCTGCCGGCACCCAATAGCGCTCCTTCGCAAACGGATACGTCGGCAGACTAATCCGGTGCGGAGGATGTTCCCCATACAGCTTGTCCCAGTTCACGCTCACACCCTTGACCCACAGGTCCAGCAGCTTGTCGTATTTCTCTTTCCTTATCCACTTTTCCATAACTTCTTGCATGTCCTCATCGGCTACGATCGCCGACAACACTTCCTTGTTGCGCCTCACCTGGCCTCTGTATATCTCTTGCGCCCCCGATGGATCACGAAGCCAATCGGACAACTTGGCCCCCAGCTCTCCGATCGAGGCAGCACTCAGACCCAGACGCTCATCCATCGCTTCCCTTCCCGTCTGCAGCGTGTAAGCAATATCAGGTAACTGCTCATCCGTATATCTCCGCTCTTCCAACGCGCCTACCCACTGCCGTACCAGCTCGGTCAGTCGCTCTTCATTCTTGGCGGAAAGTACGATCATTGCAGGATGTTCGGGGCTAACCCGGGCGTTAGGTCGCCGTGCCTCCTTCGGAATGTATTCCTCCACCACTACATGGGCGTTCGCACCGCCAAATCCAAAAGAACTGACTCCTGCACGGCGTGGAAGCTCCCGGCCTTCTGCGTTCCGAAGTGGCTTCCATTCCTGGGTTTCTGTTACCAAATAGAATGGACTGTCTTTCAGATCAATATAGGGGTTGATTTCGTCAAGATGAAGATTCTTAACTAACGTCTTATGCTTCATTTGCAGCAGAATCTTGATGAATCCTGCAATTCCGGCAGCCAGCTCCAGATGGCCGATGTTGGTTTTAATTGAACCCAAGGCGCAATATGCCTGAGGCTTCCATGGATCTTTGACGGAACCTGTCAAATCCTTGAATGCCATCTTTAGTCCATTTACTTCTATGGGATCCCCTAGCTGCGTACCCGTTCCATGGGCTTCAATGTAGCCAGCGGTTCTCACATCGATCCCCGCCTTAGTCCATGCGGTTTTAATTAATTCGGCCTGGGCTCTAGGGTTAGGTGCGGTCAGAGAGTTAGAACGTCCGCCATGGTTCTGGTCGGTTCCTTTGATGACTCCGTATATATGATCTCCATCACGTTCCGCATCGCACAGCGGCTTCAAAAAGATCATCCCCACACCTTCGCCTCTTACATACCCATTAGCTTTTGCAGAAAAAGTTTTGCATTTACCGTCTTCACTGAGCATACCTGCTTTACTAAAGCTGATATATTCTTCCGGAGTAACGAGCGTATTCACTCCCCCTGCAATAGCGGATACACACTCCCCGTTTCGAATTGCATTGACGGCCCGGTGAATCGCTACAAGAGAGCTGGAACACGCAGTTTCCACTGGCTCGCTAGGCCCGTGTATATTTAAGAAATAGCTCATCCGATTAGGACCGACGGAGGGAACCTTCCCTGTAGAAGAATAGCCCTCCGTGACGGCTTTGGCTTGGGTGATCAATTCGTTGTATCCACTGCTTCCCGTTCCTATGAACATTCCTACCTTGGTTCCGGACAGATTCTCCGCGGCATAACCCGCATCTTCTATCGCCTTCCAGGCATAGGTCATCAAGAGCCGTTGCTGCGGATCCATATACTCTGCTTCCCTCGGAGAAATCCCAAAGAATATGGGATCGAATTCGTCCACTCCATCCATGAAGCCGCCCCATTTAATGTTACTTTTATTCTCATCCAGGGCAGGATCTCCGTAATAAGCTTTCCAATCCCACCGATCATCGGGAATTTCGGAGATGCAATCTTTCCCCTCCAATAAATGTTTCCATAGTAAATCCAAATCGTCAGACATCGGGAACTTGCCGCTCATCCCAATGATCGCGATCGGCTCATAGAAGGATGGATCCCGCTTCTCTTTCGTAACTGCCGGGAAGCTGATAAACCTGGTCTGTTGCCTTCGGGAAAGCGTCCTTTGCGGCAATGGTTCCTCCAAAGCAGTTGATGCCAGCGGTGCCGCCTTTTCTTCCGGATTAGCAGAAATGTTGAGGATATGCGCAAGCGATTCCCCAAACTCCCTGATCAAGTACACACTCAATTCTCGCAAGGTAGAGAACTCAAAAAAGAGGGTTGGGGCGAGTTCTAAGTGAAATGCTTGATTGAGTTGATTTGCAAACTTTGTCAAAGTGATGGAATCAAATCCGTAGTCGCTTAACTCGAAATCCATCTCTACATCCATCGCCTTCATCTTCTGTATTCCAGACACCATTTGAGCCAGAACTTCCTGCACTTTTTCCGAAAGGAGATAGGCCTCTCCTTTTTCTTCCGACACTTTGGGAACTGCAGGTATTGTCGTTCGTGGTTTCCCGAGTAACCTTTCCTTCATGACGGTTCCGTGGCCTTGAGAAACCATAACCTGAGCATTTCTCGATGCGGCTGTAACATAGAAGAGACGTAGTCCTGCTTCAGTGGACAAAGATACCATTCCTGAGCTTCTTTCAATCCTCATCTCGGTTTCACTGTCCACCCGCATGCCACCCTCTTTCCACAATGGCCAGTTGATGGACAAGGTATGCCCTTGCCTGTGGCCTACGCTTACCCTTTCATTCCGATATAGCGCATAACGGTCCATGAAGGCGTTCGCTGCCGCATAATCCCCTTGGCCCAGGTTACCAATGGCTCCTGCTACTGACGAAAACAGGATGAAGAAGTCCAGTGCCATCCCCGCGCTTGCCTCATCCAAATTCACCAAGCCGTCCACTTTCGGCCCCAGCACCTCTGCCGCCTCTTCTCTCCGCTTCTTCAAGAGAAAGCTGTCTCGGATCACCCCGGCGCTGTGGATGATTCCGTTCAGAGTTCCGTAGGTTTCCCAGATACGCTTCATCATCCCATCCACAGCACTTCGCTGCCTGACATCCACCTGCTCGTACACCGCTCTGGCCCCCGCTGACTGAAGTTCCTCCAGCTTCCGCTCTACCTCGCGACTCACGGCTGCCCGGCCCGTCAAGATCAAGACCACATTCCTTGCCTGCTCTGCGATCTCTCTGGCTAGAATCATGCCTAAACCTCCGGCTCCTCCTGTGATGAGATAGACGCCTTCTTCTCTCCACGGCATCTCCGGATTCTTAACTTCTTTCGCCTCGCTCCATACCACTACCTGGCGCTTACCTTCCGCATACCGGACCCACACGTCTTCCCCATGATACTTTCCGTTGTCTGCCAACACCTGGTTCAGCTCTGCCGCCTCTCCCCAGGAGTCAACTTCTACCAGTTGTCCAACCAGCTTTGGATTCTCCAACCGTGCCGTGCGCAGCAGTCCCTCCAGTCCCGAAAAGAGCTGCCCTTCCCCTCGATTCTCGCTGACAATCTGGATTAGTACTGCTCCTTCCAGCTTGCTCTCCAAAAGCGTTCGTATTTCTTCCATCGCCTGTAGCACGTAGGCTTTATAGCGTTCTGCAATTCCCTGTGCCTCCGAATACAGGCGTATGAACCGAATCGATTTCTCCATGCCAGACAGACTCTCGTACAGATCTTCTGCAGGTTCACAGAGCATTACGATTCGACTCCCGTAGTGAGCTCCCTCTCCCTTTACCTTAACGGGTTGCTCGCTCCAGCTTGGCTCGAACATCATCGTCTGTACCACGCTAGCTTCCCTTCCATTTCCAACCTCTAGGACCCTGGAGGTAAACTCTCTCATCTGTATACAAACTTGGCCGCTCTCATCACACAAATCAATATCCAACCTCTGGACTTTTCCATCGGCTTCACCGCCTGCGCTGTGACGAACCCAGGCCCACATGGCTGCCGTACAGGGGGCGTACACTTCTATCTGTCCCAAAGCAAACGGAAGCAAAGGCTTATTTCCCAGTCCATCACCTATTACCATTCCTAGGCATGCCTGCAAAGCCGAGTCCAATAGCGACGGATGCAACACGTACTGCTCCAAGGTATCGGCAACTCCACCCGGCAGTAATAGTTTCGCCAGTACCTGACCCTCTCCCACATAGATCCGTTCGATCCCTCGATGGGCGGCTCCGTAAGATATCCCCATCTTTTCAAACGCCTCATAACATTCATCTGCTGTGATTACTCTTCCGTCGCAATCCTTCTGCTTCCCCGTCACATCCAATTGGGGCATTCCCGATGCTTCGAACCATGCGACCCGCCCTTGGCTGTATACTGCTGCTTCTCCGGTCTCCTGTTCTTCTTGGTAAACCTCAAAGCCAATCTCTCCATTCTCTTCCGGGTATAGTCCGATCTGCACCCGCTCCGGCTCTTCCCCAACCACTACCGGGTTTATCCAGACTACATTCTTAATCCGAACGGCTTGCCCGTCTCCTATACGCCCAGTCGGACCAGTCGCGTTCTCCGACGCAGCCCTTGCCATTTCCAGATATGCCACACCCGGTAGTACTTTCCTCCCTTGGACTCGGTGGTCCGTCAGGAAGAATTCTTCTCCGGTCCAAGTCGAGCTATACTTCTGCTCCGTGAAGTCAGAGATATTCTCATGCAGCAGAGGATGTAGCCGCACGGACGGAGAAGGATGAAGCCGCTCTCTGCCGCTTGCCGCCCCCCCTGCCGGCACCCAATAGCGCTCCTTCGCAAACGGATACGTCGGCAGACTAATCCGGTGCGGAGGATGTTCCCCATACAGCTTGTCCCAGTTCACGCTCATACCCTTGACCCACAGGTCCAGCAGCTTGTCGTATTTCTCTTTCCTTATCCACTTTTCCATAACTTCTTGCATGTCCTCGTCAGCTACGATCGCCGACAACACTTCCTTGTTGCGCCTCACCTGGCCTCTGTATATCTCTTGCGCCCCCGATGGATCACGAAGCCAATCGGACAACTTGGCCCCCAGCTCTCCGATCGAAGCAGCACTCAGACCCAGACGCTCATCCATCGCTTCCCTTCCCGTTTGCAGCGTGTAAGCAATATTCGGCAACAGCTCATCCGTATATCTCCGCTCTTCCAACGCGTCTACCCACTGCCGTACCAGTTCGGTCAGTCGCTCTTCATTCTTGGCGGAAAGCACGATCATTGCAGGATGTTCGGGGCTAACCCGGACGTTAGGTCGCCGTGCCTCCTTCGGAATGTATTCCTCCACCACTACATGGGCGTTCGCACCGCCTGCGCCAAAAGATGAAATCCCAGCAGTTCTTGGAAACTCTTCCTTGAACCCGTTGATCTCCACAACGGGCCTTTTCCAGTCTCTTAGTTCTTGTTGGACTGTAAAAGGGGTTTTGGCAAACGCAATATTCGGATTAGGTTCCTTCGCATGAAGGCTTGGAACTAGCTTTTGATTCTTCATCTGAAGCACAATCTTCGTTAACCCCGCGATTCCAGCAGCCGCTTCCAGATGCCCTATATTACTCTTTGCGGAACCTATGGCGCAGAAGCCTCTATCATTGGTATCTTCCTCAAAAGCTTGAGTCAAACCTGTAATTTCGATAGGATCTCCTAATTCCGTGCCCGTTCCATGGGCTTCTATATAACTGATCACTCTCGATGAGATTCCGGACTTCCGAATTGCCTGCCTTATCAACTCAGTTTGTGCAGTTGGACTGGGCACTGTATATCCATTCGTTTTGCCTCCGTGATTCACAGAGGTGCCCCGAATTTGCGCATAAATCTGGTCTCCATCCACAATCGCCTGAGACAGTGGCTTCAGGATGATAACACCTACACCCTCCCCCGGCACAAACCCGTCCGCGTCTTTTCCGAAACTTTTGCATCTCCCATCCGCAGATAACATCTGTGCTCCACTTAACTCAACAAAATTGGTAGGATGAAGGTATAGATTTACCCCTCCGACAATGGCCGCTTCGCATTCCCCGTGTCTGAGATGCTCACAGGCGATATGCACTGCGGTTAAAGAAGAAGAGCACATGGTATCTACAGGCATGCTGGGACCTTTCAAATTCAACAGATACGATACTCGATTCGCCACGGAGCTGAACGAAGTATGGGGATAAAGCCCCTCTCCCTGTTCCCATACCTCCGAACCGTACAAACCATAGCCGGTTTTGGTAATTCCCGCGTAGACGCCTACCTTGCCCTTATAACATCCTTCTAATCGTTCCCTTGTGTAACCGGAATCCTCCAACGCCTCCCAGCAGCTCTGAACAAATATTCGTTCCTGAGGATCCATATTCATAGCATCCCTTGGGGAAATAGCAAAAAATAATGGATCAAAGTCCGCAAACCCCTCCAAGAATCCTCCCCATTTGCTGTAGCTTTTCCCTTTCGCAAAAGCTTCCTTGCGATCCGGATCATAGAAGCTCTCAATGGGCCACCTGTCTTGGGGAATTTGCTCTATACAATCTTTCCCCTTCTCCAAATTCGCCCAATATTCCCGAAGGTTGTCCGCTTGCGGATAACGCCCGCTCATCCCGATGATTGCTATAGGCTCCGTTGCTTTGTACCCTTCGAAACTATGAGCCGACTTCCGTTTTTTTCTTTTTATCGGGCTTATGACAGGGACTTCAATCTTCAACTGTTCCTTAACAGACTCATTTCCTTCTCTGTCGGATGGTAATGTTTCATTCAGTCGGGTCCACGTCATGCAACGATCAGGATAATGGGCAACGAAGTGGCCAGTTAACTCCTCCAGAGTCAAATATTCATACCATATCGTTTTGGAGCATTCCCCGAAAATCATTTCTATTTTTTGATTCAACATCATGATGAGAATCGAATCCAATCCATAACTTTCCAATGGCTCCAGCGCATCAATATTGTTTACCCCAATCTTGACCGCTTCTCCGAACAAAGCTTTCAGTTTGACAAGAGTTTTACTCCGTAACAACTGCAGATTTACCTGTGGGACCGGACCCTTGTGCTCTCCATGATCAGGGAGGTCATGGCTCCCCTTCTTCATATACTGCTTCAGTAGTTTCGTAACGTCACCATGCAATACGCAAAATCTGCCTTTCTTCCATGCAAGTGCCTGATTGAAAGCAAACAGCCCATTCTCCTTACCCATGACCTCCAGCCCCGTTTGCTCCAACATCCTCATCTCGGTTTCACTGTCCACCCGCATGCCACCCTCTTTCCACAATGGCCAGTTGATGGACAAGGTATGCCCCTGCCTGTGGCCTACGCTTACCCTTTCATTCCGATATAGCGCATAACGGTCCATGAAGGCGTTCGCTGCCGCATAATCCCCTTGGCCCAGGTTACCAATGGCTCCTGCTACTGACGAAAACAGGATGAAGAAGTCCAGTGCCATCCCCGCGCTTGCCTCATCCAAATTCACCAAGCCGTCCACTTTCGGCCCCAGCACCTCTGCCGCCTCTTCTCTCCGCTTCTTCAAGAGAAAGCTGTCCCGGATCACCCCGGCGCTGTGGATGATTCCGTTCAGAGTTCCGTAGGTTTCCCAGATACGCTTCATCATCCCATCCACAGCACTTCGCTGCCTGACATCCACCTGCTCGTACACCGCTCTGGCCCCCGCTGACTGAAGTTCCTCCAGCTTCCGCTCTACCTCGCGACTCACGGCTGCCCGGCCCGTCAAGATCAAGACCACATTCCTTGCCTGCTCTGCGATCTCTCTGGCTAGAATCATGCCTAAACCTCCGGCTCCTCCTGTGATGAGATAGACGCCTTCTTCTCTCCACGGCATCTCCGGATTCTTAACTTCCTTCGCCTCGCTCCATACCGCTACCTGGCGCTTACCTTCCGCATACCGGACCCACACGTCTTCCCCATGATACTTTCCGTTGTCTGCCAACACCTGGTTCAGCTCTGCCGCCTCTCCCCAGGAGTCAACTTCTACCAGTTGTCCAACCAGCTTTGGATTCTCCAACCGTGCCGTGCGCAGCAGTCCCTCCAGTCCCGAAAAGAGCTGCCCTTCCCCTCGATTCTCGCTGACAATCTGGATTAGTACTGCTCCTTCCAGCTTGCTCTCCAAAAGCGTTCGTATTTCTTCCATTGCCTGTAGCACGTAGGCTTTATAGCGTTCTGCAATTCCCTGTGCCTCCGAATACAGGCGTATGAACCGAATCGATTTCTCCATGCCAGACAGACTCTCGTACAGATCTTCTGCAGGTTCACAGAGCATTACGATTCGACTCCCGTAGTAAGCTCCCTCTCCCCTTACCTTAACGGGTTGCTCGCTCCAGCCTGGTTCAAGCATCATCGTCTTCTTCATCACTCTATCCCCTTCTAAATGTTTAGATTGTAACCCCTCTCATACTAATGCAAATATTACCATCGTTATCACATATATCTATATCCACTCGATTCAATTCACCCGTTTGGGAAGCAACGCCTTCTATTTTTCGGACATGGGCCCACATGGAACTTGTGCAAGGACGAAGCACCTCAAGCTCTTCCATCGAAAGGGGGCCGAACTCCTCATTAACCTTGCCCTTCTTCTCCATACTCCACAAATAAGACACACTCAGAGCAGCATCTGCCAAGCAAGGGTGAAGGACATATTCCTGCCGATCAGCCTCCCAAGATTCGGGAAGTTTCAGTTTGGCAAGAGCCTTATCATGTCCAGCATAGATTCGCTCGACCCCTCTGTAATGGTCTTCGAAAACCATTCCCAACTCCGATAGCTCTTTATAGAAGACGTCAGATGGAATATCTGTTTCCTCACAATCTTCCTTTAAAGAGAGTAGGTCTACCCGACCCACGGTTTTGTCCTGGACAAGAGCGACATGTCCATAGCAATAAACGTCGCATTCCCCGTGAAGGTCTTCCTCTCCATAGATTTCATATTGTATGTATCCGTTTTTTTCACGGCTAATACCGAAAAACACTTCTACCGGCTGATCCCCCACTATCAAAGCAGCGCCCCTGTGCATGCTGTTGAGTTGAATATGAATCTGTTTATCATCCGATATGCCGGCCATTTCACTTATAGCAATGATGGCCATTTCTAAATAAGCGGCACCAAACCAAGTCTTAATTCCATTGCTACGAAAATCGGAAAAGAACCTTTCACAACCTGTAAATCTTGAAAGGAACCGCATTTCCGTAAAATCTGAAATATTCTGATGAAGCAGCGGATGAATCCATTGAAACTGATTGGCCTCAGCCTTTCGCCCAGCTTGATCGACCCAGTATGACTCCCTGGTGAAGGGATATGAAGGAAGAGAAAGGCGATTGGACTGCTGCCCGTTATACATTCGTTCCCAGTCAATTTCCACCCCTGATGACCACAGTTGAGCCAATTGGCTTAATTTCCTCTTGTTCAACAAACTATTAATAAACGCCTTACCTTCTTCGGCTTCCATTAATACCTCTGCCAAGGAGCCTCTCTTTTTAGTACTGCCATAGTAGAAGTCCTCGATGTTGGTCTCACCTTGAAGGAATAAATTCAATTTTTCCTTAGCTTCATCAACATGCCGAGCCACGAACGCAATCCGTTCATCCATCGCTTCTCTGCCGGTGTGTAGTGTATAGGCCATATGAATTAATGCGACGTCCTCTTTCTCAAGAAAACCAAGCAGATTGCGGGCCATGAGAGATAACCTTGTCTGATCCCTAGCTGACAGTACAATCATTGCTGGACCTTCCCCAGACTTAATCCACCTATTGGAATTCATATACTCCTCAACGACAATATGGGCGTTCACTCCGCCAAACCCGAACGAACTGACACCAGCCAATCTGGGAGCATCCGGTTCAGGTCTATTCCATTCTTTCGTTTCATCAATAATATAGAAAGGACTTCCCTTTAACTCAATATAGGAGTTCATCTCTTCAAAATGAAGATTCTTAATGAGCTTTCCATGCTTCAAACACAGCAAAACCTTGAGTAAACCGGCAATGCCAGCTGCTGATTCCAAATGTCCGATTTGCGTTTTTATGGTACCAATCCCGCAACTAGCTTCTTTGACGAATTTTCCATGGTTCGCATATAATTTTCCGAACGCCTTCTTTAGTCCATTGATTTCAATCGGGTCTCCCAGAGGAGTGCCAGAACCGTGCGCCTCAATATAACCAACCCTGGAAGGATCGACACCAGCCTTCGACCAAGCAGTCGCAATAAGATTAGCTTGGGCATTCGGGTTCGGTGCGGTCAGCGAGTTAGCATGGCCACCATGATTGACGGATGAACCTCTGATGATAGCATAGATATGGTCACCGTCCCGTTCAGCCTGGGAAAGAGGTTTGAGCAGGACAGCTGCGCTTCCTTCTCCCCTTACATATCCATTGGCTTTCTTGTCGAACGTCTTGCATCTTCCATCTTCCGCAAGCATTCTAGCTTTACTTAAAGAAATATACATATTAGGGCTGGCAAGGATATTAACCCCTCCGGCAATTGCAAGATTGCACTCCCCGCTTCTGACACTTTCGACAGCGCGGTGGATGGCTACTAACGAACTGGAGCACGCTGTATCAATCGGTTCGCTTGGCCCGTGCAAGTTAAGCAAATAGGAAATCCGGTTGGTAAGAATGGAATTGAAGCAACCGGTAGACGTATATGCTTCAATCTCCACATGATTCTCATGAAGAAGATCGTAATAATCGGAAGTACCGACACCCACAAACAAACCTGTATTCGTCCCCGACAAGGAAGAGGGCTTATACCCCGCATCCTCAATAGACTTCCAAACTGTTTCCAGAAAAATTCTCTGTCGGGGATCCATAAGCTCAGCCTCGCGGGGAGAAATGCCGAAAAATAACGCATCAAACTTATCTATTTCCTTTATGAAACCTCCCCACTTTATATTCGTTTTATTAGATTCCTTTGCCGGATCCCCGTAATATTCCTTCCAACTCCAACGGTCGGCCGGTATTTCGCTGATTGCATCTTTGTCTGCCAGCAAGTTGTCCCACAGCTCTTCAAGATGATCGGCACCTGGCAAAATTCCCGCCATGCCGATAATCGCAACAGGCTCGTATTCGGGCGGCAAGGACGTTTCCTTATGGGGATGCCCTGCATCATTTATGGACTCTATTTCTCGTGGGAAAGCGGCCATTTCAGGTAATTCTCCGGGAGCCGCCTTGTGAGAAACAACCGATTGTCTAGGATCAGAAAAATGGTACATATCTACATTTTCGGTGAGGTGCTTTGCGAAAGCCCCCAAATCTTGATATTCATAAAATACGGGGGGGGTCAAATCTATCGTAAATTTTTTGTTAATTCGATTGATAAAATCGGTAGAAGAAATCGAATCGAACCCATATTCACTCTTTTCAACATCCATATCAATCCTATCCATTGGGACAGCCAACACTTCCGAGGCAATCTGTCTGACCTCCCGGCTCACATGTGTATGCAAATTCTCATTATTTATAGAAACAATCGCGGAGGAATTACTCCCTGCAACGAGTTCATCAGAGGAATCAAACAGGCGGACCTTCTTATTATCGCTTTCTTTGAGGACCACCCACTGCTTCTCTTGTTGCGAAAGCGCCTCTTCAAACGCTAACAATCCCTCTTCATTGGAAATAGGTAGAATCCCCATCGTATTCTGCATAAAGGTGAGCGTTGCATGATCGACCTTCATCCCGCCATCCGACCATAACGGCCAGTTGATAGAGATGGACTTCCCCTCCCGCTCTCCCTGTTCCCTTAACCCGTCCCTCCATAAGGCATAATGGTCCATAAAACCATTGGCATACGCATAGTCACATTGCCCGGCATTACCTAGAACCGACGTGCTGGAAGAAAACATAATGAAGAAATCAAGCCGATCAAAGCAGGTCGCTTCATCCAACCACAGAGTTCCGAACACCTTGGGGGCAATTACCTCTTTCATTTGTTCCGTTGTTTTATTAAATAGAAACGCATCTCTAATGACGCCTGCCGCATGAATAATCCCATAGATTTCGTTACATTGCTGTCTAGTCTTCGCAACCAGACGCTCAACATCCTCACGAATAGAAACATCCGCTTGAATATATAGAGTTTCACACCCCATTTTTTCTAACTCAAGTAATTTAATCCTTTTATCAGAAGTGAGCTCTGAGCGGCCTGTTAAAACAATTTTACCTTGGGTTTTCTTGGCGAGATAGGAAGCTACTGTGAAACCCACCCCACCTAACCCACCCGTTATTAAATAAGTCCCCCCTTTTCTTAATGGCAGGGGCCCCTTCTCCATACTGGCCGGAATCATTCTTCTTACAAAGCGCTGTTCTCCCCGGTAGCGCAACTCTATTTCCTCATCCTCTGTTCCAAACTCACTAAGCAAAGAGGCAGCGACTTCTTGGGCTACTCCCTCCAGCTCCACTGTTTTACATATCCACCCCGGGTTTTCTTTCCTCACCGTTTTGGCAAATGCACTAACGCCTCCGTACTGAGGTTGGCCGTGAGTATGGGAATCATAAAGATACAGCAGCTTGATCTGTTGTTTTACTTTATAATCCGTCAAAGCCCGGTAAAAATAAAAGAGAGAAAATATCCCATGACCAAGCTGGTTCTCAAGATGTGCAAGGTCGCCAGTAAAGCTACTTCGGGACCAATAATGCAATATGCAATCAGGTAGCGATTGATCCTCCAACAGGGATGCTATCAAGCGCTTGTAGTCATCCTGCCTTCCTGAATCAATAGTATACTGATCTACGCTATGACGTTTGTACGTGTTTCCGGGTTGTACCAACACCGTCTGGACGCCGATAGTTTTCAACTTGTCCATCAAATCCGATGTGGTATCAAACAACAGAATCCTATCAGGCCAAACACTCGTTGGCGTATCCCGTTTTTCCCATACTGGTGTGTAATAATCCAAGGATTGACCGGTAGTGTTCTGGTTTGTATTCGTAACCGCAGGCGTATCTCCCCGCTGGATGGCCTTGATCAGCTCAAATCCCTCTTCTGAAGTAATCTCCCGACCTTTGATCTTATGCAGTACACGATCTATACTCCATTTCATCCCATCCATCATGTATCCCCCATTAAACTCTTGATTTCCTCAACTTCGATCTCCCCAGCTCCAAGCTTGGTCAAGAGCTGTTTCAGTTGATCATCATCCGGCATCGGCTTCACAGAATCCACAACTTGCTTGGAGACAATCCTCCTAGGACTTGCTAACTGAAACGTTTCACGTTGAAAGCTGTACGTTGGCAAATGGAGAGATTGATATTTTTCATTCCGATTGAGCAACTCCCATGAAATATCGTTCCCATTAAGCCACAGGCGGAGCAAATTCTCCTGAAAGCAAGTTTTGAGGTCCCCGTCTGAGGAAAGGGCGATATGACCCATTTGACCCTCCGCATTCCATTCCGTTTTTCCAAGCACAAAACTGTTCTTCCTTATCTTAGATACAGCACGGACAGTGTCTTCCGCAGCTTCGATCCATTCGTTCATCTCAGGTATTTCCTGCAATCGACTGTTGTATTGTCTTAACAAAGAGTAGGATCGGGCCGGATTCAGTTTGCCTGCATTTTGTTGCAGTTTTTTAGCTGCCAGACTGAAATCCGGTATAGTATTTGATACCAATTCCGTAATTACCTCTTTCGTTATAACACCATCCATCAACAAATCTATAAGTTCGTAAAACCGGAGATCCCCAATAATACGTTGTTCCTGAATATCCCATTTTTGATTCAATTTTCGAATAGAGTAAACAATGGAAATCAATAGAATTTTCTTTTCAATCTCATAGAGATTTGAAGCTTCGTTCAAAAGATCATTGTCATAAAGCCAATGCCGCATTCGCAACCCGCATGTGCTTTGGACCAGTTCGATCCAATCGTCCAAAGTTTTTTTGAATGTATATTGACTTTCATAGAGTAATCTGGCTTTATAAACATATTCAGAAATCACAGTCAATGTCTGTCCATTCATGCTGTTCAAGAGCTCTACTACATACTCTTCCTGAATTAAAAAGCTCGGGTAAGTCATATCACGTAGGCAATCGTAGAAAGGAATGGCAGGCCTCGCGAGAAAGTCGTTTCCCGGTTTTGTTTTCTTACTTATAACAGTCAGGATATCCTTCATGCTCATCATTCCGGTGATTGCCATTGCAATCCAAATCCCTGACTTTTGCGCCGATACCTGGTCTGGCTTTAATCCTAATTCCATGAGAGTAATGACATAGGCATATCCTGAAATAAATAAATAAATAGAACCATGAGGCCCTTCCCAGTTCTCCTCATACAGACCATCCCTGATAGATTTGCTTACACGTATCGCTTTCAACATTTTCATTCCATCTTCTAGATGTCTTCTATAAATTGGGGAACTGCTAACAAGCGATTCAATGTCGGAGTAGCCCTTCCAAGAAAACTCTCCGATATGAAGCCCCCAAGCTGTTATCCCCACTTTTACATGAGTAGGGAATTGGGCCGCCGATTGTACAGCCATCATTAATTCTTCTCTATTCTTAACCAACCTTCCATACCGGTATGGAAAGGCTGCTCTACCGGTCTGCATGGTTAGGCAGATATCACGGAGACGGAAAGGGGGCCTCGTATCATGTTGTAGTAAATCCATCCACTCTCCGATCATTCTTTCTAAACTGGCAGGATTCTTCGCAGATAACAAAAAGAGCTCGGGCTGCTCCTCAAGTTCAGGCTCTTCCTTCTCATCTGGAACGTATTCTTCAAGTAAAACGTGGGAATTCACTCCTCCAAATCCAAACGAACTCACGCCCGCTCTTAAAGACAGTCCATCTGACTCCCCACTCTTCCAATCCTCGCAATTCCCCGAAACAAGAAAAGGAGTGTCCTCGAAGGATATGATCGGGTTCAACGTATTCAGGTTGAGTGTGGCCGGGATTTTCTTATGTTTCATCATCAGCAATACTTTAATAATGCCGGCAATACCAGCCGCCCCTTCCAGATGGCCGATATTGGTCTTCACAGAGCCAATTCTGCAAAATTGGTTCCGATATGTATATTCACGGAAAGCACGGGTTAATGCCTCTATCTCAATAGGGTCCCCCAAGGAAGTTCCTGTACCATGTGCCTCAACATATGTCACCGTCTCAGGATTTATATCCGCATCCCGGTATGCACTAAGGATAACCTCCTGTTGCGCCTGTATGCTTGGGGCTGTAATGGAAATACTCTTGCCGGAATGGTTCACTGCAGTGCCTTTGATCAGCCCGTGGACGACAATTCCATTCTGAACAGCCTCCTCTAAACGCTGCAGCAATAGAACCCCTACCCCGTCTCCCGGAACATAACCGTTGGCATCTATATCGAATGTTTTGCATTGCCCATCCGGACTCAACATACGCGACTTGGAAAAAGATATATATTTTAAAGGGTGGAGATTAGTATTTACACAAGCTATGAGAGCATAGTCGCAATCCCCTCTCATCAAAGCCTGTTTCGCTTCATGAATGGCAACCAAAGAAGATGCGCAGGCAGCATTCACCGGCTTGCTAATCCCATGAAAATCAAACCAATAGGAAATCCGGTTGGCCAGAATGCTCTCGTAATTCCCCAAGCAGGCATAACTGTCCGGCATTTGTTCTGGGCTTGCCAAATGCTGTCGATAATCGGTAGTCATTACGCCAACATAGACAGAGGTCGTCTTTTGTTGAAGTTTCCTAATGGGAACTCCGGAATCCTCAATACAGCGCCAGGTTTCTTCAAGTAATAGGCGTTGCTGAGGGTCCATATTAGCTGCCTCACGGGGAGATATTTGAAAAAATTGGTTGTCGAAATCATAGATATGATCCAATAATCCGCACCACTTGCTGATACTTTTCCCCGGTTTCTCCGGGTCCGGCGAATAATACTCGTCGATGCTCCAGCGGTCCGGTGTAATCTCCCTTATAGAATTGACGCCATTTTCAAGGTTTGCCCAGAATTGCTGATATCCATCCGCGCCGGGAAACCGGCAGGACATGCCTATTACTGCAATATCCGCTTTTCTCCTTCTCATTCAGCTCACTCTTCCCAATTGTTCTATGAATAGTTGGACTCCGTTCTACGGTGACCGCTCCTATTATCAAAGTCCCATTCCATCAGGGTTTTCCGATTTAGAATAGCTGCCGCTTCATTCATAATGCGAATTCCGATTTCATCCACATGACGATTGGTCCATAGTTCCCATTTTGTACCCTTGACCCATTGGTTAAATGCTCCTAAAGCTGGTCCGCAATGAATCTGATAGTCAAGCTCGCACCCGGGGGTTCCAGCAATAGCGATTCTGGTAGAATAATTGAAATACCATTTGAAAATCATCGCCATCTTCTTCTTGGGTTGGTTCGCTGCCTTCTCTATTTCCTCTGCAGAGTAATAAGCTTTAACCTCTTGGTAGATTTCTTCCAAGCTGCGTTTAAAATATCTCTCCTCCAATTGCCTCTTGACCAACGAATCAACCTCATCAATAGATTGATGTCTCATATACAATTCGTATAACTTGTTAGCCCGAGCTGGAAAAAATAAACCCTTTTTTAAAACCTGAACCCGGGCTCCAATCTGAAACATATCACCTGCCGGGGCATAAGTTGTATCTTGAATATTCATTTCTTGAAGCAAATTTTTCACCGCATCACTCGTTCCTGCCTCTATTGTGCATTGATTAATAGAACCCGTGAGAATGAAATCCGCTCCCAGGATGAATGCAGCGGCTGCCGCCTCCGGTGTACCGATACCGCCAGCCGCTCCGACTCTAACCCTTTTGTTATAGTTGTATTTCAACATCATCTCATCACGGAGTTTGACAATAGCCGGTAGCAGGACATAGGCAACCCCACCATCCGTATGGCCCGCGGAATCTGCCTCCAGACACAGATCGTCCGCCACCGGAATCTGCTGTAGCATTTGGGCTTGCTGCCATGTAATCCGATTCTGCTTGAGTAGCTTGTCCACAAGAATTTCAGGAGCAGGGCTCAGGAACATTTCAGCCACCTCAGGCCGGGATATCTTGGCAATGATGCGGTTAACAGCATTCACACTACCATCTGGGTTCATGGATAAGCCATGTGCACGGAATAATATTAATGCGGGAGTAATCGTAATAAACGCGGCTGCTTCAATATTTCTTACTTCGTATTGAGTGTACAATTGAACAAGCCTTTCTTCCCTTTCCGGCCGATCCGGTTGATGAACCAAATTGAGTCCGTAAGCTTCATCATGTTTCAGTTCCCTCTGAATGAATTGAATCGATGTCTCAATCTGATCTAACCCTAACCCTCCGGTTCCAAAAAAACCCATCATCCCCGCCTTTCCCATTTTCACCACCAGTTCTTTAGATGCAATGCCTTTGTACATAGCCCCTGCGATATAAGCGTATTTCAACCGATAGTCTTGTTTGAACCCACTGTTTCCCAAGGTTTCTCCAGGCGCTATCATGGAGGATGTCTGCACCTCCTTTACAGAAGAAATATCATCGGAATGAACAACCTGCCGGGAAAGTATCGTCTCCTCATTTCTCCTTTTATTCCATTCTTCCGTAGGCAAATTTATTGGGGGTGCCTCCTCGCGAATATTCTTCAATAACCCCGACAACACGTGCCCCGGACCGATTTCCTTCATCTCTAACGACGGTAATCCCATCATAACCTGCACAGTTTCACACCATTTCACCGAACTGGTGATTTGTCGGGTCAAATTTGATTTGATGTCCTTGTATTTATAGGGTCTAGCATCCACATTTGACAGGACGGGAATATCCAACTCAGCGAATTCAAATGATTCTAAGAACACTTCAAAGCGTTTCATAGCCTCCTGCATATATCTGGAGTGAAAAGCACCACTGACGAATAAGGGGATATAGTTTGCTCCAACAACCGATTCAAAAATCGGCTGCGCACGATCAATATCTTCTTTTAAGCCCGACAGCACCAACTGCCTTGGCGAATTATAGTTAGCAACATCAATTTCTGACAACTGGTTCCGTTCTAAAACATGCTTAACCGCATCTGCGTCCAAACCGATAACTGCCGCCATTCCGCCGCCCTGGGCCAGACTCATTAATTCTCCCCTTTTTTGAACCAATTGGAGACCTGTTGCGAAATCAAAGGCACCTGCGGCAAACAAGGCATTATATTCTCCCAGACTATGCCCTGCAACTATATCCGGTCTAACCCCAGTATCTGCAACAGCCTTCATATACATCAAGGAATTGACTGTAAACAGGGCCGGTTGGGTATATTGGGTCTTCTGAAGCCTTTTCCCTTGATCCGTATGACATAGCTCCTTAATCGAATAACCTAATATGCGATCCGCTTGCCGTGTGATTTTTGGGAATTCATCAAATAAATCCCCACCCATCCCAACCCTTTGAGCGCCTTGGCCCGGAAATACATAAGCCAACATTTCAATTTCCCCTTTATTCGCTTATTCGATATTGATCATTTAACTGTTTTGCCACCCATTACCCTTAAACCCAAGAATGGGTGGCAAAAACTTATGCTAAAGAGACAATTATTTATTCCACACGCTCACATTCAATCATGCAGAACTGATCGGATGCAGGGATGATCCGTGACACCTTCATCCCGCTTTGTTCAATCAGTCGGGTAAATTCCTGCTTCGTCCGAATTCTCCCCCCCGGTGTAATAGCAAGGAAGAACAAATCCCGGATCGCTTCATCGGCTGCTGGCTGTTGATCATCAATCAGCATTTCTATAATCATCAGTTTCGAATTTTCAGACATGACCGTACAGACATTTCGGAGAGTAGACAAAACATGTTCGTCATCCCAATCATTTAATGCCTTGCTGATAATATACAAGTCACCGCCTGCGGGGATAGACTTGAACATATCTCCCGCAATCAATTCACAACGTTCGGACAGACCAACAGATTCCATATATCCCTTGGCTTTTTCAACGGTTGTTGGAAGATCATATAGCACGCCTTTCGCCTTAGGATTGGTATGTAGAATACCCGCTAAGATTTGCCCTAACCCACCCGCAACATCCACAATGACATCAAAAGGTTCAAATGAATAATTTCTTAGAATTGCAGGCAAACTCACCTTGGAATAGACTTCCATCGCCCGGTTTACGATTTGCTGTTGCTCAATGTTCACTTCCCCTTCCATAAACCAAGCTGAATTATCAAAAGAAGGTTTCCCTGTCTGGATGCTTCCCTTCAACTTAGCCATGGCTTCAACAATAAAATCACTCAACAAATACTCCGCGATCGGTTCGATAGATTGAGGGGTAGGGCCCGGTTCTAATGTTTGTCCAAGAACAGTCGACGAATACTCTCCGGAGGGCAGAAGTGAGACCAACTCCATTGAGATTAGAGCCCGCATCAATCTAAATAATGACTTGGAATCCAAACCCAAAGCATCACTTAATGCTTCATTGGTAGCAATACCATTTTTCAATGCCTTAAAGATGCCCACATCCACAGCGGTCTTAATCACAAAAGAACCAAAAAAGCCACTGATACTCCCCATGACAACTGCCTGGGGAGGGATTCCCGGATTCAAGCTTGCTTCTTTTTCTTTCACGTTTTCCATTATTCAATCTCCTCTTTTCTTATTCGTCATTTAAAAAATCAATTTTTAAAAAACAGGGTTCAGACATTCAATACGGGACAGCGCAAACTCCACAGCTTTTTCCGCATGTAGCTTAACAGCATCGAATACGGGAACCCTCACGTCTTGAAGTTCAATCATCATCGGTAGTTCCGTACAGCCCAGAATAATTCCTTGTGCTCCCTTATCAACCATGTCCTTAATGATCTGTTTTATTACCTTCTTGGAATCCGGATTGATCGTTCCAACAACGAGTTCACTGAAAATAACCCGATGCAAGAAATTCCTCTCCTCTTGCTCCGGCAACATGACTTCAATGGAATGTTCCTCAAGCCTATGCTTGTAGAACGAGTCACTCATCGTAAAGTTCGTGCCGATTAAGCCAATACGTCTTAATCCGTTCCCCTGCATCTTCTCTACTACTGCATCACTAATATGAATCAACGGGGTTTGTATGGATTGCTGGATTTCTTTCGCCAATTTGTGAACGGAATTGCAACACATCAGAATACAATCCGCTCCCGCATTTTGAAGCAGAAGGGCGGCGTCTATCAAAATGCTTCGAGCTTTATCGAATTCGTTTCTGTTGAATAAATCCAGTACCTCCTCATTATCTAGACTATTCAAAATCAGCTTGGCCGAATGGGTCTTCCCCAAGAGGCGGTTTGTTAATTTATTAATATGCTCGTAGTACAACAAGGTAGATTCATAACTTAACCCTCCAATTAATCCAATGGTCTTCACGTTAAATTTCACCTCCTCCAATAGATGGATTCTATTGTAAGAACGCTTCGTTGAAGAATATTTCACATGACATTCCTCCCATGGAGAGAGAAACGGAATTTATGGAAGCGCCTCCAAATAGCAATCGATTTGTCGTTTATTTATAGGTCCCCACTCAAACCCAAGAAGATTCAAATCACTCAAAGTCCGCTCACAAACCCGCAAATAGCTTAACCATTCTGTATTTCTCAATAGGAATAAATTGAGAACCACGTTGATAATGGTATGCCGGGTCTCCGGGTCCTTGAATTGGTCCTCAAGTACGCTTATGAAGGTTTGAAAAGGCATAAGGCGAATGTCAGGGTCGCTGGCTCGGATCTCGTTGCCGAATTGCCCCCAACTCAAACGATTAGGATTGAAGATATGATGCTGTTGATTATGCAATGCGGGTCTGTCAAACAAAGTCACAATCGCACGGGCCGCCTGATCGACTCCAGTTAAATCAAGCACCGGTTCTTGCAAATCAGGATAAATCCCCAACTCATTCAATCCTTTAACAAAGGAGCAAAACGCATTGCTTTCTTTGTTAAACATGAACTTCCCCGTTTTCGTATTGTTATTGAGAGAATTCAGCCGATAGATTGTACAGCTTAATCCGTTTTTCCGTTCCTTGCGGATCAATTCCTCTGCTTCCAATTTGCTGCTCAAAAAATGATTGTTGATATTCTTATCGAGCAGTTCAATATCTTCTACGAATTCATCCAACATTTTAATATTGCTACCTGTTGCAAGACTCATGGATGACATGAAATGCATGTCTTTTTTATTGCCCTGTTTGGCAAAGTCCAATAAAGCGAGTGTGCCATCTACATTGACGGTTTTGAACTCTTCTGCTGTTCCGTAGTGCTTGGTAAGAGAAGCGGTGTGAATAATACAATCGACCTGCTCTGCCAATTGATTATACTTTTCTTCGCCTACGCCTATATATGGTTGGGTTAAGTCCCCCGCGACTATAGATATTTTGCTCCCATCGAATATTCCTTTGGCGGAATCGCCAAAGTAGTAATCAAATCTGTTGCGCAAGTATTGCCTTGCCGCCTCGCCTGACTCCCCACGTATCAGAAGAGTAATATCCGATTCGATTCTATGGATCAACTCATACAATAGATGAGCGCCCAGGAAGCCCGTTCCTCCTGTCAACAGAATATGCTTGTATTTTCTTTGAATAGATAGATTCGGGTTCCCCCGCTGAATGATTCGTTCACGGTAAGAGGTTAGCAATTCTTCATTCTCGCCACGTCTCATCTTCAGGAGTTCAGGGGTAACCGCCGAGTGCCTCATCGTTTCTATCATTTCCAAAAAATACCCCTTCTGTTCTATCACATGTGCCGACAACTCCCTAATCGTAGGAAATTTGAATACATCATTAATCGAAATGGTATACCGATCGCTCAATAAGGCAACCATTTTGACCCCTGTTAATGAAGTTCCGCCAATCTGAAAAAAATGATCATCGATTCCAATCCGCTCATGTCCCAACAACTGCTCCCATACATCCGCCAACATCCTTTGAATATCATTGCTTGGAGCTATGTAAGGAGATTGGGAAAACTGTCGATGATTCATAGCTTTTAACGCTTTGGTATTAACCTTTCCGTTGACTGTCAGCGGAAGTTCAGCTAACGGAACGAAGTATGTAGGAATCATATAATCCGGAAGCTTGGATTTCAAAAAAACAAGTAAACCGGAAACCTCCGGTTCCTCATCGCAAACCAAGTAGGAGCATAAGTATGGAGCACCCTCATCATCATGATTCATAAGTACAATCGCCTGATTGATTTGAGGATAGCTAAGAATTGCCTTCTCAATATCCCCGATCTCAATCCGATATCCCCGAATCTTCACCTGATTGTCAAGCCTACCAATGTATTGAATCTCACCTGTCGGCAGCCACCGAGCTAGATCTCCTGTACGGTACCACCGCTGATTCGTATATTGTTTATTAATCATGAACTTCTCATCAGTTAACTTCGGTTGATTCAAATACCGTCTGGCAAGCCCACCACCACCGATCACCAGTTCGCCTATACCACCGATCACCTGAAGCCGGTCTTGATCATCCAGTATATAGCAGCTGTAATTTTGCAAGGGACGACCGATTGTAATACTCGATGCTTCTTCTAATACGGATGCAGTTGCCAAACAGGTAGCTTCTGTAGGACCGTACACATTGACGATTGTCCCGGCACTCCATTTGCGAAGCTCATCCAGAAATGACTGCTTCAATTCTTGTCCACCTACAAGAAACATTTTGATTCGGGACAGTGCCTTCCTGCCCGCAGAATGATGAAGTAGAATCTGCAATCTTGAAGGCGTCATCATCAATAATTCAACTTGATGATCATCAAGCAATCTGGCTAGCTCCTGCGAATCCAAATGTTTCTTCTCGTCAACAATAACAATTTCCATTCCTCTATATAGGGCATACAATGATTCTGATATAAAAAGATCGAAGGCGATACTGGCCGCATTCAAAACCACCTTGGGTGCTGCAGGATGGATCACCTTATCAATCCCATGAAGAAACTGAATTACCGATCTCTGTTCGATCTCCACCCCTTTTGGTTTGCCCGTTGATCCGGAAGTGAAAATAATGTAAGCCAATTGCCGGTTAGACAGTACGGGAAGTTGGAAACCTTCCTCTTTCACAACCCTGTCTTCATCCAAACAAACAGTATATGCCAAGGGCGAACCGTTCTTTCGCAGCTTGCTCAACACTGGTTCCCAATTGGAAAGAGTCAAAGCTAAACGAATTTCTGCTTCCGCTAGGATGGATTGTACCCGATCTCCTGGAACTGCCGGATCAACAGGAACAAATGTCCCTCCAGCTTTCAAGATACCGAGAAAAGCTATGTAGGTGTATGGAGATCTGTTCATATACACCATAACCGCTTCTTCTTTTTTGAGTTGGAACGTAGAGATTAAATAGCTAGCTAACTGATTTGACTGATCATCTAGTTCCCTGTAAGTCATCCGCTTGTTTCCATAGATGAGGGCTGTGCGTTCCGCAAAAATATGGACTCGCCTCTCGAATAATTCCGGTAGGGTAAGCTCCCCTTCCTGAAGTGTCACCTCAGGCGAATTAAAAACATTAAATATTAAATGTCGTTCCCTATCGGACAATAGATCCAAGTCCGCAAGAGTGAGGGTCGAGTCTTTGATCAATGATTCATAGTATAGAAACAACGAATCCATCAAATGCTCCATCGTCTTAACATCATACAAATCTTGCTCATAAAGTAGTGACACAGCTAACTGCCCCTCCAGCAGTTCAAACCGAAAAATTATATCAGTGCAAACCTTATCGATAGATATTCCCGACTGAATCGACTCAAACATGACTATAACAGGGATTAAAGGCTTGTTATTCTCAAGGTAGATTAATTGGACTTGTTCTGTTAAGGTCTGCAAAGAAATTTGCTGATGATTGAATGCTTCTGTAACCGTCTCTTTTACAACACCCAGCCATTGTCGTAGAGTTATGTCCTGCTGAATCTGGCTGCGAAGCAACAAGATGGAATCGGAAACAACATTTGCGTTCCCAGTTTCCAAGGGGGGAGCACCGACAACGATGTCATCCCTACCAGTATATTTGGATAGCAAAAACTTGACGCCGGAGAGCAGTATCATATAGACGCCCAAACGAGAATCTTTTGTCATCGCAAATAGACTTCCGACTACATTCTCTGATAACCGCCGTTGGATGCTTGCCTTACAACCCGAATAACTGCTTCTCGGTATATCGTAAGGAAATGAGGATAATGACAACTCAGAATCCAGTTTCCGTTCCCAATATTTTTGATCCGCATAAGAATTCACTTGTTCTTTCAAGATTTTTCCTATCATTAAGCATCCCACCCTAGTCCAACAAAATTTTGTCAAAGAGGCGACTTCTCCTAAAACTGAAATTCAACTTCTTCTACACAATCATTCGTGGGAGACATCCCCTCAATTTGATCCAAGGGATCATCAGGATTCCGGAGAATTTGCTCAATCAATGCAGTTAACTTCTCTCCAAATGCAACGATTGTTTCTTTCCGGAACAATGAAGTGCTGAACTCCCAATGAAATATAAGCTCATCTGAAGTTTCGTGGATTTCCAAAGCCATATCCACTAACGAAACACCGTTATGGTACGGAAACTTACGCACTCTAATGGAATTTCCATGTATCGCTTGTTTGTACATGTTATGCATGATAAATGCAGTATCAAAAAGTGGATTTCGGGAAGGGTCCCGCTTCTGATTCACGAGAGCAACCAAATCCTCAAACGGATACTCTTGATGCTCAAAGGCTTGAAGAGTGCTTTCCTGCACCCGCTTTAGAAATTCGAGAAAGGTATCATTCTTACCGAATTTGTTCCGTAATACGATAGTATGTACAAACATCCCAATAACGGGATCCAACATGCTTAAGGGTCTTCCTTGAGCTATAGAACCAACGATGATATCATCTTCACCCGTTATCTTTACCAGCAGCAAATGATAGAATGCCAGTAATAAGACATACATAGTTACTCCCGTTTCCTGAGAAAACCGATAAAGCGCATCTTTCAAATGAGTATCCAGGACAAACCTGATTTGATCCCCCACATAAGTTTTTGTGGCCGGTCTCGGAAAATCGGTTGGCAAATTTAATTCCGGGAGCTTCCCAGATAATTTTGTCATCCAAAACCGCTTTAACTCTTCCATACGATCAGATCGCCGGAATTGGCTTTGCCATTCCGCGAAATCTTTATATTGAATCGACAAGGGATCAGGTTCGACATCCCCTTCATAATAAAGAAACAGTTCATTTAACAAATTAAGCAATGAAGTTCCATCCGAAATAATATGGTGGATATCGAACAAAAATGCATGATGTTGGTTGGTCAACTTATACAGAGAACAGCGCATTAAGGGAGCCTGCCCCAATTGGAACGGTCTTGTGAATTCTCTAAGTTCCTCATCCAGTTGTCTCTCTTCTATCGGGAAATCATGATATGCCATTTGGATAGTAAGATCCTCATGAATCGTCTGAACCGGATCAGCATCGACCATCCCGAAGGATGTTCGAAGGGATTCATGCCGCCCAATGACCTTATTCAAGGCGTTCTGTAATCGGACTGGATCTACCCAACCTTCCAGAATTAGCGCTACAGGAGTGTTATACATCGTAAAATCAGGATTGTATTGACTCATAATAAAAATTCTGCTTTGCGCTGAAGACAACGGATAATACGCTTTATTTTCTGCCTTTGGAATCCCATGAACCACAGCTGATGACTCATTCAAGACTTGCTTCAAAAACTCGCTGAATTCCATCACCGATGGATGTTTCAACAAATCAATTTCTTTGCATTCGGTATGTAATTTCCGATTCACATCTTTTACAATCTTGATAGCGGTAATGGAATCTCCGCCCAACTCATAAAAGTTCGCTGATTCATTAACATTTGTGAATCCCAAATAGGTTTGGAAGTATTTCATTACCACGGCTTCAACCGACATTTCCGAACTAAGCGTTGCCGGTTCCTTTGATTCCTCCGCAGCGTGTATTTTCTCAAGAGGCTCTATCCAACAACGGATCTTCTCAAAAGCATATCCGGGCAAAGGGACTTTCTGATAATTGGACGGTTGTCCATACAGCAAGCTCCAATCTACTTCTGTTCCTTGAACATAAGCCCTACACAATTCAAACCTTTCGTTCCTATCCTCCTGATCATTAGCCTGTGTATAGATCATCAGATCCAAATTGCTTTGTGAAACGAAAGCCTGTTGATTCCCTGTTCGACCATAATAAATCCCTCTCTGACTCAAATTCTGCCAATCTCCTTGGGACAAAGCCTCCAGTAAATCTTGTAATTCTCTAAGGCTGCTGACCACCATCGCTAATCGGTAAGCATAATGCCCTCTTCCAGTGTTCGTAGAATAGCAAACATCTTGTATGCGAAAGTCCTTGTTATAGGAGATCCACTTGGTATAGCGAACTACCATTTCCTGCAAGGCTGTTTCTGTTCTAGCCGAAAGAGTAAAAATCATTTCCGCGCTTGTGGGCGAGGTTCCCTCCATAGCCAATGTTGCTTCTTCTAAAACCATATGGCAATTTGTACCGTTTGCCCCAAAAGAACTAACACCGCACCGCAAAGGCTGATCATTTTTTGGAAAGGTAATCTGTTGATCGGATACAAAAAATGGAGAATCGTCCGATGCAATATTGCTGGCTTGCTCCGGACCTGTCGGTGCTGGCGGAAGTACTCTGTGCTTCAGAACTAGAATGGATTTGATGATTTCCGCCAACCCTGATGCATGAGATAGCGCCCCAATATGGGACGGCAGAGCGCTCAAAGCACAACCTGGTTTTACCCCTTCATATCGAGATGCGGCTTCTAGTAAACTACCCCATTCGGGTGAATCCTGCTGCAAGGAAGACAATCGATCTGTTTCGATAAAGGATAGGGTATTAGGATGGATACCTGCGTTGGACCATGCTTGCAAAAATAAATCTTGATAGCTTGTCCCAGCAGTACGTCCACTCTGACAAACCGCTGATCCTTTAATCGTTGCATGAATATGATCTCCGTCAGCAACTGCCCTTGAATAGGGCTTGATCAGCAACGCGAAAACTCCTTCTCCATATCGGTTGTGCCCCACGGACCTCGGTGTTGGAAACACTTTCACATAGCCTGAGCCTACCACAGCCTGTTCACATTCCCCCGCTCGAATCGATTGACATGCTTGATGCAATGCCACTAACGATGAAGAACCGGATGTATTGATGACCATACTTGGCCCGTTCCAGTCCATGAGGTAGGAAATGCGTCCCGGGATAAATGCGGACCTATTTCCGAGAAGAGTTTCGGAGCGTGATTCAGGAAGGATTTTACCTGCTATTTGTTTGTATTGAATTTCCTCTTGATCACTCTCACCGTAAAAGACACCTGTATTTGACCCGAATAGCCGATCCCCCCCATAGGAAGCATCCTCTAAAGCATGCCAGACCACTTGCAAGAACAAGCGCTGAACTGGCTCCATTAGACAAGCCTCTTCGTGGGATAAATGAAAGAAGTTATGGTCAAATTTATCAATCTCTTCTAAATATCCGTTTGATATCCCATCAGAATCGGTTAACTCCCTTGCGCCAATAAACTGCAAATATCGTTGTAAATCTTCTTTACGGTTGACCGGAAGGGTGCCAATCCCGTCCACCCCGGCAATAAGATTATTCCAGAAATGATCTGGTGTTGAAGCCAATGGAAATAGTCCCGACATGCCAATAATAGCTATATCGTTAACAATTGATCCATTTGATTCCCTTTCCATCACATCACAACTGTGTTTCAAGTTCTGGCGAAAAATTGACATGAATTGATACTCAGACTCCCTTCTCTTATGGGAACAATTTTTTGAAAAATTAAGATGCATTTATTAGATAGATATTGTATTATATATATGAATGAAACTATCATTTGATATAGCCTAGCATATTTTGAAGATTTTATAATTAATCAATAGCTTTAATCTTCTTAGACTTTCAATTGACCGTGCACAACGCAACATCGTTCTTCATTTCATCAAAATAGATCGTAGAAAAACCAATGATGCTGTGCAGTCCCATAAACTGAAGGAACGATGCTATGAGAACACTATCGTATCTTGCAAGCCTCATACATTCTGCCTTACTAACGTTCATAGAGTTTGCGTTTAGGTACAAAAGCATGCATCGTATTTCGCTTATAAATGTTTTAGCGACCTCCTATTTTCTATTTTTAACACTAAATGTATACCGTTGCGTTGCATTACAATCTATCATTCATCTCTTCAAAAATATTAAAATCTTGACCTAATAATAGGCGAAAAAAAAGATAAAAAATCAATACCATTTATTGGGGATAATAATAACAAATGTTTCATTTTAAAGCAATAGTGTTTTTTGTAATAATATTGTAATAGCCTTTGTTTTCTTCAAGCTAATAAGGGGGATACTCTTCCAAACTACTGTACGTAACGATAGGTATACAGAGGTTCTCAAGTTTATAGTCGTACAGTCTTATAATAAATTTCGTTAAGAATTCGTGCCCTGCTTCTATTAGGCGAGCATCTATTACAGAGACTTTTAAAGATTTTGGCTATTAGTAGTCCACCAATAGTTTTTTCTTGTGCATGCAAATTTGAGGACTGCTTTAGTATCACAAGAATTTGATTTTGCGAATGCAGACAACTCCCGTTTTCTCTTTGTTTACTTTAAAGAGCCCTTTCTTTGATGCAATATGTAATAATGTTCCAATATTTTCTGCGGTGATGTTCGTCTTTGCAAAGAGGTACATGTCAATCGCACATCTGACGAACTTTTGTTACCCTTCGTTCCTGATATCATTCAAGTCTCTTAGATCGGAATTTCAGCTTCCTTCAGATTTCACCTAACACCAACATCCTTGCCTTGGCTAATGGTTGCCAACTTCCATCCACCATAGAAACCTCTCACAGACTAGTTAAATGCTAGGCCTAGCGTCGCATCACAAAGAAAACAGCCCAACCCTTATAGAGTTGGACTGTTTTCTTTCAAATTAAATAGATAAATTGTTTATTTGCCTATAGTGAGGGGTATTGTCTATCTTTACTGTTATCACTAAACGGCATCTGTTGCTCAAAGACCGCAGGAAAGTGCACCTTACATCTTTTTATTTCCTACAACAATTGGCCAGATTCCAACTTGTGTAATGCGTCATTTAGCAAAACAGCAAAAACAGAATCCGGATGCTCGGCATGATACTGCATCACGGAAATATTAATCCCTATGACCGCACCCGCAAAAGCACGGATATTTATGTCATCCGGACTTCGGCCCACTCTTTTCGCGATCATTTCCGTAATCATTTGCATGGTTTGCATCAAATTGTTCAGCGAAGCAGCTCGTAATTCCGGAACGGTCATAATCAACTGATTCCTCTCACGTAACGTCACCAGTTCTTCAACTGACAAGTCCTCCGTCGCTGAAACCATTGCATTACGCACTGCATTCAATGGACTCAAATCAGGCTGCTGTTGTACGAATGCTGAAATTAGCAAAGGATCGTAATTGTCCATGATCATTACGTCCTCTTTCGTTGGAAAATAACGAAAAAACGTACTTGGGGAAATCTCTGCTGCTTCCGCAATTTGCTCAACGGTCGTAGCATTATAGCCTAGTTCGCGAAAAAGACGAAGTGCATGCTTTTGAACCAATGCCATGGTCTTGGCCTTTTTCCGCTCCCGTAGGCCGATGTTCCGTTCCTCATCTGCTGACAATCTTCTCAACTCCTAACGACGTTTTTTGGCTGACCTTCCTTCTTGTTTCATGGAAGCTGCAAGAATGCACGCCTAAAATTAATTTCAAGTGCAGCGATTCCTCCGCAAACCCATAACATTTTGCATTCCTTTAACGAAAGTGGAATGTATCGATTCTAGTAATACTGTAGATTTAATATTCTGGGCGGCAGCACCCTCTGAGAACATTATCCTATCTTACAAATTAGAGGCACCTCTTAGCATTTCTTCCACATTCAGTTTATCACGATATACCGTACTTAGCATAGTTCCCAGAATGGTATTACCTATCGTCCCGCCAATTAACGCAAAGTCATGATTTAAATTAATCCAGCACCATTTTTCTGGGATGATAAAGAAGATGTGGAATATTCACGGATATCGTCTAAAATCCCATTCTTAGAGATAATTTTTAAGGCGTTAGCCCACGAGAATATGCCCCAACAGGATGCTAAGGGAGTTAGCACAAATTCGTTTTGACAGTTCTTTTTCAAAAAACAATACAGGAGTGATGGACAAAGACAACAAAAAATCCGCACCAGTTCTAGAATGGTACGTGCCTAACGACGAGTTGGATTAGTGTGTCCAAGAAAACAGAGACCGCAGATATCTCATCAATAACAAACATGACAATCATCAATATCACTATGCAGGAAGAAAAAAGTGTTTCAATCGGTAAATTATATGTATTGAAAAAACAACTACAATCTACAATCATAACATCAATAACTACTACGGAACATCGCGCGCACCAAACTTACCCTCTAATTGTTACAAAATGTCATTGCATTTTCATGTTAAAATAAGGACATAAAGAAATGATACGAAATAAGCGATGCTCTGAGTTGGAATTTAAAGGTTCTCCGTGGCGGTTCTGCCCGATACTGCGGTGCCTACTCCTAACTGGAATCAGGAAGGCTAAGGTCTTGTGGTTGGTGTTTGCGTTGGTAGAGAAGGTTTGGAACTGAAGAAACTATTGGAGCAATACGAGGGTCTGATCTCTTTTCTGAGTTGGTTGAGGCTAAGACCTCACCGTCACATCGATTAAGGTATCGAAATGTCAGAAAGCTTTGATGAGAATATTGAGAAGGCGATTCAGGAAGGCTCAGAGAGTCCTCTAGTTCTGTAATGAAGAGCCGAGGAGAGTTAGTGTGGATACCGCCAGCTTGATGGACTAACTGATAAGTCAACTATCCATCCTAAATTCATTGCTCGTATTCCATTTTTTTCTGGTTTTTAATCCCCCGTCTCGTACCCCTCAGTTTGTCGATCGCTCAAGCTTACGGTCATTGGAGCAAGAGGCAGCCTATCAATTGGTAGATGAAACTGCCTGCCTGCCATTCATTGGATCAGCGCCGCTTATCGCCAATCATCTGTTATTTCACACAATATGAGAGTAAGACAAAGAATTGAGTTTTCATGTTTTATCATATCAGCAAGCCTTTATCAACTACTTCTAACGCTTCATCCAATAATTTTGCAAACTCTGATTTGGTAACCTCAGCACTATATTCCATTAACGATATATTTACCCCAACCACCACACCGGCAAAGGTTCTTACTGCTAGATCATCAGAATGACTACCTACTCGTTTGGCTACAATCTGTGTTAATAACTGCATCATCTGAGTAAAGTTATTAAGGGCTGCCGCACGCAGTTCCGGAACCGCCATGATCAGTTGATTTCGTTGACGTGTTGTTTCCCACTCATCGTCAGTTATTTCGGTAATTCCCGAAATCATTGCATTTCGAACTGCTTGCAAAGGACTCAACTCCGATGGTTGGTTTTCAAATGCCGTGACGAGAAAGGGATCATAGTTATCGGTTAATACTACATCCTCTTTTGTTGCAAAATAACGAAAAAATGTACTCGGAGAGATTTCTGCTGCTTCAGCAATTTGTTCAACTGTTGTTGCATGATAGCTATTTTCTCTAAAAAGCCTTAATGCATGCATCTGAACATTGGCCATAGTTTTCGCTTTTTTCCGCTCACGTAAACCGACTTTTTGTTTAGCAACCTTAGACATCCTTTTGCACTCCTAACCCATTCAAATCAAATTCGAAACCGTGACTTCAAGCATATTGTCACTTAAATTGGGGTCAAAGTCAACTTATATACTCAAGTCCATACAGCATCAACTTCCATTGATCCGTAATCAGAAAAAGAGCATGTTAGGGTATTAAAACAATTATTTATCTTACAAATCTCTTTGCACTAATCTCCCCCAACCCACGCAACCACCGATTAAAAATACGGCAAGCGCCCCAATTACAGAGCCCCATGCAATTCCGTCACCCTGGCTTATTGCGTACACATCAAACAGCTTAAAGAGTGACAGACCCCCCATCCATTTCAACGCTGTCAAATCAGAAAGCATGTAAAGCAAGAACATGAGAAACACAATTCCGATTCCTAGCGATAACGCACCGCGTTCGGAACTGAGCCAAGACGTTAGTGCATAACCTATTCCCATAAATCCGAGAATAATCAACAGACCGGCTACCATAACGCTACTTACAGCTACAACGTCATTCATTACACCTAAACTTTTACCGATCAGCAACACAATAACTGTGGATACGCCAGCGATAATCACGACTTTCACAACATGTGCAGCACATTTTGCAAGATAGACATCGGTTCTACTACGAGGGGTTGAGAAAAGAAATTCAGCAGTTTGACGATCTCTCTCCTTTACAATGGATCCTATTGACCAGTTTATTGCGAAACATCCTAGAAGAAGCACGAAAAACATAAATGGTTGACCAGCCATCCATCCTTCAAAAGTTGAAAGCGTAGCGGAACCCACACGATCTGTTCCGCTGTAGATTTGGCTATCTAAATAAGCCTTGGATGCAGCAGCTGGGATTGCTTGAAGCGCTGCAATAACACAAAGGGCGATCCAAAAACTCCGTTTATTCTGCTGCCACTCCAATTCAAACAACCTACTCATCATTGGGTACCTCGGCTTTCGTTTCTTTGTCTTGACTGTACTTTTCCATAAATCTCTCCTCAAGCGACAATTTTCTAAGATTCAAATCTTTAATGGGCTTATCAGCAAGAATAGAGAGAAATTCATTTAGGCAATCATCCTCTACCCTTCCGCAACAAACTCCATCTATATACTTCGACTTGGAATCTATATTTAGCAATCCATATCTTTCCCTTACATCACCTGAATCTTTGAAGACTACCTCGAACAGATGGGCTCCTCCTCTGGATAGTTCGGGAACAGAAGAATCTTGGATAATCTTCCCGTCTCGTATAAAAGCAACCCTATGGCAGAGCTTATCCACCTCAGTTAATATGTGCGTGGACAAGAATACCGTTGTACCGTTTGTTTCATTTAATTCCCGAACAATTTCAAAGAAGCTTTGCTGAGCGAGAGGATCAAGCCCGGAGGTCGGTTCATCCAGGATAAGTAATTCAGGCTCATGCAAAAGTGCTAGCAGTATGCCTAGTTTCTTTCGATTTCCTAATGAGTAGCTTCGAATCCGAGGTTTCATCTCCCATTGCACTCTCTGGGCATATTCGGGAATTCTTGTTTCTTTCAAATCAACCCCATGAATACCTGCTGCAAGCTCCAGCATCTGTTTTCCAGTTAAATCCGGGTAAAGTCTAATCTCGGAAGGCAGATAACCGATTCGGCTGCGTACCATTGGATTTTCCTTCTTTATTCGTTCGCCAAGAACAGAGATATTCCCTGACGTAGGGCTGATCATCTGCATTAGTAAACGAATCGTGGTCGACTTCCCTGCTCCATTAGGCCCAATAAATCCAACAATTTCACCTTTTTTTACGGTAAGATTTAAATCTGTCACTCCGCGTTCGGAACCATAAGATTTAGTTACATTGTTCATATGAATGGCTACCGTTTTTTTGCACTCCAACTCGACCACTTCCTTTCCAAAAATGATTAGAAACCACTAAACTATTCCTTAGCTTCAAGACTCGTCGTGGAGTTTCTGCTCTCTACTGGTCGTGCTTTTAAAAGACCTGCTGTAAAAATAATTCCAACAACCGCAGCTCCTACACATACCCATAACATATTACTCATGCCTCCGATAAAAGAGGTTTTAACTGAATGAACGAGTGAATCTGAACCTACTTGACGCGCAACCGCCATACCGGCAGACACATTTCGTTGTGCGACTTCAGCAGCTTCCGCAGGCCATTCATTCAGGATTAGATTATTGCGATAGCCAGCGTTCAAAACAGCCCCTAGAATTGCAACCCCTAGCGTCCCACCAACCTGTCTCATGGTCATAAGAAGTGCAGATCCCACACCACTTCTTTCTGGTGTAAGTGCTGAGATTGCTTCATCCATCGCTGCCGGAAGTGCAAATCCAATTCCAAGACCCACTGCCGAAATCCAAATAGAAGTAAATCCGTATCCTGTCGATATGTCTGTCGTGCTCCCCATCGCCAACCCAATTCCAAGCAGTACGGATCCAATAACAATTGCCGTCCTGGTTCCAAAGCGTGACTGCAGAGCATCGGATATAGGCGTTGCAATCAATAGACCTATAACTAGTGGTAATAGTCTCAAACCAGCGCTTTGCGCATCTACTTCTAATACCGCCTGAAGATATTGAGGCAAAGCGAACAATACGCCAAATAGAGCAAAAGAGATTATAGAACCTACTAATGTTCCACCTGCAAAACTCCGAGAACGGAATAGTGAAGAATCAACCAATGGATGAGTGGCTCGATTTTGATATACAACAAAACATGTTAAGAGAAGTATACCAGCAAGAACTGACGTTAATGAAAATACATCACTCCATCCTCTTTCACCTGCTTTAATAACACCATACGTTAAGGCTACCAATCCAGTGCTTGAAATTAACACTCCTGGTAAATCTATAGGACGCTTTTCCTCGCTCCGTGATTCAGGTAAAAGAAAAGATACTGCCATTAATGCTACAATAACTAGTGGGAGATTGATGATAAATACCGAGCCCCACCAAAAATTGTTAAGGAGCCAGCCGCCAAGAATAGGACCTAGTGGTATTCCGACTGCATTGGCCATCATCCAAACTGCAATTGCTTTCGGTCTTTCCTTTTCTGTAAACATCACTGGAATAACAGCCATGGACAAAGGTACTATCATGGAAGCACCTAAGCCAAGAAAGGCACGCGCTGTTATGAGTTGCCATGGTGATACTGCATACGCACACGCAAGAGAGGCTAGACCAAAAGTGAACAATCCGACAAGAAGCATCTTCTTGCGCCCGACTTTATCCCCTAACATACCCATTGGCAGCAATAATGCCGCAAAAACAAGATTATAACCATTGGCAAACCATTGAAGCTCGACATTTGTCGCGTGGATATCTTTGGACAAAATCGGCAAAGCCAAATTTAAGATCGTCATGTCCAGTCCAACTGCAAGAATTCCGAAAGCAAGCGAAGCCAGTACCCACCATCTTTGTTTATATTGCGAATTCATGTTGAAAGCACCCTTTCTTATTTTGGCATTAACTTTCATTATGTAGTTTATATCTTTTAAGTCTGACTGTCAATATTTAATTAACGAATTCATGAATCGACGCCGACTCTCCCCCCCAAGCTTTTTCCACCAAGCGGGGATAATAATTAAGAATTAAAAAAATCAATATGACGAGTACGATCAAGATTATTACATCATTCATCCCGTCTTCTCGTACTTTCTCTTTTCTGATTAATTATTATTTTCATCAATCCCACTTGGCATCTTAAAGTGCAATTTAAGAAAAGAGCTTTCATAACAAAAAAAGCCACCACTCCTAAGGAGGATGACTTCTTCTAAATTCAAATCTTATATGGATGAATCTAACTTATCTATGTAAGTGAGAAAGCGTTCTTCTGGATTTCCTTTTTCGATATTGTTATACACTTCAAGTTTCTGGCTAACGGCTTCAAAGGCCTCATCCAGCACTTGTTGCTTACGTTTGATCTCTTCTTGATGGGCTTCCAGAATGGCCCTGCGCTGCCCAATCGTTTCATCCCCCTGCAAAGCAAGGTCAACGATCTGTTTCAAATCCGCTACGCTCATTCCTGTTGCACGGAAACAAGTCATCAAGCGAATCCAGTCTAGATCTCTTTTTTCAAACATGCGGTTGCCATGATCGTCCCTGCGTATGTTGGGCAACAACCCTTCTTTATCGTAAAATCGGATCGTGTGAGCAGCGCAATTTAATTTTTCCGATGCTTCCTTAATTGTAAACAAAGTGCTCTCCTCCCAAGTCCAGTGTTCATAATATAACTCCCTCTATTATAAGCATTAAACTGAACTTTAAGTCAAATCCATCAGGGACCTATCCATCCAAGAGAGAGGTTACTAAACTAATGAAACAAGACTGCCTCTATCGTGGAAATCCACGTATGAGACAGCCCTGCAGAGTTCTTGCTATAGTCATTCGCCCTTATTAGGAGGGGATGTTGCGATATGCTCTTTACTGTATCCGTAGTTCGGAATCCATGCTGTAACTGCGTCCTGCTTCAAAATTGAATGGCAGTGTCTGTCCGCCATAGCGCAGCGTGGTATGCCCCGTGGCCAATGCGTGCACAGATGCTTCAACCAATCGTCCCTCCGACCAGGTAACATCTACCTCCAAGGCACCTCTTGCCCGAAGTCCGCGATATTGCCCCGAAGACCATGAAGTTGGGAGGGCTGGCAGCAAATGAAGTTCTCCTGCATGACTTTGTAGTAACATGTCTGCGATCGCAGCCGTACCCCCAAAATTGCCATCCGCCACATAGATCGGGCTTTCCGCACCGCCAATACCAGGCTTCGAGAAAGTCAACAGGTTATCAAAACACAGGTTTCCAACCAGATGTGAAATCTGCTCATAGGCGTTTTCCCCATCATGTAGACGGGAGTAGCAACCTGCAAAGGCAGCTACCGTAAACTCCACATCCTCATGATTGTTGGTTGATTTACGAGCCTCTAAGGTAACACGCGCAGCCTCACTAAGTTCAGGAGTGTGCTGCGGTGTGATTCGATAAGCTGGAAATAGACTGTGTAGATGGGACAGATGACGGTGTTCAGGCTGCGCCTCAACGTAATCCTCCAACCATTCCTGCAGCTGCCCTCTCTGACCAATTTGAAGTGGCGGCAGCAACGCAATAGCTTTTTTCAAATCCGCTTGTAGCTGCTCATCCACCGCAAGTTTCTCCGCTGACTCCAAAACAAATTCGAACAGATCGCTCACCAATACCTGATCCAGCGTTGTTCCCATGGACAGATAGTGATGTACCTGTGTCCCATTGGCGTGGAAGGTATTTTCCGGGGAGATCGAAGGTCCCGTCACCAGCCAGCCATTCTTCGGATGCAGGACCATATAATCCAGGAAGAATAGCGCGGCATCTTTTAAAATAGGGTAGGCCGTTTGACTTAAAAATTGCTCGTTCAACGTATATTCGTAATGATCACGCAGCTGCATGGCAATCCACAAGCCTCCAGTGACATTGAGTCCCCAAGAATTTTGCCAAGCCGGTGCTGTAAAACCCCAAGCATTGGATACCGTATGCGCAACCCAGCCGTCACAACCGTAGAAATCCCGAGCCGCTGCTTTCCCGCTTTCTGCTAGCTGTTCAATGTAACGAATTAACGGCTGGTGAGACTCAGACAAATGAGTTGTTTCCGTCGGGTAGTAGTTCATTTCCGTGTTGATATCAATATGGTAATCGCAGGTCCAGCCCATCCGGCAAGCCTGATCATCGTTCCAGATCCCCTGTAAATGCAGCGGTAGAGGCGAATCCTTCCTTGCGCCACAGAGGGTCAAATAGCGGCCATATTGGAAAAACAACGCGAATAACGCAGGGTCCTCGCCTTTGCCCTGTGATACATTGCGGATTCTTGTGTCCGTAGGTAATAGCGTTTGTTCAGATGTCTCCAATTCTAAGCTGACTCTGTCATACAGACTGTTATAGTCCACAATATGATTCAATTTAAGAGACTCATATCCCTTCGCTTTCGCTAGTAGGTTTCTTTTGTCCCCGACACTCAGCCAGTCATCGCCGGTCACGCCATAGTCTGTATCTATCGCAAAATAAATAATAGCTTCCTGCGCATTCGTAACTTCAACCCATCCGGCGTCTCCGCTAATGGTTCCACCCTGGGTCTCAACGTGAATGCTTCCCTGACAACGAACACCACATTCACCATCGCTATGCAATTGCTCAAGAGCTTGCCCCTTAAAGGAGAGCCTGCCCTCGCCCTGTGGCTCGTTCCAACTTTCGAATAGATCTGTCTTTCCTTCCAAATGGATATTAAATGAAACGCCATCCGGAGATTCGCTCCACAACTTGCAAATGATAAGTCCATCTGCATGGGAAGCAAACAATTCGCGGTGTATTTTGACACCTTCAATTTCATAAGTCGTCTTTGTGATTGCGTTTTCAAGATTAAGCTCTCGAACAACATTTTGTCCGCCAGCTTTAAACTTCAAGATTACATCACATACAGGCAGATTGGTTCCAAAATTCGCTTTGCTTGGCTCCAGTAATTGGCTCGCTAACCGCTCGCCGCCTTCATAATCCCCATCGAAAAAATGCTGTCTCAGTCGTGCCAAATCATCCTTGCCAGAGGACTGGCTCGTAATAGGTTCTCTTTTTCCAGACCAATAGGTCGACTCCGTAATGTTCCAAACTTCTTGTTCTGCTCCGCCATACACGATTGCAGCTAATCTTCCATTTCCGACTGGAAAACCTTCGGACCATGAAGCCGCTGGTTTGTTATACCACAATTTCTGTGTACTCATCACATATTTCCTCCAGAAGTATCTTCATTATATACAGTTGTTATATTAGTGGTTTTCTCCTGGAAAAGCTTTGTACGAAACTATTATTTTTTATCGAAAACGGAGAAATGGGTGGCGGCGGCTGGTGGGTACATAGGAATGATAGTTGGTGAGTACGTTTGGGTGATATTTGGCGAGTACGTATGGATGATAGCTGAGGACTGCGTTTGGATGGTGACTGGTGATTGCGTACGGGACATAAATATAGCCAGAGCAAAAGAAGATTTGCCCTGGCTGCTATAAATGATCCATGGATTTAATTCAGCGGATAGAGTAGAGGTAGGACATTAGGCCGCAGTAGTCCAGATCTCAAAAAGCCAAGTAACTGCCAACCCGTTCCTAATCTAAGTAGCCGCCAACCCATCACGTACCCAATTAGAAGCATTTTTGCACCTTAATTTCACCATTTTGAGGGAAAATAAGAAAATAAGAGCATTATTGTATCTTAATTTTGTGAAAACACGCTATTGAGCACGATTTGTAAGAATTAACATACAAAATTGCCCTTAATTGAAGCAAGCCCCTTCGTTCCTTATAATTAAGGTACATAAATGCCTCTATTTACACTTGGGTGATAATTGGGCGGTGATTGGATGGTGCTCGGGGGTACTTGAGTCACTCTTTCGTTACCCTGGGCACACCTCGAGTCACCTTTGAAGCACTTTTGAGCCCCCTAAGTAACCCTTTAGACATTCTTAAGACCTCTTGTGGCACGAGGCACCATGAAGGCAATCTTGAGGCAACTTGGGACCCCTTGAGGCCACCCTTTGCCTCACCATAGACTCACATATGAACCGCCGTGAGTTACCCTTAGGTCAACGTGAATCACACTCAAGTCACCATCGACCTCTCGACCCACTCTTCCTCCCCACACCTTCTCGCACCTTAGCCTCAATCCTGCTCGCCTTTCTTACTCATTCTCTTGTTCATTTTATATAGTAGCTTTTTTCCCCTTCAGCAGCGACCGGAAAGCCAGCTTCAGCACCGGCGGCACCGCAAAGAAGATAAACAACGTTCGGAAGAGCTGATAGCATGTAACTATCGACAGGTCGCCGTTCACTTCCTTAGCGATAAGGGCCATCTGGTCCATACCGCCTGGCGATAAGCCGAGAAACGCGGTGACCATTGTGATGTCATGCATTTGTGTCAGCAGGAAGCTAAGTCCCATCGAGACCCCAATCAGCAGCACTCCGCTCAATATTGCGAGCAAGACAATTTTTGTCTTGTTCTTTAGGCTCTCCAGATCCAACAGCAGCCCAATGTAGCCCCCGATCATCAGCTGTGAAAGACTGAGCACGATGGGGGGCAGTGCATGACCCTCATACCCGGTCAAATTAAGCAGGATCGTGCCAATCATTGGTCCAAGCAGAAAGGCTGTTGGCATCTTGATTTTCTTGGCGATGAACGCACTCCCTATGCATACTGCGGCAAAAACCAAGATATGCGGAAATAAAACAGCATATCCAGCAGATCCGCTCGCAGCAGCAGCTACGGCATTGTGGCTACCACTGACATGAAACAATGGACTGAAGATCAGCAGCGGTACACAGAAAATAATCATCATCAGCCGGGATACCTGCAAAAAGGTGACGACAGTGATATCAATGCCCTTCACTTCTTCAGCCAATGTAATCATCTGGCTGAGGCCTCCGGGAATGCTGCCCATAAGCACCGTTGGGAAAGGAATACCGGATAATTTCGAAATTAAATACGCGATGGCCCCGGCACATAACAACAGCAGCGCTGTGAACAGAATCATTGTGGGCAGCTGAAGTCCGATCTGCGTTAAGGTCGACAAGGTGAACGAGAGGCCCAAAGTATAGCCGATGATAATCATACCGGTATCGCGCACTTGACCAGGCCAGTAAAAGGAAATCCCTCTAAATAATCTGGAGCCGATAACGAGGAACACCATCGAGCCGAGTAGCCATGGAATTGGCATGTGGATCAGTTGAAAAACAAATCCGCCAAGGACGGCAATGGCACATGTCACCAGAAAACGGACCCACTTATTCTCCTTCCATAACGCATCCCGGGCTGAATGGCCGGTACCGTTCATTACAGGTTCTCCGTTATTTTATCGAGGGCCTGATGAACATCGCCTTTAAAAATGCCTCCATGGTAGCAAATTATAGTCTCGATTGGATAAGCCTTCAGCTTGCGTAGTGATTCCAGTGCCAATGGCATATCTGGCGTAACTGCCGGATTAGGACCGATCAACTTACCATCTTCAACGTTCAATGCATCACCGGCAATAAGCGTTTTGCTCGGCTCATGGTACAAACTGATATGTCCAGGCGTATGTCCTGGTGTATGGATTACGGTCAATCCGCCTCCGAATGGCAGCTTTTCCCCGTCTGCCAGTAAGGTGGTCACATTCTTTTCTTTTCCAGAAAAAGTAGCTTCAAATGCAGCAGCAAGATCTTGCGGAAGAGAGGCAATTAGCCCTTCTTTACGTTCTCCGCTGAATTTAATCATCGGCTTCAGTCCATCGATGTAAGGCTGGTCATCTCCATGAGTATACACTTCTATGCCTTCACCCTTGAACTGCGGCAAGCTGCCTACATGATCGACGTCCTGATGGGTTAAAATAATGGAATGAGGGGCCGCAGGGTCAATTCCCGCTTGGGTCAAAAGCTCCGTAATTTGGCCGTAAGAACCAGGCATACCGGTGTCCACCAATACATAAGATTGCTCGTCACGGATCGCCACCGGGTTAATGATAAAGTCATGCTCACCCATCTTAAGAGTAAGCACCAGCATTTCAATCTGATCGTTAATTTTCATGTTGCGCCAAAGCGAATGCTCTGGCTCACCTCCTTAGGAATAAATTCATAAAACTGACAAGTTCATTATATGACTTTCGGGTTTTGTCGTCAAATTCCTTTATTGACCACATGGAAGGGACATGTCAGAATGTGTAGGGGTGGTTAAGTTGGAACAATTCAAAAGACAACAAATTATTGAAACAGCAATGTGCATTTTTAGGGAAAACGGATATTTCGCTGCCTCCATGCAGGATATTGCAGAAGCTTGTAGCATGGCCAAGGCCAGCATCTATAAAGTGTTTCCATCTAAAGAAGATTTATTTACTGGCGTATTTGTCGAGGTACACAGAATTCTATTCGAAGAGGCCAGGCAGCTAGATCGGAGACTTTCGCTTGAGGGGCTTCCACCGAAGGAAGTGCTGCGTCTTAAGATCGAGCATCAGATGCAATATATGCTTGAAAATTATTTTTTCACCAGTGAGTTTAAAGAGCTCCCAATCACAAGCAATGACAACTTTGTAGTGGAGTGGCGAAAAAAACGCGCCTCATTGCTGATATTACATCAGGATTGCTTCTATGAAGCGTATGGTGAGCCGATTGTTCCTTATCTGGGGGATGTTGTGACCATCTTCCGCGGTATGATCAAAGAATATTTGTCGCATGCGGTCCAAGCTCTGATTGCTGTTCCCATGGCCGAATTAGCAGGCTTCTTCGTGGACCGGCTGGATATCATCATCGGGGACTTGATCGCCAGTAAGCCTGAACCTGTGCTTAAGACCTCAAGTGCTTTTTTCAATCAAATCAATCCAATGGATAACGACACCCGGCAGAACAACCTGGATGAATTTCTAAAGTTTTTTGCCGATAAGATCCACGAGCTGCCACAACCAGAGCATATTCGGATTGAATTACTGGAGGTCATCGAACTACTGAAGACGGAGTTAGGACAATCAAAGCCTAATGGTACCCTTCTGCGGGTATACACCAACTTTTTGGATTCTGTCAGCGAGTTAGCACCTTATATACGCCAGCTCAATCTCATGCTGAACCGTTAGACAATTTAACAAGGCAAATCATAAAGAAAAAGCAACCGAAATTAATCAGTTGCTTTTCCTTGTTTGAATATGATTACTTCCTCTTAATTCTTGTCCAGCTTAATTCCCTGTAACATCACTTCAAGTCCCCAATGGAACCGGTCCATGACGACCTCGCCTCCCGAGAATAATTCTTCAGTCAGACTGTGAATGAACGGAAAACGAACAGGGTCTGCTTTTTTAAAGGATTCTTTGATGGCAGGCATCTCCACAGTGCCATGTTTCCTCCAGGAATGCTTCTCGAAGGCTGTAGATGTGACGTATAACAGTAGCAGATCCACTCCCCAGGCTGCTGCCGCCGATTTGGCTCCACCTTCATGCAGCGCGGTAAGGAGGTATTCGACCAACTCAAGGTATTGGTCTCCCCGTGGCATCGTGGACAGTGAAATCTCAGAGAGACCTGGTTGCTCGATTAATAGCAGGAAATACGCAGTAAGAGCTCCGAACAATCTTTCCTTCCATGAACCCTTCTCGGAATCAGGCAGCACTAATTCACCAAGTCCGTAATCCAGAACATAAGAGCTTAAATCCTCCAGATTATTAACGTACACATACAATGAAGAAGGGCCTGTATCCAATGCTTTTGCTACTTTACGCATGCTCATCCCTGCCATCCCTTGCTCTTTGAGAAGTTCATAGGCGGTTTTAACGATGAGCTCACGGCTTAACGGCTCTTTGGCCGGACGGTCACGACGACTTACAATAATTCGATTAGAATTCTTCATAGTCTCTTTATAATATAGCATAGTCAGAAATTCAACATGTTTATTGACCTTCGAATTGCTCTTGGAAGGACTGGATTAATTCAGCCATCTTGGCAGCGGCATTATCAGAGAACGTAAGTTGCAGGCTGTAATCCGATTCCTGAGCCTTGACGGATGAGAATGCATACATTTTTTCCTCGTAATCCAAGATTGCCTTGGCATAATCATCACGATTCTGGGCAATAGCAAGTGCAAGCTCCAAGGCATCATACATCGCCATATTCACACCTTCACCCGCAAATGGCGACATGACATGGGCAGCATCCCCGATCAAGGTTACTCCAGGATTGTAATTCCACTTAAACCCGATAGGAAGCATATAGATCCGTCTGGTCAAAATAGCATCTTCAGCGTAACGGATATAATCTTTTAGCTGCTCATCCCAATCACTGAATAGCTCTAATAACCGCTCCTTAGCTTCTTTAGGCTGGTCGAACGGAATACCACTCGTCTCTAACCAGTCTCTTTCCACTCTAAGACTAGCGTACACCTTAATCCGTCCATCTCCGTTCAATTGACCAAGGATACCTTTATTGTCATCCAATGCAAACATTTTACCACGTTTATTAAACGCTGCTAATTCCGGGTGATTCTGGGCTGCGTTCAGGATGTTTAGTTCAATCATGGTCAGACCGGAGTACTCAACATCCGCATCTGTGAGCAATGGACGTACACGTGAGAAGGCTCCATCCGCACCAATCAAGAGGTCAACCGTATCCACAGTACCATTATCAAAATGAAGCTCGGTCATGCCGTTCTCTAACGAAACAGCCTTTACGAGTTTATAACCATATTTGATCGTACCCTGATCAAGATCTCGTAACAGCAAATCGCACAGCACGCCGCGGTCAATCTCGGGACGAGTCCCTGCTCCGCCTGATTCTGCATCTGAATCTTCATCGACATAAATTTTCGCGTTTTTATCAACTACCCGGAAATCTTCTTCCTCAAAGCGGGCAGTACGTTGGAACTCCTCCAACAGCCCAGCTTCTTTAAGTGCTCTTTGACCGGATTCTTCGTGAATATCAAGAGTACCGCCCCTTTCATGGCTAGTGTCATGAAGCTCCCGCTCATAAACAACGGACTGAATGCCTTGGCGCTGCAAGATTAGGGCAAGTGTCAAGCCCCCTGGGCCCGCTCCGATAATCCCAATCCGCTTTTGTTCATTAGATACTGTTGTCATTGTAATGCATCTCCTTCATGTAAGTTATATAAGACGAGATTAAGCTTTAAACAGCCAGCGAATACCGTTCTTAAAGAACGCTGTTCGTTAATAACAAAAAAATATTGTGTCCTCCTACATTCGCCAGCCTGTTAGCGTGCCTTTTTAGGAGGAGCCGACGATTTTTGAAGAAAGAACGTCAACACCAAAGCAATGAGCGCAAAGGATAATGTGATCCAAAACGTGTGACCAAATGCTTGTCCTAATTGTTCCAAAGTGTGCTGTGCCGGTAAGCTCCTGATTTGGTTAGACAGGTACGCGGCTGTGATTGTGATTCCGAAGGAAGACATAATCTGCTGCGCAGAAGTTGTAATAGGTGTAACACGGTTTACAAGTTCTATTGGAGCTGATTTAAGCACATGCGTATTCAGTTGCATCATGGTTAACCCTTGACCAAGACCTACAAAAGCAAAACTGCACATAATATAAAATGAACTAGTACTCGTACTAATATGCGTTAAGGCGAAAAGTGCACCCGCTAAAGAAAAAATACCAATGAAGGCAATCGGGCGTACTCCGTACCGGTCAAATAGCTTCCCGCCTATATTAATCCCGATCGTTGACATAATCGCTTGCGGGATCACGTACAATCCGGCTTCCAGAGGTGAAAGTCCCTTAGCCTGTTGCAAATAGAGGGTAAACAGCAGGATGCTCCCGAATAATGCCATTTGGTTCATCCAGGCCAGAATGATGCCATGCGTGAATGTCTTCGAGCGGAACACTCTTAACTCCAGAAGGGGATGCTTTTGTTTAAGCTCATTCCAAATGAATAGTAACAAGGTAACAACGCCCAGTCCCAACGTGCCCAATGTCCAATCATCGAGCCAACCCTTCTCCCCGGCTTGGTGCACACTGAACACTAACGAAGCAAAGGCAATCGGGGCTAAAATTGCACCCAAGATATCCAGCTTCATTTCTTTACCTGGCTTTGAAGCCGGTAAGTAACGCCATGCCATCCAGAAAGCAATGATTCCAACAGGCAGATTAATAAGGAATATCCAGTGCCAGTTAATAAATTCGATTAACCAGCCGGACAATATAGGTCCGAAAATCGGAGCGAGCAGCATAGGAATACCGAGGATCCCCATCACGGAACCGCGCTTATCTGGAGGCGATACCTTGAACACCATGGCAATACCGATTGGTGAGACCATTCCACCGCCTAGCGCTTGAAAGATGCGATAAATAATCAGCTGCTCTGGTGTTTGAGCCAGTGCACAAAGCATTGATGCAATAACAAATAATACAATGCTTGCAAGAAACATACGCTTAGGTGTGAAGCGATCCGAAAACCACCCTGCGAGCGGAATGACCGCCGAAAGCGCCAACGTGTACGCTGTTATCACCCATTGAATCGTACCGAGATTGGAATGAAAGGTGTCCACTAATTTGGGAACCGCTACATTCATGATTGTACTGTCCAAAATAATTAGAAACATTCCCGTTGCCACTGCAAGCAGAATCGGCAGGATCTTCTTCATTGAGAATTCGGATGGAGCACCTTGAGCTTGTGCTTGTGTGTTCAAAAGAAGAACCACCTCTTTTCTTTATCATAGTCATCATCAACTTGAAATTTCGCGTGCTTATTTAGAACCAATCGTAGTAGCGCACCGACCTCCTTTTGTTCTCGTTTATCTTGTTTACACATTATTTATACCATAACGAACAGTGTTCGTAAAGTACATAGTTCGTTAAATTTTAAAAAAATGATTTCAACCATGTTCACACCTCTTTCCTGAGGTGAAATAAAAAACCACAAGAAGACAATCCTTCTTGTGGTAGTACTATCAGCCAGCTTTCGTACCGACTAACTTATATAATCACTGCATCGTATCCCAAAATCGACTTAGGTTCCAAGTATTCCTCGATACCATAGGTACCATGATCTCTACCTATACCGGAATTTTTGAACCCGCCAAAAGGCGCTTTCGGCTCGTCATGCAAGCCATTGACGGAAACCCGGCCAGCTACAATCTGTTCAGCCACGTGATTGCCCCGCTCTTTGCTTCCAGAAAAGACGAAGGCTTGCAGACCGTATGCTGTATCGTTCGCGATGTCTATCGCTTCGTCTTCTGTCTTATAAGTAATAATGGACAGCACCGGACCAAATACTTCTTCCTGAGCAATTGTCATATCATTAGTTACATTAGAAAACACCGTTGGCTTCACGTAATATCCCGCTTCTAATCCTCCAGGACTGCCTACACCTCCAGCAACCACCTCAGCTCCGTCTTCGATCGCCTGATTAATATAATGTTGAACCCGATCATACTGCTTCTGGTTCACCATGGGTCCAATCACTGAAGCATCATTCCAGAGGTCCCCGACTTTTAGGGCGTCAATGGTAGCAGCCATCAGGGACTTTACCTCCTCCAAACGCGGCTCTGGAACAAGCACTCTTGTACCCGCCAGACATGCCTGGCCGCTGTTGATGAATCCGGCGCTTACTGCCAGAGGAATTGCTTTGGTAAAGTCAGCATCCTCTAAAATGACAGTTGGAGATTTGCCGCCAAGCTCAAGTGTGACCCGTTTAAGATTGGCAGCGGCAACTTCCGCAATCCGTTTCCCAATTTGAGTAGAACCTGTAAATGTTATGCCTGTGACATCTGGATTGCGGGTTAATTCCTCTCCTACTACTTCTCCCTTGCCATTAACGATATTGATAACACCTTGGGGGATGTTGGCGGCATGGATGGCTTCAATAAATATTTCCGTTTGTGCCGCACTGAACTCACTTGGCTTAACAACTATGGTACAGCCTGCTGCGAGTACTGGCGCTATCTTGTTCGCCATATGTGTTGCATTTGCATTCCATGGCGTGATGGCCCCAACGACACCGACGGGTTTCATATGAACTTTTGCCGAACCAGCCGTCCGTATAAATGAATAGGATTCAAGACTTTCCTTCGTATGCAAAAATGCATGTACAGCAATATGAGTCAACATTCTGGCCACGGAAATCGGAGCACCATACTCTTTAACGGTAGCTTCTGTTAATCGGTCGGACCGTTCTAGTAGGGACTTATGCAGCCTGAACAGAAATTCGGCCCGTTCCTCAACACTCGTCTTCGAAAATGTTTTGAATGCAGCTTTGGCTGCCGCAATGGCATTTCGAGTATCCCCAACATTCCCCAATACGACCTTGCCGGTGATTTGCCGATTCGCAGGGTTGATAAGCTCCATCTCTTCTGTACCTGATGGTGTAACATATTGCCCATTAATATAAATCTTATCGTACAAGTTCATTGTCATGCCTCCCATTTCGCAGTTTGTACAAACTTTAGAAAAGCAACCAGGATAACTTAAAGGCTCTCCTTACGTTCTGGTCCCGAGCCACAATTCATATTCTACAAGTTAAAGTTCACTTTAAGTCAAATCGAGGAGAGTATATAAGACAAACTCAATCTCCAAACGTAAGGCTGGGTCGTCATTACGATGGAATGTTTGGACTTCCGGTCGCTGTTGTGTCCAGATTTCCTCTTTTTAACCGCTTCTAGCGGTTGAAAAGAGGAAATCTGGCGAGCTTATGCTTTCGATGCGAGCTTTCCTACGGAAAGCTTTTAGGCGAGCGCTACGCTCCTACAGTTCCAAACTTCCCCCTTCGTTCCTCCTCGCTTTTCGTTAATTTCTTTTGTTTATCTTATATAGCAGTAAAATCAAAAAGCAGGGGGATCGCCCCCCTGCTTTTCAAGACATATCATATTTAGAACTGATTCCACGAGTTCAAAAGAGATTTTATAATACCATTACCGCAATGCCTTTACCCTTTTAACAAACCAATAGCAATCAGCCATTCCTTCGCTACCTCAATCGGAGCCCGTTGCTTATTTTCCACCTCACCATTGAGGCGTTGCATTTCTTTATCTGTGAGTTTTCCTGCCAGTGAATTCAGAACCTGCTCCAGCTCTGGATGCTTCTTCAACACTTCATCGCGGACAACCGGGATGGCAAAATACGGCACGTACACATGCTTATCATCATCTAGCACCGTAATCGGCCTCACCAGAACCTGCGCGGAGGTGGTTTGCACCATCGCTACATCGATCACTCCCTGGTCAATGGCCTGATATGCCAAGCCTCCTGCTATCGTTTTGATCTCCTTAAATTGAGGTTTGTAGTTCTCGACAACCGGCGGCCAGAGATCCGGACGGTTCATAAACTCTTCACTTGCTCCGAAGACCAGCTCTGAGGATTTCGCGGCAATATCCGATCCTGTCTTGAGACCCAGCTTCTCTGCGATCTCCTTGCGCACTCCGAATGCATAGGAGTTAGTGAAGCCTAATGGATCCAGCACTGTAATCTGATTTTTCTCCTTCAGCTCCTTCTTCACCTTCTCATAGACCACTTGCGGATCATATTCAGGTTTGTCTTTCAAAATATTAATGAGTGCCGTTCCTGTATACTCCACATAAGTGTCTACTTCATTCCCCTTTAAGGCTGTCCATAGCAGATTGTTATCGAGCTTCTTGACGATTGCCTTCAGGTCAGTCTTATCTTCAATAAGCAGCTTTAAGGCATTTGCCAAAATATCGGACTCCGCAAACCCTTTGGTGGCGATCTGAATCGTGTCCGAACCTGCGCCTCCTGCTTTGGAGCAACCTGAAATTCCAATCGTCAGCACTATTGCTGCAGTTATGGCTAGGAAAGCCCTCCTGCTCTTTCCCCACTGTTTAAAAAGTTGATTGTTCTTCATACTCCTATCCCCTCTCCATTGATCTTCCGTTTATGGATACAAGTCTTTCATTGTTACTACGCAGTGCTATGAATGAGCCAAATGATCTGCGCGGACAGAAACAAAACGGTTATCGGGACGCTTTAGTCCCAGATTGTCACGCAACGTCCCCCCTGTATATTCGATGCGGAACACTCCTCTGCGCTGCAGTTCGGGAACAACCAGATTCACGAAATCATCCAAGCCGCCAGGCAGGTGGGAGAACTGAACATTAAAACCATCCGCCGCTCCTTTCAGGAACCATTCCTCCAGGAAATCAGCGATCTGCTCCGGTGTCCCAGCCAGTCCGCGTCTGTTGGTCGAACGCTGGTACAGCTGACGAAGCGTCAGTTGTTCCTTGTCCATCATCTCAAGAATACGCTCCAGTGCACTCTTGCTCTGATTAAATTGACTGAGATCCGGCCGGAATGGCAACGGCTCATCCAGCGGATAGGACGAAATATCCTGTCCGAGATAATGGGAGAGCAGATCCAGACCAAGCTGCTCTGGCAGCAAACTTTCAATCGCAGCAAGCTTCTCCTTCGCCTCCTCTTCCGTCTGGCCGATAATCGGCATAATGCCTGGTATGATTTTTAATTCATCACGGCTTCTGCCATACTTGGCCATTCGCCCTTTAATATCTTCATAGAGCTGCTGACCAGCCAATAATCCCTCAGCATCGAAGGAGTGAATTGGAGCAAAGACGACCTCCGCCTTCTCTGCGGCCACCTCCTTGCCAGACTCCGAAGCGCCTGCCTGGGCTAGCACTGGATAACCTTGCGGGGGTCGTGTCACATTGAGTGGACCCTGCACTTGGAAATGGACTCCCTTGTGCTGGATATTATGCAGCTTATCCTTATCCGCGAAATACCCGCTCTCTTTGTCCAGAAGCAGGGCGTCATCTTCCCAGCTGTCCCACAGCCCTTGCGTCACATCCACGAATTCTACAGCTCGTTCGTAGCGTTTACTATGCTCCAGATGCTTATCGCGGCTGAAATTGCGCGCCTCCTCATCCGCCTGGGAGGTGACAATATTCCAGGCCGCCCGCCCATTACTAAGGTGATCGAGCGTCGCCAGCTTCCGGGCGATATGATACGGCTCATTGTAGGTGGTGGAGACTGTCGCAGCCAGCCCGATATGCTCCGTAACTACTGCCAGCGCCGAGAGCAAGGTGAACGGTTCTGGACGAATGCTGTTGGCATGACTGATACCCGTTTCGAAGCGATCCCACACATACAGCTCATCTGCGTAGAAGAACATGTCGAATTTACCACGTTCTGCGGTCTGAAGGATTTGTTTATAGTAGTTGAAATCAAGCAGTCCTTGCGCATTTACTTCAGGATGCCGCCAGCTGGAAATATGCCCTCCGGACGGAAAAAACATCATTGCTCCAAGTACCATTTGTTTTTGTCTTTTCTGCTCACTCATGTAATCATCCTCCCTCCAAATTTGCAAAAAAAGGAGGCCTCATGTCCCTTTCGGAACATAAGACCTCCATCTGTACGGTGGGTCCACATTATTAAAATACAATAAACGAAAATTACTAATTAATAATTTTAACTAATAATATTACTGGGAATGAGCGTTTGTCAATCATTTTATATAATTCTTATCGGAATTAAATGTTTTATCTCATTTCAGGTTTTGTTCGTACGATTTCCAGACTCTATTGGCATAAATACTGTTGAACAGCAATGCCGCTTGAAGCGCTACTTGGGATAAACATCCGCCTACAGTCCCAACATCGGTATGACCAGTCGCTACTTGATAGGTTAGGACAGACCAGTAAGCCAAATTAGCAATATTGACAATAATCCATAGTGACCAGTTTTCTTTGTATTTACAGATATATAATACCTGTGCAATAAATGAAATCACGAGATTAATACTATCGAAATACGGCAATTGACCGCCTGTTCTTGCTAGTACAAACCAGCCTACTGCCCAGGCAACAAATGCAGCGAGGAAAATGAGCCGTTTTGTTTTTGCGCTAATTGTATTTACGGCTTCATCATTTCCCCATAAGAACCACCCGATTGGCTGGGAGATCACATAGAAAATATTCATGACGAATGCGCCATAAGCGTGGCTTTGCCAAGCAATCATGGTCATGGCTATACATTGGACCAAGCCGAAGGCAAAGGTTAATTTTTTCCCCTTCATCCCAAATACTAGACAAATGACACCAGCCACACCACTAACCATCCCAATAATGGAATCAGGCGCAATTACGTACGCGACCACCTGTAAAAGGATCAGAACAATCGCATACGTCACCTCGAATTTCTTCCATCCGGTAAAGAATTGGTTATACAACCATGATTGTTGTTGTGTATTTTCCATGTCGCTCAATCCCCCTGCTCAGTTAGAATACTTAATGCCAATTGAATCGATGCTTGTTCGCCTTGTGCCACTGTATTCTCCCCTGAGACCAAATGATTGACCCCAGCAGACAGATCAGCACGGTATAACACAACATTATTTAAAATCGACAAGGCCTTCATTTTACGCAATGTGCCTAATACAAAGATAATACTGGTCTCCATATCACCGCCCAATACACCATACTGAGACCATTCTTGTTCTGTAGCCTCATTGCTCTCCATATAGAAACCATCATGTGCTCTGGTGATACCGAAATAGCCCTCAGGATAATGCTTTTTAGCTAGCTGTAACAAGTCTGGATCTGGAATGGCCGGATAAATGGGTGGAACATATTTACTGGATAGACCATCATCTCGAACAGTTCCTGTAGCAATAATTAATGACCCTAGCGGAATGTTCTTTTGCATCGCGCCGCAGCTTCCTACTCTGATGACCGTGGTAATCCCTATATTGTGCAGCTCCTCCATCGCGATGCCTGCAGATGGGGCCCCGATCCCTGTAGAAATAACTAATATCTCTTCGCCTTGATAACTGCCTTTGATCGATTTAAATTCTCTATTGTATGCCAGGGGTTGTACGTTATCCATCAGTGCGCCAACTTTATCTACTCTGGCCGGATCGCCAACCAAAATGGCTTTTTGTACGTTAATCGAGCTGTCCAGTTGAATGTGTGCTTGTGTGTCTGTCATATTCTTATCTCTTCCTTTCAGGGTCAATCCATAATTTCTCACGATCTACAATCTCTATCTCATCACCGCTTATGACAATACTCCCTTCCACTTCAAGCTGATTTAAGACACGATAGACGCTTCTATTGGTAGAGGAGACCGAATCTAAAATGACCTTCTTCTGGATCATCGCTGATTTCTGCCCATTGCTCTCTTCAAGAAGTGATGAAATGATTTGTGATCGCACACTGTCTAAGCTGTATTTTATCGTCCGATTGGTAAGCTTATACATTTGTTCGCATAGAGAAGCAATAACAATCTGATTGAAATTAGCATCCTTTGAGAGCCAATATAAAAATGCCTTATCAGGTATCTTTATTAAAGTCACTTCGCTAATACTCACTATTGATGCGCTAAATGGTTTCTGGATCATGGCTTCTTGTTCACCAATAAAATTACCGCAAGAATAGATATCAAGCGTTACCTGTTTAGCGCTTTCATTCATGACATAGACTTTAACGTTCCCGCTTACAACAATGTAGACGAAGGCATGCATCTCCCCTTGTGGTAAATAAAACTTGTTCTTCTTGAACGTCTGAATCTCCATTTCACGTAAAACTTCAAAGGGACAATCTTTTAAAATCGTATGCATTCTAGGATGATTGCAAGCGATTGCATCGATGTCTGTAAGCATCTTTTTCTAATCTCCTTGGGTTATATTTTCTCAAACACAAAGCATAAAAGCTACGACAAAGGGCTTGATATGAATGGATTTATATCTTATTTTTATGATGAATTGCGACATTTTTCAAACCTGAAAAAATCGGTTCCAGTATTGCCCAATAGTCAGTCCATTCCCCAAGCTTTCCCTGAACTTTTTGCTCCCATACAACTGCACCACTTGCTGTGAACAAATAAAAAAGCTGATCGGACGGCGTCCAATCAGCTTTTGAAACTTCATACTTACTAGTAATAGTTGAACGGTTACTGCAAAAATCCTTTTTCAAAAATGCTGAATAAATTCTCAAGTGTGATGGGATCACTATATGAGGAGGATTCCGTGTCAATCTCAATCACATGATGATTGGCAACAGCCGGGAGGTTCTTCCAGATTGGCGATTCCATGAAGGAATTATCGACCTTGGCATTTTTGCTCAGGACGATATAGTCTCCGGCATAATCACCCAGCACTTCATTAGATACGGCAAATAAACCTGGGCCGAGCGCATCCTTCTTCACTTTGTCCGGCATATTCAGCTGCATCATTTGATAGAGCAATTCCGTTCCCCGCGCGAAGTTATTACCAAAGACGTAGAAGCTCTTGTTGTCGCCTTCCAGCACGGACACGGTTCCATTCTCCCCGATTTTGGCTTTGATTTTGCGGCTCAGTTCTTGCGAACGCTCTGTGAAATCATCGATCCAGGCCTGCGCTTCCTTCTCCTTATTCAAGAGCTTCCCGACTTCCAGGTGCTGCTTCAAATAATCGTTTTTGCCCCACGTATAGACTACAGTCGGAGCAATCTTCTCGAACTTATCAATATTTTTGTTGTGTGCCGCTGCGAGAATCAGGTCCGGTTCAAGATCCAGAATACTCTCAACATTCTCATCGGACACCACGTTTACCCCTTGCAGCTTGTCTGCGAATAGAGAATTACCATAAGTCCATTCATCAACGCCAACAAGTGGTATGCCGAGCGACAGTACGTTAGATGCACTAGTTAGCGCGACAATGCGCTTGGGATGAGCAGGTACTTCTACCGGTCCACGCTCCGATTGATAGACGATTGTATCATTATTTCCCGCCTGATTGGAAGCTGCCGCTTCACTTGGGCTTGGGGAAGAGGAATCATTCATAGCCTTTTGAGCTCCACACCCGCTAATCATGACTACTAATAAAATAAGCAACGGAATAATACGTTTTCTATTCACTTTCAAATTTACGCCCCTTCTCTATTATGATATTGATTATCATTATTAATTTAGTCATAGAGAAGAAATATTGTCAATAAATTCTGCTTATTCACAAATCTAATAATTGCACTGAAAACGGACGCTGTCCAAGGCATATCGTACTTTTGCCGAGAACATCGTCCTATTTTTAATCAAATAATTTTCTGATATGTCACATCCACATGAACAACCACCAGGACTCACCAACGAGATTAGCCCACCGATACTATGTCTACTCGTGACTCCTCGGCGGTCGTGTCCGTGAAACGGCTGCGGCCCGTCCACCATGCTGCCACAAGACCGAGCGCAGCTGCGGCTGCCAGAAACCAGAAGCCTGCATGCACGGCTGCGGCCAGTGCTTCCTTCGTAGCGGCGGCACTTTGCCCATTCATACTGCTCCCCTCAAGCAACCGCTGAATCTGCTGATCGGCGCTTCCTTCACCCGCTGCTCCGGCGGGAAGCTCGCGGACAAGCCGCATGTTGATAACAGCCGCCATGACAGCCGTCCCAAACACACCTCCGACCGAGCGGAAGAAGCCTACAGATGAAGTCGCGACCCCTTTAATCCGCTCATCGGCACTGAAGGTGACAGCCATCTGTCCGACCGTCATCATGATGCCAACGCCAACACCGATCAGAATCATCAGGAAGCGGATATGCCATGGGCCGATATTCAGGCTGGCCGCAGTCATCCCAAGCAGCCCCCCGGCACTGATCAGCATAGCAACGAAGATGCAGACGCGCCAGCTCCACCATTTGATAAGCGAACCGCTGACTGCGGCCCCCACCATAACGGAAAACATGAACGGCGTTAAGACGCCTCCGGTGTCCGAGGCATCACCGCCCAGGCTACCTTGGACGAAAAGCGGAATGTATATGAGCGATCCGTACATTATCGCGCCCTGCAGGAAGGTCGCTGCCAGCGTCCCGCTAATGGCCCGGTTACGGAACATGGCTAGGGGTAAGATCGGCTCCGGCGAGACGACCTCAACCCGCAGGAATGCCACCAAGCAGCTTAACCCCAAGCCGAGCAAACCGGCCACCTGCCAGGACAGCCAGCCCTCGCCTTCGCCGCCGAGCTTGAGCCCCAGCAAGATGGAGAATGTGGATACGGCGAGCAGTAAGGCTCCACTCTTATCAACGCTCGGCTTGACATCCGACTTGGGCGTTACCGGCAACAGCCGGACCATAGCCACGAAAACCAGTATGCCGAGCGGTATGTTCATATAGAAATTGTAACGCCAGTCCAAGTGCTCCGTGATCCAGGCGCCGAGCGCCGGTCCACTTACGGAGGACACCGCGAATACGCCCATATATAGCGTCTGATAAATACCTGCACGTTCCTTTGGCATGTTCGTGAACACCAGCGTGTAGGTGACAGGGATGAGGAAGCCTGCACCCAAGCCCTGAACCGCCCGATAAAAGATCAGCTGCGGCATACTCTGAGCAATTCCGCACAGCGCTGATCCGAGTATGAAGACAACAAGACCTAACATATAAAACCGTTTGCGGCCATACAAATCCGACAGCTTGCCTGCGATCGGCATCATCATTGTAGAAGTCAGCATATAAATCGTAAACACCCAGGACATCAGTGGCAATCCATGCAGCTCCTTCACAATCGTGGGAAGAGCTGTCGAGACGATCGTCTGATCAAGTTGCGTCAAAAAGATGCTGACGAATAAGCCGGCCATCGTCCAGTTGAGTCTTGATTTGCCGGGCAGGGCAGCCTTCATCTGCATCGTCGTTCACTCCGTTTCGCTAATAAGTGGTCTCTACCCCCGCAGGCCAGCCCATTTGAGGCATCGCTTGGCATAATTCAGCGGGCTTATATCCGCTGTACGAGCTACAGCATAGGCGCCGATTCTATTGACGGCATCCTCTAATAGGCGCTGCAGTGCCTCGGATCCTGCACTCCCGCGCTCTATCCAGATACCGACGGTTACCTCTTCCACATTGGGGTTCTTCCCCAAATCCTCCAACCACGAGACGATATGCGGCGGCATTTCGCCATATTGAGTGGAAGCGAATACAAACATCAGCTTCTCCACCCGTCCTCCGTTCTTATTACGTTCCTCCTCCCACGCCAGCAACGGCTGACGAAGTGAATCCTGTAACCAGAGGCACATATCTGCGCACTCACTGCCCTCCTCAACTGAGGCAGAACCAACACTGTAAATGAGATCACTCTCGCGCCACTTGGGGCCTGCCTCCTTATTCCCTCCGCCGTATAGGGCAGGCACGACACCGTGCAGCGTCAGCCGGATCATCTGATCGGCTACCTGGTCCTGCAGTGACTCCAGATCGCCGTCTCCCCCTACGATTTCTCGCAAGTTATCTTCCGAACGGAAGTAAAATTGGTTCATCATGCCCCACAGCAGGAATAGCAACGCCTTCCTATTCATACCCGCGTCTAACGCACCTTCCTGTTGCCAATCGAGAATCATCTCTGTGTGCTTCAAGAAATCCTCATACCAGGTAGAGGAGGCATATTTAGTGAACAGATCACCCTCTTCCATCGCTTCCCAATGGAATATTCTGTACAGATTCGGAATCTGGCACTTAAGACGGAATTGTGCACGAATGTAGGTTGCCAGAAATTCCGGCGCGTTCATCCCGCTCCAGGATAGTTTATTAACGTGCTCCTCCCACTGTCGGAATAGACTGACGAGCACTGCCTCATATAGCTTCTCCTTCGATTCGAAGTAATAATGGATAAGCGCCTGATTAACTTCAGCCTTGACCGCGATCTCACTAATACGCGTTCCCGCAAAGCCACAAGCGGAAAAAACCTCCTCTGCAGCTATTAAAATGCGTTCCTGAACATTTATTTTGGTTTCTGCCGGACCTGGTCCAATCATTTCCTTTCCTCCTTTCCAATTTATTAAAGTATATCTTCAAACCCGGTCCAGCAGCCACTTATCGTTCTGTGACACCCATTCTTTCGCGATTGTCCCGAAGTCGTCCAACTGAGAGTCCATCACGTACAGACCCTTTGTCGGGCAGGAAGCCCCCAGTTCGATGAGCAGCGGCCTCAGGTGAAGCTCGACAGCCAGACTGTGATGCGGAGCCGCTCCCACGAGCAGAGGAATAGCTAACTTGCCAGCCAACGCCTCCGGCGGCAGCTGATCCGCAAACAGCTTCAGGAGCCCTGTATAGGTAGCCTTATATGTAGGGCTAGCGAATACAACTGCTTGTGCACGGGCAATACGCTCATTTAGTTCGGCTGCCGCAGGGTCCCCCCATGATAGAAGTGAGCCACCATGTGGCGCCAAATCGATCAATTCATAGGTCACATGAAGTGACGTATGCTCGGCATACTCAGCGATCGCTTCGGCAAGGCGAAGCGAGATTGTATAGGTCCTTGATAACGGTTTCGGATTACCGACAATGACCGCGATGTGCATATATGAATCCTCCCTAGACCTCCAGCGCCTGCAGCGCTCTGTACTTACCCTGGTAAAATAATAAGGGGCTCAATTGCGTTGCCGACTCGTATAGAAACTCACCTTGTCCAACCAGAATCAGATGGTCGCCTCCGTCCAGCGTATCCGCCAAACTGCACTCGACTGAAGCTAGGCAGCCGCCAAGTATGGGCAGACCCAGTTTGCCCTCACGATAGTCAATCTCTGCGAATTTGTCAGTCTCGCTCTTTCGTGCGAAGCACCGAGATAGGTCCTCCTGCGTATCGGCCAGGAAGTTGACCGTGAACTTCCGCGTTGCAAGCAGACTAACTAGTGTGCTGCTTCCCTTATCTAGGCAGATAATGAGCAGAGACGGTTCGAGCGACAGAGATGTGAATGCATTGGCAGTCATACCTATCGGCTGCCCCTCTTCATCGAGCGTTGTAATTACTGTAACTCCCGTGGCGAACTTCCCCATCATGCTTCTCCATGTAGTACCTTCCATACTCTATCCCTCCCAATCAATCGAAGCCAAATTACAATTGTTCACTGACATTCCGGCTATCTTCGGCTGTTGCATACCTGCCAGGCGGTTACGGCATAGACGACGGCAGCATCAACCATATCCTGCAGACTCGGTTGGAAACGGGTCGGACCATAAGTCGCCGACGGGATGTTGTACATGTTAAACACGTTATGATCCCGCCACATGCTGGAATAGACCGGGTGCGCGATCGGCGCCGCACCGCGTCCGCCTGCTTCACCCGCTGCGGCCAGCGCACTGCGCAGAGGATCGATCCGCGCTGCGTCTGCTTCAAAACCTTGGCGATAGACTATCGGCCGTACAGCGCCGTCATAACTGCCGCGCTTCAGTAACGCCTCCAGTTCGCGCTGCACATCAGCAACGGTCTGAGCAGGAGTTAGATTTACTTCAATGTAGATTGAACAGACTTCACTTCCTCCGCCAAAGATGTGAGGATCACCGCCACGAATGGCCGAGATCTGCACCTTCGGAACTGCCGTACCGCCCGGCGAGCGGTACGTTTGCCGGATTTCATAGTCTGCAGCCCATAGCTGCACATCCCCGATAAGCGGCGCAACACGTACAAGTGCACTCGGATGATCCTTCAATTCATTCGGATGCTGTAGCAGTGGCGTGAACACATCCTCACCATAGACATCGATGCGGAAGAACGCATGGCCGCAGCTTACCCAAGAGATGCCGAAGTCAGTACCCTCAGCTGCAATCGCGTAGTCCGGTGCAACACCACCATGTGTCATCATATAGTGCGCACCGATCTCCTTGCCGAGATACTGTGTACCCTTGAACTCCTCAACATGCTCGGGGCCGATTTCCGCCGGACAAGCGGTCAGATACAGATGCCCCGCCAGGGGTAGACCTGCTAATTTCAATGCTTTGGCTGCTATAAGAAAACATGCCATCGGCCCCCGATCGTTCTCCACCGGATGCCCGGAGAAGCGCCCCTCGACTAGTGAAGCCGTCGTCCAACCCGGATCATCGATTGTACCACCTGCGCGGTATTTCCACTGATCGCGCCAATTATACTGCGGCGCTTCCGTATCCAGATGGCTTGTGAACAGTAAATTCCTGCCAGCCTCCGGCGTTTCTCCACCGAGTCTGCCGACGACACTGAATCGATCCTCGACCATACCAACACGACTCGGAGCGAAGCCCTCCCGCTCCATCCAGGCGAATACATAGTCACCGGCTTCTTTCTCATAACCAGCCAGACTGCGGATGTTACATAGCTCCAGGATAAGTGAAGTCAGTTCATCAATGTCGATATGGCGCCGGATGAGCGCTGCTATCTCGTCGATTTTCCCTGCATTTGCTCCGGTTCCGTCTTCCCCACTCATGAGATTCCGTTGTTCCGCCATATTTATACCTCCTCGATATCTGCCCACTCTGCCAGCAGCGCCTCCGTGTCAATTAGCGTGGCGAAGTTCAATGCCATCACACGCAGCGAATAGAGATGAAGCTCTTCCTCGTATGCTGCACACGCATCACTTACGACAAACGCCTCGTAATCTCGCATGAATGCATCGCGCACAGTCGATTCCACACAACATTCGGTCGTGACACCTGTCGCGTACACGATACCGATCTCCTTCTTTTGTAGCACCTCATCCAGATTCGTTCCAACAAAGCCGCTATACCGCGTCTTCGAGACAACTGTATCGCCCGGTTCAGGGAAGAGGCGATAATAATCCGCCCCCGGTTCCCCTTTGCGACATACAGCCGCCGCCACCAACGGATCGATGCCCTGCCGCTCGTACCATCTCAGCATTGCGGGCGAGTCCAGCTCCGGCTCTGTTTCAAGCCGGATGAAGATAATATCTACTCCAGCGCGACGGGCTGCACCGATCAAACGATCAATCCTGTCCACCGTCCCATCGATTGTGGACAGATCCGCACCAAATGCCGTTACCGCACCGTCCGGTGCGCAGAAGTCACGCTGCACATCGATAATCAGCAGAGCCGCCTTCATTGTTCCCCCTTGCGCAACAGCGGCAGTACCTGCTCCCCGAAATAGCGGAGATCTTCGGTATAGTCCGAGAACGTCAGCATCATGCCGTCGATACCCGTATGTTCAATAATGTTACGAACTTGCGCAGCGAGTGTCTCTGCATTACCCACGAGCATTTCATTCATGAACACGTTCTTGGCACGTGCTTGCATTGCATTCTCGCGGCCATCCGGATCCATTCCGTAGCTGCGCAGCAGCCCTTTTATCGCCTCAATATCAGCACCATCTTGAAAGTGCTTCAGTTTGGCCTCCGCTTCCTCTTGCGTATTCGCCGGGAGCACACCGAACATCGAGTACGTCTTGATCGTCTTCCCGCGCTCCGCAGCCATCTCCTTGGCACGTTTGGACAAGGCTGCCAAATCGTCAAGGTCACGGCCGCCGATGAAGCAGGCATCGCCTTCCTCAATAGTGAAGCCCATACCTTTCTCAGATTGACCCGCACAGATGATCGGTGGACGGGGCGACTGCTGCAACGGCTTCGGATTAGACTCGCAGTCGATCAGTTCAAAGTACTCGCCCTTATGATTGACGCGCTCCTCTTTCCACAGCTTCTTCACGACCTGCATCCATTCACGGGCCAAGTCATAGCGGGCATCATGATCCAGATGCTCCGGCCATGTCCCCATCTGTCTGAATTCTCCCGCGTAAGAGCCAGACACAACATTCATGCCGACCCGTCCGCCGCTGATTTGATCGAGCGTCGCAAACATCTTGGCAGCGGCAGCCGGATGATAGAGCAGCGTGTGCACCGTAGCGAACACTTTGACCCGAGAGGTTGCCTCAGCCAGACCCGCCATCATCGTCATTGACTCAAGTGAAGTGCCCCAGTGATTTGTCGTACCGCCATATCCCCTCCACTTCGCCATCGACATAATGAAATCAAATCCGGTATCCTCTGCGATCACAGCGGCTGCGCGATTGAGTGAATAGCTGCCGTCTGGGCGTGGCTCAGAATCCGATATGATCCAACCTCCATTCGTGATAGGTAAAAAGACGCCGAAGTCCACATTGTTATAATCAATAGCTTTTGTCATATTCGTATCCTCCTGCAGCTAGTGTCTATTATTTGTTTGGCCAGATTAGATTAGCTCCGTCGTAGATGGAATTGAGATACTGGTTGTCCATAACATCTGTAACCGCTAGCGTCTTCGTCAGCACGCCTGCGTTCTTCAGCATGTCGATCTCATTCTGCCACTGTGTGTCCGTTTGCCATCCCACTCCGTGTTTCGGGTCTTGTGCATCCTTAACAATTTTGCTTTCAACAGTCCAGCGATTAGTCTCGGAGGCCAGATCGTACCCTGATTGTGAACGCTTCTTCAACATATCGAGTGCTTTTTCACTATTAGCTAGCGCCCAATCATGAGCTTTGGCAACGGCACGGAGAAAATCCGTAACTGTATCCGGATGCTCCTTGGCGAACTCGTCATTAGCTGCGATGACGCCAAACGATGTCTTAGCGCCGTAGTCGCCAGGATCAATCAGATTTACCTTCAGCCCCTTGCTCTCCATAATATGGGGTTCGTTAGACTTGTAGACAGTGAGCGCGTCGACCTTTCCGGAACTCAGAACGCTCGGGTCGTAACCGACCGAGACGCCTTTAACCGAAGTCGGATCAATCCCTTCATTTTTGAACATGGCTGTATAATTTGGCGGCAACGCCCCGTGGTACCCTATCGTTTTACCTACCAGATCCTGTGGTTTCGTGATGCCTGAGTCAGCCATGACCATCAGCGCACTGTTGCCTTTGGCGCCAAAGGTGGCAATCCCCTTAATACCAGCACCACTAGCGACAGACTGAATGACAAGACTAGGTGCGCCTGCGCTGGCGATCTGTATTTTATCCGCTGCAAGGAACTTCATCCCTTCGGAATCAAGACCACCCTGAATCTCAACGTCGAGGCCCAAATCCTTAAAGTATCCGAGCTCATCCGCAACAGCGACTTCCAGATCAGGCGGCGACGCCCCGAAGTAAAATCCCGTCATATACCTGATTTTCCCCGCCTTCTCGTTGGACGCCTTGCGTGCTGCCCAATCCGATCCCGCCGAAGCAGGTGCCGACGCGATTGCGGTAGGTGATGCTGCTGCCGAAGAAGAGGAGCTGCTGGAATTGCCAGAATTGCTTCCACAGCCCGCCAATACCATCGCGAACAGCGTTAGCAGTGCACCTGCCGAACTCACCGTTGAAAAGACCTTATTCTTTGCCATATTCCAGACCTCCATATCTATTGTTATCGCTTACTCGGTGATGCTGTAAGTTAGGTTACCCTTTGGACTGTTCGGAGCTATGCCATGAAAGCACCCTGCGTTCGACCAAACGGACAAGATTCGTCAGTATAATCCCCATCAGTGCAAGTAGTAGAATCGAAGCGAACACTTGATTCATCTGCATGTTATTACTTGATAGCATTACAAGGTTGCCCAGCCCTTCCGTCGAACCGCTCCATTCGCCGACAACCGCCCCCATCACGCTCAAACTAACGCAGGTACGAGCGGCGGAGAACAGATAGGGCAGACTGTTCGGCAGACGCAGTTTCAAGAAAATCTCCATCCTGCTCGCATGAAGTGACTTCATATATTCATAGTTATTAGCATCAACAGAGCGGAAGCCAGTAATCGAGTTGACCAGCATCGGGAAAAAGGTAACGATTGCCGCGATTAGCACCTTGGGCAATGCCCCGAAACCAAACCAAATCATGAGTAGTGGAGCGATCGCCGAGATCGGTGTCACATTGGCAAGGACGGCGAGCGGTAGCAGCGAGCGCTCAATCAAACGTGAGTGTGCCATAATAATCCCACCCGTTAGCGCCAGCACAGAGCCAAGGAGAAATCCTCCAATCGCCTCGTACAGCGTTGTCCAAGCGTGGGGCAAGTAGAAGGATAAGTGTCCAAACAGTTCTGAAAGCACGGAGCTTGGTGCGGGGAGCGTTAGCGCATTGAGACCGATCAGGCGGACCAGCGCCTCCCAGACGAGGAAGAAGCCGATGAAAGCAACCGTCGGAGGTGCCGATGACGACAAGGCCCGACGGGTCTTCAAAAACTTTTTGGAAGGTACGGACGACGGATCAAACGTAATTCCAGACTCCCTATTGGCATTCAATTTAATCTCCATCATCGTTACACCTGCTCCTTTTGCGTTTAGTCTCGATGTGTTTTGTTTGCCTACGACCACCATAGTCAATCCCACCTTTCCTGCAACAAAGCCCGGATCTGATGTACATAATCATGAAAAATCGGATCATTCTCTTCCATCTTCGTTCGAGGATGCGGCAGATTAATGTCGACAATCTCGGTTATTCGCCCAGGACGGCTCGACATGACAACAACTTTATCTGATAGAAATACAGCTTCACGGATGTTATGAGTAACAAACACAACAGTTTTCTGATGCTTCTCCCAGATACTCATCAACTGGTGACTGATCTTCTCTCTTGTGATTTCATCAAGGGCGGAGAAGGGTTCATCCATGAGCAGGATCGGCGCACCACTCGCGAACGCCCTCGCAATACCTACACGTTGCTGCATGCCGCCCGATAGCTCCTTCGGATATGCGTTGGTGAAGTCGCCGAGACCAACAGCCCGCAGCAATTCCGTCTCATCTTCGCGGTTGCTCTCATAGGCTGCGCCTCCTTTGCGGTTCACTTCCTGCGGCAGCTGCATATTCTCAATAATCGTGCGCCAAGGAAACAAAGCCGGCGCCTGAGGGACAAATCCGAACACTTTCGACGCCTGTGCCTCTAGCGGGGTCATTCCACCGATGCTCACTTTACCAACATCAGCGGTCTCCAGTCCGCCTATGATACGCAGCAGCGTTGATTTGCCGCATCCGCTCGGCCCAATCAGACTGACGAATGTGCCGCTGTCCAGCTCCAAGTTGATGTTACGTAAGGCTTCGGTCCACTGACCTTTGCGCGAAAATCTCTTGGACAAGCTCTCCACCAATATGACCGACATCTTTCTCTCCCCCAACTCTTTTTTAATTTTTTAATTAAATTATTTGATGAGTTGATTAACTTTGAATACAATTTAGCACGAACCAAAAATTGCGTCAATATACATGACACATATAATTTATTTTTATTGAATAAACATATAAAAATAGTCTTTATATACATATTTTATATATAAAATCTTTTCAATGTGGTATGTTATTTAACATAGATATGACTCCTTCATGGAAAAACTTCATTTATACATCTACTTGTACAAAAGAGAAAGAAATAACCCGAGATAATAAATTTGATTAGAAATCGTGCGCTTGATTTTTTAATTAAACAATAAATGATGGAGAAGTTTAGTCCGGCTCATACTAGGAGCACAAAAAAAGAGCGGACTGGACAATGTCCAATCAACTCTTGAATCTCAATACTTGTAGTCAGCCTTTAATTTGAAGCCAGTTTGTACAGCACGGATTGTCTTCCACTAAGTGTGAGCGTAAGCTTACCATTTTGAGATTGAACCGGCTTATTAGTCCACAGATCAAGGATGCTGACATTCGCCGGAATCCCTGCACGACCAAGATCGATGTTCTTCTCTGCGGAATCCTTGCTATAGTTGAACACAGCCAAATAGTAAGCCCCCTGGTCTTCCAAGACAAACGTCTCTGAAGCGGCGGTTCCCGTATTGGCCTCCACACTGCGGAAAGCCTTGCCTTTAATCGCCAATTCATTTACCCGTGGATTGGTCAGCAGTTTCTTCATCAGCTTCTGCGCTTCTACGCTCTGCACATCATCCGAATTCAGATAGACCGTTCCCGAAATGACCGACGCATTGACCCGGGTCTGTGCCCCCTCGAAGGTCTCGCCCTTAGTCAGCGTCATGTAGTCGGGATCGGTATAATGATAGATCGTTCCGTTCTGCCACCAGCCATACGTCTGACTGTTCAGTTGATATTCTGTAGAGGAAATCGAACCGTCAATATCACAGGAGATTCTACGGCTGTGGGCATATTGGCTCGGGAAGATCGGCGCAATAGAAGCACTGACGAACATCGTGTCCCCAAGCTGATTCAGTAAGTAGGACATTCCCTCGTTGTATGCCTGTATCCCTGTCGTGATATTTTTATCATAGAAATCACCTTCCATCGAAGCATGGGTGAGAAAGTCGAGCTTAATGAACTGATAACCACGTGCTTTAAAACGGGCAATATCATAATCAATCTTCATCTTCGTACCAGGATGCGTAGGATCAAGGGCAATTCCGTTACCATACGGTACGAGCTTCCCTTCACTATCCTTGAGTACGATATCACCATAAGTGTACTTCCCCTCTGTCCCTTCCACTTCAGCAATCATATTCTTACCCCAATATACAAATGGTGTATGGTAGGTTCCAGGAATCTGTCCGTTCTTGCGGATTTTCACCACAGCGTCATCAAGCTGCTCATCCGACAGATTATCCCAGAAGGAATCCATATTCATGTACACCGTACCATCATTGTTGAAGGATTTATTTTGTAGATGATCATGGAAAAAGTTAGAGGCTGCCATCAGATTATCGTACGAAAGATGTTCGGCATATGCTCCCCAGCTATTCCAGCCAACGGGAACCCCCTGCGGAATATCCGGTCCGAAGGAGAGCGGAGGCGCCACTACTGCATTCGCGCGACCATAAGCTTCCATCCCGTCACGGTAATCGCTGTAGAAACCGACGAAAATTTGCGGCGACTTCAGTAGTCGCCCTGTAATCGCACCATGCGGCAAGCTGTCATAGGTGACTTTTTTGGAAGTAAAACCGCCGAATACCTTAAGCTGATCCAGACGATTATCTGCACCGCTCCAGTGAATGCCTGTCTTCCATGTGTCATGAGTCACCGATCCGACGATCAGACCCTTACGGCTGACATTATCAAAAATCGCCGTCACTTCAGAACTAATATTACTATTCGTGTTCAAGTGTGTATTCATCGACTTGGAATCATAACGCGCCCAAGCATCATTATCAAATGGCACGAGGAGCACCCGGTTATCCCCATACTGTCCAAGATCGACCCCGCCAGCAGTCTCCAGCACCACTGGAGCCATCTCATTCGTACTTAACTCGCTGCTGCTGGTCACTTCTTCAGCTTTGATAAAGTAGTTACTTTTCTCGTACACATAATAGATTTGATCAAGTGTCGGTTGCCCTGGCTTCTCATTACGGACAATGAGCTTGATCCCTTTCCCGTGTCCATCCTGAATCTGTTCTACCTGATCAGATAGCAACGTGTGCGAATCATACTCATTACTGTAGAACAGATCCTCATTCAGCTTGAAACTGCTGTATACCCCCTTGGCAATCACCTTGCCATCCCAGGCGTATGACGATAAACCAGTTGTCGTATTATAAAGCACTTGGTACATACCACTGTCCACTGTAAATCCAGAGCTATGCTGCGCTACTGTAATATTTCCAACCTTCAAAGTCGTCGCCAGCTCACCAATATTCGCAGAATCGCCCCACTGGAACACTGGATTCTGTCCAATATTAACGCTTTCAGGTGCCTTCTTGATCACAATCCGATCCAAATTCGGAGAGTACCAATCCCCGTCAGAGAACAGCAGGACATTGCTGCCACCGCTTAGCTCAATCTCAAAATCAAAGCTGCCTAATGAATCCCAGTCGTCTTTCGCAACTTCTGGAAAGTCGATCTTCTCTGGATCTTTGTCATTCACCTTAACATAAAAAGTGCGTGGATCACCGGATACATAGTAAGCAGTTACAATGTATTTCCCCGGCTCTGGTACTTCTACATCATTGAATTGAATTGAGCTACCTTCGAAAAGACCTCCTACCTGTTTACCATCAGAACACGGTGCGCAATCAGCAATTTCTGTATGCGGTCCTTTCAAAGTGTTCCGCGAATCATTAGCTTGAAATTCATATAGGGTCGGTGCTGGTGGCTCGGTTGCAATCGCCGCTGGCGATTCTTCAGCAGCTTCCGGTCCCTGTACTACCGTATCTTTCACTTGCGAGTCTATAGTTTTCCCCTCCCCCCGGAGACTGCTAAGCCATACAAAAACAACAACGCCTCCAATGATAAGAAGCAGAGCGGCAAGTATTCGCTTCCTGTTCTTTATCAGCCTCCATCACCCTTCCTCCTGTTTTCGTAGAACAAGGGCGCAAGAAGCCATCAACCTTCTTGCACCCTATTCATATTGGAACTATATAGATTGAACTTAAGTTTTTCACATCGACTGAGGCTGTCATTGCGGAGAATTTTGGACTTCCGGCCGCTGTTGTCTCCAGATTTCTTGAGATTGTACCGCTATTCGCGGATAAAATCCGGAGACAGCTTACGCTTCCGATGCTAGCTTTCCTATGGAAAGCTTTTAGGCGGACGCTATCGCTCCTACAGTTCCAAAATCCCCCTCCATTCCGCATCCTTATGTTAGTTTTTTAGTTCAATCTATTTAGCGATTAACCCACCAGACCACTGCGTTCCATACTTTCTACAAAGTGACGTTGTACGAACAAGTACATAATAATTAGCGGCAGAATCGCCATCAACACCGCAGTATTACGAATCATGGATGCATACAGCGGGTCCATACCGAGAGAGGTTTCTGTGTATCTCAGGTAGAACATGATCTGTCCCCACGCGCCAGATACCATGGAAGACATCACACCCGTCTCATTCAGGACCATCCCGGTGAAGAAGGAATCGTTCCATTGCCATACGAAGGAGAATAGCATGACGGTCACCAGGGCCGGAATGGCATTCGGCAAAATAATCCGCATAAAGGTACCGAAGGTGCCTGATCCGTCCACCCAAGCCGCTTCCTCTAAATCCTTAGGAATCCCTCTAAAGAATTGCCGGAAAATGTATACAAATAGTCCTGTCTTCAGACCCATTCCTAGAATAGAGGAAATAAAGAACGGCCAGTACGTATCGATGAGATTCAGGGGTTTACCCGTAAAGAAGGTAATGATGCCTAGAATATCAAAGTTTTTATAAGTCAAATAGGTTGGAATCATAATCGTTTGTGGCGGCACTAGAATCGTAAAGATCACGCAGCCGAACAACAAACCGCTACCCCGGAACTTCATTCTTGAGAACCCATAACCGGCGAGTACACAAGACAAGGTCTGGCACACCATGACCAGAATAGACAATAGCGATGTATTGAGCAGAACCTTCGGATAATTCAGCGATTCGCTAACTAACAGAAAGTTCCTTAACGTGAAGTGCTTAGGAATCCAGACGACACTGGCATCATACAGATCAACAGGATCTTTGATCGCAATCATGACCTTAATCAGAATGGGATACAAGATAATAAAGGAAATACCGGCAAGAAGAACACTTCGAACAATAACCCAAAGCCAATTTTTCACATGATTCATCCAAAAACTCTTATGAGACATGCGCTCCAAGGAAGAAGGTAGCACATGCGCCGCCTTTTCTCTAATACTTTCAGCTTTCATAGCAGGCTCCCTCCTAACTTAGTCGTAGTAGAATACTTTTCTGGAAATGAGCATCGTAACTAGCCATAAGAAGATCGAGATCACGACGAAATAGATCCAAGCCATTGCTGCACTAAGTCCAAACTGGTACGACTTGAAGGCCGTATCCCGAATTTGCTGGGTCGTTGGGCTTGTAAGCAGGTTATCAATGATCGAATAGATCACATTCGTCAAAATCAACGGGCTGATCATCGGAAACGTAATTTTCCAGAATGATTCGTATCCTGTTGCACCTTCAATTTTGGAGGCTTCATAAAGCGATCCGGAAATGGATTGCAAGCCTGCTACAAAGATTAGAATCTGTACGCCAGAGGCGGTAATGATCTGATAAATCCGGTTGACCGCCTCGACCAGGTATTGAACTATTTGGTAATTAACTCCCGAGTTTAGCAGCAGCTTCGCTAGCTCTAGATTACGGAACATCGCAAACTCACCGCTTGAAGACTGAGTTGCACTTTTGATGATCCCCTGGGTGTAATCCCCGCTTTCGACAGCCGCAATAACGCCAGAGGCCAGAATGACCGGCAAGAAGAATATGGCCCGAACCAGTCCTCTTCCTTTAAACTGCTGATTCAGCAGGACCGCTGCGAACAAACTGAAAATAACAATGAGCGGTACATTGATGGCCATGTTCGCCATGGATTCAGTCAACGTTCGTACATAATGCTCATCTTGAAACAAAGCATTCTTAAAATTAGCCCAACCTACAGATTGCATAGAAAATCCATTATCGTTCACCTTCAGTGTACTGAAGCTATAGCGCAGCGAATTAATAAGCGGCACAAGGAACAATAACAGGAATCCGGCAAACCATGGGAGAATAAACCATACTCCTTTATACTTTTGCCGCTGGTGCAGCGTTAGCCCGATTCTAGGTTGCTTCAATTGCGCTCGCCTCCCATAAGGTATCCCATCGCTTCAACAGCAGCGCCCCCTACATTGAATGGATAATCATTATAGTTGACTACTATTGATGTTCCATCCTCATAGGTGGTCTGATAGACACCTGTTTCTAGCATTTGATGATCCTTTATAATCTGAGTCCGTACTTTACTAAGCACATTGTTCACTTCGGCATAGGTCGACTTCGCCTCATCCATCCAATTCTGATAGCTCGCAGAATACAGATAGTCGAACCCGGTTTCCTTAACCAGAGATGGTTTCTCGTAGAACCAAGTAAAGTACAGCCCGGAGCCCGTCTCCAGTGATTTTAGAACATGATAACGAGTATCCTGCTCATCCGAGAGATTGAGTGCTTCCCCCACATAATCGATATATCCATGCAGCGCCATCTCATAAAAAGGCACACTCTGATCCGTAAGGTTATAGCCGCTGTTCTCAAGCGGTGCATTAACGACACTATCTACATAAGGCAGAGTGTAAGCATTACCACCAGATACCATCAGATTCGGATACGTGTGCAGCTTTGCTAGCTGCTCTTCCACCGCCTTCTTACTCTCTTCCCGGGTAAGGACATTCTTTGTATTAAAGTCGGAATTTAATTCATCTCCCATATCATGTAGAGACAAGCCCTTCTGCCCAAGCTTGTTGTACTGGGTCATAAATTTATCTACTACTACAGGAAGCCTTGCAGGAGAGAGTGGATAGGTCGGCTCCAAATACGTAAGCTTGTAATAACTAGCCAAATCGTAGGGTTGGACGGTTGCTACTACGCCATTCATCGTGCGTGACGCATCTCTTTTCGGTTTGAAATCCCCTTTATCCTGAAGCACTCTCATGAATGATACATCCGGATACAGCGTAATTCCGTTACGGCCCGCAAAATCCTGTAGTTCCGCGAATCCTTTTTTACCACCTAGCTTGCTATCCACAGATACAGAGGATGGGATCTTCTGATTAAGCCCGCCATTGAACCATCCGGTATAGCGAACTTTAATATTGTGGATACCATCAGTCTGAAGCTGATTAAGAATGTCCTGTGCCTGACTGAACGTAGTAAGTGGCTGATAAGAACTATAAGGAATACCCAAGAAGAATTTCCTCGTTGGAATACCACCAATCAATTCCACAGTGAACGGAATTTGCTGCTGCTCGTGCAGCTTCGCAAGCCCATACTTCTTAATGAAGTACGAACGGTAATAGGAAGCCATCCCGCTGTAGCTTGCATCCTTTTCTTGCAAGAAAGCGTAGCGAACGGTAATATCGCCGTTATAAGGTCTTTCCTGGAATTTGGGAACCGACTGCTGCATCCAGAATCCTGTCAGCGCAAGCGGATCAGAACCAGTGATCTCATAACTACTGAACACATAATTGTACGAGTTCGCCCGTCCGCTTATATCGGCTTCAATACGTCCGATTCCGTCCCCATTTTCTACGATGGCTACAAAGCCTGCATCGTTCTTCTTCATGCCGAACACCGGTAAACGAGCCGTTAATCCGCCTAACACCTGCTTTTTCGGCAAGTTAACGGAATCGGCTCCGTACAACGGCACATTATAACCATAGGCAGTCAGCTTATTGTTATTAAGATGAATTAGCGACCCAGAGCCGTCAGGTACGAACATGTAGCCCTGATCCTTGGTACCCGCAGCGCCAAAGTAAGGCAACACAGAAACCGAGTGCAGATAGAAACCTTTGTTTTGAATATTCTCAGCGGATACATTCACTACGAGCTGATCATCATCAAGACGATAAGTAACCGGAATCACGAATGAGGCCTGGCTGACAGCGTCACTATTCTTACGGTCAATCTCCATCTCTTCTTCGCCATATCCGATTTCCTCTAGCGTACGCAGCATCTTCGTTAGGGCCATACCTTTCAAGGCCGTATCACGCCGCTCATAGAGCTTACTATTCTCGTTTAAGTTGAATCTGCTCAGGACATCTTTTCGCTTCTTCTCATCCTTGATCTTATCCAGGATCAGTGTTTGGAAACGTTCTTCACTTATGAACTTTGGAATCTGCTCTACACCGCGCAGCTTTTCCCCGATGGTATAGACGATTTTAAGCCCGTCACCCAGCTTCTCAATTTCAAATTGCTCGTACTCTACACTCTGATTGAAATTGTTATATTGCTGCGGCTTGCCTGTTTTATCCGAAAAATTCAGCAGCAATTGGCTGGATAACATGGATTTATTCATCCCAGACGCCTTACCGTCCTGATCCCGATCCTGCGGGTTCGAGAACCAGACAGTACCATCCTTCTTATTACTGACAGCAATTTCTGTCGTCTTGGGACTATAGTAAAGTGCCAATGCTTCATTCTCAGCAGCCAGCGTCATTGACGCTACAGCCGTTGCCGCGGCTGCATCTGAAGAATGAATCTCCTGTTCTGACGAATCACTTTGAGTTAACGGCGCATCCAGGGAATTGGGCGCAGCAGCAACATTTCCAGCTTGCCCGATTGACCCGCTTCCAGCAGTTACCAAGCTAATTACAACTGCCACAGCAACTGCCGCTCTCCATTTGTTTTTCACGTCTGCCAGCCTCCTTCCTAGATGCGGTATGAAATCTCATTATAGATGGATACCACGAAACCGATCATTTCCTGAAGCAGACTGAAGAATAACAACCCCAGGAACATAATAATGCCCATAACAAGCAAGGTTAGCAGCATCGTAACAATAGTCTTCAGAACTGTATACTGATGTACCGTCATCGTGCCGATAAATAGCAGCCAGACAAACCATAGTACAGATAGGGAATCTATCATGTAATAGAAGGCCGATTCGCGCGTAGTAATGATGTTACTGATAAGCACATTCCCAAATCTCATCAAGACCAGCGGAAGCAGCGCATAGCCAGTGGCCATCACAATGTCCTTGAATTTTCCTTCACCATCCATGAGTGTCGTCAAAGACCAGTTCGCTACGCACCATAGAAAGAATGGCAGAACAATATATTGCAGTTCATTAATACTATTGAGATCATAGGGATAATTAAAGTTAACAACAAAACCTGCGTACTGCCGTAGCAGAATGGTCGCCACCGTCAGCAGTAGTAGCATGGACAGGGCAACGCGCAGTTTGCCCTTATTCTCATACTTCAAATCCCAGAACCCTTGAAAAGGGTGAAGCAGCACATAAAACGGGGTTTTGGTCATCTCACGTAACATTTGCATTCACCTTCCCTCTCGCCCTTCTTCTGAAGAAGCTGAAGCCCCCCAGAGCTACACCCAAGACGATCACGATGGTCATCCCTGTCCCAAAGTATTCACGCACTACCTCTTTGCGATATTTGCCGAATGCCTTGGAATAATACTCCCTGTCGTAACCAAGCTTCAAATATTCCAGTGCCTGCTTGTTCTCTCCTTGGCGGAGCAGCACCTTGCCAATACCTACGTAAGCGATTTCATTATTGGCATCTAGCTTAAGCAGATCTCTCCACTTGCGTTCTGCCTCATCGTACTTGCCGGAGAACAGCAGTTCATTCGCTTCATTAATTAATGCACCATAACGGGTAGGCTTGAAAATACTGATTCGATTCATCGCCTTATCAAGCACCAGGAAATGATCCCCTCTACGCTCTAAAGCAACAGGGGTACGGAACGTGCCTTCCTGCTCGCCCATCCGACCGAAAATGTACAGTAAATTCCCGTCCTGGTCATAGGTAAATACACGCCCCTTCCGGGAATCAAGCGCACTATATACCCCGTTCTCACCGACTTTAACATCGATCAAGAGCGAACTTTCACTATTTCCCATGGAATAAATGTCCCCTCTCGGGAACCAATAGCCCTGGCGCCGCAAGACATCCTCTCCGACAGGGTTCAGCCGCTTAATCGGATCGCTAGAGGTGAGCTCAGATGTCGTCGTATACAAAAAGTCTTCACTGTCCAGATCCACATTGTTGAACTCTAGTGGAACAAATTGTTCCAGCTTACTGCGTTGCTCCTTAGTCGACATCTTCTTCCAGAAGTAGTCCCATGCATCAAACTTCACCCGGTTCGTTCCCATAAAACCAGTGAAGTTGCCGCCCGAATCCAGCTCGATAATTCCATCAAAGACCCCTCTGCCGACAACATAGATTCGACCGGCTTTATCTACAGAGACCTTAATCGGATAATATTCGAACCCGGAGCGGATGACTTCAGACTTCGGGGCTCCAATGACACGCACAAACTCCCCTTCTCCTGTTAGTTCCACCACTCTGCGATTTTCAGTGTCGGCAATATAGATATGATTGTGCTTCGTAACAAAGATCCCTTGTGGATTATTGAATTTCTCTTTCTGTCCATCTTGAACAAAGCCGCGAATCTCTCGAACAACCCGCCAGTCTTGATCAAAGACGACAATTCGTCCGTTCCCTGCATCCAATACATATAGCAAGCCGTCCTCAGCAACATACATATCGCTCGGTTCCAAAAGCTTACCAATGCCTTGCTCAGTGCCATCAATCGTACCTGCCGGAGTGTAAGCATTAGGGGTACTCACACTATCTCCCCAGTAAGAGTAGCTGTAGCCCTCATAGGGAGCAGCTCCCGCTTGAAGCGGTGATGCCAATAAGCTTACCGTTGTTAAGACAAGCACTATTTTGCCAATTGACTTAATAAGCTTCATTTTCGTTCCTCCCGTGCTATTCCTTCATTCCGGAAGATGCCATCGTCTGAATGATCTGGCTCTGAGTGATCACGAACATCGCCATCGGAACGCTCATCAATAGCAGAGCTACCGCTGCTGCTACACCTGCCCGGGCTATACCGCCTTGAATAATCTGTCCCATCGCAAAGTGCATGGTCTTTAGTTCCTCACTATAGATAAAGCTACCTCCATCGGTTGCCCATAGCATCTGGAACAACAAGATAATCAACGTGAACCACGCCGGCTTCACCAGCGGCATAACAATCGTCCAGAATACACGGTATTCATTTGCGCCGTCAATTTTAGCGGATTCAATCAATGCCATCGGAATCTGCTCAATGAACTGCTTCATCAAGTACAGCCCCAATGGAAACGCAAACGCTGGAACAATAATTGCCCAATAGGTATCAATCCATCCCAGCCAGGACATCGTCATATAGTTCGGGATCGCCGTCACCTGCGAGGAGAACATCAGCGACAGTACAACAATCGAGAAGAGGGTCTTAGAACCGATAAAATTGTACTTAGCCAGCGGGTAGGCTGCTGCCGAAGCGAGCAGAACGTGCCCGACCGTACCGACCAGGGTGATGAACACCGTATTGAAAATGTAGCGTGAAAAAGGAACCCACGATTTGGCCATCAGATGGAACAAATCAGGAAAGTTATTAAAGGTAGGATTCCGCACAAAAATTTTAGGCGGAAACAGAAACAGCTCATCGAGCGGCTTGAACGCATTATTGATCGCATAGATCAATGGAATAGCCATAAAGGCGCCGAACAGGCCTAGAAGAAGGAATAAGAAAAGGTCCACCTGCCACGAGCGGTTAATTCTCTTCTCCCCGCTCAATCTGAATTTAAGTGCTAGTCTCACCGGCCTATTCACCCACCCTTCTAAGCATTTTCTGAATCACCAGGTTGGAACACAGCATAATACCAAACAATACTGTGGCAATCGCTGAGGCGTACCCCATCTCAAATCGAATTGTACCGTAGTCAATCAAGTGGGTAACAATGGTATGTGCGGAATACTGTACACTTGGGAATCCCGCTAAGTTCATCGCTACGTCTGCCACTGCAAAGGATGCCGTGATTTGAATAACCGCCCCGAACATCAGCTGTGGCCGCATAGAAGGCAGCGTAATATACCATAGTTCCTGCCACCGGTTGCGAATACCGTCCATCGCTCCCGCCTCGAACAACGTCTTATCGACAGTTTGCAGACCGGCAATGAACGCCAGAAAGCTCGTTCCGAGACTTAGCCATAGCTGAACAATAATAATGATCATCAGCGTATACTTCGGATTCTGGAACCATAGGATCGGTTCATTAATAAAACCGGTCCTCATCAGGAAACCGTTTACAATACCGTACGAATCCCCAGAGAACATAATCTGCCATACGAAATAGATATTCCCGGAAATCGAAGGTGCATAGAAGACAAGGGTCATAAAGGCCCGAACCTTTGGCCTAAGCTCATTGATTAACCAGGCAAATACGAAGCAGGCAATATAACTGACCGGACCCGTAATCACTGCGAAGATCAGCGTATTTTTCAGAGCGATCAGAAAAATATCATCATCTAGCAGCAACCTTGTATAATTGCTCCAGCCTGCCCAGCGTGGAAACTCCAGCATGTTAAAGTACGTAAGACTGATAAGCATGGACATGACAACCGGAAGCACAGTGAAAATGAAGAACAGCACCATATATGGAGCAATCAACACGTAGAGATGCTTGTCATTCTTCATTCGCTTCAAATTAAACCGGAGTTTACTCTGCTTGGTGCTCACGCCTTTCTGCGGCGAAGTCTCACCCGCGGATGCCGGTAATGTATTGGTTTGCTGCAACTCAGATCACCTCGGTCTCTACTTCAGATTGATTTCTGTTTGCTTAAACTCGATCTCCCGATTGATCTCTTCCACGTAATCATAGAGAGCGTCTCTCGTGTTCGTCTTATTGTTAATGACTTCTCTAAAAGCATTATCAAGGTTGCGACCGGTGTAATACCCACCAGGCACCTCAGGAACGCCCTTCACCCAATCCCACTGCTCTTTCAGGTTCTGGAGATCCTTACTTGGCCATGGTAATTCTTCCATAGCTTCCACATTCGCGGTTGGATAACGGGCTGCTGCACCCATGAGTCCTTCCATTTCCCGGCCAAAGCGTACCTGTGTTTCCTTACTGGTCCACCATTTGATGAATTCCCAAGCTGCTTCTTTGTCCTTCGTTTGCTCCATCATAATGACAGCCGAGCCACCGCTTGATACATCCCGTTTAATGCTTCCATCTTTCAGTTCAAGTCCAGGAACAACCGTAAAGTCCCACAGTCCTCTAATCTCTGGAGCGGATACCGCCAGCGTATTATAGAATGTGTAATCCGTGATCGCGACTGGAATCTCACCTGTCCGGAAACGAGTCGTTAGATCGAACTGAAGCGGGAACTTATAGTTCACGAAGAAGTCAGTCCACTGGCGGAAAGCCTGCATAGACGGTTCAGAATCCAGGGCACTTCTAGTGCCATCGTTGTTATAGAACTCGCCGCCTTGCTGATACAACAGCATCGCAAAGGCTTTGCTCGGTTCAAGTGTGGAGACCCCAACGGTCTGAGCCAGGGGTAACGCCAAATCCATATGATGCTTCTTGAGCACTGGAATGATCTCATACATATCTTCCCAGGTCTGTGGAGCTTTCAAGTTAAGCTCGTTCAGAATATCCTTGCGATAGAACAGCATAGGGAACACCTGCTGCTCTGGCAAACCGAATACAGCATCATGGAATTTGTACGGGGTAATCGCACTCTCCCGGAATCGCTTGGCAACCTCTTCGTAATCATTGAACTGAGTCAGATCCACAATGGCATTCCGCATCCCATAGTTGACTGGAATATCATTCGAAATTTGCATCGCTACATCAGGCCCTTGTCCTGATAGGGTAGCGGGCATAAGTACAGAAGGAGTGACTAGTCGCAAATTCACACTAATTCCGGTATGCTCAGTAAATGTATCGTCAGTCATCGCTTTAATTACCTGTGCCTGGTCACGTCCGGTTCCTACCCAAACCGTTACTGCCCGTTCACTCTCACTCGTATTCCCCATGCTGTTATAATCCGTAAAGAACGAGCTAAATAAGTTCGTTACCTCATGCTTGGCTTTGCTAACAAAGGATGCCGCCGCTTTAGGCATCTTCTGCTCAGGGGAAGCGAGAACGATATAGTCAATTTCGAGTGGTTGCTCTCTAACCTGCAGAACCCAGGTTCCGAGACCGCCAACATTGATTTTGAAAGATTCCAGACGATTCTGCAGTGTCTCTGGATGCTTAGCCAAGTCTTCAAGCTGATAGGCCATTTTCGTCAAAATTGCCACCTGATCGCTTTTCTCACCTGTGATCTCGTTTAATTGATGGGATACACCTGTTAGAATTTTACTGTGTTTCTCAAAGACAGCCGTCATCTCTGGAATTTTCTGCTCCAGATTGTAATCCCGGAACGGATCCGGCACACTACCCGTAATCATCAATATTTTCCGATAAATGGAGTTAAGCTCTAGAATACTACTCTGTACCTGACGGATCAGCGGGGCAACGGAACCCAGGCTGACCGCAAGTTTCAACTCATGACTTCCTTTAGTCAAATAGAATTGATACGGCTCTTGCTCGCTCCCAAGCGTAGTCATCCTCCAGTCACTTGAGTAATTGAAAGGAATCTCCCGCACTTCATCAAAAGGAATTTCACCGTCGATATACAGGGTTCTAGTAGAGTACACCCCGCGCAAAAACTCCTGTCTGCTCTTGATGCCAAGCTTGTAAAGTCCATCCTCCGGCACTTCAATCACCCAAGTAATGGAATCGCCCGGCATCCGCCAGTTATTGCCGCCTATGGTATTCATACGAATCTTCGAAATGGATTTTGGTTCCGTACTTGGACTGGTACGATCTGTGATCGGGTACAATGTTGGTGCGGATTTGAAGATTGCATTCTCACCCTGTACCTTCACTTGTTGTCCCTTTGCTTCTAGTAGTCCCAGCTTCTGATAACGTTCCTTCACCTCTTCATAAGTAGGCAGTGTATCGAACTGACCGAACTTAATCTCGCCGATCACCATCGGCTCCTTAATAGAGTTCAGCGTAACTGTATGTTGACCAGCCGACAGATAAAAAGCATACGGCTTCTCATAAAAGCCCTCTGCATCCCGGAAAGGAATCTCCTGCCAACCACTAGCCTCAATTTGGCGGGGACGGATGTCATTCCCTTGATTATCCTGTTCAACCTGCGGCTTCTCGTTCATCCAAAGCCTTGGGAAGATAAAACTTCTTGCGCCAGCGAACGGGAGCTTCCCGTCAATCAGAAGTTCTCTCTCGATAGAAGACGATCTGCCTTCGAGGGTGTAATAATTAAGAGTCATGTTGTACAGTCCGCTTTCAGGGACACTAACCTCCCATGAGATCGAACCCGTATCATAACTCTCTACGAACGACCCCTCCAGATCTCCGATCGAACTTACCTTCTTCGGTTCTGAGCCATCGAACTTCACGTAATCCCCACCATGAATTACGATATCTTGTGATGGTCTGCCTGCATCCTTATGTTCCTGTAAATAGCTGTCATAGCTATCCATTTGAAACGCTTCCATAATTTCCGGCTGTTCCGTCTTGCTCTCTCCTGCCGCATGGATCTGTTGCCCGTTATCTGTTCCTCCCTTCATGGGAATCACAGTCGTACACAGGATGGCAAATGCAATAACGACGCGCAACATCTTAGGCATATTCAACGCAATCCCCTACCCTGCCTGATAATTTAAGTTCCTCACTTGTACAACTTAGGGAGCAGCTCTCAAAGGCATCCTTCACCCGGTTGTCTACTCCCTTCTCTCCAAAATAGACTATTCGCCTTTTAGAACTTTATCTGCTGCTGATTGCAGAGCAGGGAACACTTTCGCTACCCCTGCTGACGGAGTTGTTTTTCCAGCTATGATATCACGATACAACTGGCTCAAGTTATCTTCGACACCAAGGCCAGCATAACGCGCAAATTTCATAATCTTAAATGTATTCATTGCGTTGTTAACAGAATTTTCATCATCAAACCAGGACTCAGCAATCGTTTGGTTATCTTCATCAATGGTATCGAAGCTTTGCAGATCCTCCCAAATTTTGTAGACAACCTTCGCCTCTTTTACTCCACGTGGAATGACATTCACGTGCAATTGCGGCATCCCCATAATGAACTGGCCGCCAGATTTAGGTCCGCTTGGGAAAGGTACAAATACATATGGGTCTACCATCTGGTTTTGGAAGCGCGGAGCGACTTCGAACAATTGCACCGGATACATGGCAACTTGCCCTTCTCTGAAGTATCTCGCTGGATCTTCCCAGTCGTTACCCTCATCTTTTTTGACTACTTTGTATTCGTTGTAGAGCTTATTCGCGAACTCAAGGCCCTCGATCGCTTCAGGAGAATCTACTGCTACCTTTTGTGTATCTTCATCAAAAATTACGCCACCGTTAGAATAGATTGAAGCTGTAGATAGAGAAAACGGCGACCCTGTGAGGCCCCACTGATCGATTTTTCCACTACCGCCCTTGCTCTTCGTTAATTTCTTCGCGACATCTACAAAGGTATCCCAAGTCCATTCCCCTTTTTCGATATACTCTTCAGGTGTAGGTACGCCCGCTTCTTCGAAGAGACGCTTGTTGTACAGAACTCCAGTGTTATCGAAGAGTGGTGGACCTGTTACAAAGCCATAGGTTTTGCCTGTTCCGTAACCACCTGCTTTAATGATGCTGTCCGAAAGCTTCGTTTCCTCTTTGACATTCATCACGTCATCAAGCGCTGTCAAATATCCACCTTTCACAAAGCTTCGTATATAAGCCGCAGGTGCCAGCATAATGTCAGCGAATGGATCGCCCGCCATCACGGTAGAAGTAAATTTCTCAGCAAGTTCAAAGTAGTCTACAGCGACATATTTGATCTTGACGTTGTACTTCTTCTCGACCTCTTCTTGCTTCTGAATCGCTTTCTCACCTTCAGGCGTGTCAGCTTTTGGTGTTCCATCCCACCAAGCGCCAATTTTTATTTCTCTTCCGCCAAGGTCGTAAGTCTCTTCCGGCTTGGCTTCTTGTTGTTCTTCTTCTTTTACCGGTTCATTAGTAGCATCCGCTTTATCTGTATTACCTGCATTCTGGGAAGCAGAAGGCGAATTTTGATTACCGCCGCTACAAGCCGTCAGCGAGAAAAGCAAAACAAAAACCAAAGAAATCAATGAAAGCGGTTTCAATTTATGCATTTGTTAAACACCCCTCGTCAATTTTCCATGATCTGACCACACTTGAATACTATTTATCAACTTAGAAAAATAAGAACATAAACCTCAAGCGCGCAACTGCCCCGTCTCCTATGCAAGTATCCCATCCTCACTAAGCAGCAGCCTTACATTGTACTCACCTCCTTTAATAAGCTTGCGGGCCTAAGACCCGCAGCTGTTACGCACAATTAGTTTGGCAGGTACAACCACCTGTACCGGGGCTTCTCTGCCCTTAATCTGATCGATCAGCAGTTTCACTGCCATTCGTCCCATCAGCTCAGGTTGACTTCGGATAGTTGTAAGTGGAGGACTCGTATACTCCGCCATATCAATATCGTTAAACCCGACAATCGCCACATCTTCAGGTACACGCAGCCCCGCTTCCTTGATAGCATGAATCGCTCCGATTGCCAGTGCATCATTAGCAACAAAAAAAGCTGTCGGCAAATCACCTTTCGAAATGGCTTCTTTCATTAACCGGTTACCTTCCGGAATCCACCAGCCCCCCATATAAACATGCTCTGGATTAAGTAGTTCCCTTTCTTTCATATAGCGCTCAAAGTAGAATTGCCGCTGGTCCTTGCCGTAAGTACGATTACCTCCGATATAACCGATCTTTGTATGTCCAAGACCAAACAGATGATCCAGTGCAAGCTTTGCCACTCGTTCGAAATCAATCACCACGGAATCAAAGCTTTCCACATCGGGAGCGGAATCGACAAAGACTACATGCTTTAATGTTTTTACATTCTGGATATTGAAATCGTACGATCTGTCGATAAAAATCACACCGTCGACATCACCGAATTCCATCTTCGGGCTCTCAAACAGCTCCATTCTGAAGATATCAGCCGTTCTAATGCCGGATGCTACACACTCTTTCTCGACTCCCTGTCTGATCGCATGAAAGTAATGGTCATCTTCCTCCTGATTTTCGGTCAAAAACATCACCGTGCCAATTTTAATGTTCGAAAACTCGGAGTCCTCTGGCGTTTCCTTGCTGCTCGCTGCCCTGCGGCTACGCGGCGTCTGGTAGTTCAGTTCCTCGGTGATGGTAAGTATGCGTTGTCTGGTTTCGTCAGATACCGACAATGTGTTGTCCTTATTAAGTACTCTGGAGACGGTCACACTTGACACCCCTGCCAGCTTTGCAATATCACGAATCGTTGCCATGATTTCACCCTGTCTATATGTAGATTAATACTTAATTCTAAATGATTTCATGGAAGTTAACAATTTATTTCCACCACAGTGAAAACAACACCACCATATTTCATTTAGCTGCGACAGTGAAAAAAGTAGGGTGAGGAGACTATTTATTTAGTGAATTAAATTAATTATTCAGTGATTAAATAATAGCAGATCATTTTCCGCTTAGCAATAATTATTTACATTTATATACTTAAAAGCGTTTTCTATATCAATATTCATTAGTTATACTCAAGATGATAAAAATCATTTTCTTTTTTTAGTTAATTATTATATATTTATTAAGTAAATATTCACTAAAGAAAAGAGGCGATTTCATTGGCATTGTTATATGACAAAGAAACATCACGCTGGCTCCTTCAAGGAACCAACTTATCGTACGGTCTGGGCGTTCATGAGAACGGCACTTTACAGCATCTATACTACGGCCCAAAGCTTCCTTACCTTACAGACCTACCGGCTTCTGATAAATCAATCGTTCGTCATTCTTCCTTCGAGCCATCCGAAGGGATTCTTCAGCAGGAATTCCCGGCTTGGGGCGGGATGTACTATTATGAACCTTGCCTGAAAGCGACCTTCCCGGATCAGGTACGGGACACTAAACTGGTCTACAAAGATCATGAGATTATCCTTGGCGATGAACACGAAGAATTAATCATCGTACTAAAAGATACCGTCTATCCGCTGCTTGTGCATCTGCACTACCGTCTCTATCCGAAGCATGATATTCTCGAGCGTTATGCTGTGATCGAAAATACTGGTGAGGAAGCCATCACGCTGGATCAATCTCTCTCCGCAACATGGCATGCGCCAAGAGGCGACCGTTACCGGCTGACCCATCTGGCTGGCAAATGGATTGAAGAGACCCAAATCTATCAGGACGAGATTACCCCTGGCAAGAAAACGCTGGAGAGCAGACGCGGGAATACTAGCTGTCAGGCAAATCCGTGGTTTGCCATCGACCGTGGAACGGCGACAGAAGACCATGGCGAAGTATGGTTCGGGGCGCTCGCATGGAGCGGCAACTGGAAGATTACTGTGGAATACAGTCCGTTCAAGCTGCTACAGGTGAGCGGCGGCGTTCACGACTTCGACTTCTCCTGGCATCTGGCTGGAGGCACGAAGTTCCAGACTCCTGCTTTTGTCGGCGGTTATACGCGTGAGGGCTTCGGCCAAGCAAGCCGCAACTTCCACCGTTACCAGCGCGAACATGTACTGCCTAAGCCAATTTCAGAAGGATTGCGTCCTGTACTGTACAATTCGTGGGAAGCGACTTACTTCGATGTTAACGAAGAAGGACAAACGAAGCTGGCGGAAAAAGCGGCTGCGATGGGCGTGGAGCTGTTCGTTATTGACGATGGCTGGTTCGGCGAGCGCAATCATGACCGTGCCGGACTCGGCGACTGGACAGTCAACCCGGAGAAATTCCCCAACGGCCTGAAGCCGCTAATTGATAAGGTCGAGTCACTGGGAATGAAATTCGGCATCTGGGTGGAGCCGGAGATGGTCAATCCCGACAGCAACCTGTACAGAACTCATCCGGATTGGGTGTATCATTTCCCTAATCGTCCGCGTACCGAGAGCAGAAACCAACTGGTACTTAATGTGGCAAACCCAGAGGTACAATCCTTTATTTTCGAGATGATGGACAATTTGCTGAGCGAGAACAATATCGCTTTTGTCAAATGGGACATGAACCGCTCTCTCAGCGAAGTTGGCTGGCTGGACGCTCCACAGGAGACACACAAAGAAGTATGGGTGCGTCACGTGCAAGGGCTGTATGACATCTTTGCCCGTCTGCGCGCCAAGCATCCGGCTGTCGCGTTCGAGGCCTGTTCCGGTGGCGGTGCACGGATCGATCTCGGCATTATGCAATTGACCGATCAGGTCTGGACCAGTGACAATACTGATCCTTATGAGCGTCTCTTCATCCAAGAAGGCTACTCGCTCGCTTACAATGCGCAATCCATGATGTGCTGGGTTGCCGACGCAGGTAAATGGGTGAAGAACCGTGCAGCATCTGTCGCCTACCGGTTCCATTCCGCGATGATGGGGTCCCTGGGTATTGGCGGTAACCTATTGAACTGGTCTGAGGAAGAGCTCGAAGAATCCGGGAAATGGGTGGAGGAGTACAAAGCGACGCGCCATATCATTCAAAAAGGTGACCAGTATCGCTTGCTTTCGCCAAGAGAAGGCAGCACGACTGCTGTGCAGTATGTGACTACAGACAAGCGGGAATCCGTACTCTTTGCACTGATGCATCCGCAGAAATTCCAAAATCACTCCCCTCGCATCTACCTGCGCGGCCTAAAGAATGATTCGCTGTATCAGGTCGACGGCTTCGAGCAGCCGCTAAGCGGCAGCGCACTGATGAACCGGGGCCTTGATTTGGACCTGTGGTCCGATATGTCCAGCAAGATGGTTAAGATTACGGAAATCTCCGGCTAAACATAAACCCGCAAGGCAACTTAGCCATGAAAAAATCCCCTCTGGCGACGGTGTTGAACACACATTATCATGTGCTCGTTCTTCACCGTCACCCTGAGGGGATTTTATCTATTTGCAACCATCCGTTATATCTTATTCGTTGTTGTCCATCCATTGGAAGTGGAAGCTGCCTTCTTTATCTACACGTTCAAAGGTATGGGCACCGAAGTAATCACGTTGTGCCTGAAGCAGGTTCGCCGGAAGTCTTTCCGTACGGTAGCTATCATAGTATGCCAATGCAGAAGTGAAGGCCGGAACCGGAATTCCGCGGGTAACAGCAATACTGATAACCTCTCTCCAAGCCTGTTGATAATTTTGTACGATCTCAGCGAAGTATTCGTCGAGCAGCAAGTTTTTGAGTGCCGGATCACGATCATACGCATCCTTGATATTTTGCAGGAATCTTGCGCGAATGATACAGCCCCCGCGGAAGATCATCGCAATGCTGCCATAGTTGAGGTTCCAGTTGTATTCCTCGGAAGCCGCACGCATTTGAGCAAAACCTTGCGCATAGGAGGCGATTTTGCTGGCATACAATGCTTTACGGACCGCTTCAATAAATTGTTCTTTATCACCAGTAAAGCCTGCTGCCGAAGGACCACTTAGCTTCTGGCTTGCTGCGACGCGCTCTTCCTTCATGGCAGAGATAAAGCGTGCAAATACGGATTCTGTAATAATGGACAAGGGTACGCCAAGATCCAAGGAGCTTTGACTGGTCCATTTGCCGGTTCCTTTTTGACCTGCGGAGTCCAGAATGACATCCACCATAGGTTTGCCGGTCTCAGGGTCCTTCTTAGCGAAAATATCTGCCGTAATCTCGATGAGATAGCTATCCAGCTCGCCTTTATTCCATTCTGAGAAGATCGAATGCAATTCCTCTGCGCTCACGTTCAGCACATCTTTTAAGAGGTGATACGCTTCGCCAATCAGCTGCATATCGCCGTATTCGATTCCGTTGTGCACCATCTTCACATAGTGGCCCGCACCATCTTCACCAATGTAAGTGGAACATGGGTCCCCGTTCACTTTAGCAGAGATTGCAGTCAGAATCGGTTCCACCAATTCATACGCACTCTTTTGTCCGCCTGGCATAATCGCCGGGCCTTTCAACGCGCCTTCTTCCCCGCCGGATACGCCAGCGCCGATGAAGCGGAAGCCTTGGGCTTGCAGGTCTTTATTTCTTCTTTGGGTGTCAGGGAAATAAGCATTCCCGCCGTCGATCAGAATATCCCCTTGATCCAGGTAAGGCAGCAATTGATTAATCGTGCTGTCTGTAGCTTCGCCTGCTTTGACCATGATCAGAATTTTACGAGGCGCCTCCAGGGCTTGCACGAACTCTTCAACACTATAAGTACCGACAAAATTTTTGCCTGGTGCTTCCGCAAGCAATTCTTTTGTTTTATCTGCTGAACGGTTGAACAATGCCACAGAGAATCCTTTGCTTTCGATGTTGAGTGCCAAGTTTTTCCCCATTACTGCCAAACCAATTACACCAATCTGCTGTTTTTTCATGTTCACTTCTCCCCCAATGTTACTTCTGCTCAGATGCAGAACCTGCTGATAAGCGTTTGTTCAGCACCTCTTTTTGTTCTTCAAAACGTTAGTGCGTTAGAATAATCAAATCAAATTTAACACTCACTTGTGACTTACTTCTTCTTACTGAACTGATTTCTTCCAGTCCGCAGCAAATTTCTCCAGCCCTTGATCAGTCAGTGGGTGCTTGGACAGCTGTTCAATAACAGCGAAAGGAATGGTCGCAATATGTGCACCTGCCAGTGCTACACGTGTAACGTGGTCCGGATGGCGAACGGAAGCCGCAATAATTTGGGCATCCAGTTGATGAATGCGGAACAATTCAGCGATCTTCACAATCAATTGCACACCGTCTTCAGAGATATCATCCAGGCGGCCCAGGAATGGTGATACATACGTGGCACCGGCACGAGCAGCGAGCAGCGCTTGGTTCACGGTGAAGATCAGCGTAACGTTGGTTTTCACGCCTTTTTTAGTGAGGTAACGGCAGGCTTCCAGTCCTTCAAGCGTCATTGGAAGTTTAATGGTAATGTTCTTATCATTGTTGTTGATCTTGATCAGTTCATTCGCTTGGGCGATCATTTCTTCAGCCGTTACCGCATCAGGGGTAACTTCCGCAGATACCGATTCGACCTCAGGCACTTCACGCAGGATTTCAGCGATACGATCCTCGAACTTCACGCCTTCTTTGGCAACCAAAGACGGGTTGGTGGTTACGCCAGAAAGAACACCGATTTTGTAGGCTTTCTTGATATCTTCCACATTTGCTGTATCGATAAAAAATTTCATTTGAATAACCTCCGTTTTTGGGTGTAGTGTGTTAAGTTGACTATTCTCTGAGAAAACGCTGCTGCCAAGTGTAAATAGCGGCATTTTTGTATGTTATATCTTCAGAATCCGGCCCTGTAAGGTATTTTTCGCAAAACAAGCTACAATAATGCTCTTAATTCCTCATTTCACCTAAAAACAAGAAATATAAGATACAAAAATGCTGTTAATTGGGAATTCCATGTCTTTGATGATCTTTATGAAGTCCAGGGGGACAAAAGCGATCGAAAGACCATCTTCACCGACGAGGCGCCGGATCTTATGTTTGAATCTTAAATTCATCTTATTTAGCGGTGCGCCTTTAAACCAGCGACTCCTCTTTCAGCGTCTTACTCTCTTGCTTCGCGCTATCATCGAACCACCAATGGAATCCATCCTTGGCTAACAAAGCATCCGATTCAGCAGGACCACAGCTTCCTGCGGCATACAGTTGAAGAGGAACCATGTTCTCTTCGTAGGCATCAAGAATCGGCTGTACCCACTCCCAGGACAATTCGACTTCATCCCAATGGGCGAAGAATGAAGGATCTCCCTGCAGGGCATCATGAATCAGATTCTCATAAGCTTCGCGGCCATCACCGCGTCCTTCCGGCAATTCTACTTGAATCGGGCTAAACTCCCCTGCAGGTTCAAAGGCTGGCCCTTTAAATTGCAGCGTAATTCCTTCGCCGGGGCTCATCTCCAGTACCAGCAGGTTCGGAGCTTTGCTCTTCTCAGCAGTTGCAGCCAATTGCGTAGCTTCCTCTTGGAATTCCACTACGATTCTCGTAGATTTGTCCATCATTCGTTTACCGGTGCGGATATAGAAAGGTACACCCTCCCAGTCGCTATCATTAATCTGCAATCTCGCAGCAATGAAAGTATCATTCATAGAGTCCGGCGTGATGCCTGGCTCTGACGTGTAACCGGCAACCGGCTTGCCTTGAATACTGCCTTCCTTATATTGCCCCCGAATGATACCAGCAGCAGCACTGTGCTTGTGCAGCGGCTCCAGAGATTTCATTACCCGTTTCTTGTGAAGATGTACCTCATTTACCTCATCAGCGCTCACCTTATCCGGAATATGAATGGCAACCATCATGAGCAGCTGGAGCATGTGGTTCTGGAACATATCTCTGACCGCACCGACATGATCGTAATAACCCGCTCTCTCTTCAACGCCTACCGTCTCGCTTGCCGTAATCTGTACATTGGCCACTTTCCGATTGCTCCATAGCGCCTTAATCTCAGGATTGGCTTGATGTAGCGCTTCGAGCTTCTGCACGACCGGCTTACCCAGATAATGATCGATTCTGAAAATTTCAGATTCAGCAAAGGCAACACTTAATTTCTCATTCAGAACTCTAGCGGATTTCAAATCATGACCAAAAGGCTTCTCAATCACAAGACGCTTCCAGCCCTCATCCGAACCAAGTCCGTTGTCCTGAATTTGGGCAGCAATGGTTTCGAAATACTCAGGTCCCACCGACAGATAAAAGAGACGGTTCGGCTCAAGGCTAAGCTCTTCTTCCCGATGCTCAATGAGCTTCAGCAGCTTCTGATAATCTTCCTTTTTGCCTATATCCAACGTGCAATAGCGAAATGCTTCTAGAAATGCCTGTAAAGCTGCTTCATCTTGAGGGGCTCTTCTGGAGAAATCCCTAAGCGACTGCTCTACATTCTTTTTAAAGGTCTCATCCGACCACTCTCTTCTTCCCAGACCAATCACCGACAATGGTGAGGCCAGTTTATGATCAATAAATAAATTAAAAAGGGCCGGGTATATTTTTCTCTTGGCTAAATCGCCTGTTGCTCCAAATAAAACAAGGGTATGTGAATCCATGTCATCTCTCCTTCCAATAGCGCCACTGCATATCTGAGATATGCTAGTGGAACCGCAACTGCACTTTGAGTCATTCTGACAACTTTTAAGCAGTGGTTTCTCTTCTTTAGTTCCACTATAATACTTTTAGGAGCTATACATGTAATTAATAAATTTCACAGGAGCTATAAACACCATCTATGACTAATAATTATGAGTTATATAAGGTTTTTTATTGGGCCGCAAAGACGGGAAGTTTGACGCAAGCAGCCAAAGCATTGTATCTTACCCAACCCAGCGTCAGTCATGCGATTAAGCAGCTTGAGCAGAATTTTGGGATTACTCTTTTTTACCGCAACTCCAAAGGTGTCTCTCTAACCCAGGAAGGCACCATCCTCTATTCTTACATTGAACAGTCCCAGGTGCTGATCTCCATGGCCGAAGAAAAGATGGCTGCGCTGAAAAATCTGGACAATGGCGAACTGCGAATCGGCGGAAGCGATTCTTTGTTCAAGCATTATTTGCTTCCTTATCTGGAAGACTTCCATAAGAACCATCCGGGGATCAAGCTCCACCTGAACCACGGAACAACGCCGGAGGTTATGACATTTTTAAAAGAAGGCACCATTGATCTGGGTGTTGTCCGTCTCCCTATCGCTGACCCCCAGCTTGAAGCCAGAGAGACCATCCAACTGCAAGATTGCTTTGTCGCCGGCCCGCAATATGCCATTTTAAAAGATGTCGTTCTATCCGTAGAAGTATTGCTTCAATACCCCGTGATCCTCTTCTCACGTAATAGCCGGGCACGGATGGCGATTACGGAGCTATTCCAGAGCTATGGCTATACGTTAAAGCCTGAGATTGAGGTCGGAAGTGTAGATCTGCTCATTGAGTTTGCGCGCAGGGGACTCGGAATCTCATATGTGACCAGAGAATTTGTAGCGAAAGAACTGGAGGAAGGTTCTCTGTTCGAAATCCAATTAGATATTACTCTCCCCCCTACTCATGTCGGAATCATGACCATGCGTAATATGCCTCTAACCCAAGCAGCCAGCAAATTCATCAAGCAGGTCCAGTAATCATCTGCACATAAAAAACTGCGCCTCAAAGCTAGTTTTTCACTCTAACTTTAGGGCGCAGCTTAAGGTTATTACTACTGAAACGAATTTGACAATTTGAGACTTATCGTTCTAGAAAAGGGCGCAGATTGTTACGGAATCACAGCGTGAAAACAGCCCTGAGTCATCTTCTGGAAATAATCCTTATTTAAATTGCGGATACAGCCCCGAGAGTTCACCAGAGAGTCCGGCCTTCACCTGTTTGCTGATATCGTCAGCAACGATCTCATAAAGTCCCGCTTCAACCCCGTCAATGGCAATCTTCGCAATATCTTTCGGATCGGCCTTGGGTGCATTAATGCCAGCAGTCATATCTGTATCCATAAAGCCGACATGCAGGCCAGCTACTCTAATGTTCTTGTCCGCCAAGCTCAGACGAAGCGCATTAGTCATTCCCCACTCAGCTGATTTCGCCGAAGAATACGCAGCATCAGCTCCAATGCTAAACCAGGATAATACCGATAGAATATTCAGAATCGTACCGCCGCCGTTCCCTTCAATAACTGGTGCAAAGGCGCGAATCATGGAGAGATTGCCGAAGAAATGCGTATTGAATTCCAGATTAATATCTTCGAGTGGCCCTGTCAGCAGATCTGTCTTAGTGGAAACTCCTGCGTTATTGATCAGCAGTGTCACATCTCCTGCCGCCTTTGCTGCAGCAGCCACCGACTCCGGATTGGTAATATCAAGCTGAACCGGGATAACCCCAGGGTAATCAATTGTTTCCGGATTACGGGCACCTGCATATACCTTGGCTCCTCTGTCCAGCAGTTCCAATGCCAGCTTCTTGCCGAGTCCCCGGTTAGCACCACTGATCAGTGCGACTTGTTGTGAGATATTCATTGTAGCTTGCTCCTTTATCATTTATTTATTTTTAATCATTGCCTGTTATTCTGAATCCATTCAATTGATGTATTATCCCTCCCTTTAAATATTGTGATCATAATATATTTTACTCATCATATTTGTCAATCCCTATATCTGAGAATATCCTGATCTCAAATTTTATTTGACATCTTTTATTATGATCAGTATAATTCTCTAAAATTTCAACGAAGGACTGACCGCCATGCCTTACCCCGAAGGACATAAAGAAAGGGTTCGCAAAGAGATTATAGAAAGCGCAGGGATTGCCTTTCGTGTAAACGGAATACAGGCTACCAGCCTTCCTATTATTATGAAAGGGGCGGGACTGACACATGGCGGATTCTATGCGCACTTCAGCAGCAAAGAGCAGCTGCTCTCAGAAGCTTGCCATCATGTTGTAAGTGAAACGCTGGAGCTTCTTGGACAGATTGCCGACAAGGAATCTCACGGATACAAAATCAATGCTGTTATCGACTATTATTTAAGTACATTTCACCGGGACGATGCGAAGACAGGCTGCCTCTTCCCCATTCTCACCAGTGAAATAACGAGGTCTTCGCAGGAGATTCGCTTGATCTATAACCGTGAGCTGAACCGATTTATTGACTTTATTGCTAATGTGTCTGGGAAAAACACATCAGCAAGCAGTGCGCTTCTTAGTACAATGGTCGGCACTCTTATGTTGGCCCGCTCGGTTGTTAATCTTAGCGAGAGTGACAAAGTTCTTGAGGCCGGCAGACAGCAGGCCAAAGCCATGATAATGGATTGAATTGACTTTTAAAACCGGAGAGGGGATTTACCAAGTGGCCTATTATTATTCAGAACCTTCACGTACATTCAGTGAGTATTTGCTCGTCCCGAACTTGACTACAAAAGACTGTACACCTGACAAAGTGGATCTAACTACGCCGATTGCAAAATTCAAACGCGGAGAGAAGTCTTCTCTAGAGATTAAAATTCCTTTTTCTTCTGCTGTTATGCAAGCCGTATCTGATGACCGGCTGGCGGTTGCACTTGCCCAGAATGGCGGGATCTCCTTCTTATTCGGCTCCCAGTCCATCAGCAGCCAAGCGGAAATGGTGCGGAAAGTGAAAGCGTTCAAAGCAGGCTTCGTCATCAGCCGCTCTAACCTTAAACCACAGGATACACTTAAAGATGTACTGGAGCTAAAGGAGCAGCATGGCCACTCCACCATTGCTATAACGGAAGACGGAACAGCGACTGGTAAGCTGCTAGGAATCGTTACAGGGAGAGATTACCGGATTTCGCGCGATCCACTAGACAAACCAGTAAGTGAATTTATGACACCATTTGAAACATTGATCTGCGGCAAAGTCGGCATGACCTTGAAAGAAGCCAATGATCTGATCTGGGAACACAAACTCAATTCATTACCGCTCATTGATGATAAGCAAAATCTGGTCTACCTGGTCTTTCGCAAGGACTATGACAGAAACAAGGAGTTTCCGAATGAGCTGCTGGATAGCGAAAAAAGCTATATTGTCGGCGCAGGTATTAACTCCCGTGACTATAAAGAACGGGTTCCCGCTTTGGTTGAAGCCGGCGTAGATGCGCTTGTTATAGACTCTTCCGACGGTTATACAGAGTGGCAGGCAGAGACGGTTCAATATGTAAAAGAGAACTTTGATGTCGTCATCGGTGCCGGCAACGTGGTGGATCGTGAAGGATTCCGTTACCTGGTTGGAGCCGGTGCTGATTTCATCAAGGTAGGTATTGGCGGCGGCTCCATCTGCATTACGCGCGAGCAGAAAGGTATTGGACGGGGACAAGCCTCTGCTGTACAGGAAGTTGCCCAAGCCAGAGACGAATATTATGCGGAGACCGGTATTTATGTTCCGATCTGTTCGGATGGCGGGATTGTGCATGACTACCATATTACACTTGCCCTTGCCATGGGTGCAGACTTTGTGATGCTCGGCAGATACTTTGCCCGCTTTGATGAAAGCCCTACGAAAAAAGTGAAGATTGGCGGCAACTTCGTCAAAGAGTACTGGGGAGAAGGATCGAATCGGGCACGTAACTGGGAAAGATACGATACCGGCGGCAAAACTACACTATTATTCGAAGAAGGTGTAGATTCTTATGTTCCTTATGCAGGCACCCTGCGTGAAAACTTGGATAAATCGCTGGGAATTATCAAATCGACCTTCTGTAACTGCGGGTCTTTATCTATCCACGATCTGCAAGAAAGAGCGCGTATTACCCTCGTATCTGCAACGAGTCTCGTAGAAGGCGGAGCGCATGATGTCATCCTGAAAGAGAATACTTCTACCTTTCATGTGGATTGATTGAGAATTGTAAAAAAACATAACGGTATGCTAAAAGAGCAAGGCTTCTATCGCTTTCACCGATAGGGCCTCTGCTCTTTTTTTAATTCATTTGCTGCTCTTGTATCTTATTTTGAGTTGCTTGATAAGAACGGCAATATCCGGGGTGTCTGCCGGATCAGAACATGACCGTATTCCGGAAGCAGCTGAATGTTAGCATGAGGCAGCAGGCTGGATAGCCGGGCTGCGGTCTTTTGCGAATGAAGCATAACATCCTTTTCCCCGGCAATTAAGAGAACAGGCATGGTCAAGCGATTAAGCTCCTGATCTGTGAAGATCGGGATCGTCTCTGAGCGAAAGCGGAAATGGCGGGCGATAATCTTCGTATTTTGCAAAGACTCTTCCGGAAGCTCCACAATTCCATTTACAAGCCGCGAGACCTTGTCTCTCCCCTTCTCACCCATGAGCAAAAACGGCATGGCCTTGAAGAGGAACAACGCCCGCTGAGGCCCAATGCCGGAAGGCGACAACAGCACAAGCTTCTCCACCTTCTCCGGATGCTTCACGGCATAATTAACAGCCATCCAAGCCCCTAACGAGATTCCGATCAGTGTTGCTTGTTCAAGCTGTAATCCGCGCAGCACATCGTCCATCCATTCGGAATACGCCGGACTCTTTAGCGAATGCTGTATGTCTTCACTCTTTCCGGGATCACCTGGAATATCAGCGGCATATACCCTGTAGCTCTTGGAATAATGCGCGATATCCCCTACCCACATGGTGGCGTTGGAACCTGACCCGTGCAAAAGAATAAGCGGTGGTGAAGATTTCGCTCCGCTGGCGATAATATGTGTTTTTCCATGGCGTGTGTTTAAATACAATTCTTCATAAGGAACCGTAAGCTTGGTAAGCAGTTGATGATATATATTCAGAACAGCAGCTTTCCCTGCTTCCGTTTTGTACAAGGATTTTTGATCCATGAAATTTCCACCTCTATTGGAGTTAGTACAGGTATAGAACAACCCTATTGATTTTATAAGTTTAGATTGTTATCAGTACACTATGATCATAGTAACATATGATATTATTACTGTAAACGAAGCTAGTAAAACACAATATCATAACTACAACTGCTCACTTATCAAATTCAAAATAGATATCTGTCGCTTCAATAAACCATTCAATTGACGCAGAAAGTCATCCAATGCTACGATTTATACTAAATTTTATGTAATACAGGTGGCTTATGACCAAAAAACTGCAAGTCTTCATTTCATCTACTTTTGACGATTTAATAGAAGAACGACAAGCTGCTGTGCAGGCTGTGCTCAGAGCGGGCCACATCCCTGCGGGTTTGGAACTGATTTTGAAGGATAATCAAACACAATTGATCGAGCGGTGGATTCAGGAGTCGGATATCTACATTCTGATTCTCGGAGGCTCGTATGGTCTAATGCTTCCGGATGAATCCAAGAGCTATACCCACTGGGAATTTGAGTATGCCGGAGAACTCGGTAAGCCTAGATTTGCTTTTGTCCTTACAGATGATGCCTTAAGACAGAAGCCATACGATTTTGTCATGATGGAGAACTATCCGAAATTCCAGGCCTTTAAGGAATCCGTGGTTAAGCAAGTTCCTGTCTTTCATATTGAAGTCGGACAGCACATTCATATGGTGATTAAGGACAAGCTGCCAGAGTATGCAAGAAGAGAGGATTTGCCTGGTTGGGTATCGGGCAAAGCCATTCCGGATGTACAGAGACTTGTTGAAGCAAATGCAGATTTATTAAGAGAAAACGCCCGATTACATGCTGAGTTAGACAAACACAAAAGGGAAGAGCGATGAACCATCCCCTTCCCTTAAGCCTCATTTCCCCCACGGGTTGACAGAATGATCATTTTTCAACATAATTTACATACATAAATGTTTAATATATTTAAAAAATAAAGAGAGACGCAACAAACAGGGGGGAACCATACATGAAGCTTACGGTTACAGAGGCGGCAGTGCATTGTTTTACGGCGGAGTGGGATTTCCAGCAAGGGGATTTCATACGAATTTTCGTACGGTATAGCGGGGGTGGAGAAGATGCCTTTGCTTTTGGAATTATGAAGGCAGACCCTCAAGATATGAGTATCAGCTATGAGTCAGGCGGAATTACCTTTTTTATGGTTGACAATGATACTTGGTATTTGGACGGGAAGGAACTGACCATTGATAGCATTAATGATGAAATTACGTTTATCCGAAACTGAATAGGAACAGCGATAAAAAAAGGCCGGGGCATCATGCTCCGGCCTTTTCTAGTATAACGACTAACCGTTTACTTGGTTCTGAAAAACTCCGCTGTCTTATCAATATATTTTAAATAGTGCTCTGGTAAATCTTCCTCATAGAAAACAGCACTCACCGGGCACTCCACTTCGCAAGCTCCGCAATCAATACATAGATCGGGATTAATGAAGAATTGGTCATCTCCTTCTACGATGCAATCGACAGGCACACATTCACGCAATCTGCCGCTTTTTCATTAATACACGCTTCTGTTATTACAAATGGCATCTAGCTGGCTCCTCCCTACTTTTTTATGTAATGCTACGTTAAGAATATACTCCCATTTGAATACTTTTTCAGTATATATGTATATTAAGTTTAATATATAGTATTATTTATCCTCTTCTTCACTCACACTTAATTAGACATACTAAATAAATTAGCATATAATATTTTGGATATAGCATTTACAAGCACACACTACTTTACGGAAGGTGATCATAGATGACTACCCCAGATGTGATACAACAGCTTCCGACTAGGGAAATTATACTCCATCTTCTTAAAACCAAAGGAGACATGAGTACCAAGGATCTCACCGATGAGCTCGGAATAACCATCATGGCGGTTCGCAGGCATATACAATCACTTGAGCGTGATAATCTTATATCTTCTAGAATGCTCCGGCAAACATTAGGCAGGCCAACCACTGTGTACCATTTAACCGAACAAGCAGGCGGTTTCTTTCCCAAGAACTACCACACACTGACTGTGGAGCTACTGACTGAACTGGAGGAGCATTTTGGACCAGAGGCCGTTGAGAAGCTTTTTGACAGTCGTAAGAATAAATTGATTGAAAAATATGGCGAGACCATGAAGGAAAAAGATATCGCTGAGCGCGTAGAGGTCTTAGCCCATATTCAAAATGAAAACGGCTATATGGTTGAGCTGGAGAAGGTCAGCGAGGATGAGTTCTTGTTGACGGAACATAATTGCCCGATCGAACATGTTGCTACCAAATTCAAAAACGTCTGCCATTGTGAATTAAAAATGTTCCAGTCTTTGCTCGGCGATGCCGAAATTAAAAGATTGGAATGTTTGGGAGAAGGCGGACAACGTTGCACGTATTCTATTAAAAAGCAAAACTTACAGTAGGTGATCATTATGTCATTAGGACTTGTTGTAGTTGAAGTATGCACCCGAAATTCCATCGCTGCGCTTCCCCTGGAAGATTTAGAGGACGAATTTCCTGAAGTTGCGGTTATGAGAACGGATTGTTTGACGATGTGCAATATGTGCCGGGCTGTCCCCTACGTGATGGTCGGCAATAAAAGAGTTCACGCAAAAACACAAGATCAGTGCCTTGAATTAGCTAAAGAAGCTATTGCTGAAGAGATAAAGGCTTTCTGGGAAGCATAAGCAGCTAATTCTATCGGATACTTGAAAATAAAGAGTGGAAATCAATAAGTCCCCTTAGCAGTTTTTTAGCTTAAGGGGACTTATTTTTATATACATACCTCGGGCTTCACTCACTGGATGCCATCCTTAATCACACTTTTGGCGCTTCCCTCTATAAGTCGCTGTTCTAAAACTTGCACCACAGCCGCATGTCGTTCTGGCATTAGGATTGTCTATCGTAAAACCGCCAACCATGCCTTGATTTGTATAATCAATCTTTATACCCTCCAAAAACTCGATGCTCCGTTTATCCCATGCGACGTTAAAGCTTTCATATTGCAACACTTCATCTTCATCCATCAACTCATCGTCTAGCTTAAGACTGTAAGACAATCCGCTGCATCCACCGTCCTCAATACCTACTCGGAGAAAAAGATTGGAGCCTTCATTCTCACGGATCATCTGTTGAATAGCCGATTGCGCTTCTTCACTAACTTCGATCATCCTGATCACTCCCCTATAATTTTAAATTACTGCTATGTCCCGGCGATAATCTCGCAGTTGGATCAATGTATACTTTGGCATTATTGACAGCAGTAGGTGCTTCACCGAAGCCCACAGCGATCAACTTTACTTTTCCCGGATAAGTGGTAATATCACCTGCAGCGAAAATCCCCGGTATGCTTGTTTCCATGCGGGTGTCGACAACAATGGAGCCTTTCTGCACGTCCAGCCCCCATTCGGCAATCGGTCCAATGGAAGACACAAAACCAAAGTTAACAATAAGGGCATCGCATGAAATGCTCAGCGTCTCCCCTGTTTTGCTCAAGTGAACTGCAATCTCCTCAATTCGCTCATCCCCATGTAATTCCATGATGTCTGCTGAAGTGATAACCTTGACCTTCGAGGCCATCAGCTTCGTTACACTATGTTCGTGCGCCCGAAACTTGTCTCGTCTATGTATCAGTGTGACCTCTTTGGCAATCGGCTCCAGCATAAGTGCCCAATCCACTGCCGAATCTCCGCCTCCATTGATGATGACGTGCTGATTAGCAAATTGCTGGAGATCCTTCACAAAATAATACAAGTTCGTGCCTTCATACCGCTCGGCATTCAACAAATCTAAACGCCGCGGCTCGAACGCTCCAACGCCTGCAGTCACAATAACAGACTTGCTGAAGTGAATGGATTTATTCGTAATAATCTCGAAATGGCGCTCATCTCTCTTGATGACTTGTTGAACCTTCTCTTCCAGACAGATCTCTACAGGGAACATACTCATCTGTTCCTCTAAATTTTGTGTAAGCTGTGCTGCCGTAGTTTTAGGAAAACCAGCAATATCATATATAAATTTCTCTGGATAGAGCGCGATCGGCTGGCCCCCCAATTGTGGCATGCTATCAATGATTTTCACACTGGCTTGACGCATCCCCGCATAAAAAGCTGCGAACATCCCTGCCGGCCCTCCGCCAATAATCGTCATGTCTGTGGTTTCTGTGGGTTCTGTTCGTTCTGTGGTTGCTGTAGTTTTGGTTTGATCGTTTACCAAGATGTTCTCCACTTCCTTTTACGATATTAAAAATACTTTATATATTATAATATATAATAAATATAAATACTATATAGTCTTAGTTTTCATATCCGCTCCCACACAGGAAGTTTGCTATATTGAGGCCTTGCAATATACTTTCTGATGTTGATAATCATCGGGGGCGGACCCCTGAGTGACGTTGAAGCCTTCTTTTACTGTTTCCCTAGACTTTTTAAAGACAATAAATGACACTCTATTCGCAATTAAGAGCATTTTTGCCCCCCTAACAGTCAAAACACAATGCTGCTATCTAGGGCGTATCTGAAAACTAGATATTGCTTCATAAGCGAAAACGTAGCATAATTTCACAGGAATGAATCATAAGGAGATTGTGAAATTATACTAAGACGCCACGAAATCAACGACGAGGACTGGCAATTTCGTGGAATTGCAACACGCTTAATGGGCAGTTAAATGCAGTGATATCTTCTTGATTAAGTAGGGTTACAACGAAGACGTTTTGCCAGATAGAATCTCTGCGTAACAATTCGCCCGCTGTGATAGAATTGAGAGAAATTGCTTTTAGTCTATACCGGAAGGGAAATTGCTGATGAAATCTTTGTCCTATAGCAGGGGTTATATGGCCGTGAGTATTGCTCTGATCTATGTCTGCATTCAAATGCTTCCCGATGCGCCTGCAGCCCGGTGGGCGACGATCGGACTATGCCTCTTGTATGTCGCGGGGTTAGGCGCTGTTTTTAAGCTCTCTTCGCTACGCGCCCTGTCTCTGGTATTTGCCTTGCTATATGGTGCGGCGCTCGCTTACGGTTTTTTCTTCAAGGATCAGTTTTCCCTGCTCTTAATCCTGCAGGGGTTTCTTACCAGCTTTATTGCCCTCAAACTCCCGGACTTGCTTTCTGCACTAGAAGCAGGGACTTTCCTGATGATTACCTTTGTCCTGCTCGTTTATGATCGAGACTATACATGGGTGTCGCTACTTCGGCAGGAACTGTTCATTCATATCGGTTTGTACGCTTTGATGCGCATGGTTCGGATCAATCGGGGTCGGGATATAGAAAGGATGGAGCATGCAGAAGAACAGCGTCGTAATGCGGAGGCGCTGACCGTTGTCCACGCCGAACTTGCGCAGACGCATGACCAGCTTCGGCGGGCGCACGAGGAACTTGAGCGGGCGACGCTGCAGTCGCTACGTTATGCGGTGCTTGAAGAACGGAGCCGGATCGCCCGGGATATTCACGACAGTATCGGGCACCGGCTGACGTCTGTCATTGTGCAGCTCCAGGCCTTGCCTTACGTGCTGAGAAACGATGAAGCTAAGTCGGCGGAAATCGTGAAAAATGTACTAGGGGTCGCACGCAGCTGTCTGCAGGAGGTACGTACGGTCGTGCACAATATGGGTATGGATGAGACCGGGGCAGGAGCCGTTTCGCTGCGCAGTCTAGTGCAGCAGACCACATCATCATTTGATCTGGACATTACTCTGGACCTGGACGAAAGCGAAGATCAGGATACCTGGCCGCTCGATACTGCCGTCGTGCTGTACCGCTGTCTTCAGGAGGCGCTGACAAACACCATCCGCCATGCGCAAGCGAAACGGGTTGAAGTTTCTATAAAGCGGAGCGGAGAAGAAATAATGCTTCATTACCGCGACGACGGAGAGCTTGCATCTGGTAGTGATTTGCATGAAGGCTTCGGGTTAAACGGCATTCGCAAGCGCTGTGCGGAGGCGGGAGGACGTTGTGAGATCGGAGCGCAGGAACCACACGGTTTCGGCATGAATATTTGGCTGCCTCTGGTAGCACTGAAGGAGAAAGAAACGTATGGATAAAGCGCGTATTTTGCTGGTGGACGATCAACCGCTTGTCAGGCAGGGCATAAAATATATTATTGGGGCACAGTCCGACATGGAGGTGGCCGGCGAAGCGGGCAACGGTCTCGATGCTGTGAGACTGGCGCAGGAGACCATGCCGCATCTCATTCTCATGGATGTGCAGATGCCCGAGTTAGACGGGATTGAAGCAACCCGGCGTATTCTGGCGCAGCAGCCGGACTGCCGGATCGTCATTCTGACAACGTTCGATACAGAAGAGTATGTTTATGAAGGGATTCGTGCGGGAGGAATCGGCTACCTTCTCAAGGACACGGAACCGGAAGAGCTGCTGATGGCCATCCGCGCTACGCTGCGAGGCGAGGTCATCTTCCGGACCGCACTTGCCGCAAAGCTGATCGGGCAGGTATTTCAGAAGCTGCAGGCAGATGCCGCTGCGAAAGCCGGCGTTGAAACATCGGAACACGGAGGAGACACAGAGGGAGACTTGTCTTTGATCCAGGCTTTTACCAACCGTGAACTAGAGGTGCTCCAGCAGATGGCCTACGGCCTGCGAAACGAAGAAATTGCCGCGAAGCTGTTTGTCAGCGAAAGCACAGTCAAGACTCATGTCCATCGTATTCTGCAGAAATTTGACGTCCAGGATCGTACGCAGGCGGTCGTCTACGCTATCCGAAATGGAATCGTTAAGTAGGTATTTCTCATGAGCAAGGGCCGGTAAATGCCGGTTCTTTTTTTATGGATCCAGGACTATGTAAAACAATCATTCACTCGTCTATCCACCTGCAGATTGATTCGCGCGGACAGCAGAATCCATCCACCGATGGACGCGGTACCTCCTTAAGTTCGGTAAGATGAAGACATCCCAAAACGAAACAACAACCAAGGAGGAACTCAATAAATGACAAATAGTACCTGGATTTCCATCTTCGCCACTTTTGCAGTAATCGTATTCAGCACTTTCGGACGTAAATCCTTTAACGGCATTCGTCTTCTCATTCCTGTCGGCATCCTCGGATACTTCGGCGCCACTTACCTGAAGGATGTGCCGACCGGCGGCAACAACGGCTGGCTTCTTGCAGCATCTATCCTGATCGGCGCTCTGATCGGCGCCGTGCTGATTCCCCTCGCCAGTGTCGAACGTGATAACAAAGGTAAAACGTATGTAACAACCGGTATTGCTAGCGTTGCCGTAATGGCAATTGCTTTCATTCTGCGTATTGTACTGGTCGAATGGGTAACACATCATATGGAGAAGGCTTATCTCTATTCGGTTCAGCATCATTTTGACCTGAATTTAATTGCACCGGCATTCGTCCTGATGGCTATAGCCATGGTAGTGGTTCGAATCGGCGGTGTAGTTGTTAAAGTAAAGCGAGTAAAAATCGGTGCGGAGCTCCAGGATCAGCGCGTGTTAAACTGAGGTATGAAATCCGTTAATTCCGGCACCATGTACGTATCTATGTACTCTATATCACCATCACTATAGTGGCAAAGTAAAAACCCGCGCTTAACGCGGGTTTTTACTCCATTTCCCCAGTAGTAGCGAGCATTAGGATTCTCCTCAAAACTAACTATTCGTTCCGATTTTGATTTGCAGCCTGTGCTGTGCGGGATTCTTGATGGGGCAGAAATAGGTCTGATCGGGAGGGTGGCAAAGCCGCTTTTATGCGATAGCCCACTATCGACCGGAAGGATGACCCCTGTAATGAATTCGAGCGTATATCGAATCCCAAAATTCCACATTTTGCATCCCGCCCAAGTCCAATACGAAAGATCCTTGGGCATGTGATTTTCACGACTATAAAGAACGTCATGTACTTGGAATGTTTTTCCAACAAACTCAAGCAATTTCGTGGAATTGCAACACGCTATGACAAACTCTCACGAAATTTTTTGAGCTTTGTTTTTATTGCCTCCGCTATAAACGACCCAACCCACTTTCCCCATCATACTCATATTTGTCTAGTTTTATTGATTTAGCCGGTTTTTATTGATCAGTCTTTTTCTTGAACAATGACGTTGTAGAAAGACTAATAAACGCTGGTAAGAACAGAGGCAGAAGCAACAAGGCCAGTAAAGCCAAAGCAATAATAACTGCCGTAGCCAACTGCAGCAAGGTTAAGACGCCTGATGGAATCATAGCGGCAAACGTGCCTGAAAGAATAAAGACCGCCGAGATAATTACCCCACCCGTGTGCTTCATGGCTTCATAGATCGCTTGACGCGGATTTCGATCCTTATACTCCAGATATCGCATGATCAGGAAGATACTATAATCCACTCCCAAAGCGATGATCATAATGAACGAGAAGAACGGAATGGTCCAGGTCAGATCTTTATGACTTGTGAATGTACCGAAGATCCATTCTGTTGCTGCCAATGCCGTAAGATACGCCAGTACCAACGAAATGATCGCCCCGAGCGGAATCCAAAAGGACCGCGTGATAATCACCAGGAAGATGAATATCCCAATGAGCATAATAACCGCTGTCTTCGTAAAATCTCCCGTGGACATCGTATTGAGATCCTGGTTCTGCGAGGATATTCCCCCAATACCGTATTCAGCCTTGGCAAATTTGGACTGCTGAAGCAATTGGTCAAATCTGTCCTTAATTTGCTTTACAGTCTCCATCGCATGCGAGGAATAAGGATCTTCCTTCAGAAGAATGGTCCACTGGGCTTCATGTCTGTCCGAAGACATATACGTATCCAACGACTTGGCGAAGTCTGCTCCCGTACGCACCTCTTCTGGAATAAAGAAGGTCTCGGAGGCGCCTGTTCGAACAACTTCGTTCAAGTAATTAGTCGTGCTCGTCAATCCATCAGAAATTTTCTGCAATCCGTTCACACTATCCCCTAGCCCATTTTTCAGCTGAGGAAGGTTACTTGCTAAATTACTCAGTCCTTTATTTAACTCCACTTGCCCCTGTACGATGCTACTCATTCCTTCTGCTAGAGCAGGCATCTTGCTTGTAACCTGTTTCTGCCCCTCACTACCTTGAGTAAGACCATCTTGCAGTTTGGCAGCACCGGTCTCCAATTGTACAGATCCTTGTCTGATCTTATCCTGCCCGAGCTGAATTTGCTGCATGCCCTGCTGAACAGTAACCAATTGACCGTTCACGATATTGAACTGTTGATTTAATTGGTTCATCCCTTGGCTTAGTTTTGCCAATTGTTCACTAAGTGCTGCTGACGTGCTCTTCAATACTACAAAGTCAGAGCTATTCTTCAAGTCATCATTGGAATCTTCCAAGCGGCCGATGGTATCGTTCATGCCTCTAGAGACTGCTAAGATACTATCGAGCGACTTCTTGATATTGTCATACTGTGCGTAGAGTGTATTATATCCCTCTGTAATTTTGGGGAAACCGGAGCTTATCTTGGCTGTTGACTCATTCAGCTTCACTAAGTTTCCATTCAGACTGTGTAAGCCCTGTTTCAACTCCCCTGCTCCAACCGTTCCTTTCTCCAGCCCAGCAGAAATCTTATTCAATGCTGTAATGGACTGATTAATTCCTTCTTGCACCTTCTTGGTACCAGTAACCAAATCATTCACTTTGCTGAATTGATCCAGCGGAACAGTTGCCAGCTTATCCACTGCGCCAGATAATCCATCCTTAATCGTGCCAATTCCGCCATTCGCTTTTCCAATACCTTCACTTAGTGAGGCGGACTGATCAGTGGTATATAGTTCTTTGATTTTCTCGCCATGAGGCCGGGTCGCGCTAAATACTTTATCTACGCCATCAATAGAAGTTAATTGCTCGGTGACCCTGTCGATAAAAGCCAAATTGTCTGAAGAATTAAGGGACTCTCCAGTCTTCAGGACCACCGTTGTCGGAGAGGCCTGACCCGCCGGAAAATGATCATAAACAATATTAATTCCTTTGACGGACGGGTATGAATCTTTGATCTCGTCCAGCGAGTTGTAGCTCAAATGCCCGGAGTAGAACAGAGAGATAGGCACCGCAATCACGATTGTAATAAGAATCCCCCAAATGGGGCGTTTTACAGCAAAGCCTGTGATACCAGAGATCAGTTTATTTCCGTTATGTTCACCGGCTGCTTTGGAAGGCCAGAAGCTTATGCGGCCCAGAAGTCCCATAAATATCGGTACAATCGTGAACAAGGCCAACAGCAAGATTCCTACACCGATGCCGACTGCTGACGCTGATTTGAACAATTGGAATTCAGCCAGTCCCAGACTGCTAAAGCCGATCAGTACCGCTATGCCGCTATATAATACGGTCCGGCCTGCGGTTTTGTAGGTATGAATAATGGCCTCCAATGTGGATTCCTGCCGGGACAACTCTTCTTTGAATCGCATAAATAAGAGAATGATATAATCTGTGCCAATTCCGAAAAGGACCAGTATCAAGAAAATTTGCGTAAATCCGGAGAATGGAAAATTGAGCTTATCGACTAACTGTGTTACGATACCTAACGAGATTAGGAAGGTTATTCCCACGGTAACAAGCGAAATAAGCGGAGTCACCGGTGAGCGGAAGATTAAGATCAGAACGACGATAATGAAGACGACTGCAACACCTTCTGTTTTCTTAACACCGGCTTGGGTGGTCTTGACGAAATCCTCCATAATCAGATCAGATCCAGTTAGATAATGTTCCACCTGCACAGGGGCTAATTTGTCCATCAGAAGATTTCTGATCTCTTCTTTCGAGCGGTTGCCTATATCCACTGTGACCACAGCAAGAGCCGTAGTTCCGTCTTTAGAGCGAAGCTGCTCTTTCATATCCTCATTATCCGGTGACAAAATGGTACGAATACCTAAGTCCGCTTTTTGCTGCTCCAGCGTTTGGATTCCTGACCCAATCTGATCCATCTGCTCTGTATTCAGCTTATCCTTGCTATAAAAAACGGCGACGACTGACATTTCATTCGCGTTCTCTGCTTTTCCATTTAACTCGTGAATCAGCCGTTCTGCTTGTTTGGAAGAGTACCGCTCCGGAACACCGGCCTGACCCTTTTCGCGAACAAGCTGCTCCATATCCGGCATAAAATGAATCAACAAGGCTACAGCCACAATCCAAACTGCCACAATGGGCCATTTCCATTTCAATATCAGTTTCATTATTAGTCTCCCTTTGCAATCACTTTATTTTAACGACAACTTTTCCTTTGGCACTTCCGCCCTCCAAATATTTCAGCGCTTGCGCGGCATTGTTGAAATCAAACACCTTATCAATCACCGGCTTAATGTGGCCTTCTTCAATAAATTTCTTAATGATCTTTAACTGCGCTCCGCTTGGTTTCATAAAAAGGAAATGATAACTACTCTGAGTCTTCTTCTCGAGTGCAGTGAGTTTATGACTGGCGAAGGATAAAAGGGTTGTCTTCAACCAGCCTAGCTGTGCTTCTTTCCCAAACCTTGCGTTAGGAAGACCGGAGACAGAGACGATTTTTCCATATGGCTTCAGGATCTGGAATGATTTCTCCAAGGCTTCGCCACCCAAGGTATCATACACAGCATCGTATCCCGTAAGCAGTTCTTCAAAATTCTCTTTCTTATAATTGATAACCTGATCGGCACCCATCAATTTGACCAATTCATATCCTTTATCACTTGCCGTCGTGGCGACAAAAGCACCCATTAATTTAGCCAGTTGGATAGCGAAGGTGCCTACACCGCCTGCTCCGGCGTGGATTAAGATCTTCTGTCCTTTTTGCAGCTTCAAAATATCGTGAAAGGCTTGATACGTCGTAAGTCCGACCAGCGGTATGGAGGCTGCTTCTACAAAATTTAGGTTCCGTGGCTTGGGTGAAATATCATCCTGATGAACGGCTATATACTCAGCTAAAGTTCCGATTCTGCCTTTGCGCGGTCGCCCGTACACCTCATCCCCAGGTTTGTAGTCTTTCACTCGGCTGCCAACTTTAGTGATCACTCCCGCAAAATCATTGCCTAAAATTAAAGGCATATCATACTTGAGCAGGAATTTTGCTTTTCCCCCTTTTACTTTAAAGTCGATAGGATTCAAGCTGGCTGCGTGAATTTCAACCAGTACATCATCTTCTCCAATCTCAGGCATAGGTCTGTCTTTCATCAATAAAGGCACATCTTTTCCGTATTTCTCAATCAACATAGCTTTCATTTCTATCACTCCTATTAAGATCATAAGTTTAAACAAACGAACGAATAGCGCATCAATTTTAGTTTTGGCAACAGCATTTTGCTTTAAGACGAGTTTAAGGTTCTCACTTAAGGCTCGGTCGTCACTACGGTGAATGTTTGGACTTCCGGTCGCTGTTGTAGCCAGATTTCTTCTTTATAAACCGCTTTTAGCGGTTGAAATCTGGCTACAAAGGCGACCGCTAACGCTCCTACAGTTCCAAGCCTTCCCCTTCATTCCTTCTCGCTCTTTATTACTTTTTTTTTCGTCTTGTATAACATATGATCATTAGTTTAAACATATGGACCTATTATGCAAGAAAAACTTAGTTAAATCAATAACTAATTATTAATGTCTTGACACTGGGTTTCAATGGCCGCAATTAATGATTTGAGTTGCTCTAATGGTTTGCGAACAGTCAGGATATAGTGATTTTCTACACTCTTTTTCTCAAAACTAACATAACCAGACTGTTTCAACACCTTCAAATGATGGGAAACGGCAGGCCTGGACAAATTGATATGCTCCGCTATAGTGTTAACATTAAGTCCCATTTTATGCTGAGCAAGCAGTAAAATGATTGCTTGACGCTTCTCATCTGTCAGCACATCCAGCAAAGGAATACATTCTTTAAATTGTTCCACAATAAGCTCAGTCTCCTGGCACATACCACTCCCTCCCTTTCGTTGATCCGTTTAATTACATAAACATATTATAAACATCTTCTTAATAAAATCAAGCGCAAACTCGAGGTAGACAGGCACTTACTCTCTTAGTAGAGGTATACAAATTAAATTGAGTATCAGCATTTTTCATTAAAAAAAGTATTCACTATAGAAAAACCAATAACGGCAGCGGCGTCTGGAACATAAAATACAATGTTCTAGACGCCGCTGCCGTTATTGGACTGCTGTTGTCAGTTATAGAGCTTATTTACCCGTCTGCTAATGTTTGGATCAATAGAAGATCATAACTGGCAGCAACACCTCCCTGTATGCTGAACTTCTCCTCGTATTCCTTATACATGCTGGCGAATAGGCGGCGCGAACTGAGACCACGCACAGTAATAGCCTCAGAAGTGCTGGCTCCCATCGCTTTTACCGAGTGGAGAAAATCTCTTGCTGAAGCATACTTTTCCGTTTGCACCCAGCGTTCACAATGGATGCTTGAAAATTCTGCTTCCTTGAGTAAGCTGCTCCATTCATCGGTCGATAGAAAGCGCAATCCGTGCCGCTGCGGCTCCATTCCATTCACTCGATAAACTTCATTAAACGCCTCATGCATCTCGCAGAATGTGTCAGGCCCGAATGTCGTGAATAGTAGCGAGCCCCCTGGACGAAGCATCCGCCGAAGGTGACCCAGTGTTGGCCCAGGATTGCTCAGCCATTGAAAGCAGGCATTGGAGACAATGAGATCAAACGAAGCTGACTTAGCATCTGGCGCCCACATTTCAACATCCGCATGAAGAAAGTGTAAAGAATCCGAAGATTTTTTCCTGATGCCATTAAAATTCGTATCAGCTGATAGGAGACGTTGTTCAGCCAATTTGATCATCTCAGGCGCAATATCAAGGGCAGTAATACTAGCACTGGGCCATTCAGTGACTAACGTTTCGGTCAGCTTCCCCGTACCGCAGCCGATCTCCAGAATGTTAAGCCCGGCGATGTTACTTTTGTTCTTCAGCCCTAAGAAAGACTGTGCAAGCCGATCTGACATCAAACGCTGAATATGAGCGTGAGCGTCATACGAATTTGCATTCCGGTTAAATTGACGCCGGACATCACTTATCCTACTGCTCATGCCACCATCTCCTCAGTTCGTTAGCTATTTGATGTTCCCTCCCCAAGAACGGGGCATGTCCGCTGTCAGGTATCGTGAGTAAGTTTGCTTTGGGTAACTGGGCCATCAGCTCCAATGCAGCGCCATAAGAACAAATACGATCCTCCGTCCCGTGCACGAGAAATACCGGACAAGTGATACTCTTCAGTTGAGACAGGCACTCCTCGCTTCGCAAGATTTGAAGGCCTGCGATTAGCGCTGGGGTGGTCCAGCTACCGATTGGAGGAAGGCTTTCGGCAAGACCAGCCTCCCCTTCCGCCTCCGTAGAAATGAGCTGTCGGAACTTTGCTTCAACATCTTGTCGGTTCTGTGCGAGTCCTGCAATCATCTTCCTGACGTATACATCTGCCCAACCGAGGTCAGACTCCTCTCGCGACCTAGTAAATCGGGCCGTTGCCCCGAACAACACAAGGCCATCAGCGAGCCCTTTGATCGCTAGCTTCATTGCCAGTAAACTTCCGAGAGACCATCCTCCGATCAACAGCGAACTGCGAAAAGCCTTTGTTCTGCACGCCTCTCCATCTGGATACAGCAAATTGTTCACTGCTATTTCAGTCAGGAGTAGCATTTCCTCTGGAGAACCAGCATCACTGTAATCTACAGAAACATGCTGGAAATCTGGAAGTAACTCCCGAGTCACATCGAAAACCGCATCCGGCATCCCCCATCCGCACAACCATAATATAGTGCCGCTTGTCTTTGGATGAGCCTTCATTGAAATATCATCCAATCCAATCATGACTTCAACACTCCTAATCGAAGTCCGATACTGTGGATGCGTGCGGTTGCAAGGGCCAACTCCTGATTCGTATGAACGGCTGACAAGGAAAAGCGAATACGAGCTGTGCCCTCAGGCACAGTAGGTGGACGAATGGAAATCGCTGCAATTCCCTCTTCTTCAAGAGCTCCGCTGAAGCGTAATGCCGTATCGTTATCTCCAATGATTAACGGTACAATCGGGGAATCACCGGCACTTATGTTAAACCCGGCTTCGCCAAGCAAGGACCGAAATAACCTGCTAGCCGCATAAAGCCGTTCTCGGCGCCAGTGCTCCTCTTGAACCAACACCAACGCTTTTGAAATTCCAGCTACAATAGAAGGCGGCAACGCCGTTGAATAGATTAGTGGTCTGGTCTTGTTCACCAACCATCGGATTAATGTGCGGCTGCCACAAATATAAGCACCATAGACGCCGAAGGATTTGCTGAAGGTTCCCATATGTATATCTACATCATCCTTCAGCCCGAGCTCATAACATAATCCCTGGCCTCGCCCCCCGTAGATCCCCCCGCTATGTGCCTCATCCACCATGAGCATCGCTCCGTACTCGCGTTTGAGCGCAGCAAGTTCTCGCAATGGAGCCTGATCGCCATCCATGGAGAACACAGCATCTGTAACGATCAGCTTCCGCCGTTTATCACGATACTTTTCCAATAGTGTGCGCAAATGGTTCATATCGTTATGACGGTACCGGGCATGCTCCGCCCGGCTCAACCCGATACCATCCACAATGCTTGCATGGTTGAACTGATCGCTGAAAACAACATCTCCCCGGCCTACTAGTGCACTAATGACACCTGAATTCGCCATGTATCCATTAGCAAGAACCAGTGCAGCTTCGCAGTTCTGCCAATCAGCCAGTGCTTCTTCCAGACGGCTATAAGGACCCCGGTTACCTGTCACATGGCGTGAAGCACCTGAGCCAGCTCCCTCTGTAAGCAGCGCCTCGCGCATGACTTCAAGTATCGCAGTATGCTGGGAGAGTCCAAGGTAGTCATTGGAGGACAGGTTGAGTAGCACTTGTTCTCCGCGCAGCATGTAGCCGGGAGATCCGGATACGGAATGACTTGTACGCAAGGAACGCTCCAATGAAGCATCCGTCAATAACTCAAGTTCCTTTTCCATCCAGTACATGGTTGGCACCGCCTTAAAGGGCATTTAATTCAATCTCGAAGCCCAAATCCTCAATGATCTGATGATCTGCGGTAACGTCTTGACCTGCTGTCGTTAAATAGTCACCTACAAAGAGTGAATTTGCAGCGTACAGAGATAAGGGCTGCAGCGTACGAAGGTTGACCTCCCGGCCACCTGCCACGCGGATTTCTTTCGAAGGACAGATGAAACGAAGTAGCGCTAGTACCTTCAACGCTTTCATTGCCGGTGTACGGCCTGCATGTTCCAGAGGTGTTCCCGGTATCGCGTTCAGGAAATTGATTGGAATTGAATCCGCATCTAGTTCGCGGAGTGCATATGCCATTTCAACCATTTCTTGATCGGTCTCACCCATGCCGATAATGACACCAGAGCAAGGGGACATACCGTGTGTCTTTACCTTCTCTACGGTTTCAACACGTTGATCATAGGTATGGGTCGTCGTGATAGAGGGGTAGTTGGCCTTACTGGTGTTCAAATTGTGGTTGTAGCGATGTACGCCTGCTTCAGCTAGACGTTCGGCTTGATCGTCCTTGAGAATCCCCAGACATGCGCAAATTTTCAGTGGCATTGTATTACGGATCTCTCTGACCGCGTCCACCACTTGATCTAATTCCTTGTCTGTCGGACCTTTCCCGGACGCTACAATGCAATAGGTTCCGGCTTTGCGTGCCAGCGCTTCACGTGCACCTGATACCAGCGTCTCCTTATCAAGCAGGGTGTATTTTTCAACCGGGGCTGTCGAAACAATCGATTGCGAGCAGTAGCCACAGTCCTCAGGACAAAGGCCGCTTTTGGCATTGATGATCATGTTGAGCTTCACTTTTTTACCGTAAAAATGCTTTCTCACCTTAAACGCGGCCTGCATAAGCAGTAGGACCTCATCATTGTCGGCGCCTAGCACAGCAAGCCCTTCCTCTACCGTTAAACATTCTCCGTTCAAAGCTTTTTGGGCAAACGCTAGCCAATCCGTCTCCGCTGCAACTGTATTCATCTTAATCATCCTCCTATAGTTTGATTTGCGATTGCTTCTTTGATAGGCGTGAATTGTATGGTTTCTCGTACGATGGATATCAACGTCTCTGGAGCTGCTTCGGCCTGTAAACGGGGAAATCGGCCGAGAACCTTTAGACCGCTGTATTGTTCAATGAGTTGTGCATTCGTAGCCACACTTGGATCATCGTGGGGTTCCATTGACTCCCCATCATTCAATATGATGCCAACAATTGGAACCCCGCGATCCCGAAGGAATGAAGCAGTCAGAAGTGTATGATTGATAGTGCCTAGGCCAGAACGGGCGACAATTAATGCAGGTACCCGAAGCTCTGAGATGAAGTCCACGATGAGAGCGTCATCGGTTAGCGGGACAGCGACGCCGCCTGCGCCTTCGATAAGTAATGCCTCGAAACGTTTAGTCAGCGGCAGACCTGCGGCGATAATTTCCTGTAGTGTAAGATTTACCCCAGCTTGTCTAGCGGCGAGCATTGGAGTAAGTGGAGCTTCAAAGGTAAAGGGTGCGACTGCCTCGGGCCGTTCATTAATTCCCGTGCTTTTCAGCAGTCGTTCAGCATCGGTAAGTCCGCTTCCAAGAGGTGCACCCGATTGAATCGGCTTCCAAACACCAGCATTCACCCCTTCGGATCGGAGCGTAGCGGTAATAGCTGCGGTTATCACCGTCTTCCCGATGTCAGTATCTGTACCTGTCACAAATAATCCACGTACCGTTTCATGGTTCGTTTTATTCATTTAACCGGACCACCTTCAGTGACTTGAACAATGGATTCCGCCAAAATATCTATCATGGCAGCAAGTTCAGCTTCAGTACTGACCAGCGGAGGAATGAAGACAATCACATTGCCAAGCGGTCTCGTCAGCATGCCGAGTTCTCTGGCCCGCAAGCTTGTGCGAACGCCGATTTGATCTCCCCAATCGTACGGCTCACGCGACATTTTATCGCGTACGAGCTCGATTCCAATCATTAGTCCCTTTTGCCGGATTTCACCGACATGCGGATAATCCTTTAGTGCTGCGAGTTTTTGCTGGGCAAATGACGCCTTTGCTTGCACGCCTTCGATCAAGTTGCGCTCCTCAAACAGCTTCAAGCTGGCCAAAGCAACCGCACAGCCGAGGGGATTTCCTGTGAAGGAATGGCCGTGGAAAAATGTTTTCTGCTCTTGATAATCCGCATAGAACGCCTCATACACCTCGTCAGTGGCAAGCGTCGCCGCTACAGGCAAATAACCACCAGTCAACCCTTTCCCGATCACCAGCAAATCAGGTGAGACATTTTCGAGATCACAAGCGAACATAGCCCCGGTCCGGCCGAAACCGGTCGCCACCTCATCAGCGATGAGCAGCACACCATACTGCCGGCACAGATTAGCCATTTGGCTTAAACAGCCTGGGGGCATGACGATGATGCCACTAGCTCCTTGAACGATTGGTTCCACTATGAGAGCTGCAATCTCATCCGCCCGAGTCTCGAGCAAATGACGTAGCGCGGTTAGTGTATCTTCCATCGCCTTCGTCTCACCGCCCTCATGGCGATAAGAGTAGGGATATGGAATGGTGTGGGAAGGAAATAGCATGGGCCGAAACACTTCATGGTACAGCGGAATCGCACCGACACTTACGGCTCCAACTGTATCTCCGTGGTAAGCTTGATTCATCGTGATAAACTTCGTTTTACCCCTTACTCCCTTGTTATGCCAGTATTGAAACGCCATTTTAATCGCGATCTCAACACCCGTTGCTCCTGAATCTGAGTAAAACACTTTGTTGAGCCCTTCCGGAGTGATCTCCACCAACTTTTCTGCAAGCTCAATTGCTGGTACATTGGCCATGCCGAGAAGGGTCGAATGGGCGACTCGCCCTAACTGCTCTGTGATGGCCTGATTTAGCTCCGGCACGTTGTGTCCATGTACATTGAGCCAAACGGATGAGAAACCATCATAATAAGCACGCCCTTGGACGTCATACAGCATGATGCCTTCGCCGCGTTCAATAATGAGTGGATCAGAGTTATTGTAGTCTTTCATTTGCGTAAAAGGATGCCATAAGTGATCCTTATTCATAGCAGCAAGCCGTTCGTAATTCGTCATCACAAATTATCACCATCCGTTAATTTTTCAATTGTAAACCAAAATATAAATTTAGGTTCACAATCGGATTTGGTCATTTTAGCAGACCCGGACGCCTCTGTAAAGACAATTCAAAGTGAAAGATTGACCATTTGCTTCACGAAAAAGATATAAAACACCAAAAACCCTTCTGCATAAATCGCAAAAGGGCCAATCTGGGAATATTTAAATTAGGTTCTACGAATCAATATTTCCACTGCTCAAGCAAGTCTTTATTTCCATGGATATGTTCTAAATGATTCTCCCCCCACAAGCAAAAGTGATCCAAGATCGTCTTCAGACTCAAGCCATATTCAGTAAGCTCGTATTCTACCCGAAGTGGAATTTCATTGTACATATGACGATTAATCACTTTGTCTCGTTCCAATTCCCGTAACTGCTTGGTTAACATTCGTTGCGTGATTTCAGGCATTAAACTTCGTAATTCGTTCGTCCGTTTCTTCCCGTTGGTCAGATGGTAAAGGATGACCCCCTTCCACTTCCCCCCGATCACTTCCAGAGTAACCTCAACGCCAATCATATATTTATTTTGCTTATTCATATCTAAGTCCTCCTAATTTACATCAAAATTAAGGCTCAAAACCAAAATCAGTGGTTGACGCTCCATAAAGACCGCTACGGATGCGGAGGGTTCTTCTGATCACTGTTAAAACCCGATTTCTTGATTGTAAAAAGATGCATAGATTGAAATCGGGCTTTAAAGGTGAACACTATCGTTTCTCCAGAATCCCTCCGATCCTCCGCTCTAATGTCTGCGAAATTTCAACCTCTGATTTTTGGATAGAGCCAAAATCAAATAATAAACAAAGGTTCGAAATAGCCTATAGAGACCTTTTATGTGCCTATAGAACAATATAGTGCCTACTTCCTATTTTAACATCCATACTACATAATAGCATTCAGACAATGATTAACAAAAAGAAAGGAGGGCACAACTTGATTCAATTAAGTATTCTTGATCAATCGCCCGTCGCTGAACAACAAACACAAGCAGAAGCCTTACAAAATACAATCAAGCTTGCCCAAGAAGCTGACAAACTTGGCTATACCCGGTTCTGGGTATCTGAACATCATAACACTCCTAGCCTAACTGGCTCTTCACCTGAAGTTCTCGTGTCCCACCTGGCGGCTAAGACAGAGCGGATTCGAATCGGCTCCGGCGGAATTATGCTGCCTCACTATAGCGCATATAAAGTGGCAGAAAATTTCAATGTACTGGAAGCACTTGCTCCAGGAAGAATTGATATGGGTATCGGCAGAGCGCCTGGAGGAGCACCACTATCTACACTGGCTTTGCAAGACGGCCAAGCTCGAAATAACAAGCATTTTCCCGTGCAAGTTGACGAATTACTGGCTTATACGCATGGAGAGCTGCCGGAAGGGCATCGATTCCAGGGATTGCATGCGACACCGAGGTTGACAAACCATCCGCACATTTGGATGTTAGGCTCAAGTAGCTATACTGCCGAGCTTGCCGCTGAAAAAGGTCTTCCCTTCTCTTTCGCCCATTTTATTAATGCTTATGACGGAAGAGCTGCGGTCAAATACTATATGGATCATTTTAAGCCCTCCCTTTATTACCCAAAGCCCAAAGTCGTCGTAAGCATCCAAGCCGTGACAGCAGCGACGGATGAACAGGCAGAGGAGCTTGCCCAAAGCACAGATTGGGCGGTAATTCTGATCGAATCGGGTGTGACGCTTCAAGGTATTCCAAGCTTAGCCACCGCGAGTCAATTACCCAAGGAGCCTGGCCTTCTAGAGCGAATCCGGGAGAATAGAAATCGAGTTCTGGTAGGCTCCCCAGCAACGATCAAAGCACAACTGGAAGAACTGCAAGCCACCTATTCCGTAGACGAATTTATGCTTGTATCTCTGACGCCTGATTACGAACAAAAAATCGAAGGTTACCGGTTACTGGCCGATGCCTTTAATCTCAACTAACTTACAAAGTGGAGGAATTATATAATGAAGGTACTAGTGGTAGTAACGCATCCAAGACAAGATTCATTAACGGGAAGCGTCACGAAACAATTAATAAAGGGCCTCACGGAAGCTGGGCATGAATACGAAATAGCAGATTTGTATGCAGAAGGATTTAACCCTCTCCTTTATCAAGCTGATGAGCCGGATTGGGACAATCCGAATAAAATATATTCAGAAGAAGTAATGCGGGAAATAGAGCGCACCCGAAACAATGATGCCATTCTATTCGTCTTCCCATTGTGGTGGTTTGGCTTACCTGCCATGCTGAAGGGCTATATCGACCGGGTATGGAATAATGGATTTGCCTACGGACAAGATAGTGTTACCAATGAAAGATACCGTTTGCCGGTAGAAAAAATAAGTTGGGTGTCATTAGTTGGAGGAACACAGCCGCATTTCGAGAAACACGGACATGATGTTGCAATAAATAGAGAATTGACCTACTTGGTGGATTACGTTGGAGTTAAAGAAGCAGGGGTTCACTACTTGTATGAGACCATTGAGAAATTCCCTGACGATCCGGAAAAAGAGAAAAGACATTACGACGCTATCTTAAACGAAGCTTATCGTATTGGCCAACAATTTTAACAGGTTAAGCCCATTAGAGAACTTCCTCTAACGGGCTGTTTTCGTTTCATTATGGCGCCGTCATTAGCGACTTAAAATAGATTGCGCAGGCAATTGTAGAATCTAATATCTGACCGTATTGGTTCAAAGCGGCTTGTCGTATATACTACAGATTAGGATACGAATACTTATTATTTTTGGAGGAATGGACGATGACAACGATACTGTTCCAAGGCGATTCCATCACAGATGGATCAAGAGGCCGCAGTGATGATCCGAATCATATTTTGGGACACAGCTACGTGTATCTGATTGGATCTAAGCTTGGTTATGATCTGGCTGAGAAACAGCCTTTGATTATCAATCGCGGAATCAGCGGCAATCGTGTTTCGGATTTATATGCTCGCTGGAATGAGGATGCCATCGCACTGAAGCCTGATGTGATTAGCATTTTAATAGGGGCCAATGACGCCTGGTGTGCGTAATATCTATAAATAAGACTAAAACCAAGAAATAACGCCTAATATCATATAATAAGACTTTCCATCCGTTCTCGATAGTTCTTTTTCCTCTACTCCTTCGGTGGAAACGTCATTTTAGTTTGCTTATGAACCATATAGCGCCTCAGACAGATGATCTTCTGGCCATTAATGAGATAATGTTCTCATCACAAACAGCTGGTGTCTATACCTATAGACACCAGCTTGTAGCTTTTAAATAACTCGTGTCACGACTTAATAGTATTTTCTATTTGATTGTATACTTGGATGTACGCTCATCCCTGATAATACCTTTCCAATTCAATCCAAACGCGAAGTCATATTCGTTACCTTCGGAATCCACGTGGACTTGCATATCATGAGGCACGTCCTCAAATTGCTCTTCGACGGTTCTCATGTTTGCAGGCATTTGAAAAGGTAAGAGTCCAGTGGGCTCTACTCTGCCAACTAATACATCTAAAATAGCTTGGTCCTGAACTCCAAAGTTAGCCACAATTGCAGTTACTTCTTGTTCAAACTCGTTTACTATAGCTGGATTATTCATTTGAAGGGATACAATTACAGGTTTCCCCTTCATTCGTTCTTTAGTTGTTAACACTGCGTCAAGGTCAGATTCATTTACAATTTGAACAGTTTTATTCTTGTATGTTCGGTTTAATATATCACGAGGATCACCAGCGATACTCTCTTCTCGGGCATATTCCGCTGTATACGGTCTATATTGGAGGCTAATTGGAACATAACCATTCCCACCAACCTCGATATCAGACTTACTATAACCATAAGTGGTGATCGGGCTCTCAATGAAAACAAGTGCAAAATCTGCATCCTCTGGATTATCTGTTAAATCAAAATAACTACTTACAAGTTCTTCACTAATCGGAAGTTTCTTCACTTCAGGTGTAGGTATGCCAAACCAGTTCGTTGAGCTAGGGCGATATCTTTGCGGAATATATACTTTTTGGTTACGTTGGAGTGGCAGTACTCCATGTTTATTCTTGAGTATCACTAACGATTTCAATTGTGCATCGAATCCAGCTTCCATAAATTCAGCATTACCGACTGTCACTACCGATTTGTCTACCTCTAAATAAGGGTTCTCAAATAACCCCAGACGAAACATATTGCGGAGCAGTCGTACTGCTGATTGTTCGAAGCGTTTACGCATAAAAACTTCACCATGCACTTTTACGCCGATTTGAAATGCCTCGATTATAGGGGTAATTTCATTGTTGCCACCAAATTGATCTACACCAGCCATTAAAAGCTTATAGTGGCGCTCCGCGACCGAATAACCTTCCTCTACCCCCCAACAGCGGCCACCTAAACGGGTAATGTCCTCCGGCTCGTTGCTAGTGATTCCCCAATCTGTGCAAACAACCCCATCATAACCGAATTTGTTTCGTAATAAATCTTGTATGATATAAGAGTTATAGGAGTTACCACTATTCTCTCCACTAGGGTCTTGTCCGTAGGAAATTGTATAATAGGGCATAACAGCAGAAGCATGCCCCGTCGGACCATCTAGCCTAAATGCTCCCTCCGTAAAGGGTATCAAGTGCTGTTCGAAATTATCGCCCGGATATACAGCGTATTTACCATAGCCAAAATGAGCATCCCTCCCGGCTTCGCCTGAACCGCCACCTGGCCAATGTTTAGCCATGGCATTCACGCTTTCAATTCCCCAACCTCCTGAAATTTCAGTATCTCCAACCGAGGTTTGAAAACCATCAATATAAGCACGTGCCATATCTGCAGCCAGCATCGGATCCTCCCCGAAAGACATACCGAAACGGTTCCAACGCGGATCGGTTGCGATATCAATTTGAGGCGATAGTGCTGTTGTCAACCCAAGTGCACGATATTCTTTCGCGGCTATACTACCAAACTTCTCAGTTAATGAAGGATCAAACGTCGCGGCGAGCCCAATAGCTTCCGGCCACATTGATATCTTACCTCCCGCACCAGCATTGAACTCTTTCGATGAGTCCGCTGTGTGCCGTGGATCCGAGCTGTTATTAATGGGGATACCCAGGTCTGAACTTTCTGCCAATGATTGAATGTTATTATTCCAGTAAGCAACTGTCTCTGTACTTTGTACAGCTGTTATAAGTACATGCCGAATATGATCTTTCGTGATGAACTCCTTCTGTTGGTCAGATAGATCATCAGGATCCATACCACTATGCACAAAGCTCTTTCCGTTGTAAGTCGCTGGGGACCAGCCCAGGCTTGCAGGTATTGCCTGATGGGTGCTATATAGCATAATACCAGCGATTTGTTCTATAGACATTTTGGAGGCTAAGTCCTGCGCCCTCTCATCAGGCGACAACCGCCAGTCTTCGTATTTATCTAGTTTTCCGTCTTTATTAAGATCCTTAAAGAACTTTCCATCTTCATTGATAACTCCTACTCCAGATAATGTAGAATAGCCTAGTGTCGGTCCATTCGTATTTTTGATATAATTGATATTATCCTTAGCTTTAATTTTAGACATGATATTCACTCCTAAGATTATGATATCTTCACAGAAAGCTAACTCAGTATTTTGAAACAAAACTTTGCCAATTGGTGAAATCCGGCATATGGTCCGATCCGGCATATGGATATATGAAAAATGAGGCCTCCATTCCGCTTTGCAGCGATCCGGAGGCTTCCTTTTTCAAAAATATGGAGACTACGCCTGCTCATCCAGTGAAAAGTCTTCTCGCTCAGTCGCGCTCCCATGGCCTCCTTCACCAGACGCTCCAGCCAGTGCAGCTGGGTGAGACCATGCTTATATCCATCATTGTCTGCTTGATTTCGTAGGGATGGCTTTCTTTTTCCATTAAAACCGGAGAATAACCAGCTTCATGGACATGGAGCACTCACCTTATTTCTGAGGATATCGAGTTATGACACTGCCTTTTGCTTCGTATGAGACGGAATTTCCATTCTCGCCTTACCCATCAGCAAAATGCAGATCAAGGCGACCACCGCCATAATCAGTGTACACTGAAAAACAATAGCAATCGAATCTGCCAACCCAATCGTCAGCTTTTCCAATACTTGCGGTGAAATCTCAGCTCTCACATCAGTCTGTAATAGTGCTCGCGGATCGATTTGTGTCATATTGGAGCCTGGAAGCAGCTCTGTCAGCCGCGAAGTCAGTGCACCCGTCTGCACACTTCCAAGTATGGTCACCCCGATAGCCGAGCCGATCGAACGAAAAAAGGTAACCATGGACATCACGGTACCGCGAGACTCAGAGCCTACATTATGCAACGACGACATTGAGACCACAGTAAAGGATGCCCCGATCCCCAGACCCATAAGAATCATATAAAAGATAACCAATGGTCTTGGTGTCAGCTGTGGAGTCGTACCTCCAAATATATTAAACATCGATTGGACCCACGCAGGTGAATAATAGGACAACGTCGATAACAATGAGGTTGCTATAAGCAAAAGTGCACACGATACTAGCAATATATTACGGTAAGGCAATTTACTTACAAAGCGGCCTCCAAATACACTGCTGACGACAACACCCAGCATCATCGGAGTCAGCACTTGTCCAGCACTCGAAGCTGAGCCTTGATACACCCCCTGTATGAACAGTGGAATGTAAGAAGCGGCAGATATCAGGATCGCTCCATAGAACAGGCTTGTTCCCATACTCGCTGTAAACAGCTTATTGCGGAACAATTTGAGCGGTACGATAGGAGCCGATACTTTAGTCTCGATCCAGAGAAATAACGCCAGAAAAATGGCAAAACCGCTAAACAAGCCATAGCTCTGCAGAGAGTTCCAGGTGAACTCCGTTCCCCCAAGCTCTAGCGCGAACATCAGGCACAACACAGATGCGGCAAAAGTGATGGTGCCCCACCAGTCGATTTTTTGATTCGGATTATTTGGCAGTGTCGCGTGATAAAATAAAGTGATCAGCAAGAAAGAGACTACGCCCAACGGCAAGGTAATGAAAAATATCCATTTCCAATTCACATAATCCGTAAAATAGGCTCCGGCCAGTGGTCCCAACACACTTGAAATTCCATAAATGGCACCGAACAAACCCTGCATTTTCCCCCGCTTCTCAGGTGGAAAGAGATCATATACGATAGTGAACGTAATCGGCATCAGAGCACCACCGCCAATACCCTGAATCGCTCGATAAACGATCAATTGAAACATACTCGTTGAAGTCCCGCATAAGACAGAGCCGATCATGAACACGACCAAGCCTAGCAGGAAAAATTTCTTGCGTCCGTACATATCGGACAATTTACCGAAAATCGGCATCGATACGACATTCGCAATCAAATATGCGGAGAATACCCACACAAACTTATCCAAGCCCCCTAACTCTCCAACGATCGTTGGCATCGCCGTGGAGACAATCGTTTGGTTTAGTGTAGCCAGCAACAGACCCAGCATTAATCCGACGATCGTCAGACGGACGTTAGATTTTTTGTTAACCATCATTTCACCCTCATTTTCACTTTAATACCTAATGTTAATTATTTTTTCAAATTTGAGTAATTAACAAGTGCTTAATCAGGTTACAGCTCCGAAAAGTAATGACAAGACGCCAAGAAATGCCTCCGCACTACCTGCCGATTTCCCCTTGCTTTGTAGAGCGAAGGAAGAACTGGTCGGCCCAAGGACAGCGCATAACCGATGAAAAACCGATCCTTCAACAAGCTTTCGAATTGTCTTTAAAAAATATTGTACTAGACTAAACCCCTTGATATTACGGGGTTTATAAATTGAATTATCGTCAGATTTATTAAATTAAGCATTAGAATGGGTCCAGGAAATGATACAGCAGCGACTAGGACTCGAAAATAAAGTCTTAGTCTGCCACTGTACGTGATGGTCAAGCACTCTAGGCAGAACTTCAAATGGCCTAGATGAGTGTCATCTGAGAAATCAATGTCTTCAAGTCGCGTTCCATTCCGATTCCTCCCATTATAACTGCTTTGTCATGTTTGATTAGCTTTCAATCAGCTTGAAAGCCGCTTCCTTCACGTCTCTGGAGTTCGGTCCGACGTATAACCTGAACCCTCCGGACTCAGCACGGAAGCTCCGGTCTGGTAAGTAGTACTTGAGATCCTCTTCGGTAATAGTGAACACAACCTCGCTGCTTTCCCCCGGCTCCAGCCGTATTTTCCGGAAGCCCTTCAACTCCTTGACCGGCCGCACGACGCTGCCGTGCACATCCTGAATGTACAGCTGAACGGTTTCTTCTCCCGCGCGATCGCCGGCATTGGTTACCGTGACGCTTGCTGTTAACTCGTCAGAACGGGTTATCTCATTCTTGTCCAGTCGAAGCTCCGAGTACTCGATCGTCGTATAGCTGAGTCCGAAGCCGAACGGATACTGAGGCTCGTTCTGGCAGTCCAAGTATTTAGAAATGAACTTCACATGCTTCTTCTTCGGCGTGACAGGACGCCCTGTGTTGAAATGGTTATAATAAATCGGCACCTGACCTGCATGCTGTGGAAAGCTCATTGTCAGCCTGCCTGAAGGATTGTAGTCGCCGAACAATACGTCGGCGATCGCATGGCCGGCCTGCGAGCCTAAGAACCACGTCTCTACGATCGCGCCCACGTTACGCTCATACCAATCCAGCACAAGCGGGCGGCCGTTCACGAGCAAGAGCGCCGTCGGCTTGCCCAGCTTAACGATCTCTTCCGCCAGCCGCTGCTGAACCTCAGGCAGCGCGATGTTCGTCCGCGACGCGGCTTCGCCCGACATGTTACTATCCTCGCCGAGCGCTAGGATGACGACGTCCGCCTCCTTCGCGCAAGCGATCGCCCGTTCGAAACCGCCTTCGATTTCTCTGTCGACGCCGCAGCCCGCCGCAACGAGCAATCGGTACTGATCGAATCCTTTCCCGGCAATCCCTTCCTTTACGGTGACAGTCTCGATACTATACCGTGAAAACTGCCAAGGACCAAGCAGATCCTTGCTGGCGGAGAACGGTCCAACGAGCGCGACTTTACGTCCGTCGTTCGCAAGAGGCAGCACATTATCGTTCTTAAGCAGGACGATCGACTTGCGGGCTAGGTCGCGACTTGCTTCCAGGTTCGCAGCGCTAAAGTGATACTCCAACTCTTTCTCCGGCTGCACGTACCGGAACGGATCGTCCATGATGCCGATTTTGTATTTGTAAGACAAGATGCGCCTCACCGCCTCGTCCAATTGTTCTTCTTTCACGAGGCCTTTATCGATCAGACTTGGTAGATGCTTGTAGTACAACCGCGTCACCATCTCGATGTCCATCGTTGCGTTCAAGGCGAGCTTGGACGCTTCTTCTTCGTCTTGGGCCGCGCCATGAACTAAGATTTCCTTGATCGATCCGTAATCGGATATCAGGATACCTTCGAAACCAAGTTCATCCCGGAGCAGGTTCTTCAGCAGATCGGAGTTCCCCGCGACCGGAACACCTTGATAAATGTTGAAGGAATTCATGACAGAACCCGCTCCAGCATCGATTCCCGCCTTAAACGGCGGCAAGTAAACGTTCCGCATCGTCCCTTCGGAGATGTCGACCGTGTTGTAGTCACGTCCGCCCTCCCCCGCGCCATAACCGATAAAATGCTTCAGGCAAGCGATGACCGTCTCGTTGTCGAACAGGCTCTCTCCCTGAAATCCTTCCACCTGGGCTTTCGCGATAAGTGCGCCCAAGTAAGGATCCTCGCCCACTCCTTCGACGACACGTCCCCAGCGGGGATCCCGCGAGATATCGACCATCGGAGCGTTGTTGTACATTGTGCCGGAAGCCGATGCTTCCTTAGCCGTGATGGCACAAGCCTGCTTAATCGCATCCATGTCCCAGCTGCACGCCCAAGCTAGCGGTACGGGAAAAATCGTCTGGAAGCCGTGGATAAAGTCGGCATTAAATAGGAGCGGAATGCCGTGCGGCGATTGCTCAACGGCGATTTTCTGCAACTCAAACACTCGCTTGCTGTCGAAGGCGCCGAGAATCGTTCCAACTTTTCCTTCCGCCACCATTTTCTCCGGAGGATCGGATTTCACGTCAGAGCCGAAGGAGAAGTCAGACGCCCCGATCTGACTCATCTGCCCGATCTTATCGGCGATGGACATCCTGGTGAGCAGCCGGTCAACTTCCCGGCAAATGTCCTCGTCCGATCGCGGTTTCACGTCCAATTTCCGGTACGGAGCCACAAGAGGAATGAGCTCCGCAGCCAAGGAAGCGCCCCGTCCCCTCACGCCGTGAACTTGAATCTCACCCGTAGAAGGGAGCGTGACCGTGCCACTGAACGTCTCTTCCTCGAACTCAAGCGAGACGATCACCGGATCGGTCGAGGAGTAAGTGCGCCCGGACGCCTTCAGTTGATTCCCTTCGACGACCGCGTCCATTGGCTGGATGAAGAACGGAGTCGGTTCCGTCTTCACGATTAGCCTGTACCCTTCGTTCACCTCCACCGAAAAAATCATTTTTACTGTCGACCCATTCAACTTGAGTCTCGCGTTCCAAATCCCAATCATTCATTACCACTCCTCGAATAAGTTTGATTCGTGTTGCACAAACACTTTATTTCACGGCGCCGATCGTAATGCCTTTGATAAAATACTTCTGGAAAAACGGGTACGCTATCAGAATCGGAAGCACCCCAACGACGGCGATCGCCATTCGGACGGTCGTGCTCGGCAGTTCCGCCATGGCACTGCTCGCAGTCGACGAAAGGTTGCTGTTACTCGATAGGAACTGAATGTCCGAGATGATGCGGTTCAGAATGTTCTGGATACTGAAAAGCTTCGGATTAGTTACATAGGTCATGCCGTTAAACCAGTCGTTCCAGTAAAGAATTGCTTCGAACAAACCGATCGTGGCCATGACGGGCTTCGAAAGCGGGAGGACGATTTTGTAGAACACCTTGATCTCTCCCGCACCGTCAATTTGAGCGGCCTCGATCAAAGCCGGTGGAATCGAGGTCATGAAGAACGTCCGGACGAGCAGCACGTTGAAGCCATTCATGAGAAGGCCCGGCACGAGCAGTGCCCAGATCGTGTTCTTGATATCGAACACCTGCGTGTAGATTATATAGGTCGGGACAAGCCCTCCGTTGAACAGCAGCGTGAAGAATACGAGGAATGCCCAGAAGTTCTTCATCGGGATATCCTTCTTCGACATCGGATACGCGAGCATTGACGTCATCGCGAGGCTGGCCGCGGTGCCGAATACCGTAATGAACACGGTCACGCCGTAAGCGCGTCCCAACTCTCCCCTATGAGCCCATAGGTATTCGAACGCCTTGCCACTGAAATGTTCCGGGAAAAATGAATAACCGTGCTGGATGATACTGTCTTCGCTCGATATCGAGGACATGATCAGCAGAATAAAGGGAATGAGACAAACGATCGAGAAGCCCAAAAGTGCAACGTGGGCGGTCCACCTGATCCATCTGCTATCGTGCGCCATTGTCTTTCACCTCCGTCTAGAATAGAGCATTGTCTTTGCTGAATTTACGGACCGTATAGTTAGATAAGATCACGAGCAAGAACCCGACGATTGATTGATAGACGCCCGCGGCTGACGACATACCGATATCACCCAAATTCATCAACGCCCGGTATACATAAGTATCAATAACGTTCGTCGTCTCCGACAGGACGCCCGAGTCCATCGGTACCTGGTAGAATAGACCGAAATCAGAGTAGAAAATCCGGCCGATTGCCAACAGCGTCATCATCGTGATGACCGGTGTGATGAGCGGGACCGTGACGGAGCTGATTTGCTGCCATTTCGATGCGCCGTCGAGGGTGGCAGCCTCGTAATACTCGGGATCGATGCTGATGATCGATGCCAAATATATCACGCTCAGATAGCCGATGCCTTTCCAGATGTTTACGGCGGTCAGAATGTACGGCCAATATTCTTTACTTGAGTACCACGAGATATCTTCCATCCCAAGCAGCGGTAAAATCGATTTGTTGATCAGTCCCGTGTCACTGCTAAGCATGGCGTACACGAGATAGCTGACGATAACCATTGAGATCAGGTGAGGCAGGATAATGATGCTCTGGTAGAATCGTTGGAAAATTTTTCTCCGGATTTCATTCAGAAGGATCGCAATTCCTATTGCCCCGATCGTATTGATGACAATGAACAAACCGTTGTAAAGGATCGTGTTCCTAGTAATGATATAAGCGTCTTGCGTCTTGAACAAATATTCGAAGTTTTTAAGCCCTGCCCAATCGCTGCCGAGAATTCCTTTGGCGAAATTGAAATCCTTGAAGGCGATGATCATCCCGAACATGGGCAGGTAGTTGTTGATGATCAAATACGCTAGCCCTGGCAGCATGAGCAGGAACAGCGGTGCGAACTTTTTGAGTCGTTTGGCCGAGAAGCCCATGTTGTTCACTACCTTTTCATGAATTGATTGGATTGAATAAACGTCATAGAGTTATATGAATTTGCTTATTTGTCCTTGGATGCAGCCCATGCGTCCAGTTGCTTCTGCTTCTCCGCGATAATCTTGTCGATGCCCGCATCCTTCATCTTCGTGATGAACTCGGGGAGCACTTTGTCCGGATCCAAAGCTCCACATTCGAGCGCGATCCGATATTGGCTAAAAACGTTGGAGACGGCGGCAAATTCCGTTTTCACCACGGTCGAATCAAATGTAAAGCCAAGCGCCTTCGACTTAATCGCATTTTCGTTGAATTGCTTCATCTTCTCCCAGAGCTGCTCGTCATCTCCCTTGAAGATATAGGAGAGAAACTGATTTCCGAACAACCATCCCAATCCCGAATAGCCGACATTGTCCGCGGTTACGCCTTGCGGGTAATCAATAACGTTATCGGATACTTTCACGTAGTGTTTGCCTTCGATTCCCCAGACCAGCAGATTGACGAGCGCCTTGTCCGAATACATCAGATTTAGGAATTGCATCGACTTCTTCGGGTTTTCCGAGTTCTTCGCGATTCCCCACATGACATTTGTGACTGTGCTCGTCTTCGCGACCGCCGGCATCATCTCGACGGAAACGATCGGCATTCCGGCTTGACGGGTTTCTTGGACATCGTAGCCCGGTTTCATGTTTGCCAGATTACCGGCTCCTTTGCCGCTTTTGATGATGTCAGACTCCGATTCCTTGTTGGTGATCGCGTCCTTGGCGATGTATCCGGCTTGGTACCATTCTCTCATCATCTTCAGGCTGGCCGCGTACTCTTCCGTTTCGAACCAGTTCACAACTTTCAAGTCCTGGCCGTTATTCAGCAGCACGCCCATATCGTCGCCGAGAGAATCCCGCGTGCTGAAAGGAGCGATCGGTGATTGGTTGGCGGCGTTGATGAGTGGAATCATTTTCGGTTCATTTTCCTTGATCACCTTTAGAATCGGCGCCAGGTCGTCCAACTTCTTCACTTGACCCAGATTCAGATTGTATTTGTCCACGAGATCCTTACGGATCTGGAATCCGTAGCTTTGGGCCAGATCGCGGATGGTAGGTACGGCATAGTTTTTGCCGTCGATTTTGGCCGCATTAACGTAATCCGGACCGAGCGCCTTCTCAATCCCTTCCCCATATTTCGAGAGTAGATCGTCGATCTGAACCATTTGGCCTTTCGAGACTTGATTTGCGTACGTGCTTCCGAAAATCGGCAACACATCAAGCTTCTCGTTGCTCGTCAGCATCAGGTTGACTTGGTTTGTCCAGGCGCTAATGCTGATCGGCAGCAATTTCACGGTCGTATTCAGCTTGGCTTCCGTAATCTTGTTGATTTCTTCCTCCACGAGCAGTTGATCTTTCGGTACGCTGCCGAAGGTGTAATACGCCATCGTCAATTGGTAAGGTTCTCCGGCGTCCTCGCTCGTAGCCGCCTCACTTAATGACGAGCTAGCCGCTTCATTTGAGACTTTGTTCGTACTGCACGCGGCAAGTAAAAGAGTGATGGCGAGTAAAGCGCTGATCCAACTTAACTTCCGTTTCATGTGACCCCTCCGTTACTTTATAATTGGATTCGGTACGGTTCGTTTGGCCCTCGGCCGTATTCCCGGTTCGGATCTAAAACCATCATAATTCATCGCAGAAACTTCAACTACCGAGATGTCGACTTTGTAATGACATGTGGTCGACCTCTATCGATTCTTCTATCGGTCATCGGAACGGGTCAATTCTTCATGCCGGAATTCGAGCGGACTGCGGTTCGTATATTTCTTGAAAATACGCGCGAAATGCGAGAAATTCGTGAATCCGACCTGCAGCGCTACCGCATATACCGGGAGATTTGAATTGCTTAGCAGCCGACGGGCGACAGCCATCCTCTCTTGGACGACATATTCCGTGACGGAAATCCCCGTCTCTTTCTTGAAAATTCTGTCCAGGTAGTCAGGATTCAGATAGACATGTTTGGCGATGTCGTCCCGCGTCAATGACTTGTCCAGATGCTGCCCCACATAGCCTATCGCGCGGTCGACGACGGACGCGGATCGTTCAACCGACCGGACATATTCCGTCGCTTTGGAGACAATATGGCGGCTCCAATCGATCATATCCTTCACCGAACGAGATGCATGTAGCGACATCTCCATCGACTCATCGTCACCGAACAGCTGACGGGCTTGAATATCTTTCGACTGCAAGAAAGAATACACCATCTGCAGGAAATCCTGGAGGAACTGGTGCAGTCGCTTCGCATCCAACCCTGCGACCTGTGTTAACCCGTTCAAGTAGCGGGCGACTTCTTCAGCGAGCTTCTCAGGAGAACCCTCCGTCAGCATGACGGACCATACCTGCAGCTCCGGCTCGTATGGGGGGGGCGGCGCGGACGGTTGTCCTTCCACGAGAAGTACGAGGTTGTCGAACGCGACATTGTTTCGATCAAGATCCTGCAGCCGATCGGTCATCACCGGTAATTCGTGCGCACGGGCCCGATTGCCGACATAGCAGCTCAGATCACAATAGAAATATTGGCGGCACGAGCGAATGTACGCCTCGCAGTTTTTCCTTAGTCGCTGCGCTTCATTGTCCGTCCACGACTCAAATGAAAGGATAGCTAGCAAGCTGCCTTTGCTTAAGGGAAGGAGCTGTCCGTAACTGCCCAGCTTAAGAAGCAGTTCTTCAGCGGAATTCCGGAGCGCGTATTCGAGAATTTTCTCATCTCGCATATTCAAGCTTTTGTGCCACCGCTTCACCGTGATCATTACTGGAACAAATCTCATTTGCTCCGAGTAGGGAATGTTCCGATCCTCCGCAGCGATGCGGATCGTGTCCGAACGTGACGGAATCGACCGGTTTAAGATATCCAGCCAGAACCGTTCAATGAGCAGCGGCTGATGCTGGATCCAATACTGGCCGTATTGGCTGAACGCCGTTTTTTTGCTTTCCTCGGCCTTCTTGTCGATTGCTTTGGCGATGACGCTTTCCAGTTCGGGGATCGGCATCGGCTTCAGCAAGTAATCGAAGCTGCCGAGCTGGATTGCCTGCTTTGCATAATGGAAATCTGCATGGCAGGTCAGAAAAATCGATTCCGTATCGGGAGAATGCTCCTTGACCCAGCCCAGCAACTCCAGGCCACTGCCCATAGGCATTTCGATGTCGCACAGCATAATGTCTATGGGGCTATTTCTGTTATAGATTTCTCTTGCTTGATGGATGTCATAAGCAGTAAGCACCTCGGAGATACCAAGCTTCGCCCAGTTTACAGCCGCTTTGATGCCTTCCACAGCATGAACTTCGTCGTCTACGAGTAACAACCGAGACATGTTCATTATTCTCCTTTCTCCGATTCCGGGTTCAGTGGGAGCAATATCTCGACGAGAGCTCCTGACGGCTCGACGTTCGAGAACGATATATGGGCTTCATCCCCGTATAGCAAGCCGAGTCGCCGCTTCACGTTCCAAATACCGATATGATCTCCCTGTTCGTCTTCTATTTTTTCTCCAGCGCTAATTTGCTCCAAGATGTCCTTTGCGAAGCCTTTGCCGGTATCCCGAATCTCGATCAAAAGCCGGGGATCCGGGCCGGAATCGTCCAGATCAATACGGACGGATCCCTGGATCGAAGAGCTGACGATTGCTGCATGCTTGATCGAATTCTCGACGAACGTCTGAACGATCAGTGGCGGAATCCGCGTGTCCAACAGGAAATCGGGAGCCGATACCTCGAAGACGAGCTTACCGGGAAACCTCAGCTCCTGGATGCGATTATAATTGCGTACATGCTGAAGCTCGTCTTTCAGGGGCACGAACGTTAAATTGCTTCGGAACATGTAGCGGAAATATTGGACCAAACTCAATGCCATCTCCTGGATTAGTCCGTAATTTTTGACAAGGGCTAGGTTATAGATGATGTTCAATGAATTCATGAAAAAATGAGGGTTGATCTGCAGTTGCAGGTGCTGAAGCTCGGCCTTTTGCTTGCTCAACTGTTCTTCATAGACGTGAATGCGCAGCTCCTGAACGTGTTTGATCATTTTGTTGAACGTTTCGTTCACGATCCGGAATTCATCAGACGTCGGATACGGATCGATCCGGGTATTCAGGTTTCCTTCTCCGATTCGTCTCATGGCCGTCATTATCCGGTTGAGTGGCCTTAGCACCATCTTACGAAGCAGAAACAGGCAGGCGGGCACCAGGATGATCGCGGCGATCGGGATCACGAAAGAAATTTTCCTTATATAAGGTAAATTTTCTAAAATATACTTATCTGGAATGAGAGCAATGAGACTGAAATTGCCCTTGGCCGACTTCTCGCCTACGACCAGGAATGGATTGGGTTTTCCGGATAAATAATACTGCTGGACGCCGCGAGTTAAATCGATGCCATTCTCTCGCACGGCGTGTGCATAAGTCAACGGCTTGCCGTTCTCGTCAGCGAAAAGCGAAACCCCGTTCTCCCCAAGTTTGAGCAAATCCAGCGAGATCGACAATTTATTGATATTTACCCAGGCGCCCACATAGGCCTCGCTCGTCTGCAGCACCCGAAATAAGTAGTAGCTCTGGCCGATTTGTTTGACGTACCATTTTCGAATCTTGAATTCACCTGTACTTTGAAGCTCGCGAAGCAAGTCTCGAATATAGCTCCTGACCTCTCCCCTCTCCTGTACGCCCTCAAAATCCTGAAACACCTCAAAGTAATCCTGCCCGGGTATCGAGTACACGAACATCGAATCAACAGACTGGAACGTCGCGATATCTCCGTTCAGCTTGTGGTCCAAGCGGACTTTGGCCAAGGTACGATCCTGCTCCGAGGAATGGTATTCCATTTCCTGAAGATCTTTGTCATTCACGACGAGGTTCGTCAAATACTTGTCGACGTCGTTCAAGTTATTGTCGATTTGGGCCATATACATCGAGATCAGACTGTGGCTGGATTCCGCAACCTGGTTGTGGACGACGCGGATCGCATAGTCGTTGTTATAGATAAGAAGCGCAACAGTCGGCAGCGTGATTAGCAGCAAACCTGCGACCAGCTTAAAACGAATGGAATTCCAGGTAAGCCGAAAAACACTGTTTGTCATAAAGATCGCTCCTCTTTTTGTCTCAAATGGCCATGATACCCCAATATAGACTATCTTAAAGTATTCCTACTTATATCATCTAACAGAATGTCGACTTATTCGTGATATGAGGTAGACCATTTGTATGCTCGCACGGGCTGCCGATAAAATAAAAGACGGTTGCCCTCGAGCATCCGTCTTTTAACGTTTCGATACGGTATAAATTGTCCTTGAGATTTGTCTTAACCTCGCCAAAATAGGTTGTGGTGCAAAGCTCTAATTCATGACAACGTAACTGATAATAAAGTCATGGGATTTGAGCAACTTAATACGGAAACCAAACTGGATTTATTTAAATGGAAGCAGTATGAAGCGTCAATCATCTTACTAACAGTTCGATGGTATTTAAAATATAGTTTAAGCTATCGAAACATAGTAGAAATAATGAGCGAGCGGGGATTAGATCTTTCCCATACGACAATCATGAGATGGGTCCATGAGTTTGGGCCCGAAATAGATAAACGAATCCACCCCTATTTAAGACCTACAAATGATACGTACAGAACGGACGAAACTTACATCAAAGTCAAAGGTCAATGGAAGTATTTATATAGAACAGTTGATTCAATGGGGAAAACGATTGATTTTATGTTATCTGAAAATCGAGATATACTAGCAGCTAAGCGTTTCTTTACAAAAGCATTCACCTCACCACATAATCAATTCCCACGTGTGATCACTTTGGATAAAAACCCTGCTTATCCACCAGCCATACAAGAATTAATAAATGAAAAAGCTATTCCAAAAGAAACTTTGGTTAGATAGACAAAGTTTTTAAACAACATTGTGGAACAATATCATCGATTCATAAAGGAAATTACGAAACCAATACTTGGTTCCAAAACATTTCGCACTGCTGAACAGACGTTGAAGGTGATCGAGGCCATGCGTATGATTAGGAAAGGACAGACGGAAAATAATTCGTCTGTCCTTTCTACTGTTTAATGGCTCAATATAGTATTTCGTATAATGGCATAGTTGAATCACAATATAGATAGTAAATGCGTCAATATTACTTAGAAATTCCAAGAGCTCTCTGTACTTCAGTTAAGGATACATTTTTTTCATACTGATCCTGAACTACAAGGTCTTTAGATGAAAGACCGTCAGCCCATTTATGATTATTAGCGTAGCCATAAGACATGATTATATAATTATCCAAAACAGATGTGAATGTGTCGTCAGAGAATATAGGTACGTAGACTTTGAATTCAGCAGGCAGATTCTTGAATGTATAGTCTTTTCCAAGAGTGATAGGCGTTTCAGTAGTCCCGTACTTAATAGCAATGAGAGGATTAACCCCATCCATCTTAGGAATATTGAAACTCAAAGTGCGAGTTGAATCATTCCACTTGAATTCTTTGAATACTTTTTGCGCGTATTCTTTCTGGATTTTATCAGGATTCCAAGATAAACTACTTTGCTCCGGCTTAGGAGTTTCCCAAGGCGTATTGATTTCTACTGTACCACTTCCGCCTTTATTAGGTGAGACAGACTTTTGTGCCAATACCGTTACTAGTGCTGTAATTAATAGCAATGACATGCCTAATGCAATTATTTTCTTATTCATTGTTCTGTTGACCTCCTAGTACTTAGAAATTCCAAGAACTCTCTGTACCGCAGTTAAGGATACATTTTTTTCATACTGATCCTGAACTACAAGGTCTTTAGATGAAAGACCTTCAGCCCATTTATGATTATTAGCGTAGCCATAAGACATGATTATATAATTATCCAAAACAGATGTGAATGTGTCGTCAGAGAATATAGGTACGTAGACTTTGAATTCAGCAGGCAAATTCTTGAATGTATAGTCTTTTCCAAGAGTGATAGGCGTTTCAGTAGTCCCGTACTTAATAGCAATGAGAGGATTAACCCCATCCATCTTAGGAATATTGAAGCTCAAAGTGCGAGTTGAATCATTCCACTTGAATTCTTTGAATACTTTTTGCGCGTATTCTTTCTGGATTTTATCAGGATTCCAAGATAAACTACTTTGCTCCGGCTTAGGAGTTTCCCAAGGCGTATTGATTTCTACTGTACCACTTCCGCCTTTATTAGGTACCCATTTAACGTCGGCACCAAGACCCTCTGAGATCACGCGGAGAGGAACCATAGTACGACCATTATTGAGCTTAGGTGCGCCTTCGATAGTTTCAACCTTGCCATCAAATTCAGCCTTTTTACTATCAAGTAAAACCTTTACTTCATGATGAATTGACTTGTCGATTGAGGTCGTAATTGGAGTCTTAGCATTAACATACTCAATCTCTGCACCCAATGCTTCTGATACGAAGCGCAAAGGTACATAAGTCAGGTTAGACTTTGCGTCAATATAAGCAGGTGCTTCGTAGATCTGAATCTTATAACCATTTACCTTGATTGCAACCTCTTTTGAGACAGATTCTTGTGCCAATACCGTTACTGGTGCTGTAATTAATAGCAATGACATAACTAATGCAATTATTTTCTTATTCATTGTTCTGTTGGCCTCCTAAATTATCCAAAATGAAATTCTATACATTACCACTAGTGTTGCATGAATATCCTCTGAATTTTCAATGTTTTCTGTAATTACAGTATCTTAGCATAAAAAATACTCTTTATAAAGATCCTTTATAATCGAATCACAGGTAGTCCCGATGAAGTAAAATAGTTTGTGTAACAAAATTTGGAGTCTTCCTTGACAACAAAAAAGCAGGGTATTCTCGGGATTGCGAAACCACCAAGAAAGGACCTTACTCCATGAAAACTACTACTCTGCACGAATCAGGTCTATCTAATCTACTGAAAAAATATGGAAATGGTTTTTTTCAAGACAAATTAGAACTTATCATGAAAGAAGAAATCAAATTAGCTCTTCTATAATCTATGAAAATGATAAAGACCCGAAGATTTCTCTTCGGGTCTTCTATATCTCATGGAGGCAGGACTCCATGAGTGCCGATATCGGGTAGGGAAATATTAGTATCCCATATCCTTTAATATTTTGGATAACGTACGCAGACGCTCACCGATCATCTCGTCGTCATCACTTAGCGCTTGGCTGAATAGCTTAATATCTTCATTAATCCGCTCATTGTCCGTACATACTGATACCGTCATGGCATCCCCCTGCAGGCCAACCCGGTCGATCACGGGCTGCTCTGGGTCATACAAATTCTCATATCGATACGCTTCGCGAAAATGTTCCAAAGACCGGCAGATTAGAATGGACAAATCAAGAACACGGTGAAGTGGCAGTTCTTCCGATTGTCTGGACCATTTCTCTCCTGTATATCTCCAGACCTTAGCGGAAATATCGACCTTTCCTCTATCGTTCCACTGGGCTAGTCCCAGAGAAAGACCTTTCGCGTCCGTGTTACCGGCCATCCGGCCGTCAACCTTCTCATAATTCTCCGACACGACAACAGGTTTATGTTTTAACGTTGTAGGTATTTTCATTATAATTCCCTCATTCCATTTACCTATTTACTAATTTAGTAAACGACGGTTTCATCTTATCTTTAATTTCAGCGTTAGTCAAATCCGTCTCTGGGCAGGCTTGGGCTGAACTTCTCTAGGTCTCATCGCGAGATTCTCGTTTTATTCACCTCACTCATAATGGTCTCTAAACTAGTGATCAGACCATACTTTTCGAGCGCTTCTTCCAAATTTTTATTTCCTCTGCATCGATGGTTATTTTGTAGATGACCTTATGATGTAGCGATTCTTTGGCCTTTTTATAGATGTGAAATATTACTTAAAGCTGCTTTATCCTTAATTACATATCCTTGCTCTGTTTTAACCAAAATCCCTTTTTTCACGAAATTTGATATTACATACAGCAGATGCCGATAAGTAACGCCCAGAAATTCAGAAACTTCTGTATGACGCTCACGATAAGTATCCTTGTGTGCAGCCATCAAAATAAAAGTCGCTAAACGATTTTCTAGTGGATATGCTTGATTTTTCGAATAATGATACGTATTGTCGAGTGCTTTTTTGCTTAGAAAAAAACTGAGATAACGGAGAAATTTCGTATCATTGAGGATGGACGTTTTACAATTTTTTATATTAATAGCGTAACAAGTACATGGGGTAATTGCAGTTACTCCTTTTGAGATCGGCTGCGCACCTATCAATTCCATTTCACCGATAAAACTAGGCGCGGTAAGAAAGTTAATTAAAGAAACCCGGCCATTTTCATGGGACAAGTACAATTTTGCCCGGCCATCCAATAAATAATATAAATAAAAAGGAACTTCTCCTTCTTTTAATATACTTTCGTCACTATCAAATTTAACAATCGAAACATAGGGCTTCACACCGAAGTTAAAAAAATCAGAAAGCGGGAAATTATTGTAATACTCTTCCAAAATCGTTGGATTTTCAATCGTCTTCATATGAAGCTCCTAACTCAAATGACATGAGATTTCTCATGCTATATTAACGCCCCGACTGATAAAATACAATCAAAAAAGAAAGGGCCGGGAGACATGAAACAAAGAGATTATTGGAATGATGCATCCGAAAAGAAAGAATTTACCACCCCTTTTCAAGCTAAGGAATTTGCTAAATATATCGACAAGAAAAAAGTGGTTCTGGATGTCGGCTGTGGTTACGGACGTACATTAGAGGAACTATATCAGTTAGGCTATGCCAATTTAATAGGAATTGATTTTTCAGAAGGCATGATAAATAGGGGACAATCACAATTCCCCCATCTGGACTTGAGAGTGAAAGAAACTGATCAATTAAATTTTCCAGATGAAAGCGTTGATGCGGTCATCCTTTTTGCAGTCCTGACTTGTATTAAGACTAATGAAGAACAACAAATTCTTATAGATGAGATTAATAGAGTATTAAAGCCAAATGGCGTGCTCTATGTCAATGATTTCTTGTTAAATACGGATGAGCGTAATGTAGAACGTTATGAAAAATTTCAAGATAAGTATGGGAGGTATGGAGTCTTTGAACTCCCAGAAGGGGCTATATGCAGGCACCATGATGAGGGATGGTTACACAAGCTTTTATCTGGTTTTTCTACCGTTAAATATGAACATCTTATTTTCACAACAATGAACGGTCATTCATCGAATGGTTTTTATTTCATTGGGACTAAACCCATGAGCTTTTACTAATAAATTAGAGGAGTAAATGCAACGGAGAAATGATTTGAACTCTATAAAAAAGTGGCAGGCACGCGGATGTACCTTTATCCGAATAACTGCCACTCCCAGCAGAGTTGAATGGACAAATCAAGAACGCGATGGAGTAGTAATTCCTCCGATTGCCTTGGCCATTTCTCTTCCATGTATTATTCATTTACTCCTTTGGAGGCTTATTGTATCCTTTGTCTTCATAGGGCTGTAGCTTCTCTAGCCAAGGCTTCAAGATTTGTTTCTGTTCCCACCGTATATCCGTGATCTTATCGGTTTCCTTCTGCTGTAATACCTCATAAGTGAACGCATCCGCTCCGAATTCCTTCCAATCCTTTTGCAACTGGGCATTTGCGAATCGTCCTTGATCCAGCTGCATCTGGAGAGTAAACCATTTGTTCTTCAAGTTGGGATAGCTGTCGATGAAGATTTTGCCGTTGACGTTATTTTTGATTTGGGCGACACCCATATAAACCTTAATTTGCTTGTATTCCTCAAGCAGCTCCTTGCGCTTCTTCATATCCATATCTTTCTCTCCTCATCTTAGCTATATAAATTGAACTTAAAAACTTTAGTTGGAGTAAATACGTCATTTCGAAAATGTTTGGACTTTCGGCCGCTGTTGTTTCCAGATTTCTTTCAATTACAAAGCTACTTGCGGTTGAAATCTGCGTACAGCCTATGCTTCCGATGCGAGCTTTCCTGCGGAAAGCTTTCAGGCGGTCGCTACCGCTCCTACAGTTCCAAACCTTCCCTTCACTCCTACCCCCTCTTTTATTTTTCAGTTCAATCTATATAATCAATATTCATCGAACCTACAAATACCGGGCAATAATCCGCACTAGCTTCGCAGGAAGCTCACTTAAATTTGTAATGTCCAAAAATCTTTCGTTACCATAAATCTCACTAATGACATCCTTGTCTTGGCCGATTGCGGCTGCAAGAAAGGTGATGCCTTTCCGTTCATATTCCTCTATCGTCTGCTGCATGTCTGTAATGGCATATCTTCCAGTATAATTGTCCATTGCTTTGGGCTGCCCATCACTAATACTAATCAACAGCTTGGTCTGTTCTGATGAAACGGCTAACCGTTCTCCCATAATTCGAAGGGCCATTCCGTCACGATTGTTGCTTCGAGCCTGAATACGCATCAGCCTGTACCGGTCATTGTCATCTCGTTTATCAAAGTCCGCATAAGCAAAGATCGACATTTGCTCCAACCTGGACACATCCGCAGTATCGCCATAGATTAATACAGGAATATTGCAGATTTGACAAAACTCATATACCGCGATGACTGCTCGCTTGGCCACTTCTAATCTCCCGAATGCTGCCATTGATGCGGATTCGTCCACTCTTAGAGCAACCACAAGGGAAGGGGATTCCGTTGGAGGACGTTTTTTGGAAAAATACCTATAATCCTTATACGCCACACTGTCTGCTTGAAACTTACTGCCATAGTAACGATTCCGCTCAAAATCGGAAGATGTCTCATGTTCCAGGAGCGGAAGTGTCTTTCTGGCAATTTCCTGCACGATCGGCATAAGCTCCTTGCTTAGAGTGGCATATTCCGCTTTGAGTTTCTGATCGTAATCGGGACGATGAACAATAAGTTTAACCCGCTCATGAATGGAATCTGACACCATCGCTCTTGCAGTCTGATTTAGTTTTTTACGGAATTTGCGCTCTTTTTGTTTCTCCTCCTCAGACATCGGTTCGGGGTTGGCCTTATGGTATTGCGGAGAGCCGTTTTCTCCGGTATCCGTACTTCTCATGTCAGTGGAGTCATCGGATACACGGGAAGAGTTCTCTTCACTATCCACAGATTTCTTTAGTGCGATTCCCTCTTCGTCTGCCCCGTTGTCATGATCAACCTCAGTAGCGCCAATATCTCCCCATAGCTTGATCTCTATTGCTGCGTCATCGCTAGATTTTCGTTTTTTTTTACCTCACTCGTCGCAACGGTCTCTAAGCTTATGATCAGACCATGTTTTTCGAGCGCTTCTTCCAAAATTTTAATTTCCTCTGCATCGGTGGTTATTTTGTAAATCACCTTATGATACAAAGACTCTTTGGCCGAGGTGCCTCCCGCAACCGCATCTGCCCAGTAAAAGAAGGAACGCATTCCCGCCACACCTTTGATGGCATTGGTCCGGGCTGTAGTATCCAAAATGATAATCGTATCTGCTAATACGCTGAGTACTCGATCATCTTGATAACCGGTTTTGACTTTTGCCCGTTCAACCATGACTTCTTTCGTTGGCAGATTCATCTTCTCCGAATGTTGGACTCTGTCCCGCAACGCTTCATTGAGCGGTCTCGCCCCAGCATAACTCCGATTGGTGGTAATGACTGCGATAAAGTCGGGATGTCTGTGAATGATTTCAGTAGGAAGATTAATGCTGCCGTCCAGTTCCAAAGCAGAGTTGAGCGCCATGAGTACCGCTGCATCACGAATGACGTTTGGTTCCTGTATTTCTAGAAGATAGCCTTGCTGATAAGCCCTAACGATCTCTGAAGGGTAAAAACGGTACTCCACAGTTTCACCATCACTTTGTTCTGCAGCTAGCTTCAGCAATTGCTTCATTTTTAAGCCTGCTTTTTCTTGGGTAATCTCCAAAGCATCCATTAAAATTTCAGTAGCGCTCTGAAACCCGTCGCTTTCATACAGAGCTTTCAAAACCGCTTGCTCTACAGGCTCCAGTTTCTCTAATTGTTCAGAAGAAATTACCGGTAAAATCGCGCCAATGATATCCGATTTATCCATGTCCGCAAAACAGGTCACCTTTGTGTAGGGGAGCCCAAAATTAGCGGATAATGCTTTTGCCAATTGGGTTTTGCCGGAACCAGCATCGCCTTCTAATAGAATATTAGCAATTTTCATTTCACCGCGATTCCAGTTCCGTTTCACTTCGTTACTGATACGCTGTTCTTCTTCGCCGGGCTTATGAGACATGGGCTTTTGCCACATCAGCTTTTTTTCCGCATCCGTCAATGATCTCTCAGGTGACAAATAATATTCCTCATGTTCTTGCATTATTTATCTCTCCTTCTTGCCCGTCATGCTGTCGGGCCTGCTTCGGCTTTACTACTCTTCTTAACAACAATAGGAAGCAGCAACAGCGCACCGATCATCGCAAACATACCACTCGCCGCAAATACCCCTAGTAAGGAAAACGCATCCTTGAGATAACCGGAGATGAACATCCCAACGACCATCATCCCCATAAAAATCGGCATAATCGTTCCGGATACCCGGCCAATAAACGCTCCCTCTGTGTTCCGTACAAGAAGCGTCTGAATTCCACCTTGGATACAAGGGTAGAACAGACCGCTGATTACGAGCAGAACAATAGTCAGCCAAATTTGCTTGGACGCGCCCATTCCCACCGTACAGACGGCATTGACAAGCAAGCCGACTAAAAGCAATGTCTGTGGCTTAAACTTCTTGGCTATCGCGATAATGGCGGCTCCGCCTACCAGCATAGCTGCACCATTGGCCATCACGAGCCATTGCAGAAATTGTCTATCCCGTCCCAAGTTTTCGATAACCAAGAAGATTTGCAGCGGCTGAGTCAATCCGGAAGCCAAACCGACTGCTGAGAATGTCATACTCAGCGTTCTTAACGACTTATTGTTCTTGATATAACGTAGTCCAGCCGTCAGCTCCTTGATGAAGCCACCGGCATTCTCTGACTTCGGTTCTGCCTCATCACGCGGAAGGGTTGATAGTATGAAGGAAGAGCCCAGGAACATCACTGCCGTCAAAATCAGAGAAACGTTAATCCCAAACTTAATAAAAATAAACGTACCGATGACCGGTCCAAGCACCGTAAAGACAGCGACCAACGTTTGAGACATTGCCATCACGCCCTGCAGTTGTTCAGCAGGTACATGTCGCTTGTACAGTTTCATCGCCGAAGGCTGAGAAAATTGCGACAAGCTGGCAGAAACAAAAGACCCGATCAGAAGGGCAACCCATCCGCCGTTTATGACCGCTAGCAGCACAGCCCCAACGGACAAACCAGACAACAAATCACTCCAGACCATCGTTCTCTTTGGCCGCCACCTGTCGGCAAAGGTTCCGCCAATCAGGCCAAATATAAAGATCGGTGCAAATTCTGCAACCGAAATCAATGATATATCCACCGGATTATTATGCGTCAGTTCGGAAACATACAGCAGGACAGCATAATTACGGATCCATATCCCCAGTTGCAGCAGGACCCGGGAGAGGATAATTGTTCGAACATAGCGATTCGCAAACATTTTTAATACCCCATATCCTCTAAAATTTTCGATAGCGCACTCAGACGCTCGCTGATCATTTCATCATCATCACTCAGTGCCTGACTGAACAGCTGAATATCTTTATTAATCTTTTCATTGGCGACATCGACCGCCACAGTCATAGCATCACCTTGCAGGGCAATACGATCGAGAACCGGCTGCTTCGGATCATATAAATGCTCATAGCGATAAGCCTCTTGAAAATGGGCCAAGGTCCGGCAGATCAAAATGGACAAATCCAGAACACGATGGAGAGGCAGTTCTTCCGATTGTCTTGACCACTTTTCTCCCGTGTATCTCCATACTTTAGCCGAAATATCGACCTTTCCCCGATCGTTCCACTGCGCCAATCCCAGGGAAAGGCCCTGCGCGTCCGTGTTTCTCGCCAATCGGCCGTCAACCTTCTCATAATTCTCCACTACAACTACAGGTTTATGCTTTAACGTTGTAGGAATTTTCATCTTGCTCCCTCTTCTCATTTACTAATTTACTAAATTACTAATTTACTGCTCAATAATATCTTGAACTTTTTCGTTCGTCAAGCCGCTTTTAAATTTTGGAAATCTCTTCTTAGTGGGAATTATAGGACAAGAACAAAAAAGGTGACTTCTGATTCATTCAGAAGTCACCTTTTAAGTACCTGCTCTAGTTATCGCCCCGTGAGCGAAAACTGCGAAATATCAATGTCATTCTTACCTGAAATAATCAGGTTGCTCAAGGCTTGTCCAACTGCACTGCTAAATTTGAATCCATGTCCAGAGAACCCTGCTGCAATTGCAACGTTAGGATACCTTGGATGTAAATCAATAATAAATTTTTCATCAGGGATCATCGGATACATGCACGTTTTTCCATACTTCAATTGCTCAATATCAGGAAGATATCCATTCAAAAATTCCCTCAAATCTTCCTTATCGCCTGCTACTTCACCAAACTCTTGCATCGATTCATCTGGATTTATTTCATCTCCGCCATCATGTCGACCTACCTTTAAGCCGCAGCCATCCATACTTGGAAAACCGTAATAGATGCCCTCAGGAGTCTCAAAGTTAAAGGCAGGGAACTGATCATGATTATAAATATTTTCATTAGCGTCAAACCAAGCAAATGTTTTTCGCACGGCTGTAAGAGGAAGGTCCAAATCGAGCATCGTAGAGAGTACCCCCCCTGACCATGACCCTGCAGAAACAACTAATGCATCACTGTAAAAGGTCTGTTCGTCCGTTTTAATGATTACTCTGTCGTCTAGAACGGAAATATCTTGTACTCTACTATTGGTGAGGATTATCGCCCCGTGCGATTCGGCAAGTTCTTTATAAGCTTGAATACATTCCTCACTTTTCAGCACTCCCGACGCAGGTTCAAAGCACCCAATATAATCGTCAGGTAAGGTGATCCCAGGCCAACGATGATGAACTTCCTCAGCATTCATAATATCGAGTGGCAACGAATATTTTTTAGCGCTAGAAATAATATTCCGTGTAAAATCGGACCCTTCCTCACCTACATTGAGAACCCCTGTTTGAAGAAACAATTGCTTTCCAGTAGCCTGTTCTAGATCACTCCATAATTCTTGCGCTCTCAGAACAAATGGAACATATTCCTCACCCTCGGCATAAGCATGTCGAATAATTCTAGTTTCCCCGTGATGACTTCCTTTATTATGTGGTGGGTTAAAGGAGTCTAGTAATAAGGTTTTCTTGCCACTCTTGGCTAAAAAATAACCTGCCGCCATTCCCATTGAACCTGCACCGATGATAATTACATCAAAGTTCATACCCTTTAACCTCCATGCCAAAACTAAAATATTTGAATATCAAGCTTCTGTCAAATTGGTTTTGGTGTCAAGGAATGACCGAGGGACGCTGAAATTGTAGCTGCTGCTTTTTTAACGGCTGATCCATATTGTATGCAAATATCAGGTGTGAAATCCTGCGTAAAACCTAGAACGGTAAGGCTACCGATCACCCGGCCAAAACGGTCGAATATCGGAGCTGCTACCGCACTGACACCTTGATCCAGTTCTTGGTGTGATTCCGAATATCCCATGCGACGGGTGATCACAAGGTCATTTAATAATTTCTGGCGATCCACAGTTTCATGTTCAGAAGATGTCTTCGACGCAGAGGAATCCATATATGTTTCCTGCTCCTGTTGGTCAAGAAAAGCAAGCATCGCCTTCCCCGACGATCCCTTATTCATTGGACTCAAACGTCCGAGCAAATGTGTGACATGGACGGCTGCCGGACTAGCCACTTTGTCCAGACACTTCACCTGACGATTAGAAATAGTAGATAAGGTAACCGTTTCTCTCACTTCATGAGCCAGACGTTCTAATTCGTTACGTGCAATCCGCTGGAAGTTCAATCTCCCGGACAAACGCTCCATAATAAATTGAAATATTTCCACACGTACTTCATACTTTCCATCCGGCAACTGGGAAACGAATCCCCGCCGTTGAAGTGTACGAAGAATACGAAAAGTGGTTGATTTATTAAAGCCGGAAGCAGCTGCGAGTTCAGCAACTCCCCATGCTCCATCCCGTTCAACCAGTCTCATTAGAACTTCTAATCCCTTATCCAGTGTTTGCAGTTGGTCTGTATCATTCCCTGACATAAATTCTCCTTATCCTTATAAAACTTTCGATAGGAATTCTATTGTTCTTTGATGCTTAGGGTTAGAAAATACTTCCTCTGGAGTGCCTTCTTCTAGAATGATCCCTCTATCCATAAATAGAATCCGATCGCCAACTTCCCTGGCAAACCCCATCTCATGGGTGACAATCACCATTGTCATCCCTTCTTTAATCAAATTTTTAATGACATCCAGTACTTCCCCCACCATTTCAGGGTCTAGCGCAGATGTAGGCTCATCAAAGAGCATGACTTCCGGTTCCATGGCCAAGGCTCTCGCTATTGCGATTCGCTGTTTTTGTCCCCCTGAGAGAGAAGCCGGGTAATCCTTTTCTTTACTGGACAAGCCCACCCGATTTAACAGTTCTAACCCACGTTTATAAATATCCTGTTGAGACATCCTCTTCACATGGACAGGAGCGAGCATAATATTATTGATCACATTATTGTGGGGGAACAGGTTAAATTGCTGGAATACCATGCCCATTCTCTGCCTAATCTTATTGATATCCGCTTTTTTATCCGTAATATCCCCACCATCGAATATAATCGATCCAGAAGTGGGGGTCTCCAGCAGATTCAAGCACCTCAGCAAAGTTGACTTACCCGAACCGGAGGGACCAATAATAACCGTTACTTCCCCTTTTTTAAAATGCTGATTGATGCCCGATAATACAGGGGTCTTCCCAAAGTTTTTATACAGCTCCTTAACGTATATCACTGCTCTTAAGTCTCCTTTCGATCCAGCCCATCAACCTGCCCAATGAGAAGGTTAGGATAAGGTAAAACACGGCCGAAATTATTAATGGTTCAAGAGCAAGATAGGTGGCTCCTTGCACGATCTTGGCTGCTAATGTCAATTCCCCAACGCCAATTACGGAGGCCATGGATGAAGCCTTTATGATATTCACAAACTCATTGCCGATAGCCGGTAAAATATTTTTGATTGCCTGTGGCATAATGACAAGCCTCATAGCCAAGCTACGAGACATGCCCAAGCTTCTTGCTGCTTCCATTTGCCCTTTATCAACAGCCTCGATACCTGCTCTTACAATTTCAGCTATAAATGCACTGGCATTTAAGGTAATAGCAATAACAGCCGACTCAAAGGCTGAGATATCAATACCCAGCAGCATTTTACCACCCGAGAAAACAAGCAGTATCTGTAATAGCAATGGAGTTCCTCTCATCAGTTCGATAAAAACCACAGCAAACGCGCTTATAGGTCTAAATTTCCCGATGCCGGACTTGGAGGCTTTCATGAAATAGATGATGAAACCTAAAATCGTTGCTAAAATAACGGTTGCTATTGATAAGCCTATGGTGACTTTCAAACCTTCAAGAAATTTAGGAATATAGCGATCTAGAGAACTAAAATCAAGCAATGATATGCCTCCTCTTCATGCACGTAAACCTTATCCAGGCATATTTAATTCGGACTCTCTATTCATTTTTCTGATTTTTTGCGGCCAATTCGGAAGCGGCTTGAATATATTTATCAAGATCTCCAGAATCCTGAAGTCGTTTAATGGTTTTGTTGATCGATTCACGCAAAGCATCTTCATTCTTTTTGACGACAACTCCAACTCCAGCGCTGTTTAAAGCAGAATCATCTATAACGATTCCATCAGCAATCGCAAGCTCGGGATTTGCAGCTACAGCAACTTTTGCAACAAGACCTTCACTAATAACAACATCAACCTGCTTAGCTTTTAGAGCAAGGTTTAGCGTATTCATGTTGTCCATCAGCACAAGATTTTCATTCGGGAATTGAGCTTCCATTAACGTTTGCTCCGTAGAGTTCAGCTGCACACCGATTCTCTTCCCTTTTAGATCGTCCAGGCTTTTGTATTTGTCCTTGTCCGAAGCTTGAATCAACGCAATGTCTTGGGACAGATAATAAATATCCGAGAAATCTACCTGCTTCTTTCTCTCTTCTGTTGCTGATAAGGCTGAAATCAGGATGTCAGTCTGGCCAGCTTTGAGGGCTGGAATTAATGCATCAAGGTCTAGTTGTTTAAACTCCACTTCTACTCCGATATCCTTGGCAATTTCTTTAGCTAGGTCAATATCAAAGCCAACTCTCTTATCTGCGCCGTCAACAATGGCATGGAATCCAAATGGAGCGAATACAGCATTATTGCCAACCACGATTTTCCCTTTTGCCTTTATAGCCGCCAGTGCATCCTGAGTGTCGTCATTTTTATCCCCGCAAGCCGATAATACCAACACTAACGCCCCTACTAAGCTAATAAGTAACCATTGTTTGAGAACTCTCTTTTTCATGAAAATCCACTCCCTTATTTGTATGTTTTGAAACATGAATCTACTAAATTAAATCTCCAATGGCAGCTTCGATTTTCCCTACAATCTCACCAGATTCAGCTAGTTTTATAGCTCCCTTAGAAAGCGAAGGCATATAGGTATCATTATCTGTGAACGGAATGTTATCTAGTAACACGTCATAGGCGATTTGCGTGCCTGCCCCTAGTTTAAAATCCCCCAATACATCTCTTGTGATATAGATGGCTCTTGAGGCAAGCAAATATTCGATCCCAATAATCTTGGGTAGATTATCTATGATTTGCTTTGTCTTTCTGCATGCCCAAGGAGCCATACTTACATGATCCTCTTGATTGCTTTTAGTAGACAGGGTATCTACGCTGGCAGGAAAACATAGTGTTTTATTCTCGGAGGCAATTGCTGCGGCTGCACATGATATAACAGGGTACCCACAATTCAGACCCGCAGGTTCTCCGGCAAGCATTGGAGGCAATCCATAGTTAAGCGTTGAATCACATAGTGCAAAAATTCTTCGTTCCGAAATATTCCCGATTTCCGCTAGACTCATGGCTAGAATATCCATTGCAAAGGCAATCGGTTCACCATGAAAATTCCCTCCGCTTAAGAAATCAAGCTCCCCATGTTCATTCCAAAACACAAGTGGATTATCTGTAGCCGCATTGATTTCCCGCTCCAGAATTTCTCTGACATAGTTAAGGTTATCCCTACATGAACCATGTACTTGCGGCAGACAGCGAATGGAATATAAATCTTGCACGCGCGGCTGATACTCTGGATGCAGGACATCATGCTTCAGATGAACTTTCCTTGCATCTTCGGTCGTGCGCTCGCTGTCTCTGACAAGTCTTCTAATATTGCTGGCACTATCTATTTGCCCTTTTTGCCGTCTTACAAGATGGATTCTCTCATCAAATGCCGCCAGTTCTCCACGCATAGCCTCAATACTTAACGAGGCAGAAGCCTCTGCTTCTTTTACTAGCTTGGCAGCATCGTAATAATTAAGCACAGCCATCCCTGCGAACATGGTCGTTCCATTAATGAGCGCGAGTGCATCCTTTGCTTTCAGCTCGAATTTGATCGGATAGATCCCAGCTCTTTTTAAAGCTTCCGGAGCAGATAATATCTCACCTTCGTAGTAGGCTTCAGCAGCATCATACCCAATGAGAACCGAGGCCATATGTGCCAAAGGCGCGAGATCGCCGCAAGCTCCAACTGAGCCTTGCACAGGAATTACAGGATGAACGCCTTTATTCAGCATTTCGACCAACCTGTCTACCACTTCAATTCTGAGCCCGGACACGCCCTGACAAAAAGCATTTAGTCTTACCGCCATTGTCGCTCTAACCACTTCTTCTGATGCAGGGTCACCAACGCCCCCACAATGCGACAAAATAATATTTCTTTGGAACAAATCATTATCTTCAACCGAAATATTGAAATCTTTCAATTTACCTACGCCAGTATTAAAACCATAGATTGGGGGGGCGTCACTTCTGATCCAATTCTTCTCTATGTATTCTCTGACTTTAATAATTTCTTTTCTACTAGATTCAGCAATTCGAACCTGAACATGATGTCTGGAGATATTAACAATATCTTCAATTTCTATATTCTCTCCATCTAGCATTACTTCGCTCATAATCGATCCCCCGTATCATGCATCTGTTTCTATAATAGAAACAGATGTTTCTTTATTTGGTTAATTTTAGTTAAGTGTAAGAGATAGACGTTTTCGTGTCAATACTTAACTCATAAGTTTAGTCGGAATTTGTTTTGCAGGTCGGAATCATAAGACCATTCATAACATGACATACTGTAGTCTAGTTATGAATGTTACAGTTGAATTACAAAGGAGGAGTAATCATGTCTTTTCAACTACCAACACCAATTGCAATTTACATGGATACCCTAAATACCAATGACAATTCTGTCATTGACGATTGCATGGCAAAAGACGCTCACGTTCACGATATTGGTGAAAACAACCATTTCAATGGACTTGAGGCTATTAAGAAGTGGCGCGGAGACTCCAATGACGAATTTAAGCTGAGATCCGAGGTTATACACGTGGAAGACAAACACGGAATAGTCATTGTAACTTCCCTAACCAGCGGCAATTTTCCGGGAAGTCCCCAACTGTTTTATTATTTCTTTACAGTCGCAAATAACCTGATTTCCAATATAGAAATTGTTCCAGGTGAGGAAAATGTAAAACTCGAAATTTAAGCAGTGCTTGGCAGTTGTCAGAACGCAACAAAGTGCAGTTCGTACTGGATACCGTCAAGCAGTGGACAAGCAAAATAGACGTACCTCGGATGCCATGCTCCATTCGGATCAAGGCTTCCAATATACGTCTCAAGCGTACCACAAGCGATTAGAAGGATTCGGCATCGGCGCTAAGGGCAGTCACTCTTGCAAAGCCAACCTGCCTGGATAACACATGTATCGAATCCTTTTTTTCGTATCATATATTTACTTTTATAATGACCAGCGGTTTCAATCCAAGCTGGAGCAGCGGAGTTGCCTAATCATACTAATCGTAGCCTTATTCACCGTTACTTTGTTTACTCCAATCTCCCTACGTACGGCCCTGCTCCACAAAGGCTGCAAATAACTTCGTCATTTGTGGCTCGTTAACTGCTGCCATATTTTCCGGATGCCACTGCACTCCGATTGTGAACGTTCTCCCCGTATGCTCAACCCCTTCAATCACACCATCAGGTGATGTTGCCGTCACTTGCAATCCTTCTCCGAGTTCTCGAAGGGCCTGATGATGAAGACTGTTGACCCTTACTTGGGTGCTCCCAAATATGTTAGCTAATCGGCTATCCGGGGCAACTACAATATCATGAGTATCGCTGCTTCTTGGAACACCTCGCTGTACATGCTCTAAAGCTCCCTCATACTGGCTAGGCAAATCCTGATAGAGCGTGCCGCCGAGGGCAACATTTAGAACCTGTACTCCGCGGCAGATGGCGAGCAGCGGCTTATCGGCTGCTAGAACATAACGAATCGCTTCCAGCTCAATCACGTCACGAATCGCCAGTGTCTGTCCAAGCTCAGGTAAGGTCTCTTCGCCGTATCTGGAAGGGTCGATATCTTCTCCTCCTGTAAAAATCAGACCGTCGCATAGTTCGATCAATTGTTTGACTGTCTCAATTGAAGCAAGCGGCAGAACGATGGGTAGACCGCCCGCCGCTTCTACCGCAATGTGATAATCCTGATGAACGTATACCCCTTCACTGTAAGCGTTCAATCTGGCTAATGTGCTTGTAATGCCGATAACAGGTTTCATGATAAACTCCTTTTACGCTCATGGTATGGGCCTTTTATGTAAGAAACGTCATGCTACTGGCGGGTATCCAGCGCATCGCGCAGACCATCACCTACAAAATTAATTGCAAGTACCGTGAGCAGAATCATTGCCCCCGGTGGTACCCACAGCCATGGCTGATCGGTTAATACCGTCAAGGATTGTGCGTCCGTGAGCATATTCCCCCAGCTAGCTGTCGGGGGCTGCACCCCCATACCAAGAAAGCTAAGGCCCGCTTCACTCATAATGGCAGAAGCAATGCCAAAGGTCGCATTCACGATGATGGGTCCAACAGCATTAGGGAAGATATGCTTGAACAATATCCTCGGCGTACTCAGTCCGAGAGCGACGCCTGCATGAATGTAGTCAAGCTGCTTGATAGAAAGCACGCTACCTCTGACGAGTCGTGCGACGCTTGGCCAGGAGAACAGGGCCAGGACGAGAATAATCGTCGTCATGTTCGAGCCTAGAATACTAATGACTACAAGAATAACCATCAGAAAGGGAAACGCCATGAACATATCCGTTATCCGCATGATCACCATATCCAGCCAGCCGCCAAAATAAGCAGACACGATGCCGATTAGCGTTCCAGCAGTCACATATAGAGCTACTGTCACGAACCCGACGATAAGTGAAATTTGCGTCGCATAGATGAGACGACTCAGAACATCGCGTCCAACCTGATCCGTCCCAAGCCAATGCTCTGCCGAAGGAGCTGCTGAGAAAATTCCCGTTACTTCTTTGGGATCGTTCGGAGCAATCCACGGTGCCAGCAATGCCACAAGGATAAGCAACACAGTTATTACTAACCCAGCAACGGCCAGCTTATGCCGAATAAAGCGAGTAAATAACTGCTTTAAAAAAGCATCCTCTGTCTCCGGGTTAACGCTCTCAGCAGGGATCACTGCAGACATTGAGCCCTCATTAAGCTCATACGGAGATAATGCCAAGTCGAACACCCTCTCTAAGTATATTTAATACGCGGATCAGCTACTGCATACAGTAGATCCGTAAGCAAGTTGGTCGTAAGTACAATCAGCGCCGCTACCAGGTTCAGCCCCATCAGTATTGGATAATCGCGAGACAATATGGATTGAATCGTTAGCTGACCGATACCTGGCCATTGGAATATCTGCTCAATAAGAATACTTCCGCCTAACAACAGGGGAATCTCCATGCCAACCACTGTAATGATGGGGAGGAGCGCATTACGTAGCGCATGCTTATTCGTGACAATAAACGGATGCAGGCCTTTAGAATTCGCTGTACGCAGGTAGTCCATATTCATTACATCCAACATACTCGCCCGCACATAGCGCACTTTTTTCCCTGCAATGACGATGCCTAGTACAAACACAGGCAGAATCATATGGCTAAGACGATCCCAGAAGCCCCCTGCGCCGCCGAGTGTAGCCATCCCGCCCGTGGGGAACCATTTCAATTGCACAGCAAATACATAAATAAGCCCCAAACCGAGGAAAAACTGCGGAATAGAGGTGCCGATAAAAGATAGGCCTGTCATAATATAATCGAACTTCGTATTTTGCTTAACCGCGCTAAGAATACCCACAGGAATGGCAATAAGCATACCGAAGATGAGCGCAGCAGAGGCCAGCAGTAAAGTTGGACCGATTCTTTCCCCGATGATCTTCGTAACGGGTGCATAAGAGCTGAAAGAGTAACCTAACTGACCATGCAGCAGATTCAGCAGCCACTTAAAATATTGCAGAATCACAGGATCATTCAGACCCAGAATCTCTTTCCTCAGCTCAAGGACTTCCTTGGGGGTATTCGGATCAATGAACATATCAACTGGATTTCCAGGCGCAAGCTTAATAATGAAATAATTAAGCACTGTAATCCCCAATAGGACAGGAATCGCAATCAGGATTCGGCGGATAATGTATTGAAAAATGGCCGGCTCCTCCCTTCTCTTTCATTACTCTATTGGGCAAGAGGAAAATGACAAGAAACCGCATGCGGCTTCTCATCTAATGCCGGTTCTTCAAGGCGACATAGCTCCTGCGCATACGGACAGCGGGTATGGAATCGGCAGCCCCTGGGAGGATTGGCCGGAGACGGCACATCGCCCTGAATGACAATTCGTTTGTCTGCACGCAGGGTCGGATCTGGCTTCGGATAGGCTTGAAGTAAGATTTGCGTATAAGGATGCTTCGGACTACGAAATAGTTCATCCTTATCGCCAATCTCGACGATTTTCCCCAGATACATCACAGCCACTCGAGTGCTAATATATTTCACTGCACCGATTCCATGGGCAATAAATAGATAGGTCAGATTCAATTCTTGTTGCAGATCGGACAGGAGATTCAGTATTTGTGCTTGAATGGATACGTCCAGCGCAGATACCGGCTCGTCGCAGACGATCAGCTTAGGCTCAAATGCGATAGCCCGGGCGATTCCGATCCGCTGACGCTGACCACCGGAGAACTCGTGCGGGTACCTATTCTTATAAGCTTGTGGCAGTCCTACCATATCAAGCAATCGATTCACACGCGCCTGTACCTGACTGCCTGCTGCTAAATGATGCGCAATATACGGCTCTGCCAAAATGTCAGCCACTCGTTGACGTGGATTAAGCGAAGCATATGGATCTTGGAAAATGATTTGGAGCCGGGTACGAACCTCCCTCAGTTCCTTTTGCTTCCGGTAAGTAATATCCTCATTTTCAAACCATATCCGCCCTTCAAAAGGATCCTCAAGTCGCACAATCGAGCGACCAAAGGAGGACTTGCCACAGCCGGACTCACCAACAAGTCCGAGCGTTTCGCCTTTATGGATGCTCAGGCTAATATCGTCTACCGCCTTTACATGACCGACAGTACGCGAGAAAACGCCTTTTTTAATCGGATAGTACGTCTTCAGCTGTTCAACTTGAAGCAGCGGAGAATCTGCGGTCATCATACGCTAGCCTCCTGTTGCTGGGAATTTGCGGTGTGTGATAAAGCGATAGCCTGTTCTTCGACGACCCAGCATCGTACTTGATGCTCACCCTCCACACTTTTAAGCTCAGGCTGTTCTTGCTGGCAACGGTTGGTCGCCCAGGCACAACGGGTATGGAAGCGGCAGCCCTCAGGCATCTTGGTGATCGAGGGCACCGTGCCGGGAATAGCCTCTAGGCGTTCGTTCTCTCCATGAATACTCGGGATGGATGCCATCAAGCCTTGCGTGTAAGGATGCTTTGGTTCACGGAAGAGCGTGAATACATCCGCCGATTCTACAATTTGGCCAGCATACATAACGACTACACGATCCGCCATCTCGGCTACGACCCCCAGATCGTGGGTGATCAGCATAATCGCTGCCTTGCTCTCTTCCTGAAGCACCTTCATCAGCTCCAAAATCTGTGCTTGGATCGTGACATCAAGTGCTGTCGTCGGTTCATCGGCAATCAGTAACTTAGGCTTACAAGACAATGCCATAGCAATCATAATTCGCTGGCGCATCCCGCCAGAAAGCGTATGCGGATAGGTGTTCATTAGACTCTTACCCTGAGGCAATCCAACTTTATGCAGCATTTCAATCGCATAAGCTTTGGCTTCCCTGCGGGTAAGACTCGTATGACACTGAATCATCTCCACAAGCTGATGTCCGATCGTCAGAACCGGATTCAGCGAGCTCATCGGCTCTTGGAAGATCATAGATATCTCCTTCCCCCTTAGGGTACGGAGCTCCTTTTCGGAATTCGCAGCTATATTCTGGCCGTTAAAGCGAATTTCCCCCTGCTTAATTCGACCATTCTTACCGAGCAGTCTCATGATTGACAGTGAGGTCACACTTTTCCCGCATCCAGATTCACCTACAATACCTATTGTCTCCCCTGCTTTCAGATTGAAGCTAATATCCTGAACAGCAACTACGTCTTCTTTCCCATTCCAAAATACAGTTTGCAGCCGATCGATTTCCAATAGATTAGTGATATGATTCACCGCCCTTCTGACAAAATGACGCCGTCCGCGTTCAACTTCTCAAATAAGAACCGGTGCCTGCACTTCTTCCGGGATCGCCGGAACATAGGGCTTGCCCTGTGTCGAGTTTAGAAACTCTGCTCGCGCTTTGTTCAGTCCCTCTCCGCCGTCTGTTAGCAGCTCGTAAGCTGCAAGGGCCAGCAGCTTGGCGGCATGGTGCATACCTTTAAGACCAATTGGCGAACCAAAAGCAGCCGTCGCTTGCCAGGTATGCACCTGTACGCCAAGTGGCGCACAGGTCGTCGTAATCTGGCCCACTGGCGTAATCCAAGAAACATCACCAACATCGCTGGAACCGCCACCCGTTGTCTGTGAAGTAGATCGGTTTTCGTAGAAACCCGTTGGCAGAAGCTCGTCCGTCTTTCCCCACTCCTGATGACGTTTCTTAGCAGCTTGCAACAAGTCCGGATCGAGGGTGCTTGCAAGAGCTGTCGCCAGCTCTTGCTCCTCAGGTGAGAAGTTCAGCCCCCCTGCAGCGTCCTGTTGCTTCACAAGCAATTGATTTAGCGTTTCGTTTACATTCAAATCATAAGCACCCGCTTTAATCTCCCAAGTGACTGATGTCTCTGTCATCAGTGCACCACCTTGAGCGATCTTGACCAACCGCTCCAGCAGTTCGTCCACATGCTTGCGGTTGACGCCGCGGAGGTAGTACCAGACGCTTGCCTCATCGGGCACAATATTCGGTGCTTCTCCCCCATTGGTAATCGTATAATGAATACGCGATCCTTCTGGCACATGCTCACGCAAGTAGTTTGCCCCGACATTAGTCAACTCGACTGCATCCAGCGCGCTGCGTCCCAAGTGCGGAACTACGCCTGCATGTGCAGCACGACCTTTGAAGAAAAATTCAACCGAAGTAAGTGCTGATGTTCGAATGCTCCAAGCGGCATTCGAGGTCCCGGGATGCCAGGTGAGCGCAGCATCCAGATCATCAAAAGCACCGGCTCTCGCCATAAATGTTTTGCCGGACAAAACCTCTTCTGCCGGGCAGCCATAATAACGAATCGTACCTGACAATCCTTCCTTATCCAGACTTTGCTTTAATGCGATTACAGCTTCCACACCGGCCGTCCCCAGTAAATTATGGCCACAGCCGTGTCCAGGTCCGCCAGGAGTAATAGGCTCACGAACCGCACTAACCTTCTGTGAAAGCCCCGGAAGCGCATCATACTCCCCAAGAATCCCGAGCACTGGTGCACCCGAACCATACTCAGCTACGAAAGCTGTTGGTACGCCACCTATGGCAGAAGTAATTCGGAAACCCGCTGCCTCCAGTGTTTCTAACTGCAGCTTTGAGGCGAAGGCTTCCGTATAAGCTACCTCAGGGCGATTCCAGATGCGCAGCGCAAGCTCATCATAAGTCGTTCTATTGGTTTCAAGCCAGTTCACCAGTTGTTTTTTACTCATGCTCCATGCTCTCCTCCTCCTATTTAAGATCCCATTCATTAATGTTGTTGAACATCCCAATATCGAGCGGCTTGCCAACGAGTACGTCCTTGGACACTGCTAGTAATCTTTTTTCCGAATAAACAGCCAGGGATGGTACATCTTCATGAAGGGTCTCCTGGAGCTTGTTATAAATTTCTTTGCGTTTAGCCGGGTCAGCTTCCGTTTCGCCCTTAGTGATCAGCTCATCAACCAGCGGGTTTTTATAATTCAAGAAGTTGCCCGGATTGGTACTCTTGAACAGAGTGAAGTAGGAGCTCGGCTCAATATAAAAGTCACGGGTGAAGATGGTAATGTCGTAATCGCCTTTTAGTACCTTTTGGATTAATGTAGGGAAATCAAACTTTTGCACTTGAATGTTGAGGCCGATAGCCGTCAGGTTTTGCACAAGAATATCAGCAGCCTGCTCGCGGATTTTGTTGCCTACCGGAACGAGGAATTCAATCGGCTGTTTCTTATCCCAATTGGCCTCTTCTAACAGTTGCTTTGCTTTCTCCGGGTCATAGCTATAGTTCTCAATATCCTTATTAAAGTAAGGGTGGTAGCTCGGAATACCTCCGTCAATGACCTCTCCTTGACCTTTAAGCAGCTGGTCCACAATCAAGGTGCGGTTGAGCGCATAAGCAATGGCTTGGCGTACCTTTGGATCTGCAATTTTGTTACTGTTAAAAAAGATTTCAGGAGGTACGGAAGGGTTTCCTGAGGCCAGGTCGACATTCTCAAATCCTTTGACCTTCTCATAATCTGTAATAGGGATGAGACCTACAGGTACAGAGTTCATCTGAATTTCCCCAGTTTGCAGCTGCGCGACAAGGTTGGTGGCTGGCAGCACTTTGATAAAAATTTTATCCAGCTTGGCGACATCGCGGTAATAGTCGGTATTTTTGACCACCTCAACATACTGTCCTTGGGCAAAGTTAGCGATCTTGAAAGCGCCTATCGTAACTTCTGGCTTTTGGAAATATGGGTTCGTGGAGATTTGCTCCGGCGCTACGTCCTTCAGAATGTGCTCTGGCAAGAAGAACACTTTGGTACCGAAGCGCTCCTTGAAAATAAGAGGATCAATGGGTGTTTTTGTTTTGACCTCGAATGTCTTGTCATCTACAATCTTCAAGCCGCTGATTTCGGTCGTTCCTTCTTCCAGCTTACCGGCATCGTTCAAGCCTTCGATGAAGTTCAGCTTAAAGTTGGTTTCTACCTTCGGGTTAAGGGCTGTTTTTAGTGTAAAAGCAACATCAGCTGTGGTGAACGGCTGCCCATCATTCCATTTAGCCGCAGGATTCAGCTTGACGACAAACGTTTGGTTATCCGTTGTCTCTACGGATTCAGCAATCTTTGGCAGAAATTCAAACTTCTCATTTAAATCCAGAAGGGAGTCATTTATTAATGCAATCGCATTATCAGCAGCAGAATCGCCCTGATCATTGATTTGGTTCAGCGTGACGGGTACGTTAACAATGCCTATATATACAACTTTCTCTTTCTCTTCCTTTTTTGCAGAAGGTTCAGCTTCTTTAGGCTTGTCCGTAGCTGGTGCCTGCGTTGCCGAAGAAGAAGATGTATTGGCTGAGGAACCACACGCAGATAACACGAACATAAGTGCAATAACGAACAAGAGCATGGTTCGACGATAATGACGATTCATAATTTCAACCCCCTAATTTTGATTATTCCAATTTGTTTAATATGAATTATAGCTAAATTTACCATTGTTAAATCTCGACTGTCCAATAGATTTGTTCAATTAGATTATCCAAAATATTGAATCTCGCGAGCAAATCAGAGGATTTGAAAATAGAAAATCGCTACCGGTTCAATGAATGAACCAAGCAGCGATTTTTTAAATGTGAAAGCTTATTTTCTATATGACCAATTTTCCGGAATCGTAGTGAGATTAGCTGGGTGATAGTACCGTTCGCCGATTTCTTTAAAGCGCTTCAGAATGTTATCGTCCAGCACACCTTGCTGGTTCGGCGCACCATTCAGCAAGAAGGATACATTGTGCTTGTTACATTCAACGATTTTCTCCAACGCCCAGTCAGCGCTTCTAAGCTCCATAGTCGTATCTGGCGTTCTCCAGAACCAGGTTTTCGTTAAAATATTGCAGCTCGCTCCAGGACCGTTAAAAGAGTGATCAACCTCTTGCCCGGCAGCATTTTCAAAAAATGCAATGTCCGTTTGCTCTACTCCTGACTCACAGCCAATATTCATCAACAAGCACTGTGGTTGTAATCCTTTGACCAGAGCGTCGATTTCCTCAAAAGGAAGATCTTCGTAGCTCGGGCCACCCCAGGGCGCATTCCACCCATCAATAATCAGGAACGGGATTTCACCGTAGCCGGTCAGCAGCTCCTCAATTTGATTTTTAATAAACTGCTTGTCTTCAGCTGTACATTTCTTCCGGCCGATTTGGTGATGCAGGTCTAGTGCGGAAAAATACAGCCCCGCCTCGATCCCTTCTTGCCTGAATGCATCAAGATATTCCTTAACTACGTCTGATTTTAGCGTCGCGTTTTTCACAGAATGATCGGTATATTGTGTCGGCCATAAGCTGAATCCTTCATGATGCTTCGCTGTCATCGCAGCAAATTTCATCCCTGCAGATTTGGCAGCCTTGGCCCATTGGGCACAGTTCAACTGCGTTGGGTTCCAGTCCTTGGGATCGAAAATAAATCTGCGGGGTTCATCGTTATTTTCGTGGCCATACTCCCAATCTTCCACTTCCGTATCTGCGAACTGAAATGTAGCACTATTGAAATGAATAAACATCCCAAACCTTTGATTGACGAACCATTGTTGTTGTTGAACTAATCCTTGATTACTCATGAAGATTACCTCCCAATTATAATTACTAACAGAATCGTATAATATCTACCACTCTATATAATTACATCCTCTGTTACAGCTAACAAAATCGACATTCTATAGTACAATTCCTACATAATTATCTGGAAGGGCTACATGTTTCTTGATGTCCCTACTCTGTACGTTTGCATATTTGAAATGTACAATCGTTACTATAGAAGCTAACAAGCTTAGAAGGGCATAGGCAAAAGGAAGGTGTTAAATATGACTCTAAACACTCGAGAACTAATGATTGAAGGTGCTATACAGCTCCTAGGACAACGAGGGGTGCATGCCACCTCATTTACTGAAATCATGAAAGCTACTGGAGCACCAAGAGGCTCAATCTACCATCATTTTCCTGAAGGTAAAGACCAACTGGTCAAAGAAGCTATAGATTTGGCTGGGAAACGCGCTGTAAGCTATCTTAATACGTTTGAAGGACAACCCGCTGAAATCGTAGCCGAGAAGTTCATTTCACTATGGAGAATGCTATTAAGTCACTCCAACTTTGAAATGGGTTGTTCTGTGCTTGCGGTAACTGTAGGATCGGACTCGTCAGACTTGTTGGATGAGGCTGCAACTGTGTTTAAGCAATGGGGAGACCACTTAACAGCAATGTTATCTGCCGGTGGTCTGGACCAGGGCAAGGCAAAGGGGCTAGCAAGTGTCCTTATTGCTTCCTGCGAAGGTGCTGTAGCCATCAGTAAAGCGCAAAAGTCATTCGATACCTTCGATACGGTAGCCGAGCAACTGCTTATTATGATAAGAAGTGCATCCAACCCACAATGAGAAACTGAATAATTCCTTATCTTAAACAAAGTTCCCCTGCCTAAAAAATTTGGCCTGTAATCTGCAATTCCGTATTGGAACATGCAGCGTTACAGGCCAAGTTTTTTATATAAATTTCTTAATCCTCTTTGGCTGCTTGAGCCGCCTGAGCAGCGGCCGCACGAGCTGCCAATGCACTAAATTCTTCAACGCCAAAAGCAGTTCCCTGCATTCCCCAACCACCCTCGGAAGCTTCTGTAAGAATGACCCAAGTGCGCTTGAGAAGCGCATCATCACCAGCAATCCGCGCTACAATTTCTGTCGCTTCCTTCGTAATCTGCTTCTGCCCTTCCCGATTCAGGACACCTGGTGGGGTAATAATTTGGATTCGTACATTATTCGCCGAGTTTGTGTTTCCGGTATGAATATCTGTGGCTTTCAGCCGATGAATAAAAACTGCTGTATTGTCCAAATGAAATGGGCTCGGTGAAACAACGCCTTCTGCCCTAAGAATTGCAAGGGCCAATGCTGTTCCTAATTCATTTTCTGCACCTGCAGAAAAAAGATTCTCTGGTGTGTAGACATCGATCATTGGCATAGTGTAACTCTCCTTTTTAAGTACGATTATGACGATCATCATAATCATATATTATGACGATCGTCATAGTCAATAGTTTCTTCCCTTTGATCCTACTTATGTGATTGATTTCTTTTAACATATAACACAGGGCCAACCTAATGGTTGGCCCTGTCATGTCATGAACGACGATATTCAGATCCTATTTTACCAAATTTTAATTCTGTCCTTAGGAGCTTTGTACATCAGGTCGCCTTCTTTGACGCCAAATGTCGTGTAGAACTCGTCGGTGTTACCAACCACGACATTTACCCTGAATTTCACAGGCGGATTAGGATCGATGGCTAGCAGCAATGGTTCAATTTCAGGAACAACCTTCTGTCTCCACACAGTTGCCCATGATTTATAGAACTCTTCCAGATTGGCATCCTTCAATTGTTTTGTCGCTTCAAGAGCAACCTGTAGTCCTGCAATGTCGGCAATATTTTCGGGTAGTGTCCGTTGTCCATTGATTTTTTGACCCAGATACTCTAAGTTGCTGTATTGGTCAACAACAGCCTTAGCTCTGGCTTCGAATTTCTTAAAATCATCTGCTGTCCACCAGTCAGTCCGATTCCCAACCCCATCAAATTTGGCGCCATTTGAATCAAAGGTGTGAGAGATTTCATGCCCAATAACCGCTCCTATAGCGCCATAATTCTGGCTTGGGCTTTGATTTTTATCATAGAATGGTGCCTGAAGAGCTGCGGCAGGGAATGTGATGGTGTTGGTCAACGGTTCCGAGATCATATTCGCAGTGTTGGCGGTTATTCTCCAATCGTTCCGGTCAATGGGTTGATCGATTTTCGCAAATTTGTTTTTCATAATAATCGCTTGGATTTCCTGGTTATTCTCATACAATGTCTTGCCCGCATCAACCTTAAGCGACGCATACACCGCATCGATCTTGTCCGGATAACCAATGTGTACTTTCAAGTTATCCAGTTTTTTAATCGCTGCTGTCTTGGTTTTCTCAGACATCCAGTCATTTTTTTGAAATTTATTTCGGTAGACTTTAATCATGTTTTCAGCCATTTTTGAAATATCTTGCTTGGCCTTCTCCCCGAGATAAGTCTTGCCATAATATTGTCCAGCAATCTCTTTAAAATCAGCGTTGACAATATCATAAATCGTGTCATCCGTTACTACCATTTGTTCTTGGGCAGCGGCCCCTCTGCTCAATTGCATTGATTTTGCTATCATCTCATCGGATAGTAGAGTAGCAGAGTTTAATACAAAGGTTGCGTAGGTCCAGCTTTTCATTTTCTCCCAGTTTTTTTCATTGATAAACTTATCCAAATTGTTGAAATAATCCATTTTCATTAATGAGACCTTTTCTGGTTTTTTACCGGTAACATCAACTATGAATTTTTCCAGGTCAATGTTTTTACTATATCCCTTTAGCTCTTTCAGTGTTTTTGGAGTATACATTGATTCAACATTACTCGCATCTTCTGCAGTCATTGTATATTGCGTAAATTCTGCTTCGAACGCTACCGCTTCACCAGCAATTCGCTCTGCAGCTTCTTTGGTTTCCCCAACACTCACCAATAGATCTGCCAGCATATTCTTGTACATCCCTACCATGGCTTGACCTTGAGGGTTTCCAGACACATACATGCTCTTTTCAAGTCTCGGTTTAGGAGAATTAAGGTACAATATCGTTTTCGTTGCATCCTTCATATCAGACAAGATATCCAAAGTAAAGGGTAAAGCAAACCCTCTAACATAGAGATCTTTTTGATTTTTTGCAAAATCCGCCAAACTGTTTATGGACTTAATTTTTGCAATATCACCTTTAATGGCTTCATATCCCTGTTTGTTCAGTTTTTCCCGATCAGCAGCAAGTTTATAGTACTTAATCATGTTGCCGAGCTCGTCATCTATTTTGTCACGCCCTTCGGCTGACATTTTGATCATATCCTTTAACAGCTGTTTTCTTACTACAGCATCAAGGTCACTTAATCCGCCTATAATTACTTTACCTGCCGGTATTTCTGTCGAAACCTTCCACTTCGCATTTACTGCTTCATAGAAGTCGTCTTGCAGTCTAGTTACTGCAACTTCATTAGTTGGCTGTTTAGGTGTAAGCGTAACTTGGTGTTGTGACGGATTCCATGCCACTTGATAGCCTGTAGCTTCAGCAACAAAGCGGAGTGGTACATAGGTTACATTCCGGATTTGCTTTGGTGCTGCATTCAACTTGACGGCCTTGCCGTTTACAGTTGCATTCGTGCTACCAATTTTCAAGGACAAGGAGAGACCTTCTTTCGCACCGCTAACGGTACGGGTTGCTTGATCCCACTTCATATTAACGCCGAGCTTCTCCATAAAAAGACGCACTGGAACAAGGGTGACCCCCTTTTCTACGATCGGTACGGAATTGCTGAACTGGATCTGCTGACCATTCAATGATACGGATAAAGCCTGTCCTGCTGCATGAACGGAAGATAATCCAGAGGTAAGTAAGGATAGGGTCAGTATTGTAGCACTAAGTTTTTTCATCTGCATGTAAGCTCCTTTTCGTAAAATCATTGATACTTGGATGTGCTTAGATAATAACTGCTGTTCCACTGACAGCGACCATCATCATGTCCTGGCGGACAACTGCGTAATGGATACCCACACCGATAACCGCATTGGCTCCCATCTGCAAAGCCTGTTGTGTCATTTCTGTAAAGGCTGCGTCTCTTGCTTCCTTTAGCTTGGTTTCGTAAGCTTTCGAACGCCCGCCTACCAGATCTCTAAATGAAGCAAGAATATCTCTCCCGACATTAGCACCCATGATAACTTCACCGGTTGCCACGCCGATATACTGCCTTACTGGGGCACCTTCAACGATTGCGGTTGTTGTAATAATCATCTGGCTTCCTCCTGGAAACATGAATTCGTTATCCGTTGTTCGTAGGTTCCTTATTGACTATCCTACCAGCCCTATCGAAACAGAGCCTAAACGAATAGATAAACATTAGCTTAAGTTCGCCGCCTCCGTTTAGGTTCTGTTAATGTGAGTAGGCTACTATGGTAAGGGGTGAAAATGATGACAAATCTATCTGATATTAAAATCGCAATCGTCGACGACGAACCTTCGATTGTCACGATGCTGCAAATGGTGCTGCGCAGGGAAGGATTCCATCAGCTGTACGCAGCTTCCACCTGTGCAGAAGCACTCGACTTAGCGGAGCGCATAGCCCCCGACATCGTCCTACTCGACATAATGCTCCCCGACGGCAGCGGACTAGAGCTCTGCTCCAAGCTTCGCGAATACGGTAATCCACATATTTTGTTTTTGACTGCCAAGGCTTCCGATCTCGATGTTCTGCGCGGCTTCGCCATGGGTGGGGACGATTATATTACGAAGCCCTTCAATCCCCTCGAGGTGACCGCGAGAATTCAAGCACGCATACGTCGTCTGGAGCCGGAAGCTCCCATAGCAAATCCAGTGCAGCGACCCGATTCGGGGATTTACCGGTTCAGCCGTTTCACCGTCAACGAGGCAGAAGGTGAGCTGATCGTGGAGGGACAGCCCGTTCCTTGTCCCGCACAAGTCTTTCAATTGCTGCTGCATTTTTGCAAGTTTCCCGGGGTCGTATTCTCCAAAACACAACTCTATGACAAGGTCTGGGGAATCAACGGACAGGGCGACGATTCAACCGTGATGGTGCATATCCGGCGCATCCGGGAGCGGATTGAGATTGATCCCGGTAATCCGAAGCTATTGCTTAATGTACGTGGACTGGGCTACAAACTGGTGAAGGAGTCGCAGGAGCGATGAAGATCCAACAACGCATCACATTCCATTTCACCTATCAATTGATCTTTTATGCCTTGGTGATTCTCGCCCTCTCTTTGGCTGCCAGCGTCCTGTTCTACCAGAACATCACAAATAATGATTTACGCCGAAATTTTCCGGATGGCGCTTTGCAACTGATTGCCCAAGAAGCAACTTCTAAGAACGGTGCGATTCATCTCTCCCCCGAGTGGGACAAGCTCATCACGGAGAAAGGAATGTGGCTTCAGGTTGTCAATGCTGAAGGCGAGGTTATCTATAACGTCAATAATGCTCTTCATCCATCGTTGCCGGTCTCTTACTCCACTGCCGGGCTGCTGGATATCCAAGAGACACGGACAGTTGGAACGTATGCCGTACACACTAAGCTGAATTTTGCTCCTAGTGGGCCGCTCCTGTACATGCTGGGCTACCATAGCACTGAACTTGACCAACTCATGGCCTGGTTCAATGCCTATGGGCAGCAGGGGAAGGTGCAGAGTAGTGCGATTCCCCTCTTGGAGCAACAGCTGCGTGAGACCGGCGGCTACCTCCAGGTGCTTGACTCCGAGAGCCATATTGTACAAGGCATAGGCGATAAAGTTTATGAAAAGAAAGCGTATCGTCCATTGGATATTCTGACTATCCAGCAATCACCGAGCTACTATGACACAAATATTGTCACTCATCGGGACGAGCAGAGCGGAATGAAATGGATTTTTTATACGACCAATACAAAGGGAAAACCACTAAAACACCCTGTGTTTGATTCGGCAACGCGTAAGCTCACCTGGTTTGCAGGTCTTGCCCTGCTCTTGGTGGTGCCCATATCCATCTGGCATGGCAACCGTTACGGACAGCCGCTGATTCTGTTCGCAGGCTGGTTCGAACGCATGGGACGTGGACAATACAACGAGGTACTGACCGCGAAGGATAAGCGTAAAATATTTCGCCGCAACGGCACGATGCGAATTCGCTACAGGCTCTATAAGGAAGTGATAGAATCCTTCTATCAGATGGCCGGTCAATTGGCTCAAACCGAGAAGGAACGGGCGCGGCTGGAGAAGACGCAATCGGAGTGGATGTCAGGGATCTCGCATGATCTGCGCACGCCCCTGGCTACGATTCAAGGTTATGGTTATATGCTGGAGAGCTTGCCTGAATGGAGCAATGAGGATATGCGGACTATGGGCATGACGATTCGGGAAAAGGGAGAGTATATGCTTGAGCTGATCTCCGACTTTTCTATGATTCATCAGCTCAAACAGGGAGATTCAATCATGGAGCTTCGGGAAATGGATCTGGATGAGTTAATACGCTGCTCTGTACTGAAGTACGTTAACGATGCCACCATGTCGGAGTATCAATTTCACTATGTGGGGGATGAGCTTCCCCTGTTGGTACAGGCAGATGAGATTTGGCTGCAGCGGCTGATGGATAACCTGCTGTCCAACGCCGTGAAGCATAATCCACCAGGCGTGGTCGTTACCGTCTCTATCCGTAAGGTGGACAACAAGGCATGCATACGAGTAATTGATAATGGTAAAGGGATGGACGAGGAAACGCTGCATCATTTGTTCAAGCGCTATTACCGGGGAACGAATACTGAAGAAAAGACAGAAGGCACCGGGCTCGGGATGAGCATCGCCAAAACCATCGTGGAAGCGCATGGCGGCGAAATCCTTGTTCAATCCAAAGTGTGGCAAGGTACGAAAATTGAAATTTGGTTGCCCTGCTAAGCGAACACTGGCAACGCCTGATTTCTTTTCATCCTATGAGAGGCCAAACATCGACATTAGACCAGCAAAAATAAAAGCGTCTTTGTTGCAAAAAGCTGCGGGGTTAATAACCCCGCAGCTTTCATTTTTAAGCATATCCTATTTTACCCAAGAGTAATTCTATCCTGTGGGGGCAATGTACATTCTATCGCCGTCTTTCACGAATGAGTCAGCCGACTGATCGTGACACGCTTTGGGCGCTATCGCGCCCTCTTTCACGGCGGAGGATAATCGGAACCGTGATCACTGCAGCGATCACCAACAACGGAGCTAGTATACCAGCGATGGGTAACGCCGACTCGCCATTCGCTGAGAAGACGCTAAAGTCCCAGAGCCCGTGCAGGAACATAGAGGCCACGAGCGATCCGGTAGACCGCCGGGCGAGGTAGAAGATCGAACCAAGGCCAAAAGCGATCACTACCTGGAACAGGGCGCCCATCCCGATGCCCCAGAACATGTTCGGCAGGTGGAAGACTGCGAACATCGCTGTTGAGAGCAGCCAGACCCCAGTTTCGCCGAAGCGGCTGCGCAGCGCAACTATCAATTGACCCCGGTTGATCATCTCTTCATTGAAGCCGACCATGATACTGCCGAAGATGAGATACAGCCACATGAGAGGCGTGATACGGGTGAAATCGCCGGTCAGCATGTTCACGACCGCGATGACTATCATGATGATCGGCAGAGTCATTGTCCAACGAGAAAGACGCCGTCTTTCAACCAAGCTGGGGCGCCACCATCCGAAGACCGTGACCATTATGATGGTCAGCAAGGCACCGCCGGACAGCGGTGCTATATACCAGAGAAGGAGGGTCCGCTCACTCTCCCCCACTCGTGTGTAGTCGATATCGTTGAGCACGAAGATCGCGTAGAAGACTGCACTGTAGAGGAAATAGGTGAGAACACCCCATCCTACGCGGGGACGAACCCGAAGGGCGGGATCTAAAGATTCTTGCAACATGTCCCTATTGTTTGACATCATAAACACTCCCATTATAAATTATATTTTCTTTCATTTACTCTTGGTATAAACCGTCTTATTTATCCTTCTCAGCTCCTTTGTAACGTCAGTGTAGCACCTGACGTTACGTCAGGCGCAAGCATTCTTTTTATGTTATCCACAAAAAAGAGCCATCACCAAAATCCTCATATCGAATGAAGTAGGAATTTTGGTATGACTCAATATCTGATTGAAGATATACAGTTGAATCAGCCGGCTGGTCGTGACACGCTTTGGGCGCTAGCGCGTCGTTTCTCACGACGGAGGATGATCGGAACCGTGATCGCTGCAGCGATCGCCAACAACGGAGCTAGTGCACCAGCGATGGGATACGACGACGAGCCATTCGTAGAGAAAATGCTCAAGTCCCAGAGTCCGTGTAGGAGCATGGCGGACACGAGCGATCCGGTAGACCGCCGGGCAAGGTAAAAAATCGAACCGAGGCCGAAAGCGATCAATACCTGGAACAGGGCACCCGCCCCGATGCCCAGGAAGATGTTCGGCAGGTGGAAGACTGCGAACATCGCGGTTGCAAGCAACCAGACCCCGGTTTCACCGAAGCGGCTGCGCAGAGCGACTATCAACTGCCCCCGGTTGATCATGTCCTCATTAAAGCCGACCAAGATACTACCCACAATGAGATACAGCCACATGAGGGGCGTGACACGGCTGAAGTCACCGATCAGCATGTTCACGATCGCGATGACCATCATGATGATCGGGAGAGTCATCGTCCATCGTGAAAGACGCTGCCTTTCCAGCAGACTGGGGCGCCACCATCCGTAGATCGTGACCATTGTGATGGTCAGCACGGCACCGCCGGACAGTGGTATTACGTACCAGAGAAGAAGGGTCTGCGCACTCTCGCCTATTCGCGGGTAGTCGACACCATTGAGCACAAAGATCGCGTAGAAGACTGCGCTGTAGAGGAAATAGGTGAGAACACCCCATCGTACACGGGGACGAACTCGAAGGGCGGGATCCGAAGATTCTTGCAGCATGTCCCTATTATTTGACATCATAAACACTCCCACTATATATTAATATTTTTTTCATTTGCTCTTGTTTTCTTAAAATTTCAACTTCGAATACTTCAAGAGCTAGAAATATCATGACTGAGTAGATGAACTAACGCTTCAACCAAGTAGTTCATAAGTTCCGGTTCGAATTTCGGAAAAAGCTGCAGATCCCACTCCCCTAGCGCTATTAGCGTTTCGATCGTCTCCAGTTCCTGTAGCGATTCGCCCAACATCTGCTCGATTATCAGCTTTATAGTAAGCGCACGCTCCTGCACAAGGTGATGTTCCGGTGGTAGCCCTTGCTTGGACATCACGAGCAGATCGTTCACCGTTATCATGATCTTACGTTCTACCTGATCTCGTTCTTCCGGGCTCAATCCACTTAGTAACACCGATTGTACGAATGTATCCGGCAGACGTTCGGAGAGCCATTGCTTCTGCTCCTCCTCATGCTGAATGGAACGAACCATCATCATCATAATTCCTGGATCAATCGTGTCGTTATCACCAACGATTGCTATTGCCCGTTCAACCGTATCCACAATGCGCTGAATATGCTGCTGCTTCTTCAGCAGCAGCCCATATTGCAGCTTCAGAGAAGCATTAAAATCCTTGCCGTCCTGCTCCAAATACTCGCTGATTTCATCCAAGGAGTAATCTAAATATTTTAAAGCCAATATTTGATGGAGTCGGAACAAATCCTCATCAGAATAAGTACGGTATCCACCCTCGGTGTATCCGCTTGGCTTGAGCAGCCCCTTGCGGTCATAATATCGCAAAGTAGGTGTCGACGTTGAGGTCAATTTCGAGAATGAACCAACGGTATAATGCTTCTTACTCATCTTACTCAGCCCCTTTCTAGTTTCAGTATAAAGCTTAAAGTTACTTTAACCTCAAGTCCTTTTTTTGGACTCTAATTAAAAAAGAGCTCCCTATTAGTCAAACTCCCCATACGAATGGAATTTGCTAGGTAAACAAAATAGTCAGTCACCGTTGGATTTCCGGCGACTGACTGATTAAACTTACAAAGTGCCTGTGAAGCCTGCCTTACTAATGGAGAACCGTTCCACTTTCAGGTTGATTTAATCTGGCCTCTTGTTCACTTGGTTTGACACGCTTCATAAATAACGAGATGAACAGGGCGATGATCGACATAACACCAGCAAAAATAAAGGCGCCTTTGATACCAAAAACAAAGGAAGATGGCAAATGCGCTAATATCGCGGAATCTGCTTGAGCAAGATTAAGCCCATTGCTCATATCAAATCCTTGATCACGCAAATAATTTAACTGACCTGTCGCTAGCATCGTCATCGCCAGCGCACTGCCTATCGCTCCAGCCACTTGCTGCAATGTACTCATTATAGCTGTACCGTGTGGATATAACTCAGCCGGCAACTGGTTCATCCCATTGGTTTGCGCTGGCATCATAACCATCGACAAAGCTAACAAAAACGTACAATGCAGGGCAACAATAAACACGGTTGAGGTATTCACCGTAATCGTTGAGAAGAGAAACATAACTGCCCCAATTAAAATCAGTCCAGGTATAATTAGCCTTCTTGGTCCATACTTATCGAACATTTTACCCATCAGAGGACCCATTATACCGCTAAGGAGCGTACCAGGTAACAAGAGCAACCCGGCCTGTAAGGTGTTTTTTCCAAGACCGTTCTGTAAAAGCATCGGTAACAATAACATGGATGACAAAAGCAGCATCATCACTACAATGAATAGGACCACCGACAAACTAAACATTGGAAAACGGAACGTACGAAGGTTCATGATGGGCGATTCTATACTCAATTGACGCCAAGTGAAGAGAAAAAGTGCTGCTACGCCAATAATTATGAAAGATATTACTAACATACTACTCCAGCCACTCTCTCCGGCTTTGCTGAAGCCAAATAAAAGACTGCCGAAACCGATTGTTGAAAGCAATAGAGAAAGGATATCAATTGGGGGACGTGTAATCACGGATATATTTTTCAAGAAGATTATGCCGAAGGCTAACGAAATAAGAAGAACTGTGCCGGAAATCCAGAAGATCCAATGCCAAGACAGCTTTTCAATAATTAAACCGGCAATGATTGAGCCTAGCGTTGAAAATGCTTCTGAAGCAGCAACTCATGTTGCATCTCCAGAGAAGCATGGAAATCCTTGCTGTCCTGCTCCAAATAATTGCTGATTTCATCCAAGGAGTAATCAAAATATTTTAAGTTTAATATTTGATGGAGCCGGAACAATTCGTCATCAGAATAGATACGATGTCCCTTTTCATTGTAGCCGCTCGGCTTGAGTAACCCCTTCCGCTCATAAAAGCGCAGCGTTCCTTCCGTGGTCGAGGTCAGTTTTGCAAAGGAACCAATGGTGTAATACGTCTTACTTATCGTGCTCACCCCCTTTCTAGCGCCAGTATAGCACCTGAAGTTACGTCAGGGGCAAGCACTTCTTTCGATCTTTGCTGCCTTTAAACTACACAAAGAAACAGGGCCAACCTCACGGTTAGCCCTCTATAACAAAAAGAGCCATAGCCAAACCTCTCCAATTGAATGATGTTACCTGAACAACAATCAATTGAAGGGGATGGTATGACTCTTCATCAGGTTATTTTCAAAACTTCATCTTTACGAATCTCGCCCGCCCGCACGAATGAATCAGCCGACTGATTGTGACACGCTTTGGGCGTTATCGCGCCCTCTTTCACGGCGGAGAATGATCGGAACCGTGATTGCTCCAGCGATCGCCAACACCGGAGCTAGTACACCAGCGATGGGAAACGACGACGAGCCATTCGTAGTGAAGATGCTAAAGTCCCAAAGTCCGTGCAGGAGCATGGCAAACACGAGCGATCCGGTAGACCGCCGGACAAGGTAGAAGATCGAACCAAGGCCGAAAGTGCTCATTAACTGGAGCAGGGCAGCACCCACCCCGACGCCCAGGAAGAAGTTCGGCAGGTGGAAAGCTGAGAACATCGCTGTTGAGAGCAACCAAACCCCGGTTTCGCCGAATCGGCTGCGCAGAGCGACTATCAACTGACCCCGGTGGATCGTTTCCTCATTGAGGCCGACCAGGATGCAGCTGACGATGAGATACAGCCACATGAGGGGTGTGATATGGGTAAAATCGGCGATCAGCATGTTCACGACCGCAATGACCATCATAATGATCGGGAGAGACATCGCCCACCCTGAAAGCCGCCGCTTTTCAACCAGGCTGGGGTGCCACCATCCGTAGAGCGTGACCATTGTGATGGTCAGCACGGCACCGCCGGATATCGGTGCTACGGCCCAGAGTAGAAGGGTCCGTTCACTCTCTGCTATTCGCATGTAGTCGACTCCGTTGAGCACGAAGATCGCGTAGAAGACTGCGATGTAGAGGAAATAGGTGAGAACACCCCACCGTACGCGGGGACGAACTCGAAGGCCGGTATCCAAAGATTCTTGTAGCATGTCCCTATTGGATGACATCATAAACACTCCCATTATAAATTAATATTCCCTTTCAATCCCTAATCCATGAACTGAATTTCTATCATTGTTATAGGTATTTATATAACATACTGAAGCAGAAATGATAGCTGCTTAAATGTTACTGTTTTACCACCTTAAAGCCTTGCTTCTCCAACATTGTAACTAGACCAGAGTCGCCCGCAAAATGTGAAGCGCCAAGGGCAATCATATACGTTTCTTTTTTATCACTGTTCAGATAGCCTTTAATCTTCTCAGCCATTGCTAAATTACGGTCCGTCTGCATCCCTTTGAAATAGTCATCATCCCAGCGAAGCGCATCGACAAATTTAACCAAGTTTTTTTCATCGCCAGTTTTCCATACTTTCAGAATATCATCCATCGACATTTCCGTAGCAGAAGAAGGCAAAGAGTTTGGATCCAGCATTTGAAGGATCAGCTTTTCTTGTAGCGAGTCGGAGAATTTGTTAAAAACATCGTATTGGGACTCAAAAGTCTCTAGCCCAATAATTGGTTTTTTCGAATTGATGGCTTTGCCCATGAAATACATGTCAATCCCCATACCTTCGTCTAAGTCTTGTTTTGCCGATAGAATGGTCCCCATCTGTTGCGAAGCGTACCACGCCTTGATGTTATCGTAGCTATTTTCCGGCAGTCCATTTTCTTTTAGGAATGCTTGAACTTTGTTATAGGTTGCTGCAGAGATATGGTCCTTCAGTGTAGTTCCGTCTTTATATTCACTCACATCAGTTATCAATTTAGTTAATTCGTCAGGAACGATCTTTGTAAAGTCGATCTCTACGCCCAAGTAGTCCGCAGCATTGAACGCATTCTCAATCTCAGGACGCAGCGGGTATATAGTCTTGTCGACGGTGTGGATTGTACCAAGCATATACACGGTGTTGCCTTTATTCTCTACCTTCCACAGAAAGCCTTTGCTGTTTTCGGATTGCTTTCCAGAGGTAAGGCTAACCTGGCGCAGCGATTGATTCCAAGCCACTTGATAGCCTGTAGTTTCAGCAGCAAAGCGGAGCGGTACATACGTTACATTCTTGATTTGCTTTGGTGCTGCATCCAGCTTGACCGTTTTCCCGTTTGCCGTGGCATTCGTGCTGCCAATCTTCAGGGAGAAGGAGAGACCTTCTTTCGAACCGCTGACGGTACGGGTCGCTTGATCCCACTTCACTTGGACGCCCAGCTTCTCCAGAAGGGGACGCAATGGGACGAGGGTCACTCCTTTTTCAATGATCGGTGCGGAATTGCTGAACTGGATTTGCTCGCCGTTTAACTTTACAGATAAGGATTTTTCCGCTGCTTGAACGGAAGAATATGCAGAAGTAAGCAAGATTAGGGAAAGTAATACAGCGCTAATTTTTTTCATTGGTATATAACTCCTTCTAGTTAGAATAGTAAAAAACGACGGACAACTTCATATGAGGATGTAACCTATTCATCCATCTTCTCCTCCCACATACGACGGAACAAATGAACGAACGCCTCAGACAAGTATTTCGCAAAGCTAGGCTCAAAGTTCGGGAAGAGCTGCGGATCCACCTCCTTCAGCACTCTTCCCGTCTCGTTCGTCCCTAGTTCCTCTAGCGGGTGTCCAAGTATCTGCTCGAAAAACAGCTTTAGAGCTTGCGCACGCTCCTGTACAAGTGGATCATCCGGCGACAGCCCCTGCTTGGACATAACGAGTAGATCATTAAACACTATCATCAGCTCAGTTTGCAGGTTTACTTCAACACTAAATATAGATTGTACGAGTGAATCCGGCACACGCTCGGAGAGCCACTGCTTTTGCTCCTCCTCATGCTGAATGGAACGAATCATCTGCATAATAAGCTCTGGATCAATCGTATGGTTGTCCTTAACAATCGCTCTTGCCTGCTCAACCGTATCGACAACGCGCTGGATATGTTGCTGCTTCTGCAACAACAGCTCATATTGCAGCTCCAGAGAAGCATTAAAATCCTTGCCATCCTGCTCCAAATATTCGTGGATTTCATCCAACGAGTAGTCTAAATATTTTAAGGTTAATATTTGATGGAGCCGGAACAAATCCTCGTCGGAATAGGTACGGTATCCCTTTTCACTGTAGCTGCTTGGCTTAAGCAATCCCTTGCTATCATAAAAGTGCAGCATCCGTTTTGTTGTTGAGGTCAGTTTAGCGAATGCACCAGCGGTATAATGTCTCTTATTTATCTTTCTCAGCCCCTTTCTAGCATCAGTATAAGGTGTAACGTTACGTTACACTCAAGCATTTTTTTATTCTATTCAAGATGAACTTAAAATCCTAACATAGGGCTCGGTCGTCACTACGGTGGAATGTTTGGACTTCCGGTCGTTATTGTCTCCAGATTTTTGAATTATACCGCTATTAGCGGATAAAATCCGGAGACTGCCTGTGCTTCCGATGCGAGCTTTCCTGCGGAAAGCTTTCAGACGAGCGCTTCGCTCCTACAGTTCCAAACTTCCCCCTTCACTCCTTCTCGCTTTTTGTTACTTTCTTTTGTTTATCTTATATAGTCAAAAAAAGAGCTCCCTAGTCAAACTCCTTATATCAAATGGAGCTGCCTGAATACTAAAAAAACTAAATAAAAAACAGGACTAACCTAATGGTTAGCCCTGCAGTATTATGAACGACTACTTAGATAACAACTGCTGTTCCGCTAACAGCGACCATCATCATGTCCTGGCGGACAACTGCGTAATTGATCCCCACGCCGATTACAGCGTTGGCCCCCATCGTCGAAGCGTGCTGGGTCATTTCTTTGAAGGCCGCATCTCTTGCTTCCCTTAGCTTGGTTTCATAGGCTTTCGAACGTCCGCCTACCAGATCTCTAAATGAGGCAAGAATATCCCTCCCGACATTAGCTCCCATGATGACCTCACCGGTTGCCACGCCGACATATTGTCTGACTGGGGAACCTTCAACGATTGCGGTTGTTGTAATAATCAAGTATTTTCCTCCTAACAACTGCTACTGTTTTGTTACTTTGAAGCCTTCCTTTTCCAGCGATGGAACGATTCCTTCGTTGCCCAGTAAATGCAGCATTCCAACGACAACCATATAGGTTTCTTTTTTATCACCATTCAGATAGCCTTTAATCTTCTTGGTCATTTCTTCGTTGCGGTCATTGATTAGACCTTGGAAGTATTCAGCATCCCAGCCAGTAGTGGTGAACTCATTCAAGGCTTTTTCATCGCCCTGGATCCACATTTTATTCAGATAATCTATCGTTACATCTGGAGAAGGAGGCGTCACAGCTTTAGGATCCAGGTTCTGAAGCAGCAGCCTTTCCTGCAAGGCGTCTGAGAAATTGTTGTTCATCTTCATTTGGGATTCCATAGTTTCTAGTGAGACTATCGGTTTTTTCGTTGTATTAGCCTTTTCAATCAGATAATTATCAATCCCTTTCTCTGGTGTAAAGCCATCTTTTGCAACTTGAATGTTCATGATCTGTTGTGTGACAAACCATGACTTGAAAATATCGAAGCTATTTTCAGGCATTCCATTTGCTTTCAGGAATGATGTAACTTTTTTATACGTGTCTGCGGAGATATGATCCTTCAGTGTCGTTCCATCTTTATAAACACCCAGTTCCAACACTTGTTTTTGTAAATCTTCGGAGGTGACTGTCGACATATCGACCTCCACGCCCAAGTAGTCGGCAGCTTTTAACGCATTCTCAATCTCCGGACGAAGCGGATACATCCCTTCAGGTACATGATGGATTGAACCCATCACATACACCGTGTTACCTTTATTCTCAACCTTCCACAAAAATCCGCGGCCTTCGGAATGTTGCTTGGCAGTAAGGGTAACCTGGCGCAGTGATTGGTTCCAGCCCACTTGATAACCTGTAGTTTCAGCTACAAAGCGTAGCGGCACATAGGTTACATTCCGGATTTGTTTTGGCGCTGCATCCAGCTTGACAGCTTTACCGTTTGCAGTGGCGTTTGTGCTGCCAATCTTCAGGGACAAGGAAAGGGTTCCTTTGGAACCGCTGACGGTATGTGTCGCTTGATCCCATTTCACGTTGACGCCCAGCTTCTCCAGAAGGGGACGCAGCGGGACAAGGGTCACCCCTTTTTCTACAATCGGTGCGGAATTGCTGAACTGGATCTGCTCACCGTTTAGCCATACGGACGAGGCCTTCTCAGCTGCATGAACGGAAGACAGTCCAGAGGTAAGTAAGCCCAGGGTTAGTATTGTAGCGCTAAGTTTTTTCATTGATATATAGCTCCCTCTGTCGAAGTGAACTTAAGAATACGCCATTCAACACTCAGCTTGTCTGATTCTTAAGTTCAGCTTATATAGTTGTAATGTTAAGCGCGGTCTGACACTGACTTTGGGGAATCGTAGGGGTCCGTGTTAATCTAACCTAGTTAACCTAACCTACTCTTTTTCTTTTTCTTTTTCTTTTTCTCCCCATTGATGAATCAACATATGACCAAACGCTTCAATCAAGTAGTTCTTAAAGTCTTGTTCCAGGTTCGGAAAAAGCTGCGGATCCATCTCTTCCAGCACTTTTCCGGTCTCGCTATTCCACAGCTCTTGCCCGAGCATCCGCTCGATCATCATAAATAGAGTAAGCGCATGCTCCTGAACAAGCGGATGTTCCGGCGGCAGTCCTTGCTTAGACATCACTAGCAGATCGTTAATCTCTAACGTAAACTCACGTTCTACCCGGATCCGTTCTTCCAAACTTGATTCACTCATAAACACCGATTGTACGACCTCATCCGGCACACGATCGGAGAACCACTGCTTCTGCGCCTCCTCGTGCTGAATGGAATGAATCAGTAGCATAATGAGCGCAGGATCCATCGTGTCGTTATCCTTAACAATCGCTTTTACCCGTTCAACCGAAGCCACAACACGCTGGATATGTTCTTGCTTCTCCATCAACAGCTCGTATTGCCTCTCCAGAGAAGTCTTAAAATCCTTGCTGTCCTGCTCCAAGTACTTGCCAATTTCGTCCAGGGAATAATCTAAATATTTTAAGGTCAATATTTGATGGAGTCGGAACAAATCGTCATCCTTATAGGTTCGGTGTCCCTGCTCATTGTAGCTGCTTGGCTTAAGCAGACCCTTTTGGTCATAAAAGTGCAGCGTACGTACCGTCGTCGAGGTCAGTTTGGCGAATGTGCCAATCGTATAATACGTCTTACTTATCTTTCTCAGCTCCTTTCTGATAAAAGTGTAGCACCTGACGTAACGTCAGGCGCAAGCATTCTTTTATATGTTATCCAGAAAACAAACATTAAACTAAAAAGACCCGCGTGAGTCGCGGATCTTTTTAGTATTATTGGACAGAACTATTATCTCATCTTTAATGACTTCACTTATTTAAAATAGGTATTTCTCCAAGCAGTTGCTTCAAGTTCATAGCATCCCATGGCATATGCTCCGTTATTCCTAATCCAACTACATCTGTTTCTTCAGATAGCTCTTTAAGCAGCTTAAGCAGTCCCGGCATTTGCATAGTTCCAGCAGCAGAAAAATCATTATGTGCTTCAGGGTTGGCGAAGATCAAAGATCGAAATGCCTTAGGATCAAGCACATCTAGATCAATGTGAATGGCCAGATGCTTAATGTTATTTTGCTTAATCCAATCTTTAATAGACTCTGTACTGTTCATTAACTCTTCAGTTCCAGCAGTTTTAATACCTAGTCGTTGAATGATTTCTGCATCAAAATCAGTTTGTACATTTATACCTGCAATAAACACATTTTCAGTCTTTAGCGGAATCTTCACATGTTTGGCGAACTCTTCATCGCCTTCTCCCAACAAGTTGCCGAGAGGTAAGGTGTGTCCATAATCATACCCGACAATTCTACCTAAATCGCTGTGAGCATCGATCCAAATCAAACCTAATTCCCCATTGTATCGTTCGTTCAAATAGGCAAATGGAGCTTGTTCCACCAAACAGTCACCACCGAACATAACAATGCGATCCGGCTTATAAGCATCAAGGATATGATGAGCGGCCTCTAATTGCTCAAGCAGTTGTTTCCTTCCATATACACCGTTCTCGTTCTCAAGCGGAGTTCCGGCATAAGCTTGAACGGGAACATGAATAAGGGGCTGATCATTATCAGGAGCTAGCCAAGCAAGCAGTTCGGCTCCAAAAGAGTAGTTAGGATTATTTCCCCCTTGCCATTGCGGCATCAGTAAGCGTATGGTTTGCTTAGTCATTTTTTTCTCTCCTTTTATTTAAAGTAAAGCTAGTATAGAATGTGAGCATACAAAAAAACAGTACGCACAATATTGATAGGTACTATCAGAAAGGATAGTGTAAACATGAGTATGGCTGAATATAAAGGTAAAGTTAAACATATTCAAGATACGCCTTTTGGCTATACATTATCGGTTATCGGTGGAAAATGGAAAATGGTTCTCATTTATCTCCTCGCCGAAAACCAGCCCGTTCGCTTTAATGATCTGAAGAGACAGGTCGGAGCGATCACATATAAAATGCTCAGTTCCCAGCTTAAAGAGTTGGAAGCAGATGGCATGGTAAAACGGGTGGAATACCCTCAAGTTCCCCCAAAAGTCGAATATAGTCTTACGGAAAAAGCGGAATCCTTATTGCCTGTTTTGGAAGGGTTATGTGAGTGGGGAGTACAGAATCAGGAGCATTAAATTTACTACCGCAAAGAAAGCTGCAAGGTTAATAAACCTGCAGCTTTCTTTTTTTATTCGTAAGCGTCAAACCTTGCACAGGAACACGAATTGTTGTTACATTGCCATGAACTGCATTACGTACATATTAGTATATTGTGTTTAAGTCGCATTCCCGGACCACAAGATCGAATTACAAAATTGTAAGGTAGCTTTAAGATAGATTTAAGGTAGATGTAAGACAAATCGATAGTTTAGGCCAGTCTGGCAGGATAAGATTGGAACAAATAAATCAGAATTTTTTTAAAAAGGAGAATCGAGATGAGGCTGTTTGAACTGTTGCTTTTTTTGTCCAACATCGGCTTGTTTGCATTAACAGTCCTATTAAAAAAAGGACAGCGTAGAATTCCAGTATTCGTTGCAAGCGGAATCGCCACACTTTTACTGGTCATTCATTGGACGGTGGAAGGATACAGAGTTCAGCTATTATTCCCATATTGCATAACGATCATTTTTTTAGTCATTTCAGGTTATAGCTATTTCCAAAAAACCGGACCCAAAAAGATCCCTCGAGTCTTGTTGGGTTCAGCTTATACCGCTATAGCGATAATGTTGGTCGCAACAGCGGGTCTCATGTATGCTTTTCCTGTATTTAAACTGCCTGAACCGGCAGGTGAATTTAAGGTAGGAACGCAGGCTTTTCATTTCGTGGATACAAATAGGGAAGAGATTTTCGGTGAAGCCAGGAATAGTAAGAGAGAATTAATGGTTCAGGTATGGTATCCGGCTCAAGCTGGCACCGGCAAGTACACACCCTTTATTCCCGATACCCAGATTTTACGTTATATGGCCGCGAACTATGGTCTTCCCGGGTTTACTTTGCAACACCTGAAGTACGTATCCAGTCATGCTTATTCAGGGGCCGAAGTCTCTCCGGCACAGACTTCATACCCGCTGATCCTTGCGAATCCCGGCTTTGGCTCTTCCAGGTTCCTCCACACGTCGCAAGCCGAAGATCTCGCGAGTCACGGATATATCGTGGCCGTGATCGACCACACCTACAATACATTTGCAACCGAGTTTCCGGACGGCCGAATCACGACTAGCTCAACCAACGACTTATTCTCGCCCGACCATGATTACCGGACGGAAAGCGGAAACCGCGACAAGCTCGGAAAAGTGTTAACCGACGATGTGACGTTTACATTGGACCAATTCGCGCTCATCCAATCAGGGCAGATTCCAAGTCATCTAAAAGGGAAGATGGATCTCGGTCATGTCGGGGTATTCGGTCATTCCATCGGCGGAGCGACGGCCTATGACGCTGCTTACGATCCGCGAATCGCGGTTGGAATAGACTTGGATGGAGCGCTTTACCGGCTGCGCGACAGAGAGGGTCTGCGAAAGCCGTTCTTGTTCATGAATTCGGAAAGCGAATTCGATAGATTAAAGAAGGTAATGGATAACCACACCTACACGGAGGCAGAGCTTAAACGGATGGGCAACACAAGAGAATGGATGGATCAAGTAACAGAAGACAAAAAGCTAGAGCTTGAACGGATGCGCGAATCGGTCGACTCAGGGGGGCAATTCCTCTATATCGAAAATTCAGAGCATTTGAATTTTACCGATGTACAATACATTTCTCCGATATTCAAAATGCTGGGCATTACAGGAAAGATTGCGCCCGAAAGAGCGAACTCCGTTATCAATGCCTATATGCTGGATTTCTTCGATAGGTATCTGAAAAATCAAGGCGGAACCTTAATAAAAGGACCGGATAGCCGCTTTCCGGAGGTGAAATTCGGAACCTCGCTATTATAATTACAGAACAGGCTAACGATTTTGATATGCTCCCCATCAAGCAGACAGGTTTAATAAATAAACCACTACTTGATGGGGAGTTTTCCGTCTTATATAGGCTGTTTATCGATTTAATTTTTGCAATATTACCCTTAGTGGCTTCATCCCCCTGTTTGCTCACGTCCTTTAGCTGCCATTTGTGCCATATCCTTCGACAACAGATTTAATATACCCCCATAATTGTCCATAAATCCGCCAATAAACAGTTTATTTGCCGCCAATTGTGTAGGCTCCGTTAAACGGATCGAAGAACAATTGCTTAATTTCGCCTCCAAAGTTTAGCTTCTGTTATGCACATGATTCTCAAATCTTCAGCACCCTATAGCCCCCTTTAAGATCATGTAACATGTTGACAGAATGAGACGATGCCTCTATATTGTAACTACCGACTTTAAAGTCGGTATAATAACAAGAAAAGGGTGCATGTCATGGAAAATAATTATGGTCTTCAGCCGAAGATCCCTTTCGGCCTCAAATCCTTAGCGGGATTCCTCCTCATTTTTGTCATATGGCAAGGCGGTTCATTTTTATGGTTAAATCTAGTGAACTCCTTGATTCCCGCTACGCTCTCAGGCTTACCTAGTTTTATCGCGCTTTTCTTAACCTTTTGGTTCCTGATTCTCGGGGTCTTCCTTATTACCAGGTATTTCTTCAAGATTCCTTTTCGAACATTTTTGTTTGAAAATAAACGGCCCGATTTCCGAAAATTCGCGACTTATTTTTCATGGTATTTCGCGGCACTGATCCTTTATTTACTTGTCGATATCGGTGTACATCGGCAAGCGTTTACGCTTCATTTTGATCCGCTTCGCTGGTTAGGCGTATTCATTGTTGTCATCCCTTTGATTTTTGTTCAGAGTGCTTCTGAGGAAATTTTGTTCAGAGGCTATGTGTACCGGATGTTCAGATCATCAAAAGGCGGTACATTCTGGTCAGTCTTTATCTCCTCCCTCACCTTCGCCCTGGTCCATGGTTTGAATCCTGAGATGCTCAGCAACGGCATTTGGGGACCACTGTATTATCTGATAGGGGCATTCTTTCTAGGGGTTGTTGCTTATCGTACCAATGGTCTGGCTGCGACGTTCGGCATCCATTTTGCCACGAATATTTTTAATTTCACGATTTGGGGATATGGTACATCGACGGCGGATCATATGGGGCTGCAAAGTATCGTTTACCGCCACACGCTGGATATGCCATTTGCATTCTGCGGGATTTTTGCTATCGTTATCTCATATGGTGTTTTTCAATTTTTCAAGCATACAAGGAGCCGTTCGTAAGGTTCCCAGGAGGGACTTATGACCAGAAGACGATTACCGGCAGAGGAAGCAAAAGCAATTATTTTAAAGCATGCCAAGCTGTTATTTATTGAAAAAGGTTATGATCGGGCTACAATGGATGATTTATGCACACTTACACAGATGAGTAAAGGCAATTTATATCATCATTTTAAAAATAAAGAGGTCCTCTTTCTCCAGTTGCTGTCCCAGTATTCCGCAGAATCCTCACAAAAGTGGCTTCAATTGGCCGAGCGATCCACATCCCCCAGCGAACAGCTGCTTGAAATGGCGGATTCATTCGGAAGAGAATGTGAAAACCCCTTAATCCAAGCTCTTGAAGAGTATGGAAGGACGCTTTCCAGCGATTCCGGAGCATTGGTTACATTGCGAGAGATTGTAGAAGTAGTCTATCGTGCTATTCGAGAAGTACTGCAACAAGGAGTACAGCAGGGTGTTTTCATTAATGAGGATTTCGAAACGTTGAGTTTTAGTGTGATTTCCACCTTGACTGGGGCAACACAGCTCTGCCTGGCGAAGCCGGAAAAATTAAGCGGGGACGAATACGCCTCCCTGCATGTCAATGCGATCAAGCTGCTGTTCAAGGGTATTTTGCTACATTAAGTTCATCTTATATAGTGGCCGCTTAGTGGTTATTGAAAAGGTTCCTGCTCCGCTTGAAGTTTTTTTCTAAAGAGGCAATTATACTTTTTATTTCGCTTGCATTGTGTAAAGGATGCTTATTGTAGTATATTTCCACAATCTAGTTTCAAACGTATGACTGTAGTAAAATGTAGCTCGAAAACTGAATGTTAAGAAATTTTTTTCTTAATTTAAATCCCTCTTACCAATTTACGATTGAGTTTCCGGTAATAGTATCATATTTACTAGATGACTAAATGTAATACTGCCACCTCCTGGAAACGAAACAGTGGGGTAACCATCAATGCGAATCGTTATAAACACTTTTCGTAGTGTTATTTATAGAGAAGGCGACATATAAGAACGGCGTTTCCCCTTAACGAACGGCCTCCTCACTTCTTACTATTAAACGATAAGCTCCCGCCAAGGTAATCATGGCGGGAGTTGTTAATAAACATATCTTTAGTTTAGTTAAGATTCTACAGTCACTTTGTTATCATATTCATAGTGTAGAGTAAGAAAATGTAAGTTCGATAAGTTTACGATAATGGCCATCAGATGTTTGACTCCACCCAATCTTACCAAGTTGTACACCGCCGTATTCAGTTCTTACGGTGTCAACAACTGCAGTACCAGTTACGCTAACCTGCCATGTTGGATACGACCCAGTTACTGGAGTAGTATAAGCGTGTCTTTCCTCTAGCGTCCAAGTTCCATCGGAATTAGAAGGGGTCCAGTAAGTTTCATTAACGGATTGGATCTGTGCAAAAGAGCTCCCTGGTATTGTTCTAACAACGAGACTGCTATATAGACGATTTGCTACAAAACCATTCGTTACAAGTTCACGGTATGCAAGTACAGTACGATTAGCAGCGGCAGCAAACAGAGTGGGTTTAGAATTTGAACTACTAAGTTCCTTTATTTCACCATAAGCATCAACAACTTCTTTCACTTCATTCAGTACCTCTACCTTAACCTCGGTTGGTGTTTCTATTCTATTAAAAGAATAGCTGGGCTCAGTATATGGGACTTCCACAGAAATAACATCGAGCTTAATTGTTGTCGTACCCGATTCTTCTGCACTCGCTGAAGGAGTAAACCCTAATGTTGTTCCTAACAACCCGATTGTTATTACTAATGCCGGTATTACTGATTTCCATTTCATAATCTACCCTCTAATAACTATATTTGGAATATTAACAATAGAATAATAATGTAAAATTATCCCTTTGTAAAGATAAATATATATTTTATTTATTAAAAGGATATTAAACAATGAATAATAAGAGCCCTTTCAGGAACTCTGAACCACTTCATCTGCATCTAATTTGTAATAAACAAGGGGATTATGTGTATTTTTTCCATTTTAAATATATAATTAGTAATATATTCAAGTTATTTATTGGTTTTTAAAAATACAGGTTTTTCTATAGACCTACTTTGTGGGAGGAGATATGTTATGAGTGAAGAGGATATTGTTCAATATCTCAATGGAATTTCTAGCAATATAGGTCGTGTCGCGGATAGTATTGGCCAATTAACTGTTAGGTCTACTACTAGCATAAATAACTTAAATGAGACTTTATCTGTGACTAATATTCTGTTAGCAATTTTAGTTCTTTTATCGATTGCAAATTTTATATTAAAGCTAAAAAAACGTTGAGGTCACAGAGGCCTTGTATGACTAGACACGATATTCTAGGGAGTAAGTTAATTAATCTTTATCGAAACTCTAGCAATTTGGATGCAATTTTCTCAGTTGATTGTCATGCCCGTTAAATAACCAACGTCTGTAATTTAAATGTACGTATTGTTACAGTTTCGCCTGATATAGAAGCTACTGAATTTGTAGTATCCAATAGCCATTTAAGTCGCACTTATAAAATTAAAGCTGTGAAAAGTTGTCCAAACACCGTATTTTCTGTATTGTGGAGGCGACGAGAATACAAGCATGATTTCTTTCGATATATATTACTCGCACAAAGGAAAGCCGCCTACTTTATTTATTAGGCGGTCTTCCTTTACGTTCTTTCAATTTTTGAATATATTGGTTCTGGTATTTTATTCAGCTTCTTTTCTAGCTTGAACCGCGCGCTCAAGATTACTAAAACGTCCAAGATAGTACTTTCCCCTTTTTAATCCAATAATAGTTTTGTAAGAAGGCGTACCTATTATTCCATATTCTATAAATAGACCTAACAGTCTAGCAGCTCGCAGGTCATAGTTCTCTTTCATACAAAAGCATTACTTCAGCGATATACATATCCATTCCGACACCATTTCATCCACGTCTTCAGCCGTGTCTTATTCCGTACCTCAATTTGATCCATGACCTCTCGTTAATCTAATCTCAATGGCCTTCACTTTAATTTCTACTGAAAAATCCACTCTGCTTTCCAACGCAAAACACCTCTAAGATTATTTCCCTATCTTACGACAAGGTTCCGTTCTCTTAAAGGTATTTTGATTTGTCTCATATTATGGAGTCAGTTACTTTAATTGTTAGGTGTCAGTGCCTTTTGTTTCATTTTGGCATTCAACAAGAACGATGCCAGAATGGCAATGAATACACTGATCGCGCCAACCCATGTAGTGTTCGATAAGGAAGCTTGGTTGACAACGATTCCGCCAATCCCGGCTCCTGCAGCCATTGCTAATTGCACCGTGGACTGATTAAGACTAAGCATAACACCTGAATAATTAGGTTCAATTCGCACCATGTTATACTGCTGTGTAGGACCGGTAGACCAAGCTGCGAACGACCACAGCATCAGGATAACGACAATCGGTATCCATGAATTTGTAATCATCACCGTAACCGTTAGTAAGATTAAGGCAACTACATGCAGTGACATTCCCCCGCCCAAGGTACGGGCAACTCCCCATTTATCGGCGCTATAACCACCGAATTTGGAGCCAATCAAGCTGGCGATACCAAAAGCTAGCAAAACGCTGCTCAGCATCTTATCATTTAAACCCACAACTGTAAGAAGATACGGTGAAATATACGTATAAGCGATCGAGTAACCACCGAGCCAAAAGAAAGTAATCGAAAGCCCCAGAGCAACTCTGCTATTTTTAAGGAAGCCCAGTTGTTTGGAAAGGGGTACAGGATCATCACCTTTCACACGAGGAATGGTGAAATATATAACGATCATGACCAACAGCCCCGCCAAAGATAGAAGGCCAAATACCGCTCTCCATCCAAATTCAGCAGCAATCATTCGCCCGAGCGGAACACCAATAATTAATGACAGGGTGAAACCCATGGTGACATTGGCAATCGAACTGGCCTGTTTACCCTCAGGTGCAATTTTGGCGGCGATAGCCAGTGCTGATACAACAACGGTCCCCGCACCTAAAGCCATCAATGCCCGTGCGACAACAAAAAGCCCAAATCCTGGCAACACAAACGCTAACACATTGGCAATCACGAATACGCCGAGTGCGGCAACTAGTAACTTCTGTCGTTCAATCTTTGCTGTCAAAGCCATAACCACCGGCGTACAAATGGCATAAATGAAAGAGAAAATCGTCACCAATTGACCCGCCGAAGTAATCGTTATACCTAAAGATAAAGAAATTTTATCCAAAACACCTGAAATAACATATTCGGACGTCCCCACCAAAAAACTAACCAGTGCCAATAAGTATACTTTCCATGTACCTTTCATTTAAACTTACTCCTTTTATTCAAGTTTCGTTCATAATACACAAATCAACAAATTGATATATTAGTATTTGTCGATATGTTATATTAAAAAAATATAAAGATTATCCGAAGACTTGCATTTCCCTATACACTTGGATAATAAAATCGTAAAGATCTTAAGCGCGAAAGCGGCGAAGATCGCTTCACCGAACTCCGCGGCTTCATCGACGCTAAGTGTGCTTTATTCAAGCTCGTTTTTCAACAGAGCCAATGCTTCGCTTATTTTCCCCTCATCCCTTTTGTAATAAGTGAACTTACCTATACGCTCACTTGTAACCAGCCCTGCTCGTTGCAGGATCGTCAAGTACTGGGAAGCGGTTGACTGTGTCATACTCAATTTTCCGGTCACCTGACCGACGCATACCCCGATTTTTCTCATATCAATCCCTTCATGGGGCTTAAAATGCTGCTCAGGTTCCTTCAACCATTGCAAAATTTGGAGACGGGACTCGTTAGACAATGCTTTTAAAATTTCGATAGGTTCCATATTCGTTATTATATCGTTAATTGCCGATATGTCAATTTGAAATCCCAAAATGAAAAATCTACACCGAGTGAAGTTTGAACCGAGCTCTATAATGCATTTTTAGCTCAAAGCTTGCGAAAACCCCGCTCTCCAAGTCGGAAACTTCGGCTCCCAGCCGTACTCTTTCCGAGCTTTGGTATTCGAAGCACCGCGTTCCCAGCCACTTCCCCCCGACTGAACTTCAGGCGCAGGAGCTTTCAAAGCATCAGCATAGACAGGAACCCATTCTGTACCGGGAGCAGGCTCATCGTCTACGATGTTAAGTGTCCCAGTCGACCAATCCAAAGCCAATAAAGCTGCATTCGCCGCATCCTCCACGTGTACAAAAGAGGACACACCATTCGTTGCCTGAAGCTCGCTATTCAGCGCTTTTTCTGCCATCACGTCCCTTCTGTCATACCAAGTACCTGGTCCGTATAATGTGCCGTACCGAAGAATAACATGGTTCGGAATTTCTGCAACAGCTTCTTCTAACGCGATAATGCCATCAATTGTTGTTTTGCGTGGCGAAGGTGCTTGAACATCCAATGAGACTTCTTCCGTAGCAGGCGAGTCGCCCGGTTTGTAAGCCCAGGAGATACTTTGAGCGATTATTTTTTTTACGCCTGCCTGCTTAGCGGCATCCACTAGATTCCGGGTCCCCTCGATTCTAATCCGAGCATTATCAGCCGAACTCGAATTACTGAGCGAGGTAAGCTGATGAATAACTACATCCGGTTTGATGTCCCTAAGGACTTTAATCATTCCCTCCGGATCAAAGGCATCTGCAATGATAGACTTTGCGCCCAAAGCCTCAATCGTCTTCTGCTGCTCCGGGTTATGCGTCATTCCTATCACTTCGTGACCAGCCTTCACTAACTTTGGAAGCAGAATACGTCCAATAACTCCGGTAGAACCAGCTACAAAAATTTTCATAATCGAAAAACCTCCAAATTTATATATGATTAAGCGCGATGTTCACCAATTACGGAGAAGCTTAGAAGCTCGCTTTCTCTTTTTCTTTTCGCGGAACTATGAATAATTGAAGCATTAGCATAAGGAGTGAAACCAAGATCATGCCTAGTATCCCCAGGCTGAACTGCCCCATACTATCGAAAACAAAGCCAACCAAGATCGGGCCTGCCGCTCCTATTAAATACCCCACCGATTGAGTCATCGCTGCCCAAGAGACCGCTTCTTCTGGACTTGACGCTGCTTCAATTGGAAGCAAATTACCTAGAGCAAATAACATTCCCGAGCCAAATCCGCAAAGGAGAACCGCGGGCCAATACAGCATAGAACTAAAAAGAAAGGCAAGGCCGATCGCCTGCATGGAAGTCGAGACCAACAACCATATCCGCCGGGACGGGAAGCGGCGTAGCAGCATCTGTAGCATAAGCCCGCTCGGAATTTGAACCACAGCAAACACCGTCAGCATCATCCCTGCATGCAGGTGCGAATCGCCTGCATTGATCAGGATAAGCGGCAACCAACCCATGATCGAGTAGAAAACCATAGCCAAGAGTCCAAAATGGATGGAGAGCAACCACGCCTTCTTATTTTTCCACGGTAATTTCGCTGTCCCAGGTACAGCCGCCCTCTCACTTCGAACATTGCTACACCGCAGAATTGCCAACCAAAACGGTACAGCCGTAATGGCGAGAATGGCCCAGAACGAAAGTGCCGTTTGCCACGAGTGAAATTTGATTTGAAAAGGGGCTGAGAAACTGGAGCCCAGCGCCGCACCAAGCGATAAGGCCATGGAATAGAGTGCACTCATGAGCGGCATCCTAGCTGCCAAATGCTTTTTAATAAAACCCGACAGTAAAGGTCCCATCGTTGCGATTCCGACACCAGCTAATACAGTCGTTAAAAATAACAAGGCTTCGGTATGAACGACGATACGTAACAGGGTACTTCCGCCAATCAGAACTAGCGACCAGGCAATCACCCGTTCATTTCCCAGCCGCTGGCCGAAACGAACAGACAATGGCGAGAGAAGCCCCATACATAGAACAGGGATCGAGACGAGCAAGCTGGCAGCTACTCCGCTTATACCTAGATCTTTTCGAATACTTTCCAGCACAGGGGCGATGGAAGTAACCGCCGGACGCAAATTAAGTGAAGCCGTAAAAAGGGCTGCGACCGCCAGCCAACTTCCTGCTTTGTTATCGGTCCTCACGGCGGATTTATTTGCTGTTCGTGTTGTATCTGATCCCGAAGGCACCCGGGGATTATCTTGTCGTTCACTCATCGGCTAAACGCTTCCTTCTGTAATGGTTTCGTGCTGACAAGAATCATGTTAGCATGTTAAATTGGTATGAATAAGTACCACTTTTACGGCGATATTGATATACCAATTCGAACATAGGGAAGGAGCGCAATATATGACCGATGCCTTTGGAACTTTTACAGCCGATACAAAAACAAAACAAATCTATACGCTGCTCCGGGAACGTATTTTTTCAGGCAGGTATGCAGCAGGAAGCAGCCTCCCGTCAACGAGGGATTTGGCAAGTGAATTAGGGGTGTCGCGGGCTCTTATCGTCGAAGTGTATGAACAGCTCATCGCCGAAGGTTATTTGGAAGGCCGCCAAGGGTCCGGCACCTATGTCTTGGATTTAGGTGTAAGAAGGCCGGTTCAGGCGCAGTCCATGGAATCAGAGAATCCCGTTGAAATGACTTCTCCCGAATTTGCAGCTACTTTCAACGGCATTGATTTTCGTCCGAGCTTTCCGTCACTTGAACATATTCCGCACAAAAAGTGGAAAGAAGTTACGCTGAGCGTCTATGATCAGGCCCACGCTTCAGCTTTTGGTTATGATGAAGATCCGGCAGGTAATAGGCTGCTTCGGGCAAATATTTGCCGGTATCTGCTGGATGTCAAAGGAATACAATGTTCACCTTCACAGGTAATCGTGACAGCCGGAGCTACCCAAGCGATCTCCTTATTGTGCAAGCTTTTATTGATGCCGGAAGACGCTGTAGCGATAGAAGATCCTACTGCCAGCTTCATCCACACCATTTTCGCCTCAACGGGTGCCGATATTATCCCCGTCCCTGTTGATGATCACGGTTTGTGTGTCGAAGGCTTGCCCACCCATGTACGGCCTAAATGCGTCTTCGTTACACCTTCGCACCAGTTCCCATTCGGAAGTATCTTGTCCATCAGCAGACGTATTCAACTACTCGACTACGTCCGGCAAACCGGAAGCTATATTATCGAAGACGATTACGACAGTGAATTCCGTTATGCCGGAATGCCGGTTCATGCCCTCCGAGAACTCGATTCCCAGCGAGTAATCTATGTCGGGACTTTCAGCAAAAATTTATATCCATCACTACGCTTAGGTTATATGGTCGTTCCCCAGGAATTAAGTGACCCTCTGCTTCGGTTAAAACGAATGACGGACATGCAATGCCCGACCTTGTCCCAAATCACGCTTGCGCGGTTTATAGCCGACCGTCATTTGGAACGTCACATCACCCGCATGAAGCGTATTTATGGCAAAAGACGGAAGCAACTCATCTCCGCTTTGACAGAAGCATTCGGTAGCAGAGTGAACATTTCAGGGGATGCCGCAGGCTTGCATCTGGTTGCCAAATTGCCCGGACGCCAGTTTGATTCTCTGACAGCCGCGCAGCTTGAAGAACGGAATATTAAAATTTATCCTGCAGAGAGATATACCATCGCCAAAGGAAAATACGAGGAGAGTCTGATTATGGGGTTCGGTAATGTAACGGAGTCACAAATTGCGGAGGGGATCAGGACGATTGCCGATTTGTTATGACTTTGTCTTGTTGCACGAATACACGAAACCGCGGTTGCCCAGGAGAAAAACTCTCGGCTACCGCGGCTTACACCCGTTGATTTGGAATCTGCACAATAAAAGTACTTCCTACCTCTTGACCCGAAGACACTGCCAGTTTGCCGTGGATGAATTCGGTCAGCTCCTTGGCAATCGCAAGTCCTAATCCAGAGCCACCGTACTGCTGATTTCGGGATTTTTCAACACGGTAAAATCGTTCAAAAATTCTTTCCATTTCATCTTCAGGAATTCCAATGCCTTCGTCCTTAACTTCCATATACGTGAACGTACTATCACAATAAATATGAAGCTTAATACTGGTGCCTGGTTTGGAGAATTTGATAGCATTTCCTACTAAATTATATAGAATCCGTTGAATACACACCTTGTCTGTATTCACAGATACGCAGCCCTCGCTAATATGAACATCAATCAGACGGTTTTCCCGTGAAATTTGAGCTTCAAATGCCTGTAACGTATCCAGGATTAGCTGATCCAGCCACACCTCCTCCGGCTTGAAAACAATCTCCTTATCATCTATGGCCGCGATAGCCAATAGCTCATTGGCAAATGAAACCACCCGCTCCGTTTGCTTCCCAATCCCAAGCAAATAATTCCGCACCTCGGCGGGATCAGTGACCACCTCATCGACCAGAGCCTCCGAGTAAGACCGGATAGAGGCAATTGGGGTTTTAATATCATGGGATAGATTAGCAATCAGTTCATTCCGGCGGCGCTCTTCGTCCTGAAGGGCTTTGATTTGCGCTTTAATCTCAAGTCCCATATCGTTCATAGATTCAGCAAGCTCTCGTAGCTCCACTACCCGACTCTTATTTAAAAGCTGATCATAGTGCCCTCTGGAGATCCCCTGACTCTGCCGGTTCAGCTGGGCAATATTCCGTGTCATAGGGAAAATAAACAGTGAATTAATCAACAATGACAGTACACTGGACGAAACCGTAATCATCATGGCCATCCTAAGCCTGTCATAGTCTAGGAACATCTGTTTATACGCAACAAATAGCAGCAGTGTCACGATGATCAGACTAATCAGATATGATAAAAAAACCAAGGTCCGCAGCTTCATGACACTACTCTCCTTCTCTTTTGAACTGATAGCCCAGCCCCCACACCGTTTTAATGAATATCGACTCCTGACCGGCTTTTGAAATTATCTTCTCCCGCAAATGATGGATATGAACATTGACGGTATTGGCGTCCTCATAGTATTCATAACCCCATACCTCTTTCAGTAATTCCGACTTTGGAATAACGCGATGCTTCTCCTGAACAAGGAACCACAACAGATCAAATTCTTTATTGGTGAGATCAAGTGCCTCTCCATAAAGCTTTGCCACCCGCTCTTCCCGATTCAGATACAATTCCCCTTCATTAAGGAAGGCTACGCGAGGCTTCGACTTTTGTGATCGCTTGATAATATTTTTTATGCGGAAAACAAGCTCTCGTGGGCTGAATGGCTTGGTCATATAATCATCTGCCCCTAAAGTCAGCCCGTATAACGTGTCTTTCTCCTGATTTAGAGCAGTCAAAAATAAAAATGGAATATCTAAACCTTGAGTTTGGAGCGACTCTATGAATTCATAGCCATTCATTTTAGGCATCATCACATCAATAATTATAAAATCGATAGCATGGTTATGAACAATATGCATAGCTTCTTCTCCATTGCTCGCCGTATATACCCTATAACCATCATTCTGTAAATATAACTTACAAACATCTACTATCGGTTGTTCGTCATCAATAATCAATGTGGATAACAACGATGATCACATCCTTTTTTCTGCACCATTCCAGTCTTTCTGCCATTTCGCATAAAGCCAGCGTTCCACACTCACGTGAGAGGTAAACCTCTTCCCCGTAAGAAGTATGGTTGCTATAAGTATATCCGTTGGATAGGTAAATATCATATCAGCCAATATATAATTAGCATTCACGAACACCGACATGATTAGCGCAGGTACAATAAATAAACCCGCTATAAGCCCAATCCCTATCAGGATTTCGCCCCATGGGATTACAACGTCGAAGACTCCTGAAAAGGGACTAACGACGTGACTGAAAAATGCTTTGTACCATTCTGGGGAATCATGATTTGCTGCAATGACCGGGATTAAGCCTTCAACGCCAAAACCGCCTGAAAGCTTATCATAACCGGATTTAAGCCACATCCAGCCAAACAGTACACGAATTACACTTAATATCCAACTGGTTACGTATTGAGCACCCTTTATCATTACTATAATCTCCTTTTAAAAAAGGTACCATCCTCAAAACAAGTATGGTACCCAGCATATTTATTTTAGCTGAGATCTGCTGTGCCAAATACCACGTGGGCTTTATCGCAGTAGATCACAACGGAATCATAATCATTCAGATTGGCTCCCGCCAGATCGAAGGTCTGCTCACTCTTTTCCAGGTCAATCTTGCCCAAGCTCTTACCCATTTGCACGTCTTTTCCCTTCGTCAGGTAGATGTGGAGGTCTGGACCTTTAGATGTTTTGAAATTCGTCAGCATCACCTTGCCATCCTTAATTTCTACATTCCCTTCAGATATTTGCTTGTTGCTGCCGCTGAGCATACCCGTCTTCGTGACCATCGCCGAAGGTGTCGCTGGCTTATCCATTGGTGTGTCAGTCAAATCTGCTGTACCGAATGTAACATGTGCTTTATCGCAGTAGATAATAACGGAATCATAATCATTCAGATTGGCTCCAGCCAGATCGAAGGCCTGCTCACTCTTTTCCAGGTCAATCTTGCCCAAGCTCTTACCCATTTGCACGTCTTTTCCCTTCGTCAGGTAGATATGGAGGTCTGGACCTTTAGATGTTTTGAAATTCGTCAGCATCACCTTGCCATCCTTAATTTCTACATTGCCTTCTGATATTTGCTTGTTGCTGCCGCTGAGCATGCCGTACTTCACCATCATTGCAGCAGTTTCCTGACTGGTCCCTGCATTGGCATTAGAAGCTGCTTTATCAGGTGAATCGGAGCCCGGCATGGCGGTTGCCGTCGCTGTTGCGGCCGCATTCCCCGTAGTAGATGTGATAGTTGCTTTGTTAGATGCTGTATTTGCTGCTCCGCATCCCGCCAAAGCTATGGATAAGGCCACTATTGCTGTTGTTGTCGCTAATAATTTCATCTTTCGTCATCTCCTCAAAAGTTTTATGCTTCTGTATTTTGCTTACAGTTGAATTGTAAAACAAGCCTTTTGCAATTGTAATTAAACGCCCATTACAACTTTCTTAATTAAGTATTAAGTCTTCTATAATTCAAAAAAAAACGGCGACCTATCACCGTTAAAATCCGGTAATAGATCGCCGCTAAAGTACTCCCTCTGGCTATTTAGTCTTTAAACAACAATTCTGCAAATAGGACGCAAAGCATGCTGTATTGATCTGCATATGCTTGTTATCCCCATCCAGCTTACTGAGCAAAATGCCTCCTTCAAGCAAAGAAAAAGCAAATGAAGCAAGGGCCTCCGCATCCAGATCTTCCTTAAACTCCCCACTATTCATCCCGTCAAGAATGATGCTCTTCATCATATCCAAATAGGTATGCAGTCCTTGCCTTGCCCGATCACGAAGCTCCATATGCGTATCGTCACTTTCTACTGCTGTATTCTGCATGGGGCATCCGCCAACAAATGGTGGATTATCAACAACATTTTCATACACTCGAAAAAATGCAAGTAACCGCCCTGACGCAGACTGCTCTCGGTCGACCGCCTCGGCAAATTTCCCGCTAACCAAACTGGCGGCGTAATTGTAGGCTTCAAGCGCAATCTCATCTTTACTTGTAAAATGCCGATAGATGCCCCCCTTCTTAATTCCGGTGTCGGCAATAATATCGTTTAATGATGTACCGGCATATCCTCTCTGATTAAAGATTGCTGCCGATTTCATAATAATGTGCTCTCTTGTTCGATCTCCTTTTTTCATGGGTTCCTCCGAATGAACGTATTCTAATCTAACATTATATCAAATTTTACGACCGAAGCCTTGCCAATGTCTTAAATCCTGATATAATAAAGATACCGATCGGTACCTTTTATTTTAAAACAAACCCATTTCAAAGGCAAACTTGTTTGGCTTCGGCTCAGTGCTTACCTTGAAGTTCTAATGGGCAAACTGATGTATGGAATGGATTTCGAACGAAAACAGGAGGAACATTCAATGAGTGTAAAAGTAGGCATTAACGGTTTTGGGCGGATCGGAAGACTCGCTTTTCGTCGAATTCAAGAGGTGGAAAATATCGAGGTTGTGGCCATAAACGACCTGACTGACGCAAAAATGCTGGCCCATCTGCTCAAATATGATACTACGCAAGGCACTTTCCATGGAGACATCGAAGTTCATGATGGAGCCTTTGCTGTTAACGGTAAAGAAGTTAAAGTGTTAGCTACCCGTAACCCTGAAGAAATTCCTTGGGGCGAGCTTGGCGTAGATATCGTACTTGAATGTACAGGTTTCTTCACCACCAAGGAAAAGGCTGAGCTTCATCTGAAAGGTGGAGCAAAGAAAGTCGTCATTTCCGCTCCGGCAACAGGCGACATGAAAACAATCGTGTACAACGTAAATCATGAAACACTGGACGGAACGGAAACCGTCATTTCCGGCGCTTCCTGCACGACGAACTGTCTAGCTCCCATGGCTAATGCTCTGAACAATAAGTTTGGCATTCAATCCGGGTTGATGACAACCATTCACGCCTATACAGGCAACCAGAACACCCTTGACGCGCCTGATGCAAAAGGTGACTTCCGCGCAGCACGGGCTGCAGCAGAGAACATTGTTCCCTACTCCACCGGTGCGGCAAAAGCCATTGGTCTCGTTCTCCCCGAACTGAAGGGCAAACTGGATGGTGCATCTCAACGTGTACCTGTGGCAACAGGCTCTGTAACGGAACTAGTAGCTGTACTGAACGCCAAAGTAACAGTGGATGAAGTGAATGCCGCTATGAAAGAAGCATCTGATCCAGATACGTACGGATATACAGAAGACCAAATCGTCTCTTCCGATGTGAAGGGAATGACATTCGGCTCCCTTTTTGATGCCACGCAAACAAAAGTTCTAACGGTTGGAGACCAGCAACTGGTGAAAACCGTAGCCTGGTACGATAACGAAATGTCTTACACCGCTCAACTGGTTAGAACATTAGAATACTTCGCAAAAATCGCCAAGTAATCAGATTAGCTTGGGGCTACTCATGGTACCGGATAGACCCCCAACTTTCATTAGGACAAAATAGGTCATCGGTTTTCTCTCCTTCCAGCATGCTTGTCGCTTACCCTTTAGGAGATACCGATGACCCTTCTTTTTTATATTTACGAATTTTTACAGGTATATTGTTATCCCAATTGATACAGCTCATTTAGCTCTAATAATGCTACAATATAAATCTTTAACGCAGTAATCAGATTCGGAATGGACTGCACCTCATCCGGGCCGTGAATTTGACCATGACCAGGAGGTAAATCAAGCGATGAGAAATCCGTCGGCAAACCAGGGCCAAAGCCTACCGCATAAGGCAACTTTCTGGCATAAGTCCCTCCACCCATCACGAATGGCTCACCTTGCTCTCCTGTTACAACTTGATAAACATCCATGAGACACTTTACCTCCGGCGTATCGGGATCATAATAACTCGGCTCACTGTCATGAATATTAGTCAAGGTAAAGCCACTTTTCTGCAATTGCTGCTGCAGCACCTGGGATGACTGATGAATAGGGTAGCGAATATTTAGCTCCAACTCCAGCCTTCCATCCTGCAATTGCAACAACGTTCCGACACTTGTTAAAGCTCCAGATAGCTTATCCTCACATTGTATGCCTAATGCCCGTCCATCATAATGCTTGCAAATATCATGAATTTTCTCCAGCTGCTTATGGATAGACTCCTCAAACCAGTCACTTTGCAGCAATGGCTCCAGAAGAATCGCTATCGCATTACTCGTCCCTTCAGGAAATGCTGCGTGCCCGGACTTGCCGACTGCGAATAATGTAATCTCTTCTTCCGTCTGACTATACTGAATATGAGATGGCAGAAGGCTTAGCTTGGAGAGCGCTGCTTCATCCCGTCGTATAATAAGCTCAGCATAACCAGGTACACTATTAGAAGCCACTCCCCCCTGTATGCGAAGTATGGATGAATCAGCAATATCACAGCATAAGGTAACCGAGAGCATTCCCTTTTCTCCATAACAGACCGGAAATCCGCTGTCCGCCACAATATTAAAGTCAGGGGCCTGATAATGCTCACGATAATACGCAGCATCAAGCATACCTATTTCCTCGCCACTACCGATAATATGCTGAAGCTGATAGTTTAACGGGATACCCAGCTCCTTAATAAATCTGAGTGCATAAAGAACGGCAATGACAGCACCTTTATTATCCTGTACACCTCTGCCGATGAGAAAACTGTCCTTTTGTGTACAAAAAAAGGGTGGGTAGGTCCACCCCTCTCCTGCAGGAACAACATCGACATGCCCCCAAATGCCTACAGACCGGTTTGATTCATCTCCAATACGAATTTCTGCACAATAGTACTCACGATTGAACGTTTGCATGCCATACCGTTGACCTAGATCCAATATGTACTCAATAGCCTCCGCACACTTTTCCCCGAATGGATAAGGAGAGGATGAATCGTAGCTGGCTACACTTGAAATACTTACTAATCCGGCAATGTCTTCTAATAGCTCTGCCTTATGCTTCTCAATCCATTGTTCAATCTGCTCTTCAATAACTAAACCTCTCATTAGCTTCCCCCTGATCTTGGAGTGTCTTGTGCATTATCCTTTAATTGCACCTTCTGTTAGTCCCGCGATAATGTACTTCTGACCGGCTGCATAGATCACGATAATAGGCAACATCGCCATTAAATATGAAGTGAAGGCCATTGTATAGTTAAAGGAATATTCGGTCTTAAAGTTATATTGAAATAGGGGTAGTGTCCAAAACTCCTTCGCTTTATTCAAAATTAGTAATGGAAGCATAAAATCATTCCAGAACCATAATGAATCCATAATGATAAGCGTCACTAGCATCGGCATAATTAAACGTAATGTAACAAGATAATAGATTTGAAAGGTGCTGCAGCCATCAATTCGTGCCGCCTCTTCAATTTCAGTAGGCATTCCTTCAATATAATTGACGAGTAGAAATACCCCTCTTGTTAAGCTAAGCGCTCCATATAATAAAATGAGTCCAAACGGATTTAACAGATTCATATTGGTCATGATTTTAGTTAAAGGAAGCATAATCACTTGAAAGGGCACAAACAATCCTAACAGAATATAGAGATACAAAAATTTATAATATTTCTTATGACGATTACGGGCAATAGCATAAGAAACGGTAGGATTAATAACAAGAACTATGAATACAGACCCGACTGTAATCAAGGCCGTATTCCATACCACTCTCCAGTAATTCCCCTTAGACAGTAACTCTGCGTAATTAGAAAAATTCAATGCTTTGGGAAAACTGAAAAAACCTTTACCAGCTTCTTCTAATGTCTTAAAGGAATTAATGATGACGAGATACATCGGCCCCAATATAATGATGATTCCAATAAGTAAAATGATATTTCGGAGAATACGCCAGCCAAGCCCTTCTTTTCGTATTGATACATTCATACTTAATGGACACCACCTTTACGTGTTAATTTAATTTGGATGAATGATAGCGCTGCAATAACAATAAACAATATGACTGATTCTGCATTAGCCATCGCAAACTTTAGGTTCTGAAATGCGTCATTATAGATCATAATCCCAATAACATTGGTGGATTTTATTGGACCGCCACCTGTCAGGGTATAGGCATAGTCAAAGGAAGTGATACCTGATTTAATCGCAAGCACCATATTTACGGTAATCGTCGGAATTAGAAATGGAAATGTAATATAACGAAAACGGTTAAAGGTACTGGCTCCATCAATTCTTCCAGCTTCATACAATTCGGAGGGAACCGATTGCAGGCCTGCAATAAAGATAAGGGTCGGCAAGGCCACCGCCTGCCAAATGTTAACAATCACAACGGCAAACAAAGCATACTTCGGATGGGCTAAGGGACTTTGAAATAATTCCATGATATTTAAGGCCTGACCCATCGGAGGAATGACTCGCACAAAGATCTGATCCCAAATTAACGAAATCGTTACGGCACTAATGATAGCTGGTACAAAATATATCGACTTGGTAAAGGTTTGTAGCTTCTTAAGAGAATTTAAGCTTAGAGCTAAAATTAATGACAAACTCATTACTCCTGCTACAAGCATCACCGCATATTTTCCAGTAACTAATAATGATTGCTTAAAGTTAGGATTATTCAAAAGCTCCACATAGTTACTAAACCCTACATAGTTATAACTAGAACTAATCCCATTCCAATCTGTAAAGCTATATTGAATACCTACAATGACTGCATAAGCAAAAAATAGTGTATACAGAATGATAGCCGGAACCGTAAATAAGAAATAAGTTGAGCGTTCTAGAAATTTGCCTATCATGCTGCACCTTCCTCATCTCATTGTTACGTGAAGCTTGTAAATAGGGAACGACAATTTGAATGCTCAAATTGTCGCTCCGTTCAAAGCTATTGTTTTTACTTAACAGCGTTAAGCTTGATTGTTTCATCAATGTTCTTCAGGTATTGCTCAGGCGTCTCGTTATTAATGAGATAGCCTTGAGTTGTACTATATAACTCCGTTACGATCGCACTTTGAAGCGTTGATGACATCCAGTCATGAACTCTACCCTTGTCGATAAAATCAAGGATAGGCTGCAAATATTGATCGCCATAGGTTGTGCCATTAATAATGGAAGGCTCGCCAGATAGATCAGACCATTTCTGAGCCACCTCAGGCCGAGCAATATATTTTAAGAAGGTAAGTGCAGCTTCTTTCTCCTCCGGCTTTGCTTTTGCCGAGATAGATAGGGAAGCATTGACACCTGATAAAGCAGTCGTTGTATCTGCAGTATCATTGGGAAGCGGGAACGCACCGAATTTCAAATTAGGGTTAGCAAGCTTAATATTCCCACGACCGTAAGAACCAGAAATAATCATAGCGGCTTGACCATTCGCAAAGGCTTCTTGCATCATTTGAGCGCTCACACCAAATGCATCTTTATTAGCATATTGCGTTAGTTCTTTGAGCTTCTTAGCAAATTCCAAGAATACCGGATTACCTTCCACTTGACCTTCGCCCTTAGCCACCTTAACCATTTCCTCCACACCACCAGGGGCAAAAGCAATGTTCGTCGCTTGGAAGATATGGCCTACATCCTTCAATGGAAGATAGAGTGGTGTAATGCCTTTACTTTGGAACAATTTGCACGCTTCGATAAATTCAGCATAAGTGGTTGGAATTTTCGCGTTATTTTGTTCGAATAGATCGATATTATAGTACACTGCCATATAATTTCGAGCATACGGCAAAGAGTAGTACCCACCGTCATCTGCTGCAGTCATATCCAAATATTTTTCGTTAACATCTTTGATAAAAGGTTGATCGCTTAAGTTTTCGATGTAGCCATTTTTCACTTTTTCCTTAAATTGAAGCTGTGTTGGGAAATCAGTGAATAGGGGTGGAATATCATTTGTTGCAAAACGAGACGTTAGTACTTTAACTGGGTCAGGCACAGTATTCATATTAATTACGATATTCGGATTTTCCTTTGTAAAATCAGATATAATTTCGTGATAGGCATTTTGAATGGCTTCCTCACCCTGCTGCTGGAAAAACTCGATTTTAACAACATCACTCTTGCTTGAATTTCCGTTCTCTGCTACGTTTTCTTTCCCGCAAGCCGTTAGAATTATGGACATTAATAACATAGCTGTAACCGATAGCTTTACACTTCTTCTCATCTCTTTCTCCCCTATCTACTTCTTTTTATGTACTACATGGAGCTTACTTTCCTAATGCACGATTGGCTAAATTCGTAATGACAACATCGTCCATTGGCGGATTATGAAGTCCGGCACGAACATCGCGATACATTCGCTCAAGCGGGAAATTCTTAGAAAGGCTCAACCCGCCTACAATTCTCATCGCATGATCAACCACACGTAGTGCCGCATTGGTAGCAAGATGTTTGGCCACACCTAGCTCAATCTTCAAATTTTCACGATTGTTGATTTCCTTATCCCAACGATCTGCAGTATCATAAAGGAAGGTTCTTGCTGTAATTAAATCAAGTTCAATCTCTCCAATTAGACGCTTAATATTGGGCAATTCAGCGATTGGAACCTGTAATGAATTAGGCTGGTGGTTCGCTGCAAATGAAAGGGCGAAATCCCTGGCACCATGTGCAATTCCGAGATAACAAGCAGGAATATGTAGCATGTTACCATCTGTTGGTACAGGCTTGCGCGGTCGATCACTTGTTTTACCACGAATGAGATATCGGTCCGGAACAAATACCTCTTTCATGGCAATATCATGACTGCCTGTAGAACGCATGCCCATCGTATTCCATGTCTCCAGCACTTTGACGCCATCGCCAGCTTCTACGAGAAATGATCCTACAGTATCGGTATCTGACATCGTAGCTGCAATAATAAACTTGTTAAGAATCGGACTTAACGTACAATACGATTTCTGACCCGTAATCCGCCAGCCACCCTCAACTTTAACTGCTTTCGTCTCAGGCTTTCCACCCCGAGTCGGACTGCCCATTGCTCGCTCACTTACCAATTCATTCAATACAAGCCCATCATTTACAACCTCAAGACATAGCTCACTAAAAAGCTCTTCTGGAATTGCACCTGATAGATGAAGCTGCTTCAATAAACCAATATGCCATCCGATTGCTAGTGCAGTGGAGCCGTCTCCTCTTGCCAGTCGCTCTTGAGAAAGAACCAGTTCGTAAATCGATGCTTCCTCTCCTCCATATTGCTTTGGTACGGTAAGAGCAAGGTATCCGCTATCTCTTAATTCATTAAAATTCTCAAAGGGAAATGTTCCTTCAAGATCATGCTTAGGAGCTCGCTCTGCAAAAATCTTTGCTAGCTGATCTGCTCTTGCTGCAATTTTCGCTTCCCGCTCATTTCGTATAAAACGATCTGAAGAATCAGAGTATGTCATCATTAACAACTGCCTTTCTCATAATCCATAGTGGTTTACTTCGTTTAATAGTAATGTTATTTCCTTAAAAATTGAATATAAAAAATCCGAGTTTTTTATTGTAAAAAACCGTACTATATAAGACGAACTTTAGCTTAAGCTCTCCACTTAAATTTCGGTCGTCACTACGGTGAATATTTGGACTTCCGGTCGCTGTTGTCCCCAGATTTCTTCGATTAAACCGCTTCTAGCAGTTGAAATCTGGGCACAGCCTTTGCTTCCGCTTCCGATGCGAGCTTTCCTGCGGAAAGCTTTTAGGCGATCGCTTTCGCTCCTACAGTTCCAACCATTTCCCTTCGTTCCTTCTCGTTTTTTGTTACTTTCTTTTGTTCATCTTATATAGTCGTCCTCCAAATGCTGTTTACGATATTCATTGGGTGTAAATCCATAAAATTTCTTAAATACATTGGAAAAATACTGCGGATCTTGCTCAAATCCACATTGTTCAGCTACTTCGTAAATTTTCAATGTAGGATGTAAAAGCAACTGTTCCTTCGCCTTCTTCATGCGGACAGAGGTCAAGAACTGAGTATATTTCTCTCCTGTATCTTGTCGAAATAGCTTACCCAAATACTCGGAGTTAAGAAATAAATAATGCTGGGCTAGCCATTGCAAAGAAAGCTGCCTATTCTGAATATGCTGGATCGTTAATTGCTTTATTTTTATAACCAGCATCGCCTTCTTATCAATTTTACGATAATGATAGCTTGTATACAGCTTGCCTAACTCCTTCTGGAACGCTTGTATATCTTGACTCTCGACAACCGTAGCTGCTGTACTAATGCCATATTCTGATTTCAACTGATTGCGGATGTAGGACAGAACATGATTATTGTTGTCTTGAATGACAGGTAATGATAACCCCTCACTTAATAATTGCTCGATCCATGATCTCGATATGTTCATTAATTGGGCTTCATCAGCATCAACAATTGCTTGGAGCAAATCACTAGGTATAGAGGAAGAAAGGATTCCTTGATTTTGGGGCACGCTTGAAGCAAAGTTGCCCGCAGCATTACTACGAATAACATCTACCTCGCCCTTAGACCACTGCAAAGCCTCAGTAATCTCATGCTCATCACTTGGCTTCAGTAAATATCGTCGCACCCCAAAACGCATCGCCTGAGTAGCCAGCTCAAACTCTCCAAATCCTGATAATACAATAAACACAATCTGGGAAGAAATCTTTGAGCCCTGCTCAATTAATTGAAGTCCGTCAATAATAGGCATTTTAATATCCGTAATGACTACATCCGGCTGGAGCGCTTGAATCCTCACTAATGCCTGCTGTCCATTGATAGCCGTCCCTACCAGCTCCATACCAAGGGTACTCCAGTCTATGGCTTCTGCAATTCCTTCTCTTGCCATTCGTTCATCATCGACGATTAATACCCGATAGCTAGACATAATTAACTCCCTCTTTCAATAAAACAGGAATTCGTATCCGAATAATAGTTCCTTGATCCATGCCTTCCAAAATTCCAATCCCATATGGCTCTCCATACAGTAATCGCAAACGTTCATGAATGCTTCTTAGTCCAATTCCCTCTCCTGAGTCTTGCTCTAAATAATGCGTATCCATCCCTGGACCTTGATCTGCAATCCAAATCTCTAATTGCTCGCCAAAACGTTCTCCACTAATCGTAATGTGACATTCCCCTGTCAATTCATCAATACCGTACTTTATAGCATTTTCAACGATAGGCTGGAGGATGATTGCAGGAATATAACATTGGTTTAATTCATCTGGGATATTGATTTCACATTGCAGCCGTTCTTCAAAACGATATTTCTGAATGAGTAAATAGTTATGTACATGCTGGATTTCTTCCTGTAACATGACCATTTCCTTCCGGCTTGTTGTGCTTCGCAACATATCACCCAAAGCTTTAACCATACTAGAGACGCGCTCTTGTCCCTGTCTGCGTGCCAGCCAGTTAATAGAATCTAACGTGTTGTACAGAAAATGAGGATTCAGCTTCGCCTTCAGTGCTTCATACTGAGACTCCTTGAGATGGATTTGTTTGATGTAATTATCCTTAATTAAGCGGTCTAATGAAGCTGTCATTTTGTCAAAGCTATTCGTTAACCATCCGATTTCATCCCTATTCCTCACAGGCTCTTCTCGATAAGTGGCAAAATCGCCTTGCTCTACCTTACTCATCCGAACAGCCAGCGTCTCCAAAGGACGTGTAATGCTTCTTGCAAAAATTAAGCCGATCCACACAAGCGAGATAAGAATAAGCGAATATAAAAGCAGTAGGATTTTCTTCATCAGAATGGCTTTCTGAAATAACGATTCATAAGGTACCAGATTCACTAATGTCCAACCTGTAAAGCTCATTGTAGATAAGGTGCTTAAATATTTATGATGATTTAACGTGACCATCTCATAGCGTTCACCTGATCGTTCATTCTGTATTAAAGAGCTTGGCATCGGCTTATCTTTCCACTGCTCATCATTCCAGTAGATTGGAGTATGATCTTCATAGATGAGCAATTTATTATTGGAAGATGACGGATTAGAGCCTATGGATTCAATCAAATCATTACCATTCACCCGAACAATTAACGTCCCTAACGATGGAAAATCCATGCTCTTCACTCCCCTTATTTCCCTTAAGGAAGTAAAAATCTTGGAATCTCTTTCCCCACCCTTCCACAGACTTCCCCCTTCCTTCTGAGCGGCCATTGCAATAAATTGCTTACTATAGGCTGGCGCCGTCTCATCCTTGGTTGTGCCTAGCCAGTAACCGTTGCCCCAATAATCAATAATCGCCACAGAGCGGATCGGATAATTAAAGAAACGATACGACAATAACTTCTCTTCCATAGCATGAACCGCATAATAGGTTTCGCGACTATTCTTACTCTGCTTGATCTTCTCTAGCCCCTGCTGAATGTCAGCGTCACTGGCGATCGATTGTGTCATCCGATCAATGGCGGCTAGCTTGTCCTCAATTCGCTCTGCATACAAATATAGCTTCTCACTTGTTTGTTCATAAACAAGCTGTTCATATAACTTATGCATATTTTGTACGTACAAAAGGCTGATGCCACTCGTTAGTAGAACACCGATCAATACAAACAACACCAGCTTATGTCTGATTCTTATTTTCATTCTGAATTCTCCCCTTGCACTGTCTAACCACTTCTATCGTCCGTCCCCCGGAAACAATGCTCTAATAAAAAATACTCTATATTCCCCAGTAAAACAATAAGGGAATAAGAGTATAGGTGTTGGGGATATTGGAGTCTTCAATATTTCTGACGAGCTGAGAGACGAACTCTAATGGGTTAAATTACAAGAAATTATCAATATTGAGGATATACTAGAGTTCATTTTTAGCTTTTACTAACTAACTCAATCTCCGTATATTCATCATTTCCCCACTCTTCCCAAGATCCTTCATACGGACGGATATCGGGGTATCCAAGTAAACGTAACACAAAATAAGTGTGTGCCCCGCGTTGGTTGGTTTGGCAGTAAGGAATAATGGTTTGGGTCGGCTGAATACCCGCTTCGGTATACTCCTTTTCCAAGGTGGAACTGTCCTTAAAAAGGGTAACCCCCTTCTCGTCTGCTTCCTGGAGTGCGTCACGCCATTCTTTATGAATCGCATCAGGAATACGCCCCCCTCTTTGATTATTACGTTGATCTTCACCGGTATACTCCAAGATGTTACGTGTATCTAGCAGAATAACATTTTGTAGGCCTGCCTGAAGTTCCTCTTTGGAAGTAATGAGCAGTGGATTAGCGGTTAGAGTTATTGAACCCTCTATGCGGGGAGACGGCTGATCGCTAGAGACCTCATAGCCTGCTGCAGTCCATGCCGCAAAGCCGCCATTAAGGAGCTTCAATTGATCTCGTAGCCCATAATACTCAAGAACATAAAAGGCGCGAGTGGCAAGCACAGTATTACCTTCGTCATAAATAACAATCGTTGACTCATTGGTGATGCCGAAGCCTTCTAACCATTGTTGTATCTGCTCTTTAGGAGCAATCGATTTTTGAACAGGTTCTTTTAATGCTTTGACATTCAGCCAGTAAGCACCCGGAATATGCGAAATTTCGTAGTTATTGGACCTAGCATCAAGCAGGATCAAATCTTGCCCGCCCCTATGCTCTTCCAGCCATTCGCTATCTACAAGCAGATGACCATTAGGATATGATGAATGTTGATCCGTCAAAATAATAAACTCCCCTCTACAATTAAAGTGGCTCGAAGCCTAAATTCTCCCTTAGCATGTGCCCTGTATAGCTTGTTGGAAACAAGCCACGGCGTTGTAATTCCGGTACCACCAGATCAAGGAATGCTTCTGCTCCCCCGCTCGCCAGTTCAGGCATAACCGTAAAACCATCAGCAGCCCCACTTATAAACCATTCCTCCATAGTATCAGCTATTTGCTTGGGCGTCCCTGCTATGTTCAGCTGACCATGCCCAACCCAATGCTTCTCAAGGAGCTCCCGAAGGGTTACCGTCTGATTCTTCACTACTTTTTGCACCATTTGATAAAAGGATTGATATGCATTTCCTCCACTTCTATCCGGTAGCTGGGGAAATGGCTCATCCAGTGGATATCCTGAGAAATCAATACCAAGCAGGTTGGATAATGACATCACTGCTCTTTTAATAGGTGCGAGCTGCTGAAGCTCCGTAGCGATTTTAAGTGCATCTTCTTCATTTTCTGAGACGATAACATGAAGGGCTGGCAGGATCTTAATCTGCTCGGGGGAACGTCCAGCTGCTACGGTTCTATCTTTAATGTCTTTGTAGAAGATACGTGCATCCTCAATGGACTGCTGAATCGTGAACAGTAATTCTGCAAACCCGGCGGCAAGATTTCTACCGTCTTCGGAGGCGCCAGCTTGGATCAGAAGGGGTCTGCCTTGAGGTGAGCGCATAAGGTTTAAGGCTCCACGTACAGAATAGTACTTCCCCTCATGATGGATTTCGTGTACCTTATCCACCTGCGCATACACCCCTGATTCTTTATTCTGCACAAGCGCGTCAGCTTCCCAGCTATTCCATAACTTTAAGGCCACCTCTGTAAATTCACGAGCACGCTCATAGCGTTCCGCATGAGGGGGTAATTCTGATAGTCCAAAATTGAACGCTGTTCGCTCAACCCCCGTCGTTACAATGTTCCAGCCCGCTCGCCCCCCACTGATATGGTCAAGCGATGACAATAATCTAGCTAAATTATAGGGCTCGTTGAACGTAGTGGATACCGTAGCGATTAAACCAATCCGTTCCGTTACAGTCGCAATTGACGCCAGCAGGGTTAGCGGCTCGAAACCAAAGATGGGGCTATACTCCACCGCTGTAGCTTCAATGGATAGACCATCTGCAATAAAAAGTGAGTCGATGACAGCTGCTTCAGCTTTTTGGGCAATGCGAAGATACTGCTTAATATCGTGAATATCCTTTAACTGCGTGCTCTCATGGCGCCATGCGCCTTTGTGGGAGCCTGAATTTTGGAGAGCCAGGTTTAATATCATTCTACGGCTTTGTTCGCTCATCGTTATCACCTTTACTCTTCTTATTTCATACCACTTAGTGCGATTCCACGGATAATTTGCTTTTGGAAAATAAGGAATAACAAGATCAGTGGCGCAATCGAAATCGTGGTTCCGGCCATAATCAGAATCCAGTTACTCGTATCCTTCAGCTCGCTGGAGAAATAAACAATCCCGACAGGCAATGTGAATTTCTCTTCGGTTTGTAACACGATCAGCGGCCAAATGAACTGGTTCCAATTCCCGATAAACGTGAGAATGATTAGGGTAACAATAGCAGGCTTTACGAGTGGAATCGCTATATTAAGCAGAATACGCCACTCATTAAGACCGTCGATGCGGGCGGCATCAAGCAGTTCAGAGGGGATGGAGTCCATAAATTGCCTCATCAGAAAGATCCCAAAGGCTGTAATAATACTAGGGAACAATACACCCCAATTGGTATCTGACCAGCCAAATTCGTTGGCAATCAAGTACCACGGAATAATAAGCATTTCTGTCGGCACCATGATTGTGCTAATGATGATAAGAAAAATAACCTGCTTGCCGATAAAAGAAAATTTGGCGAGTACGTAGCCTGCTGCCGTATCAAAAATAACAACCGTGGCGGTTCCAATTAAAGAAATAATAAGTGTATTTTTGATCCAGTCGCCAAACGGAGCCTTTTTAAAAATCGTAGCATAGTTATCAAATGTTATGGTCTCTGGAATCAGGTTCAAGTTATAAACATCCTGCGGAATTTTAAAGGAGGTGGCGACCATCCATAGAAAAGGAAACAGCATAATTCCAACACCGATAATGAGCAATAAGTAAATGAGTGCCGTATGAAGCTTCTTAACGGGTAATCTCTTGCTACCTTGGACTTCCCTTGCTGAGCTCATTGGAGCGTCCTCCTATTAATATTCTACTTTTTTATTCAAGACTTTTAATTGCAGTAGAGTGAGCACTAATATAATCGCAAATAGCACTACTGTGGCAGCCGCTGCTCTGCCCATCTTGAACTGCTGGAACGCTAAATTGTAAATGTAAAGTACCATCGTTGTTGTACTGTTTAGAGGTCCCCCGTTGGTCATACTCAGCACTTGGCCGAAGGATTGCAGATAAGAGATGACGCCAATCACTGCTGAAAATACGATCACAGGATTCAGTAAAGGCAGCGTAATATGAACAAATTTTCGCCATCCGCTTGCCCCATCTATAGACGCAGCTTCATAATACATTCGAGGTATCGCCTCTAGCCCAGTCATAAACACTAGCATCTGGAAGCCAATGCTTTGCCAGATCATCGTTAATGTCACCAGAATTAGCGCTTGGCGTGGGGATTGCAAAAATAATTGCGGCTCTATTCCTAACTGTAGCAGCACTTCATTCAGCCAGCCATTGCGCATGAGAATCCAACGGAATACCCAGCTAACGGCGACAATGCTTGTCACGTAAGGGATAAAATAGATCGTTCGAAAAAAACCACGAAAACGATAAATGCTTTGCAGAAGCAAAGCAACAGCTAGACCAGCAATGAGCTGGCCTGGAACGCCTATAAGAACAAATTTGAATGTATTTAAAATAGATTTGCTAAAAATTTCATCGCTGAATATAGTGCTGAAATTGTCAAAACCGACGAAGGGCTTCTCCGAGGACAACAAATTCCATTCCCTTACACTTACATTAAAGGCATAGAAGATCGGGACCATGCGTGTGCTGAGGAAATACAATAACGGTATACCCAGCACGATATAAATAAACAAGTATCGCTGCGTCTGATAGGACAGTCTTACACGGAACAGCTCCCTGCTTTTTCGGGCAGTGAGTCTGATGACATGTGTGAGCATCTCTAATATTTCCTCCCTTTAAAGAAGGATAGGGCGCTAGCTATGAGCTAAGCGCCGCTGATCCTGCTATTATTTTTTCTTGTCGACTTCAGCCCAGTAGTCATCGTAGAGCTTTTGCACTTTGGCCACCAGATCGTTAAAGGCCTTCTCGACAGGAACATGGTTTACCAACACTTCATTAGTCGCATCGACAAACAGTGTTTTTTCTTGCGTCTCGTCAATGAAGAAATGCGCACGGCTATGATCAAGCTGCGTGATGAACGGTCCGAGCTTCTCATCCTTCACATATTTATCCTGACTTGCTACTGCTTTCTGTGCAGGCAGTTCCCCGATCCGGTCCACCCATTTCTCTTGAACTTCTTTGCTTGTCAAAAATTTCAGAAACTCCGTAGCAGCTTTTAGCTTATCGCCTTCTACGTTTTTCGGGATTGCGTTGGCCCAGAAGGAGGATGGTGTTGACTGGGCTTTATAAGATGGAAGTGGTGCAACTCCAAAATTCAAATTTGCAAAATCCTTCTTAATGGAGCCTAGACGGAAAGAACCGTCAATATTGAGTGCTGCGTAGCCATTCATAAAAGCGTTGCTATCATTTTCATAGAAGCCATTAATGCCGACCTTATGCTTGATGGCGAAATCGAGCAAATATTGGAAAGCTTCCAAGCCAGCTGGCGTATCCCCCCATAAAATTTTGCGGCGATCTTCGCTTAAATCCTGACCGCCCGCTTGCGGCAGAAGACCATCACGATACCAGTGATGCAGCTGTGCTCCAGGTTCCCATGCCAAGCCTTCTACAACAAACTGACCTTTAGCATCCTTTTCGGTTAGTTTGATAGAATCTGCTACAAGCTGCTCCCAAGTCGTTGGAAGCTCCTTGATTTGTGCCTTGGCTAGCAGGTCTTTGTTATAAAATAAAGCGAGTGTACGCACTGCGGTAGGGATGGCATAATAGGAGCCGTCAATTTTGGCAGCTTCTACGAGCGGGTAGTAATCTTTTTCAATTTCCGCAGTAGGGAAACTGTCTTCAGGCAGTGGCTGCAAGTAGCCCGCAGCGACATATTTCGGTAACCAGCCATAATAGAGATTAATAATATCCGGGCCTTTTCCTGCGGGTACGAGCGTGGCTACCTTTTGATTGTATTGGTCATAGGGGAAGTTGGTTTGCTTGACCTTAATGTTAGGATGAAGGGTCTGGAATTCTGTAATGAGTTCATCAATCAGCTCAACCTTAGCTGGAAATTCATATTGCCAATATTCAATGGATACTTCTTTTTCCGGCTCTTTCTTTTCCGAAGCTGTAGGTTCGGCCGCTGCATTGGACGGCTTTGCGCTTTCTTTTTTATCATCGCTACTACTGCTACTGTTACTGCTGCATCCAGCAAGCACCAAGATGATGGCGAGCAAGGTTGTGATTGATTTTATCCCTTTTTGATTTTGCATGATATCCACTCCTATTTTTATAAAATGTCTATACTAACCTTGCTTGGAGAAGCTTGTGTTTGAAGTGAATTCATCATAGGGCAGAAGTTCGAGGTTCAGCAGACGCCGCGCATTATTGCCGAATATCTTTTCAATATCGTCTTCGGGTATCCGAAGATCACGTGCAGCACGAACTTGATCCTGTAAGTAGCGGTAAGGAAATCCTCTTGGAAAACCGCTAGCATCTGTACCGAAAATAATCCGGTCTGGTCCGATTAGCTCATAGGTTTTGCGAAGTACAGACTCCAACGTTAGCTCGTATGGCATCCAGCGCATCCATTGGTTAGAGCCTGACGTATCCACATATACGTTCGGGCAGCTCCAGCATAGGTGCAGCAATTCCTGAAAATATCCAGCGCCAAAGTGAGGAATGATGAACGGAATGTCGGGATAATCACGAGCCGTATTAAAAATAGCGAGCGGACTAATATTGGGATGATGAGCGATGCCTCCCGCATGCCCAAGCAGGCCGAAGTGTATCAGTACAGGTAGTTTCTTTTCGGATAGAAAGTTCCAGATGGGTGTGAAAGAAGGATCGTCAAAGGGGCGTGAGATTAAGGGTCCAAACAGTTTGTAGCCCTTCAAGCCAAGCTCATTGACCGCTCTGCGCAGCTCAGCCTCTGCACCCTCTTCCTCAATCGAATGATAAGCAAAGCCAGTAAAGCGGTCTGGGTGTCTGGTAATTTGATCGGCCATATTGTCATTACTTAAGGCTGTTAGAAAGTTCAGTCCACCGATTCCGTATTTATCAAGCTCCTGAACCCATCGATCAATTAGCGGGATCGTATCATTCGCATCATGTGCAGGTGCTGTTTCGGGAAAATCCCAGGTCAGACGCATACGTTCGCTTCGCTCGGCGCCGTAGCTTGAAATAAGCGCATGACTATTTTTGCCGCCTAATTGAAGCTGATAGGGTAGATGCCCGTGAATATCAAACACTTTGAATGATTTGCGAAACATCTTGATCACTCCATTTCTGTTTAGTCGTTCTGCCAATCGGATAGAATCTCATCGAGCTGCGCTGAAGTGGTCGCTAAATGTGTTTCTCGTTCACCGAGCCACTGCTCCAAGCTGTGTAGTCTACCTTGTTGAGCTTCCAATGCTCGTTTGATTTCACTCGGACTTGGTCCTCCTCTAAGCTTGCGAATGTTGACAAAATGCTCAGGATCTAAAGCTAGCTTAAATTTCTCCGCACTGAGCTTAAGAGGAACGCCAATCGTATGAATAGCGATCTCATTCAGGGATTGCAGGTCTAATTCCCCAACTCCTTTCCCCTGTTCAACCGCCTGTGACACGAGCCTACTTACAATCCTGTGAGCATTGCGAAAAGGGATTTCTTCTTCTCTTACTAGGGTGTCTGCAAGCTCCGTTACGGTTGCAAAGCTCGCTACTGCACGCTTATTAAGTACATCTTTATTGATTTCCAAGGAATCAATCACCTTTGACAGCAGTCTATAGACAACCTCAAGCGTATCAAGGCTTTTCCAAGCAAAGGGCTGCAGATCATCCTCCGTGTCGACGATATCGCCAAAAGGGGTGTTATGAATCATCGTGAGCACAGTTTGCGAAGTTCCAACAATGCTGGATAATAACGAGCGAATGTGCTCGATCGACACGGGGTTTCTTTTTTGCGGCATAATCGAACTGATTTGTACATAAGGGGCAGCAACCTTTATAACAGCAAATTCCTGAGTACACCACAGCAATAGCTCTTGAACGAAACGCCCGAGATTAATCGCTGCCAGCTGCGTACCAGAAGCAATCTCAGCAACATAATCTGCTCCACTTACCGCGTCATAAGAGTTCTCGACGAGTCCATCAAACGCAAGCAGTTCTGCCACACGTTCTCGATTGATGTCATAGCCTGACGTAGTTAGAGCAGCCGCTCCCAGACTACTTAAATTACAGTTGGCATAAGCAGCCTGAAGCCTGCGAATATCCCGGTCTAGTGAATCACTTACCGCGGCGATATAATGGGCGATTGTAGTAGGCTGTGCTTGCTGAGTATGGGTATGGGCGATAAAGATCGTCTCCGTATGCTTCCCGGCAAAATCAAGCAGGCTAGCATTTAGTTCAAGCGCAGAGTGCAGTGTTCGAAGTAGCTTTTGCCGTAATGTAATTCGGTAAATGGCAATCCCCATATCGTTGCGACTGCGTGCCAGATGCAAATTACTTGAAGAGTCATGGGATAATTCCAGAAGCTTATCCTCCACTTCGAAAAATAAGTCCTCAAACTGTCCTGTGTAATTTCCTTCTCTAAATCGTTCCAAATCAATGCTGAGCAATGCCTTTGCTATGTTTGTGGCATCCTTTTTGGATAGTAGACTTTGCTCAAATAGCATAACGAGATGTGCTTTATGTACTGCAATCATCGGTAAGAGCAGTTCTTGCTTCGCATGATTGTAGGCGGGTTCCAGCACGGCTTCCACGTAGGTCTTACTCGGAAACTCTTTTCCCTCCCCTTGCTCATGCCTTCTAGTGACCAAATATAGGACCTCCCTTAATAAACGCTGTTACGATCAATAGCGGAAAGATAAATGGCAGAGAAAATAAAAACAGCCAGAGAAAATCGCAAGTGTGCGACATCTCCGGCTGTCCGGTTGAATGTTTATTATTCTTATTGGAATGATATGAAAAGGATAATAGCACCATTTCAAATTATTTACAATACTTTTTTAATGACAAAAAATGAGTATATGAAAATTGCGAGATTGATAAGCACCTCAGCTTGCGGCCTCTTTGGGAGCTTCACTACGAATCAGACAAGCGGCCAACAATCCGATGACAAGCACAAGTGCCAACAAAATAAAGGTGAGCGAGAAGCTGTCCGTTCTCATGAACTGAATCGCAATCATTGGCCCTAAGCTCGTTCCCCCAAACAGGACAAACGTGTAGACAGATACTGCAATACCACGTAATGGTCCACCAAACTGACCCACAAGCGTAATAAGAGCTGGACCTACAAGTGCAATGCCCGCGGTAAAGATGACGCTCATCACCACAAGCAACGTTAAGTTTGAGATTAGACCTAAAGAGCCAAGCCCAAGTATGGCTAATAATAATCCTCCACGCAATATCTTCAGTGTGCCAAAACGCTCAGCAAGCATTCCCGCAAAAGGTGACAGCAGCATCCCTAACACACCAGCGGAACGGACGTATAAAATCTCTTGTTTGCTTAACCCAAACGACAAACCGCTCAAGTATGTGCCGAGCACCGTCGACATACTTACAAACGACATTAGAAGAACAAGCGCCACTAAATAAGCAAGTACGAGATTCTTACGGGCAAATAATTTCCCTATGTTCCGAATCGGTTCCAGAATGCTGGAATTGGGGTTCTGAAAATCCGCTTTCGGCAGAAATTTTAAGACCAAAATAGCAGTAAGGATATAAACTGCTGCCAGCAAAAAGAAAATTGCATTCCATCCAAAATGTTGGCTGACGATTCCACTCATCACTTGTCCAACGATACCGGCCACCATAAATCCGGTTGTAATGAACCCGATCAACGTCACCCGTCTATGCGCAGGGAACATTTCAACAGCATAGGCAAGGGCAACAGGAGAGAACGTTGCGGCGGCCGCCCCCTGTAATCCCCGTAATCCGATGATCCAGGAAAAGTCGTGGACCAGACCAATAAGTAAAGATATGCAGGTTAACGCAATTAACCCGATAAAAATAACCGTCTTTCGACCATATTTTTCAGATAATGGACCATAGATAAGACACCCTACCGCAAAGCCCAACGAAAAGATACTGCCGGCAGTTGCAGCCTGAGTCGAAGATACTCCAAAGACATCCGAGAACAAGGGAGTGAGCGGAATCGTAACGTACAGACTAGACATGATAACCATGCCTGCCCAGCACAGAATCAAGGTCATGGCGGTATAATTTCTGGAGGGATGATTAGCTGATATTGCTCGTTCCATAAGAACACCTCTTTTTTTTAAAAGATGACGCCCCTACGGGGCTCACATCAAAAGCCCCCTTCTCGGAAATAGCGGAAGGGGCCAATTCAAGTTTATGCCGGAAGGCGATCCTACAAAACTTGTCGTTCTAGATCAATTTTTGAAATAATTTCTTTCCAGGTCGCTCAGGAGATCTGCATGTTCAGCCTTCCACCCGAGCAGTTCTTGGGTCAAGTTACTCGAAGCCTGGATGTTTTGCGAAGCGAAATGAGTCAGCCAACCAAAGTGGCCAGAAGAATCTTCAGCTGACTTGCTGATCACAGGCAAATCGAGTTTGCGACCGATGACTTCTGCAATCTCACGAATGGACACACCTTCCTCAGCGATTGCATGCAGCTTGGAGCCTGCAGGAGCAGATTCAACTGCCAGTCGGTAAAGTCGTGCTGCATCCAGACGGTGTACAGCAGCCCAACGGTTTGCACCTTCGCCCACATAAGCTGACTCACCTGTACGCCGAGCGACATTAATCAATGCCGGAACAAAACCGCCGCGGTCACCAGCGCCGTGTACCGAAGGTGGGAGTCTGAGGACGGATACACGCACACCTTTAGTAGCCAGTGAGAGAGCCTCTTCTTCAGAAGCAATACGGTGCTTACCCGCAGTGCTGGCAACAGGAGCATCTTCCTCAGTGTTAATTCTACCTGGTGCAAGATGACCAATTACGGAAGTAACAACCAAAGGGCGGCCAGAACCGGCAAGCACTTCACCGAAAGTCTGGACTGTACGCAGGTCTGTAACTCCAGCACCTGTCATGTTAGAAAAGTCGTGGTTGAAGGCCGTATGAATGACACCATCCGCTGCTTCTGCACCGCTTCTAAGACTTTCGGGATGATCCAAAGAACCACGGTGTACAGTTACCCCGGCTTTAAGGAGAACACTAGCCGCTTCTTCCGAGCGAGCCAAACCAATAACTTCATGCCCTGCTGTTAACAATTCATTTACAACGGCCGAGCCGACGAATCCAGTCGCTCCAGTAACAAAAATACGCATTAAGAGATCCTCCTCTAAATATTAAATCTACTTGAACCGCTGAAAAAGATTGTCGCGCAATCGAAATTCGTGGTTTCAAGGATAATTTAATTTTAGAAGATATACTGTCCTAAGAATTGCCTGTTCTGCTTCACTTGTTGCCTATTTCAACGGAAGTTGTTGACGTAATCCTGCAATGTCTCTTTTGGGAGGATTTCCAAAAAAGCGGCTGTAATCTCGATTAAATTGCGTGGGACTAGCATAGCCTACTAGATTGCAGGCTGTTGTCGCGTCCATTGCTTCAGATACCATTAACCGTCTCGCTTCATGCAGACGAAGTGCTTTTTGGTACTGCAAGGGACTCATTGAGGTAATGGACTTAAAGTGCACACGAAAAGTAGACTCACTCATATGTGCCATTTCCGCCAATTCCGCAACTTTCATGGGATGGGAATAATGATTGCGGAGCCAAGCGACCACCTTCGTAACCAGATTGACTTCCGAACCTGCAAAACCAAGTTCAGCGATCCGAGCTCCAATAGGACTGCGGAGGACTCGTAGTAAAATCTCATCCATTACAAGGGGGCCGAGCAATTCGGCATCACTGGTACTAGTCAGACATTCTACAAGCCTTGAAGCAGCGTTAATCATTCCTAGGTCGGCATTAAGAACATAACCGGCGCTCCACTTCGTTACGGCAGGTACACCATGTGGATATACCCTGAGGGCTAATTCAGCAATTTTTTGCGGGTCAAGCACCAGCTTCACGCTTAAATAAGGCTCCAAGTGGCTAGCTTCTGTGACCTTCAAAGCAATCGGCAGCGCAACAGGGAGCATAAGGATTTGCGATTGATTGAATCGATAGACTTCTTGCCCTACTGTCACTGTCTTAGCCCCTTGAGCAACAATTAACATTGAGGGTAAATCAAAAGATTTCACATCATCCTTATTCGCTACAGAATAACGACTCACAGACAAACCAGGGATGCGCTGGCTAAAGGTACCATCATACGGAGCATGATCACTAATCAACTTGGTCAAGCGAAACGTCTCTACAGCAAGCGATTCCTTGATGCTACCGTTCGCAGGTGTAGCCAATGTATGTTCGGATTGGATTGTCATAAGTACAATAGCACCTCCAATGGCTCTATCCTGTATTGTTTCATATATTTTGACATGTATCCCGGTTCATTAAAATGAGACTATGTAAACAATAATACAATTTTTCAAAAGTTTATATTAGTGTATTGAAGCAATTTATTCCGGCAACCAAACGTATCGTTGACAAAGAGCAAATCTGGACTCCTGAGTGGACTACCTACATTCTCATACAAAAAACCTTCAAACGGGAATGCCATGCTGCGTTCACAAGGCATTCCCGTTTGAAGGTTTATAATATGCACCGATTTCCCAGCCACTAAGCTGCTCTGTTGAAAATTTGTTTTCTCATCCTTAGTTGTCCTATTCTTCTAATCTAATCAGCAGATGCCGCATTTGCTTGGCAGCAAGGCTGATATGCAGCGTGTCTACATCCTGGGTAGCCAATGGATTCAGCTGCTCCTCCTGAACATTGGACTCATACGCTTCCGCAATCACTCTGCCTGGAAAGCTCAAACGAGCCTCTGCATTGTCGTCCTTCACATTCCTTACCCGCACAATGATGCCCTTGCTTGTCTCTGCCGGTTTCACATCGAAAATGTGCACATGTTCACCTTCAAGACGGATGAATTGCCCTGCTTCTTCCTGCTTGCAATCCAGAACAGGTGTGGCATAGATTTGTGATACACCTTGAGTGGAAGTTTCATTGATGGCCGACGGTTCGAATGCACGATAAGTCGACAGCAAATAAGTAAAAGAATTAAAACCAGGCTGACGCGCTCTAAAGTTCGTTTCCCAGTAGTTATTCATAGGCCAGGCCAACAGCAAGGGATTGCCTGACTTGTCGATTTCCTTGTGCTCTCTGCCGAAATTGAAATCCCCTACTTGCACCAAAGGCGCATCGGGACAAACCAGGGTCACGCCGTGGTCTTCGTTGAATAGGGAAACACTTTTATCCACGGTCACAAAGTCCCTGCATACACCAGGCAGCTGCTGCTCATCCAGCTCCACAAGCTGTCCGGCAGTATCATAGAAGCATCGCCAGTTTTTCAAATTGAGCGGAATCGCGAAATATGTTCCTTCCGGAGTGGTAATGTCTTGCTTCAAATAAGATACTTTGATCTCAATCTCCGGCCGGTAGCTGAATAGCGTGAAGCGCTGCTCTAGATTATCCACTCCAGGCGCATCCCACTGCAGCACAAGTGTTGCATCATTTGCCCCTCGCTCGACCAAGCAGTTAATCAATCGGGAGTGCGTCTGCCTTACAGCAGGCCAGTCATTATTCCAACAGCTGATGCTATTATTGCCTTTCTCAACATCCCGCGAAAAAATAGTTTGTCTACTATTTTCAGTAACGGTTGTGTCTATCGTCTCCTGAACATATTGGAACAACGTCCATGGACTGGACAAATCAAGGGTTTCCCAGCCGTTTTGCTTGTCATATAGACTCAGAATTCTTCCCCGAACGGGATCGAATTGTAGCCGGTGATACGGAGACTCAATATGACCGTCTAGCACCTTGATTTCAAATCCCCGATTCATCGCACTAAACGGATCGTTCCATTGCGCCTTGGAGCCGGGAAAAGCTTCAAGATTTGCAGCCTGCTCCGCCTTCTGCAGCTTATCGAACGGAATTTTACGCCAGCTGAACGGCGGCAGTTCAATCACGCCATAGCTCTCTCCGCCAGTAAGGCGATCGTTGTTCATGAGTACTTGCCTCATTCTGTCGGCGCTCAGATGCCGTCCAAGCGCTCGGAAGCTTGAGGGAACCCGCAGGTCATGTTTGATTGGAGCCGATGAATAGTTCACAAGCATGATCCCCTCGGGGTCATCACCCTGAAGCGGATTCCCGGAGAGCTGCTCCAGTTGGCATCCAAGGAGGTAGCCGGTTAGACTATTGCCTTGGTACGCGTAGTGCGCTTTGTGTGCCCATTGAATATCAACATTCAGATGGTCGGGATCGGCGATGGCGTTAAATGCCCCCCAGGTGTGTTCGTCGTATAAATGGATTTGCTCCCAAGCTTGCCGTTTGATCGCCGGATATCTTCCATCGGCCTTTCCTTGGAAGGCTTCCAGCAGCTCGACTGCCTTCATCCCTTGCTTCGTGCGGCGATTCAGCTTCGTTTCCTTGGCTGCACTGCCGGAACCGAAGTTCCAATAATCTGTCCAATCCCCGGCATATGTAGGAAGCTGCTCCGTATGCTTGCGTACTCTTGCGTACAGCTGCTCCGGCGTCACGAATGAAATTCGCTGATCGCGCGACTCGCTGTTCCATTGTTTGATGAGATCCGCCAGCTCCTGATCCGGAGGGTTGTTATCATATAGCGGCAGATTGGTTGCGGTTAAATAGACGAAATCGAATGGATAGTCTGGATTATCCTCGATCTTCTGCAGATATTGGGCAAGGCCTTCCGCCATGAGATCCGTGTTTTTATCGTTTACATTACAGATTTGGCTGAACAGTGAATAATGCTCACCGTTGAACGTCAGCAGCTTCCTATGATCTGGCGTCTCCCAGTGAAAAGCGTTTGGCCTTTTGAAGGGAACGGCGCCCATATGGATGTTGATGCCCATGATGAAGAACTCTACACCGGCATCAAGCAGCAATTGGCTGTAAGGCCAAGGCTGACCATTGACATCATGGTGAATAGCCGTTTTGATGTCGATCCCAAATCGGCTGCGCAGCTCCTTGATGGGGTGCAGCATACGAGCCGTTTGCTCCGCAGTCACAAGCGGTGTTGTATGCATGAAGGAAGCGGAAATACTCATTTGCCCACTGTGAAGATAACGTCGGAACTGCTCAACCTGTTTTTCGGTTGCATCTTCCAGCCACCTCAGCACAGGGTAACCAGATTCACAAGTCCAGCGGAATTTATTCTCCTCCGCCCAATTCTCGGTCGCTTCGCATAATTGCAGGGCCTGATCAATATATTTCTTCTGCAGCTCTAGTAGAATAGGCTGCGCATGAGTATACCCGATATCCAAATGACTGTGGTGAAGCACAAGTATTTCTTTAATTTTTGACACACACTTTCCTCCTGACATGCTAGATTTACTCGTTACTGCGTAGCTATATAGATTGAACTTAGAATTCTTACACGGGGTCAGATCATCATGGCGGAAAACGTTTGGACTTTCGGCCGCTGTTGTCCCCAGATTTCTTTGATTAGACCGCTTCTAGCGGTTGAAATCTGGAGACAGCGTATGCTTCCGATGCGAGCTTTCCTGTGGAACGTTTTCATGCGTTCCCTTTCGCTCCTACAGATCCAAACTTCCCCTTCCATTCCTTCTCGCTATTTGTGAATTCACAAAACAAACATAGCCAAGAAAAAAGAGAGCTTATATAAAAAGGATCGAAGTGTAATTAACGGCATTTTCGTACCTTAAATCTTCCAGAATAGCCCACCCAGCGTGGTTTTCCCGAAAATAAGATACAAAAACGTCCTTATTACCCTTATTTACCTATATTAAAGAAAAATAAGGTACAAAAATGCCTTTAGTTGAGGAGTTGTCCCTCTTTTTCCACTGTATGACGACTGGTGAAGAGGAATATACCGCTTCTATTGCTTGAAATCTGGAGACAGCGTATGCTTCCGATGCGAGCTTTCCTGCGGAAAGCTTTCAGGCGAACGCTTCGCTCCTACAGTTCCAAACTTCCCCCTCCGTTCCTCCTCGCTTTTTGTTACTTTCTTTTATCCATCTTATATAGTTTCATTTCTAATGCCCCAGCAGCCTATAAGACTTGCCGGCTTCTGTATTAAAAGAGATGATGTTTGCAGACAACTGCCACTCAACTTTCCTCGGCTGATCACCAGAACCATCTATTTCTACAATAGAGAACTCGCCGTTTGACCATGGATTCAAGATGCTGCAAGCTCTGCCCTTCTCACTTGTAAGGTCAATATGCGTTACCTTTCCTTCATACAACTCACTGGATACAAGAAATGCTCCAACGGCTCTCAGGTTGTGGAAACGGGCAGCCTTCTCCTGCGGCCACACCGGGAACAGCCTGAACACCTGCTCATGGCTTTGCAGCAGCATTTCGTTGATGGCCGAAGGCACTCCGCTACAGCATTCAATGCCTCCTCCGCCGAAGAAAATAAACAGATTCGGAAAGCTATGCTCCGTGCATTGACGGCGAAGCTCGCGAAGAATAGTCTCAGGCTCATAACCTACACGCGCTGCGGCTGTGAATATGGTTGGAAAGCCGTTATAATCCGTCCAGCGGTTCAACACCGTAATCGTGTCCTTGGCAATCTGGAGAAGCTGTGGATCTGAATCTAGACCTATCCCGCCAGCAGGCCAGATATGCTGGATAGCGAGCGTATTATCTCCCCACCACTTGTGGCCTTGCTCTGTTAAGCGGAATATCGTTTTCCCTTCGCGCTCAAACGTCGGATAATCGCTGATATGCTCCAAGATATGAGTCCACTTCTCATGACGATCCCCATCAAGCTGCAATTGCCCAGAAATATCGAGCAGCCCTTTGAATAGCATCCGAATAAGCGCTAATGAAAGAATAGGATTCATATCATCCAGGCCGCGGTCCCAATCCTCATTGTCATGCGACTCTGTATAGGTTCCGACTTCATGAATGGCATCACGGTAAATCACGTAACGGCCATCCTCGAAGGTCAGGTAATCCTCCCAGAAATTCGCCACCTCAATCATGAACGGGTACACGAAGCGGGCATATTCCAGGTCATACGTATAGTAAAACCGCATCAGCATGTTGACTGTACTTAGCGCCGAATTGCTCTTTTGCCCCAAAAACATGTGCCCGTTCTCATAAGGCGTATTACATAGTGCGGTAGGCAAACCTTTCGGGCCAATACCAACATCGTAATAAATCCCTCTGCATCCCAAGTACTCCTCCGCATACCGGCGACCGTTCACCATATACTCCAGCAGCGGTGTATCATACGGTTCACTCAGCTCAATGTGGTTGGACGAATACACGCCCCACCAAGGAGCTTGGTAATTGTAATTCAAATGATAATCTCCCGCCCATTCCGGGTTATCCGTCGTAATCCAATTGCCGAATAAACCCGGCGCGAACTTCTTGTTTCGGCTGCAGCAAGCCATAATATAATGGGAGCCATACCAGAATTTCTCCAGCAGTTCATCCCCGATTTCAATGGCAGACTTTGCCCAGAACCCGCTCCACCAGTTGGTGTGCTCTGAGCGCAAAGAAGCAATCCGCTTCTCGTCGATAAGACCCGCTCTGCTAATCGACTCCTGTAAGTAGTTGTCCCCATCATGGTTCGTCACCACGTAGGCAACGATATATTGTTTTGTTCCAGGCTGTAATTCAAAGGAATGACTCCCTGACGAACAGCGCATAGCAATAGCGCCTTCTGTTGCCCATTCGATGCCTTCACCGGTAAATTTACGTACCGCCCATGCCGTATTGCCATCCTGCCCCTGCTCCGTTTCCGAGCCATTTCCAGTCTGTACCCACAGATCCAGCGTAACGGAAACGGCTTGCTTTTCACTGCTCAGCTCCACGATTAACACATTTTCCAGGGCTGAAATCCATGAGGTCATCTTGACCGACGCTGCCGCTCCATGAAATGTCGATACAATAGTTGCTTCATCCAACCGCTGCTCGCTATAATACGAAGCATTTGCCAGAGCTGGCATATGAACATCAATCCCGCCGAGCAAGCACGGGCTACCATTCGAATACATCAGCTGCGCTTTCCAGAAATCGTTTTTCGAGATCCATATACGCTGCTGTTCAGGCTTTCCGCTAATCGTGACACCGAGATCGCCATTGCCAATAACCGGGCTATCGACGACCTTGTCTGAAGGAACCATTTTCGGAGGCTCCGTAAAAATCCCCTTATACTTTTCTACTCTTTGTTTCCATTCCACAGCTTCCATGTAAGGTTTCACCACCCGTTTTTAATGTTCAAAATCATGCCCGCCCCCTAGAAGGAACATAGCGGGCATGATCGTTAATTATTTATTCGCTGCACGTCTTTCTTCATATCTCTTTAGCGCATCGTCATAGATCTTAAGAACTTTATCGAGATCCCCTGTTTTCTTAATCTTAGCCTGGAAATCCGCCCATTTATCAAAGCTCTCTTTGCCATTCACGAATTTGTTCTGCATCTCTGCTACATACGTATTTACCGGCGACATGACTGAGGTGATCTGCTCGCGTTCATCATCTGTAAATTCAAGACTAGGCTCGAAAATCATTGGCGGCACGTAATCATTAGGGTACGGCATGTCTTGGAACGCGGTCTCCCATGGCTGTTCAACGAGTTTGCTATTTACGATACCGGAGTCCTTAGGTGCAAAATCGACGAACGCTCTTGTATCAATGGCCATTTGCAGACCAGGCCGGTAGGAACTGCTTGATCTCGTTCCGTATTTATCGCCTTCAATCCATGGATTCTCCGCATTTTTGATCGAATCTACAAAGGTTGGTTTGCCGCTGGCATCTTTAGTATAGGTCGTACCTTCGATCCCCCAAGTAATCAGGTTTATAATTTCCGGCTTATATTGCAAATCCAACAGCTTCATTAAATCCTTCACATGCTTTGCCTTCGGACTGACAACCATCACCGCACCCGAGCTAACCCCTACGGAGCTGAAGTCGTTCACACTTTGCCATGCTTTCCCGTATTTCGGATTATCGGGGAATAGGGAAATAACGAATTTCTCCCCTCCCGTTGATGCGCGATTCCAGTCACCAGGGAAGGTAAACCAATTGGACAGCAAAATGAAGTTCGTGCCGCTCATTGCTTTTTTCTTAATAGCATCGGTTTTATCCGAGAACACCTCAGGATCTAGCAGCTTATCCGCATACAGCTTATTGGCAAACTGCAGCGCTTCCTTATACGATTCTTCGAACGGTCCGTAAACATAATTTTTTCCGTTCCAATAGATGGACGTGCCTCCATTGTGGTTAGCATAAAAGAGTGGATCGAAGGAACCGCTTTGCGTATTCACCGGATAGGAGTTCGGATATTTCTCTTTTAACGTTTTTGCGGCTGCATACAGCTCATCTATCGTGCTTGGAATATTGATACTTTCCTTTTGAAAAATATCATATCGATAGGTTACCGGCGAGTATACGCCCATACCTTTATCTTTTGCTTGCCTTGGAAGGTCAATATTCCATAATCCATAGAACTGTCCATCTGAGCGGATCGCCTTGATTTTCCCATCGGTCGCTTGGTCGATTAAGCTCATATAGTTAGGCAGGAGGTCTTTATGCTCGCTCAGCTCCAGGAACGTGCCCTCTGTTTCATATTGCTTAAAGAGGTCTTTGCTCATGACCATGAACAAATCTGTCGTATCACCGCTCGCCAGCAGCAGCTTGGATTTCTCCTCGTATTCGCCAATCGGGATGTAATTATATTTAATGTCCAATTTCTTACCCGTTAGCGCTTCCATCTGTTTAATCCATTCCTTGTGCACCATAGAATCTTCTATTTTGGCACCAAAGGAAGGCAAGGTTACAGAAAATTTTAGCGTCCCAGCTTGCTCCGCAGTGTCACTGTTCCCCGAATTTGTGGAAGTAGCGTCAGAGCTGCATCCTGCCAAGATGGTTCCTATGCTTAATACACCTGCAAGCAATAAAGAAGATAATTTGAAGCGTTGTCTCATCATTACCCCTCCTGAAAACATAGTCATCTTTTTGTCTTTCATTAACAATTAAAGGGTACGTGCTATGCCGCTATGCTCAGGTCTCTTTTCTAATAACAACCACTCCTCTCAGCTGCCTCGGAAAATTAACCTTTAACAGCACCAATCATGACGCCTTTCACAAAATATTTTTGGAGGAACGGATAGATCACCATGATGGGGAACATCGCAATAACAACAATCGCCATTTGAATATTTTTCGCATTCACATTCATTTGTGCCAGCATCGCTTGCATGACTTCTGTTCCAGTTCCGGAATCGAAGGAAAGGGAGAATAAATATTTTCTTAGGATCAGCTGTAAAGGGTACTTATTCTCATCCTGAAGATATACCAGTGCTTCAAACCATCCATTCCAGCTCCCTACAATACCGAATAGTGCAAATGTCGCCAAAAGCGGCTTGGAGAGCGGCAAATAAATTTTGGTTAAGATTTGAATATCGTTAGCCCCATCAATAACAGCGGATTCGCGCAAATCGGCTGGTATGGATTGGTAAAAGGATCTGAACAAAAATACATTAAATGCAGATACACAGCCGGGGATAATCATGATCCAATAGGTATCAAGCAAATGAAGACTTCGTGCGAGCAAATAAGAAGGGATCAAGCCACCACTAAAGAACATCGTAATGACCAGAAAGATCGAAAGAAATTTTTTAGCCATGAAGTCCGGAAGCGTCAGCGGATACGCCATTAATGAGGTAAAAGTCAGCATGAACAAGGTGGACCCTAGTGCATATATAATGGAATGCGCGTAGCCCGAATACAGAAATGGGTCCTGAAAGATATATTTGTAACCGCCTACATTAAAACCCTTCGGAAAAATCGTAATATCGCCTCTAAGAATAGGCTCAGAACTACTTAAAGAAACTGCAATGACGTGCAAGAATGGATATAACATGACCACACATAGCAGCAGCATAAACAAAATATTGAACAAATCAAATATTTTAGAACCAACGCTTTCTTTACCTACCATGTCCGGTCGCCCCCTACCAAATACTTGTGTCTGATACTTTACGGCTTAACATGTTTGCTCCTATGAGCAAAATAAATGCGACCAAGGACTGGAAGAGCCCAATGGCGGTCGTATATTCAAATCTTGACCCCATAATCCCTTCACGATAAAGATAGGTCCCAATAACATCCGCAACCTCATAGGTGTCTGGGTTATACAGCATAAGGATTTTCTGAAAATCAGTACCCAAAATCCCGCTAAGGGACAAAATAAGCAAAATAATCGTCGTTGGTTTGATGTGCGGCCAGTTAATATTTCGCACCTTCTGCCAGCGATTTGCGCCGTCAATACTCGCAACATCATATAGTGTAGGATCAACACTGCTTAATGCCGCCAGGTACAAGATTGTACCGAAACCGATGCCCTGCCATATGTTTGAGCTGATAAAAATGGTCCTGAACCATTCAGGCTCTGACAGGAATACTATCGGATCGACGCCGAACCAACCGGCAATTTTGTTAAACAACCCTTCTCTCTCAGTAAAGGTCCGAAGAATACCCACAATAATGACCGTGGAAATAAAGTGCGGCAAATAAGAAATGGTCTGTACCGCTTTTTTGAATTTAGGAAACCTTAATTCGTTGAATAGCAAGGCCAGTATAATCGGGGCGGGAAATCCCCATAGCAAGGAGTAGATCCCTAACAATATCGTGTTCTTGAGCACCCGCATCGCCATCGGATCTTGGAAGAATAAAATGAAGTACTTAAACCCTACCCATTCACTGCCCCACATCCCGCGGACCGCACTATACTTTTTGAAGGCAATCTGTATCCCGTACATAGGAAAGTAACTAAACACCAGTACAACCAAAAAGCCGGGTAAAACCATTAAAAATAAATACCGTTGCTTCCAAAATCGTTTGAAAAACTTGTGTGAAGTTACCATCTCTGCTTTCCCCCTTCAAAAACTTGGCACCTAAAGCTTCTCTAGAAAAGTATTTGTTACCGCTTACAAACAAAGAATACAACCTTTGAATATCTGTGTCAATATATGATTTATATTTAGGATTTAATTAATACATAAAATGATACAGATGGTATATCAAAACTCTAATTTCACTGATTTCTATCCCAGTAAGAATCGAAAAAAGCGACCTCATTGAAAGTCCGAAATGGAATTTCAACAAAGCCGCTAATTAAATTTGTGCCAAATGTACATACGTTTGGATACAAGCTGGTCTTTCAAGATTTTAACAAACATTCATGGGCCTATCGAGCGAACAGTTTCTCCGATATAAATGTTCGATTTGCATACTTGTCCGTAAAACAACTGATCTTCATTGCCATCAATCATGTTCAGCAATAACCCGGCAGCACATTGTCCCATTTCATAAAAAGGCTGTGTAATCCCGGTTACATTTAGTTTGATCCTGCGGTTTAAATTTTCTGCATCATAAGTTACGAGCGATACATCCTCAGGTACGCGAACATTCAGATTCTGTAATGAACGAAGGGCAGCCTCGGCAATTTGATCATTCGCAGTGAATACAGCCGTGAACGACTTTTCTTTCATTTTTTGCTCTAAAAGTTCACAATAATCAGCAAATTCATCGGAGAAATCCTCATACTTGGTCGGAATCAACACTTCGAATTCATGTGAATACGGCAGTCCTGAGTCAACAAATGCCTGCTTAAAGCCCATAAGCCGTTCATTGATCGTGCTTATATTACTATTTTTAATAAACAATATTTCCTTATGTCCTTGTTCGATGAGCAGCTTGGTGAGGTTGTAAGCACCCGCAATATTATCGCTGGTTACATACGGAATGCTTGTGTTGTAGACCACCCGATCCAAGCTTATGTATTTGATCCCATGATCCTGAAGTAAGGAGAAGATCCGATTATTAATCTCCTCATGCCCTTCACTCATAAAGGGACTTAGGATCACCCCTTCTACCTTTCTTTCGACTGCGCCTCGTACGAGGGATTCCAGCTTTTCAAGATTTCGGTCATCACTTGAACTCAGCAGCTGATAGCCCCGTAAAAACAAGACATCTTCCACTCCCCGCAGTGCAGTCGCCCAGACCGGATTATCAATGCCGAACACAAAAGCAGCCACCAGACGCGTACCGCCTTGCACAATCTCCTTCTCTTTATTCATGAAGGTTCCTCTGCGGCTATCCCGGATAAGCCACCCTTCCTCCGTGAGCTCCTTGATCGCCTTTTCAATCGTATTCACACTAGACTCATAATATTGGGCGAACTCGCGGCTGGATGGCAGCCTGTAGCCCTCAGTCCACTCTCCGCTGATCAGTCTTTGCTTAATATCTTCTTTGATAACCGAGTACTTAGCCACAGCTTCATTCTCCTCATGTAATCTTATCATTCACTGTACCCTTCGTCCCAATCTGTGTCAAGTTTCTTGATACAAGAAAATAAAATCCACAACCTCGTGTGAAGTTGTGGATGGATATGAAGGCGATAAACCATGGAGAGAGGTCTCCATGGGACAGAAGGCCGAACAACGTATGTGAAAGACATTGATTGTATGCTAGATGATGTGCTGTGTGAGCATTATTACCTCAGTCACGAGACCGGGTCACAACAAATGGATCAATAAGTCCCTGCAGAGATGAGGCAATGCTAGCTGGAGGCATTTTATCGCCTGTAACAATGTAGAATTGGAACTCATAAAACCCGCCCAAGGTTGCTTTGAAATTCGTCTCCCAGTAGTTGGTCATGAGCCAGGCGTAGGTTTCCGGACTAGCCTCAGACTGCTGCTGGGTATGAACCTGCCTTGTGCCGTAATCTAGTGATCCCAATTGAATAAGCGGTGTATCTGGAGTCGCCAGCATCAGGGAACGCTCTTCATCCTGCCACGCGATACCTGCTTGTACGGCGGAGTAGTCCAGACAGCTTCCCGGAATTTGGTCTCTCCAAGGTCGTACGAGACCGCCGGGCTTATCCGCATATAAAGTCTCTTGCTTACTATCCCCAGCGGTAAACGGCAGCGCAAGATACACATTTTCCGGATTCCAGACACTGTCCTTATGGAAGCGGACGGAGATATCTACACGACTGGTCTTGGCGTATACCTTAAGGAACAAGGAGAAATAGGAGATCCCCTGCAATTGGTAGCGAAGCTCCAGCGTAGCATATAGCGGACCGTTATCCTGCTCTTTGACAGAGGCAAGCCGGCCTATCGACCGCTGCACACCCAGGCCTTTACGGTTACGTCCCATGCGTGACCGAATACCCCAGACCTCGGAGGCCTCTGATTCCGCAGCAGGAACCGTAACCTCATAAACCGGTGTAAAAGCACCATATTGTGCATCCGGCCGCAGCAATTCTTTTCCTGCCTCTTTATCGTACCATGAGGTAATGCCGCCTGTTTCCGACCATTTCAGAGAGAGAAAAGGGGACTCCAGACCATGCTGAGACCATGTGATTGGTGAAGCAGCCGCCCCTGCTGGCATAACATGATAAATATCGGCCATATCGTATACCCGGTCACTGCCGACAAGCTTCGTATTGGATACTGTTATCCCTGTGCTCGCAGACTTCTGCGGCAGCGGACGCAAGGTCAGCATACAGGTCTGCAGTCCCTTCAGCGTCAGATCTGTGATGATGATCTGCGGTTGGGATGATTGCATAGGCAATACTTCTCCAGTATCTTCACGGATGACCTCCACGCCACTGCGAAGCTCATCCGGCTCCCATGCCTCCAGCCTCAGCTGCACCAGCTCCGTGATTTCAAGCTCCGACGTATTCGTTACACGGAAGCGATATGGACGGCCAGGATATAATGTCGCTCCATTCTCAGCCAGCAGCACAGCATCCAGTGCACGATAAGCTAAACGGCTTGCTTCTGCGGCATGTGCCTGCTTGCGCACCTCCAGCATTTGTACATTTTTATGCCAGGGTTCATAAATGGAGGAATGATAGCCCCAGGTATGCTCTGCATACAGAACCAGTGCCTGCTCGACCGACTCCAGTTCTTGTTCACTGACATGCTTCCGCTGCGGATCGAGCTTTTCTACCTTGCGGAGCGTGCGCTGCGCGTCACGGTAAATCTGGGTATGCATCGGTGTGGAGCTGACGCCATCTGTCCACCAATCCGGCCAATCTCCTGCATGAACAGGCAGCTCATCTAGTCCTTCCTGCTTCAAGCGCTCGAAAAATTGACTCAAGCTGACCATTTCAATGGAAATCTGCTCACCGTGCTGACGATTCCATTGTCCAATCCATTCAATGATTGCACTGTTCGGCGCTCCATTGTCCGTTGGCAGTCCAGATAGCATGACAGGTACGAACGGATACGGATACTGTTCCGCCTCCAATTGGGTGAGATAGCGATGAATACGGATATTAGCAATCTGATCGTGAATCTCCCCCGGCTCAACGAGCTTATGATTGAACTCGTCACGGATCATATATTTGCCAAGCGCTCCCGGGCATAGCCCGAGTTCGTTGCCAAACATGTAATGCTCACCGTTCCATACCAAGAGCCGCTCTCCACTGAGAGACTCCCACCAGAACGGGAGCTGCTTACGTCCAAGCGGATACATGCCGTGATGAGTATGAATGCAGCTGAATAAATGCTGGATACCATTTTGCAGCAGGCTGTCGGCATATCCCCAGCTATAACCGTTAATATCTGCCGTCATCGCGCTATCCACCTGATGTCCGATCGAACGGGCATAGGCTTGCGCTTTGCTATGAATTTTGCTTAGCAGATCGTAATCCGGCAGCTCGGTCATATTGAGGTATGTACCGGATAATTCAATATCGCCCCGCTGAACGGCCTCGGCAAAATCCTGCTGCTCATCCGCACTGGCCTGCTGTAAAAACTGCTCCACTGCCCAGAAGGTCTCACACGTCCAGCGGAATCCATCCCAATCGGGGTTAGTCCCGTTATGAGCATCTTGGACAATACGCAGGGCCTGGCGAATAAAATCGACATGGTATTGTTCAATTTTCTCCTGCCGCTCGGTGTAGCCCAAATCCGTGTGAGAATGGTGAATCGCGTAAATGGTCCACTTGCGTGCAGGCAGCGGAATTGAGCTCTGCTCTAATTGTTGTTGAAGGTTCATCCTGAGAACTCCTTTACGTTATGAATGGTATCAAATAGTTGATGAATGCCATAGAACACTTGCCCCAGCACATCGTTCTCATAATAAAGCTCTGCCTGCTCCGGCTTCAGTGCGCTCAGCAAGCTGTCTGCAAATAAGTCTCGGCTTTTGGCAATTTGTCCGCCAAGAACAAGCTTGTCGGGCTGAAAGGCAGCTACATAAGGACGAAGCATGTGACCAAGCCGCTGGCCATATATCTCCCAGACCTTGATTGCGAAAGGATCTCCTGCTTGGGCAGCAAAAGCCAGATTCTGCACACTGTCATTACTTGAACGGACCTGAAGACTATCTGCCAGCGACAAAATCCCTCTGCTGCCGAATACATCATCAACTCGTTCTCCGTCAAATTTCTCTTCATACAACATGCCCGTGGCCGGTACGCCTGATCTGCCGGTGACCACTTTCCGCTTCTCAATAAAGGTAGATCCAAGCCCCGTTCCCAGCGTCAGACATAGCATTTTGTCCTCCGGGAACAATCTGCTGACGCCAAGGGAGAACAGCACGGCATCATTGCCCAGTCGGATAGGGGCCGCAGCCAGCTCGGGCAACCATGGCATTGATGAATTAAGCTCCGCACGCCGGGTTAATTCATCCCGCAGCAGTGCTTGCAAATTAAGGCCGTAAATGGATTCATATTTATTGAGCCCACGAATACGTGAAATACTTGATTCATATTCGAAAGGTCCCGGAAAGGCAAGTCCGATTACAAATCCGGCCGGATGTTCGTCGATACCTTGCTGCGCTATATAGGCCGCCGATAGTTCCAGAATAAGATCTGCCAGACCGCCGACGATCTGTTCCGGAGTTCCATTTGAATATGATGGCCGAATGAAAGAAAGCTCAGGCAGAAGAATGTCGTTCTTAAGGACACCCGCCTTCAAATACGTTCCTCCAGCATCGATTGCAATGGTCGTCATTAAGCCGGTCTGCAGTAAGACCCCAGGCTCCATTACGCTTCACCACCCTGCCAATGATGGGGCAGCAGCGGAGTATGCCAATCTGGAGAGACCTGAGCAACGATTAAGCTGCATGTTGTGTCACCTATGGGTTCAATCCGGAATTCCCCCACTGCGGCGGGAACAATGTAAGACTCCGCATATCCCCATTCCACAGCGGCTTCTTCATTGTTCAGCGGCGTAAGACGAACGCGATTGCCTTCGACCAGATTGAACATGAGAAATTGACCGTTCGTATCGCCATACCATGCGCCATTCAGCTTTAATCTTTTGACCTGGAACAGCAAGTCTTCACGCTCTCCTAGCAATTCCTCGCTACTATTGCCCTGTACGCGAGTAATGACAGGAGATGGCACCAGATGCTTATTCACATAACGCGTATTGAAGCTGTCATTCATATTGCGGCTTGCATGGTCGCGGTTAATAGGCCGCGGCAAGCCGTCTTTGTCCAGACGCAAGTGGTCGTAGATCTTGAAGGTAAACCACCAGGTGGTAGATGAGATTTCCAGCACGAGGTTGCCTCTGCCCGCGTAATGAACAGCTCCAGGTGGAATAAGAAACAAATCGCCTTTGTGAGCATCCAGCACGTTCACATATTGCCCTACTTCTAGCGGCTCTCGCGAGACATGAGCGTTATCTACTGCTTCAAGCAATTGCTCTCCGGTTGTTCCTTCAGTAAAACCAAGGGCTACAAAAGGAGTTGCCCCTTCCCCTTGCTCCATGATGTAATAGGACTCCTGCTGGGTCATCCTCTCATTGAAGGTTTCCTCAATATAGGCTTGGCGGGGATGAACCTGTAAAGATAGATTGTCGCCCCCAATCGTATCCAGATAATCGAAGCGGATCGGGAAATAATCTCCGAACAGCTGGACATTCCGCTCCCCCATAATTTGCTCTGGATGGGCTGACAGCAGCAGCGGGAACGGTAGCTCCAACGTATGGCCGTAGGCTTCAATCAGCAGCGTATTTTCCGGTGCGATCGGCTCAAAGCTCCAGGCACAGTTATCCCATTCTTCCGGCAATTGACATAGCTTCTTCAAATACTGCCCGCCCCAAATGCCCGGAGCAAAGAAAGGCTTCACGCGGATCGGCTGCTGTACCGCGGCTTGCATGAGAGCACGCAGCAGCGGAAGCGTAAGAAACGTCGGCTGATCAGGATCATTCATATCCATGTAATAGTCAAAATCATTCAGATAGCGCTTACGGTATTGCTCCCATACCGGCCATTCCAGGAACAGCGCTTGTTTATACGTCTCTACTGGATCTACACATTGCCCGAGTTGCAGCGCACCCATTCCTTGCCGGTGAAGCTGCTGTTGGTTCTCTCGTGAAATATCACAAAATATAGATAGTGAGGCATCCGAAGAGAGGTAGCCTGCGCCTGGTCCATACGTAATAATCATCGTACGAGGACCATTCCCCTCTAAGGATTCCAAGGATGGATGAAGCTTTTCGGCAACATCAATCTGCCAATCTGCTTGCGCCTGCGCTCTGAAGTAATCTTTAAAATCGACATCTGAAGCAATAAATCCAAATGCGCGGTTATCCGTCAAATAACGGTCAAACGTCGTGAATAGCTCTGCACTGCTTTTCATATACCGCGTACTATCGAGCTCAATATATGCAATGTTCTCTTGACTACATAAAGCTTGCAGCTGCTCAAGGATTGTCGTAAATGCTGCGCCATGGGTACCATCAATGACTAAATGATATGTCTTGGAATTGTGTTGTTTAAAAATGTCCTTTATTAGCGGAAGCCATGCCTCATAGCCCGTCCCGATATCGGACTGCACTGGCTCATGACATTGCAGCCTTACTGGATTAACCGGAACCGAATTAAAGGATCGAACTTTATTTACTTCCATTGCTGCTGCCTCCCAACTTGTAATCAATGCATGTTCACATTGTATAAATTGTTGAGGGCAGCGTCTTTAAAGGAAAGGGCACTATTTTTGTACAATCAGGACATGTTCGGAGGATAATGATTTTTGCCGGAGCGGCCTTCGGAGAATTGCGAACGGCGAAATTTGGCAGGGGATACGCCAAGCTCGCGGGTAAAAACACGGGTAAAATAATGCACGGATTGAAAGCCGCATTGTAGCGCAATGTCCTTAATGGGTACATAATTATTTAGCAGAAGCTGCGATGCATGCTGCATCCGGCGCTCCTGAATATAATGCACGAAGGACTGACTGAGGTGCTCCTGAAATAATCGGGTCAAATGCCGGGAAGAGATATGCAGATGACTCGCGACGGTTGCAAGCGTAAGCTCATTGCTTAAATTATCGTCGATGAACCGCTTGGCCTGGCTAAATAAAGCATGCCCTGGAGAAATCGGTTGTTGAACATTTTCACCCGTGGTAAGTGTCAAGCCATGCAATTCTGGGAAGGACAACAGCAGCGAGTACGCGACCTTTTCCAGGGCCAGCGGAATGGTTGAGTCTGAACTTGCACACAACGCTATTAACGCCTGCCACAAATATCCTGTCGAAGAGGAGTCGGTCCCGCTGACAACACTGTTTCCTCGTTCAGCAAGCTGTCGATACACTTCGAGATAAAACGGCTCTGTTAGCGATTCATCTATTTCAAATGCGACATAGCATAATGTTAATCCGGAAGTGCTTCGAATCTGGTGCCATACGCCAGGCGTCGACAGAAACGCCGTTCCTTTTACTAGATCATACTCCCTGTCGTGTTCATAGTAGCTCCCCTCTCCGTCCATCACATAGCAAGCTTCAAAAAAAGAATGACGGTGGAGGGAATTATCGAAATGAGCCGGCATGAATCCCCAATATAGAATAGTTATGGACAAGCCGGTACCTTGAATTTTGGTAGCATGTCGGTTGCATATAGCATTGGCCCTTCGGAAGCTGGATTGGATCGACATATTCATCCCTCCTTTGTTCGCTCCCATTGTATACTGCCCTCTTCATGAAATACAAGGTAACCATTTCACGGATCTCTCTTAATTTGTGCAACAACGATACTCACGACCATCAACGAGCTGTGGATGTTCCCCCCAGTTTTCACCCCATTTGCGCATTTGGGCAAGCACGGGTATATACTCCTGTCCCTTATCTGTTAGCGAGTACTCAACGGTTACTGGTACGGTAGGAAACACCTGGCGATTGATGACTTTATATTGCTCCAAATGACGCAGGACATCCGTTAAAGACTTGATGCTGATGTTATCTAAATTTCTTCGCATTTGATTAAATCGTTGCGGCCCCAGACTTAGTAAGGAAAGCACCAAAAAAGACCATTTTCCGCGAACAACCTCCAAAGCTTCACGAATAGAGACGAGGCATAGTTCGTCCCCTTTGCGTACTTCCATTAAAATCACTCCTAACTAAAATATAGGTAGTATACTTTATGAAGTTATATATAAATAATGTGTCTCCTTTAAATTATATAGTTAATATTTTAAGATAACAACAGGACTTATTTAACTGCTATGGTTTAGCTTAAGCAGAGATAGTCTAATAAAGCTTAGAGAGGAACATAGTGATATGAGCGATAAAAAGATATTGGTTTTGGGAGCAACCGGACAACAAGGAGGAGCGGCCGTTAGGCATTTAATCGCCAATGGCTGGAAGGTTCGTGCATTTGTTCGCGATTTATCAAGCGATAAGGCCCTGAAACTGTCCCAATTGGGAGCCGAGCTTTTCTTAGGTGACATGAACGATCTTGCTTCGCTCGATGCCGCTATGCAGGGGGTTTATGGCGTATTCAGTGTTCAGGCGTCGAGCTGGACTCCTACTCTCGAAGCCAACGACGATGAAAGACGTATTGGAAAGGCTGTAGCAGACGCTGCCCTAAAGGCAAACATCCAGCACTTCGTTTATACCTCTGTTGGCGGTGCTGATGCGCAATCCCGATATCGCGACATGCAGAAATGGGATATTGAGCAGTATATTCTTTCACTTGATTTGCCGGCTACCATATTGCGTCCCGCCACCTTCATGGAAAACTTCGTAGACCCGATGTCTGCCGGCGTGCAGAACGAAACGATCGCACAACCCTTCAAGCCAGATGGTGTGATCCCACTCGTAGCTGTGGACGACATCGGCGCTTTCGTCGTGTTAGCACTCAGATCCCCAGACGACTATTTGGGCAGAACTGTTGAAATTGCCGGTGACAATTTAACCCCCTTGCAGATTGCCGATGCTATAGGTCGTATAACCAATCGTACTATTCCTTACGTTCAAGTTCCGCTGGAAACGTTGCGCCAGCATAATGAAATCTTGGCCGGCGTGTTTCAATGGTTAAACGAAGAAGGTCACGAGGTCGATATTTCTGCTGTGCGCAAGGCATTACCGGAACTTACGGATTTCAACACCTGGGTGGAGAAGCAAGGAAAAGCGAAGTTTGAGGCATTATTTCTTCCAGAACGTTCATGAAATTGTTAATCAAGAAACTGGCCCATAAGTAAATCCCAACTGTATGAGACAGTGTGCTCCACTATTACTGAAAAAAGCGCGAGGAACAGGGTCATTTCACCCCTATTCCTCGCTTTTTTTGGATCATCCTCGCTTAAGTTATTGACTATGCATTCCATAATGATTATGATGTACCCATGAGCAGACCAAGAGAATTTGATTATGATACCGTGTTGCACGCCGCAATAGACATTTTTAGGGAATATGGCTATAACGCTTCATCGTATGACATTCTAACGAAAGGAACCAAACTGAACAAACAGAGCCTCTATGGCGCCTTCGGTGATAAGAAATCTTTATTTAACAAGTCGCTGTCATTATACAACGCTGAGTTTCTGGAAAGGTTTCAGGAATTACTAAGTCATGGTACGACTGCACTGGAGACGCTCCGCTATTGGCAACTGCATTTTCTTCCCTCCCATTGCGAACACAATTACGGCTGTATGATTGTAAATTCAGCGCTAGAGTTGCAGAACTCCGAATCCAGTAGTGTCAAAACAGAGTTTGACCATATGTTCCAGCGGATGAAAGAGATGCTTGAAGTCGTCATCTTAAAAGGGCAGCAAGAAGGATCCGTTATTCTGAAGCTTTCCAGTGAACAGATCTCTACCCATCTGGCAAATACCATCATTGGGATGAGAGTTATGATGCGTTCCGGCGCTTCCAATGAGCAACTGCAAAGCCAATTGGATACGGCAATTGAAATGCTTTTAATTTAATTCACCTCTCATGCAGAGGTTTTTTTACCGCAATTTATTGACCGCGCATTCCATAATTAATCGTGAAACGTAGTTTTCTTAATTTTATAGAAAAGGGTGTCATGTAAAATGTACAATCGTTCCCATAAAATCATACTGTTCATCACTTGTATCACGGTGTTCATGGCTAGTCTGGATGTTTTTATAGTCAATGTAGCCTTGAACAATATCGGTCGATCCATCGGCCAGGGCTCGTTGTTCAATCTGAGCTGGGTGCTTAACGGTTATGCCATTTTCTATGCTGCACTGTTAGTTCCTGCCGGGAAACTGGCCGACCGTTACGGACAAAAGCGCGGGTTCGTCTGGGGGATAGCACTATTTACAGCTTCCAGTCTGGGCGCAGCACTAAGCGGCAGTCTGTGGCTCCTCGTCATGTTCCGGTGCCTCCAGGCCGCCGGGGGTGCAATGCTAACGCCGAGCGGTCTGGGTCTGCTACTAACAAACATTCCCGAGGAACACAAAAAACGTGCTGTCCGGATTTGGGCCAGCAGTGGCTCACTCGCCGCTGCAGCGGGTCCGGCGGTTGGAGGCTTTCTACTGGAGCTCTCTTGGGAGTGGATTTTTGTGGTCAACATCCCTATTGGCATTCTGACCTTCCTGGCTGCGCTCCGTTATATTCCAAAAGATAAGCCGAAACAGGCTTCGCGGCTTCCGGATCTTTGGGGAGGTCTCCTGTTAATCATTACTATCGGCTCACTGTCACTCGGGCTCGACAAAGGTCCTGATTGGGGGTGGGGCAATGTCTACACCTGGGGTAGCTTTATCGTATTTGCAGTGGCTCTACTGTGGTTCATTCTACAATCTCGTCGGCATCCCTTTCCGATTATTGAGTTTTCCTTATTTCGCAGCAGACCTTTCACCAGGTCCAGCATAGGTGTCGCTCTGATTAATGCGGCATTTGCGCTTGAGCTGTTATCTGTCATTATGTACCTGCAAAATGTGTGGAACTGGTCTACACTGGCTACTGGTCTTGCTCTTACCCTTGGTCCTTGTTTAGTATGGCCTTCTGCCACACTTGCTCAACGTCTTTCGAGGCACATTCAGATCAATAGAATCGCAGCAATCGGCAACCTGTTGATCGGTGCAGGACCGCTGTTGTTTATCTTGTTCGCGCAGGCCACACCGAACTACTGGCTACAAATTTTGCCGGGGTGGCTGGTAATAGGTATTGGCTATGGATTCGCTTTACCTATTATGATCTCTTCAGCTACCTCTGACCTGCCCCGGGAGCAGGCATCGACCGGCAGCGCAGTGGTGAACATGTCTCGGCAGATTGGTTCTGTTCTCGGAACAACACTGCTGGTCATCGCCCTGAGTACCTCATCAGCACCCGTCCTTGGGACTTTCCGTAATGGATGGTGGATCGCCGTCGTTCTCTCCCTGTGGGGGGCGGTCGCCGCACTGGGCATTTTGCCCAAGGTGGAAAAACCGCAGATATAGTGCAAGCATTTTGATAGAATATTGAATGTACAAAAAAACCGTTCCTTTCGTAAATGGTTGAGTATTCCTCCATTTGCTAAGAAACGGTTTCTTTTTTATAAAAGAACTCATTTACGATCCAAGAAGCCGAAGCACCGAAAGCACAACCTTGGGAAGCTATCGTACAGGTAAAAGCATTCTCACTTAATTGCGGCGAGGTTAGCTTAGCGATTAAGCGTCAGGATAACAGCAGACCCCGCTGGGACTTTTACGGCATATTGCTGCAAGAAGCAATTAACGGCATTGGGCCTAAAAAGGAGGTCACGTAGTAGATTTATTGCTTACAAAGGGAGCATAGGCAAAACAAATAGCGGTTCCCGCCGTCACTCTAACTGAAATTCCCGACGAGCTTATCTTTGAACAAGCCGCTACATTGCCTGTCGCTGATCTGTCAGCTCTATACGCTCTACGCAAAGGGGATTGCTGCTCCAGCAAACAAGTGCTGATCACAGGTTCAACCGGGGGCGTCGAATCATTCGCTAATCAATTGGCCGCCTTGTCGCGTGCCTATTCGATTGAAGTTGCCCGTTCCGAATCAAAGACAGAGCAAGTTAGAACTTTTGGGGCAAATGAAATTCTTGTCGAGGATGACATAACAAAAGCTATTTCCGCTAATGGACCTTACGACTTCATCATTGATTCTGTTGGCGGTGATACGCTCGCCGCTTTATTCCCTCAGTTAATTCCCCAAGGTATTTGCGTTCCACTGGGGCATTTTTCATCGGAAACTACAACTTTGAATATTCTCGGCTTGGGTGAGATTGACGCAGTCGCACATCAATTGATAGAACGCCAATTTACAGGCAAAGCAGTACTTACGATCTAGAGTTACCAACCAGCTGAAGCCATTATAGCGTACAGTTCGTAGGTTTCTTTTGCACATGATATTCCTGGAGTTTACACTTATAAATAAAAGAGTACATTAGATATAATATCTAATGTACTCTTTACTTGATACCGGTGAGAGGACTCGAACCTCCACGGTTTCCCTCTCGATTTTGAGTCGAGCGCGTCTGCCATTCCGCCACACCGGCATATTCAATTTTAAAAAATGGCGCGCCCTGAGAGATTCGAACTCCCGGCCTTTTGATTCGTAGTCAAACGCTCTATCCAGCTGAGCTAAGGGCGCAAATTGGAGCGGACGACGGGAATCGAACCCGCGACCCTCGCCTTGGCAAGGCGATGCTCTACCGCTGAGCCACGTCCGCAAACAGTAATTTTCATTCGGCACACTTTAAATAAAGTGAGCCATGAAGGACTCGAACCTTCGACACCCTGATTAAAAGTCAGGTGCTCTACCAACTGAGCTAATGGCTCATACTTGCAAAATACAACTTCTCAACTTTAAAGCAGAAAAGATGGCGGAACCGACGGGATTCGAACCCGCGATCTCCTGCGTGACAGGCAGGCATGTTAGGCCAACTACACCACGGTTCCAGGAATATTTGCATGAATGAAAATTGGTTGCGGGGGCAGGATTTGAACCTGCGGCCTTCGGGTTATGAGCCCGACGAGCTACCGGGCTGCTCCACCCCGCGTCATTAAAAAGTATTAACTTGTTTCCTAAAAGCAAAGTTGCATGGTGGAGGCTGAGGGGATCGAACCCCCGACCCTCTGCTTGTAAGGCAGATGCTCTCCCAGCTGAGCTAAGCCTCCATGTGATAAGCAACTTTTATACTATATCACAATCATTTAGATTATGCAAGTTTTTTTTGGTGACCCGTAGGGGATTCGAACCCCTGTTACCTCCGTGAAAGGGAGGTGTCTTAACCCCTTGACCAACGGGCCATATCATCATTCGCTGTTGTGACAACAAAAAATATCTTATCATACATTTTATATTATAGCAACAACTTTTTCAAAAAATATTTAATATAGCGTTTTAAGCAATAATACATGAGCCAAGACTGCGTTCTAAATACTGCAAGAACACCTCAGATCTGTCGTTGGATCTCCCTGTGATTACGCTTAGCAATCGGTGTAATGCCCCCTTACAAGCTCATAGCCGCTTATAGAGCTTCTATTAAGTCATATGCCACATGATACCGTGATATCGGCATAGCGCTCACTAATGCTCTATGAACATGCTGGACAGGTCAGGAGGGGTTCTCCTCCCCCTCTAACGCAATCGCTGTAACAAGATCTCTAGGGTAAGGAAGTAAACAATATAACATGCTGCTGTCCATCTGTTTTTCAAAATCTCATGAGAGTACTCCAGACTTAGCAAGGCTTTGTTAGCAATAATCGTGCCTACACATCCAGAGGCAAAATATAATAGCACAGAATAATTAAACCTGCACCAAATCGTTGATCCCGAAGGTCACTTTTGGGGTATTAATCATGTGCTATTTAAGGGTATTCTACGTTTCCCTTGACCATAAACCCAGAAATCTAAATTTATCTTGAGAACAAGTCTCTAATTACTTTGAAATAAATAAAAGACCACTGTTGAAAATTCAACAGTGGTCTAGTGCTTGGCGGCGTCCTACTCTCCCAGGACCCTTCGGTCCAAGTACCATCGGCGCTGGAGGGCTTAACGGTCGTGTTCGGGATGGGTACGCGTGGAACCCCTCCGCCATCGCCACCAAACGGGCATTTGCGGTACAAATGCATTATACAGGTCTCAGCATCGCCAAATGCTGAACACAAGTTTTCGAAATATAAGCCACTAGGACTCCATCTCTTATTACTTGATTCCTGAAAACTGAATCCGAAACGAATCTGCGTTCTACATATAGGATAAGCCCTCGACCGATTAGTATTGGTCAGCTCCATGCATTACTGCACTTCCACCTCCAACCTATCTACCTCGTCGTCTTCAAGGGGTCTT